>CAZEKB010000026.1:0-68936 GCA_964512225.1 uncultured Rickettsiales bacterium | reverse complement strand
GTCGACGACGACGACGCGGTCGACGACGACGACGCGGTCGACGACGACGACGCGGCCCAGACCGGGCTCAGCGGCGTCGTGACCGTCAACTACGACTTCTGGGAAGAGTACGAGAGCGAGAAGCTCGGCCAGTGGGACTGCGTCGAGACCCGCAACGTCGTCCCCGTGTTCGACGCGCCCGCCATCCCGGGCGGCTGCGAGGGGTGCGAGTACACGTGGGCGGTCCGCATGAGCAGCTCGACCGACAACTGCGGCGACTGGCACGAGCCCATCGACGATCAGGTCTACCTGGGCCTCAACAGCTTCGCAGCCGAGATGTACCTGTTCGAGCAGGGCAACTGGGTCTTCTACATCGAGGGCCTGGTGACCGGCAGCCGCTTCCAGGGCCAGACGCCCTTCTACAATTGGGTCGAGGGCGTCGACATCCAGTTCATCATGGACGTGAGCTGGTTCTAGCCGCCCGCACGCGGTCCTCGATCCCCTCGGTGAGCCGCGTCAGATCGATCGGGTAGCGCGCGCTCGCCGTGTCCGTGTTCGTCATCGCGACCACGCAGAACCGCTCGTTGGGATAGAGCACGATCCGTGTCTGGGCCTTCTCCTGGACGCCGTTGTGCTCCACCCGCGGGCGGTCGTCTCGGCCCCCGACGCCCCACCCCAGCCCGTAGTAGGACGTGCTCCCGTCGGGCAGCACCGGGGGCGTCCACATCACGCGCCGCGACTCCACCGTCAGCAGGTCCCCGGCCACCAGCTCGCAGTAGGCGGCGAGCTGCTCGACGGTCGAGATGAAGCCTCCGCCCGGCGCCTTCCAGCTCACGTCCTTCTCCCCCGCCACGGCCACGGAGCCGTCCTCCAGCAGGAGGTAGCCCGTGGCGCGGCTCGGCCCCGGGGCAACGGTGCGATCGGGGACGATCCCCGCCGCCTTCGTCCCCCGGAAGGCGTCCTCGACCATGCCCAGGAACACCGCGTCCGGCGCCGCCGCCGAGCCGCCGCCCTGGGCCGCCCCGATGACCGTCCCCGCGAGGTTGAACCCAAGCGTCGAGTAGCCGAAGTCGGTGGCCGGAGCCCGCACCAGCGGGGCCCCGATCCAGCGACTCAGCGCCCACGCGAACCCGGTGTTGACGGCCGGGTCGTGCAGCTGCTCCACCGGAGGCCAGGGGTCGACGGCGCCGTCTTCGTAGGACATGACGCCCGCGAGGTGGGTGAGCAGCAGCCGCGTCGTGGTGCCGCGGCCCGGGGGCCAGGCGGGCACGTAGGCCCGGATGTCCGCGTCGAGGTCGAGGCGGCCGGCCTCCACCGCGCGCATCGCCATCACGCCGGTCAGGGTCTTGCTCACGGACGCCCACCGCACCCGCGTCACCTGGGGGTCGAAGGGGACCCGGGTCGCCTCATCGGCCCAGCCGTAGCCCCCGAGGAAGGTCGCGCGACCGTCCTCCACCACCCCCACGCCGAGCCCCACGAGCCGCTGGGCGACGCGCTCCGATTCGACGTACGCCGACACCGCCTCGACGGGAAACGGCGGTCCCGGGGGCGGCGGCGCGGGCCCGCACCCGACGAGCAGGAGCAGCGCGGCGGCGAGCGTCCACGGGGCGCGCAGGGGGTCCACGGGGACAGGGTAGAGGTCTGGGATAGACTCCGGTCGGCATGACCGACGCTTCGATCCCCCGGCTCGACACCCTGATTCACGCGCTCGGGTGGGCCGACCTCGCCGTCTTCGCGGAGGTCCAGCGCATGCGGGCCCGGGGACGGGCCCTCGCCAACGACGCCCCCTGGGGCGCCTACATCGGCGAGTCCGAGGTGGACGAGATCCTCGGGGATCTGCTCGACATCGGTCCCCTGCAGCTCGACGCCGAGGAGGCCGCGGGGCTGCGCAAGCTCGTGGACGACCGTCGGGCCGAGGTCCTCGCCCGTCGGGCCGACGACGCCTCCGAGCTCGGCCGGCTCGTCACCGCCTTCGAGCTCGACGACGTGGACGTGGACCTGCTCCTGCTCGCGCTCGCCCCCGAGGTGAACGCGCGCTACCTGCGCTTGTACGCCTACCTGCAGGACGACCTCTCGGCTCAGTACCTCACCCCGGCGTTGGCCTTCCGGCTGCTGTCGGACGACCGGAGCGAGCGGCTGACGCTCGCCGCGCGGCTGGCCCCGGACGCCCCGCTGCGTCGCCACCACCTGCTCCTCCTCCCCAGCGCCGGGGACCGGCCGGACCTGCCCCTGCAGGCGCAGCCGATCACCGTCGCGCCGCGGATCGCCCGGCGGGTCCTGCAGGGCGAAGCCTGGGACCCCGACCTGCACCCCTGGTGCCGACTGGAGACGGGCGTCGACGTCGAGCGCCCGGTGCGGGTCGCGGTCGCGGACGCCGTGGACGGGCTCCTCGAGGTCCTGGACGACCCGTCGTCCGTGCTCCGGCTCGACGCCCGGTCGCGCCGCGACGCCACCGAAGCGGCGCGGCACCTCGCTCGCCAGGTCGGCGCTCCGCTGATGGTCGTCGACCTCGCCGCCGGAGCTCGGCTCGGGGTCGCTCCCCGCCCCGTCGCGCGACGCATCGCCCGAGAGGCGAGGCTGCAGGCGGCCGTCCTCCTCGTCCTCGATCCCCCGGAGCCGGACGAGGGCGTCGACCCCCTCGCGCCCCTCCTCGTCGCCACCGAGGGCACCTCCCGTCCGCTGCTGCTGCACCGCGCCCCCGCGGGCACCGGCGAGCGGCTCGGCACCCGCAAGTTCCTGTCGCTCTCCCTGCCCCGCCTCACGCTCGCCGAGCGCCGAGCGGCCTGGGAGGAGCTGCCCCCCCGCGCCCTCGCCGCCGGGGGCGAGCCGCTGGATCCCGAGCGCCTCGCCCGGCGCTACCGATTCTCCCGCGGCCAGCTCGCCCAGGTCCTGGACCTCGCGCGGGATCGCGCCCTCGCCGCCGGGTCGCCGCGGCCCTCCCCCGACGACGTGCGCCGAGCCTGCGCCGACGCGTTCCTGCCGGACCCGGGGCCCCTCGCCGAGCAGGTCTCGGTGCGACGCGGGTGGGACGATCTCGTGGTGCCCGTCGAGGCCCACCGCCTGCTGCGGGAGATGCTCGCCCAGACCGAGCAGCGCGAGCTGGTCCTCGAGGCGCTGGGGCCGGAGCGGCTCCGCGCGGGCGAGCGCGGGATCAAGGCGCTGTTCACCGGTCCTCCGGGCACGGGCAAGTCGCTCGCCGCCGAGGTCCTCGCGCACTCCCTGGGCTATCCGCTGTTCCGCGTCGACCTGTCGATGGTCGTGAGCAAGTGGGTGGGCGAGACCGAGAAGCAGCTCAACCGGCTGTTCACGTCCGCGGAGGAGGCGCCGTGCGTCCTCCTGTTCGACGAGGCCGACGCCCTGTTCGGCAAGCGCAGCGAGGTGAAGGACGCGCAGGATCGGT
Organism: uncultured Rickettsiales bacterium; assembly: GCA_964512225.1. GTDB lineage: Bacteria > Myxococcota_A > UBA796 > UBA9615 > UBA9615 > CAZEKB01. The sequence goes on along the minus strand of CAZEKB010000026.1, from coordinate 65,557 downwards.
TCGCGAACCTCGAGGTCTCCTACCTGCTGCAGCGGCTCGAGGCGTTCGACGGCATCGCCATCCTCACCAGCAACCTCAAGCGGAACATCGACGAGGCCTTCCTGCGTCGGTTCACCTTCGCGGTCGACTTCCCGTTCCCCGAGGCGCCCGAGCGGCTGGCGATCTGGCAGCGCCTGCTGCCCGCCGAGTACCCGCTCGCGGACGACGTCTCGCTCCCCGAGGTGGCGCGCGAGTTCAAGCTCGCGGGCGCGAACATCTGGAACGTCGCGGTGGCGGCGGCGTGCACGGCGGCGGCGTCCGACGAGCGGCGCATCACGCGCCCGATGCTGGCCCACGCGGTGCTCCGCGAGTACCAGAAGCTCGGTCGCCAGGTCGCCGCGCTCCGACCGGCCCTGCTGGCCGGGGGCGAGGCCGCGCCGAGCACGCCCGGGGCGGGGAAGGGCAAGGGGGGCCGGCCGATGTCGGCCGCGGAGGCCCGGCGACGGCGCATGGCGAAGCACACCCCCGAGTCCTGACCGGCGCGCCGAAGCCCGGTCCCGGGGCCGTCCCCTGTGCTAAGAAGCGAGCCCATTTGGAGGACTCCGTGGCCCGTTCGATCGCACTTCGCACCCTCGCCCTCACCTGCATCACCGGCCTCGCCCTGGGCTGCCCCTCCGAGACGGACGACGACGACACCACCGGCGACGTCTGCGAAGGCGTGGAGGAGGTCTCGGGGACGGACATCGAGCTCGAGCTCGTCACGGCCGAGGTCGAGCTGCCCACCTGGATCGGGTCCGCGGGCGACGGCTCCGGCCGCCTCTTCGTCGCGGAGCAGCACGGCAAGCTCCGCCGCGTCCGGGACGACGGGAGCACCACCACCTACCTCGACATCGAGGACTCGGTCATCGACTTCAACGGCTACGAGGAGCGGGGCCTCCTGGGCGTCGCGTTCCACCCGAACTTCGCCGAGAACGGCCAGGTCTTCGTGAGCTACGTCGCCGCGGGCGCGGCGTCCGGCGAGTCCCGCATCGCGCGGTACACCGTGAACGGCGACCCCGCCTCGGACGAGCCGGACGCAGGCTCGGAGGAGATCCTCCTCACGCTGACGCAGCCCGCCTTCAACCACAACGGCGGCGGCATCGAGTTCGGCCCCGACGGCTTCCTGTACATCGGCTTCGGCGACGGCGGCCAGGGCGGCGACGCCTTCGGCAACGGCCAGAACCCCGATACGTTCATGGCGAAGATCCTCCGCATCGACGTCGACTCGGGCGACCCCTACGGGATCCCGGAGGACAACCCCTTCGTGGGCGACGGCGAGCACCGGGACGAGACCTGGGCGTGGGGCCTGCGCAACCCCTGGCGCTTCAGCTTCGACCGCGAGACGGGCGACATGTACATCGCCGACGTGGGCCAGGACGCCGTGGAGGAGATCGACATCGGCACCGCCGGCGCCAACTACGGCTGGTCCCAGACCGAAGGCGACCGCTGCTTCCGCAACGGGTGCGACCAGAGCGCGTTCGACGACCCGATCTTCACGTACGGCCGGGGCATGGGCTCCTCCGTCACGGGCGGGTACGTCTACCGCGGCTGCACGATGCCCGACCTGCACGGCGTCTACTTCTTCTCGGACTACCCCTTCAGCGGCGACGCTTTCCTGGCGACGATCGAGTGGAGCCCCGGCGGGCCCGCGTCCGACGGCCCCGTCGCCATCGACAACCTCGGCTACTCGGTCTCCACGTTCGGCGAGGACGACCAGGGCGAGCTGTACCTGGCCGACCACCAGGGGGGGCGGATCTTCAAGATCGTCGCGGAGTAGCCCCGGGTCGCGGGCTGGCGTCGGCCCCCCGAGGCGGGGTATGACGACCTCATGAGCGACCGTCCTCTGCAGATCCTCCTCGTCGAAGACTCCCCGGGGGACGTCGTCCTGACCACGCGCGCGCTCGAGAAGAGCGGCGTGAGCCACCAGCTCCACGTCGTCCGTGACGGCGCCGACGCCCTCGACTTCGTGGGGCGCAAGGGCGGGCACGAGGCCGCCGAGCGGCCGGATCTGATCCTCCTGGACCTGGACCTCCCGAAGCGTCACGGCCACGAGGTCCTGCGCGAGATCAAGGGCGACGAGGACCTGCGGCGCATCCCCGTCCTGGTCCTCACGGGCTCGCAGCGGGACGCGGACGTGCTCGAGTCGTACGACCTGCACGCCAACGGGTTCCTGGGCAAGCCGGTGGAGGTCGACCAGTTCCTGCGCGTCATCGGGGAGCTGGAGGAGCTCTCCCTCACGATGATGAAGCTGCCGTGGCACCGCGGAGACATCCGAAGCTGACGGCCGTCCCGTGAGCCAACGTCGGCCTGCCCCGCGCGCCCCCGTACGGCCCGCCCACCAAGACCCGTTCGTCGTCCTGCCCCCGCCCCTGGCGTGGGCGATCGTGCTCGGCTGCGTCCTGCCGTCCCTGCTCATCCTGTTCGGGGTCGACCTGGGCACGCACGTCGTCACCGAGGCCGAGCTCGCGGCCCTGCACGCCGAGGCGACCGACGAGGACCTGATGCACCGCGTGCTGCGGGGCAGCTTCATCCACACGCTGTCGGAGTGGACCGCGGTGTGCGTCGCGGCCCTGGCCGCGCTCTTCTCGCTGCTGCACTTCCGCAATACCAGCAACCCCATCACGCCCGTGATCTTCGTGGCGCTGCTGGCGGCCGCCTGCGCCGACGTGGTCCACATCCTGATCGCCGACCGCACGCTCGCGCCGGTGATCGTGGAGAGCCGGGTCGTCCCCCTGAGCTGGGGGCTCGGTCGCGTCTACTTCGCCGCGATCCTCGTCCTCGGGATCGCGGGCGTGCTGTGGCGGGGACGCTCGCACACCTACGGGCCCGCCCAGGCGGGCGCGATCGTGCGGCTGGTGGCGCTGGGGACCATCGTCTCGGTGCTCGGCATCGCGGTGCTCGCGGCGAGCTTCGGGGTGTTCGAGGGGGTCGACTTCCTGTTCCCCGACCGGATGCTCACGCACCCGCTCGACGCCGCGCCGCTCGCCCTCCTGCTCCTCGGGGCGACGGCGCTGTTCCCCGCGCTGCACCGCCGCGCGCCGAGCATCTTCAGCCACTCCCTGCTCCTCATGACCCTCCCCGCCGTGGCCACGCAGATCCACATGGCGTTCGGCAGCCGCGACCTCTACGACGCGCACTTCAACTCGGCCCACTTCCTCAAGGTGGTGACCTACTTCGTCCCCCTCATCGGCCTCGCCTTCGACTACGCGCGCACCTACGAACGCAACGTCATGGCGCGCATCCGGCTCGAGAACGAGATGCGGGTGCGTCGCGACATGCAGGACCAGCTGTGGGGGACCGAGGCCGCCAACGAGGCGGTGCTGGCGAGCGTCCTCGACGCGATCGTCACCGTGGACGCCGAGGGTCGGATCGAGGTCTTCAACCCGGCCGCCGAGACGATGTTCGGGTACGACGCCGCCGAGGCCGTGGGCCGGTCCGCCACGGTCCTCGCCGCGGAGGCGTGGCGTCCCGCGCTGGGGGCGCTCGTCGATCGGTCGGCCGCCCCCGACGACGGGGATCTGCTGTCCACCCACTTCGAGATGACGGGCGTCCGCGCCGACGGCTCGGAGTTCCCGGTGGAGCTGACGATCAGCGAGTTCGAGGTCGAGGGGCGGGTCCGCTGCGCGCTGGTCCTGCGCGACATGACCGAGCATCGCCGGGCGTCCGCCGCCCTCGCGGCCCAGGCCGACCAGCTGCGGGTGCGCACCGAGGAGCTGCAGCGCTCCAACCAGGAGCTCGAGAAGTTCGCGTACGTCGCGTCGCACGATCTCCAGGAGCCGCTGCGCATGGTCACGTCGTTCACGCGGCTGCTGGATGAGGAGCTCGCCGACAGCCTCACCGATACCAGCCGCCAGTACATGGAGTTCGTGCACGACGGGGTCGGGCGCATGCGGGTCCTGATCGCGGACCTGCTCAAGTTCTCGCGGGTCGGGGGGCCGACCGCGGAGCACGCCCCGATCGACCTCGGGGAAGCCCTGCAGCACGCGCTGGCCAACCTCCGGGGCGCGATCGACGAGGCGGGCGCGATCGTCCACACCGACCCCCTGCCTCGGGTCTGCGCCGACGCGACGGAGGTCGCGCAGGTCCTGCAGAACCTCGTGGGCAACGCGCTCAAGTTCCGGGGCGACGACGTCCCCGAGGTCCGCATCTCGGCCGAGCGGCGCGGGGGGCTCGTGTGCGTATCGGTGGAGGACAACGGGATCGGCGTCGACATGCAGTACGCCGAGCGGATCTTCGTGCTGTTCCAGCGCCTGCACCCCCGCGACCGGTACCCCGGGACGGGGATCGGGCTGGCGCTGTGTCGGAAGATCGTCGAGCGCTACGGGGGCGCGATCCAGGTGGACTCGAAGGTGGGCGAGGGCTCGACCTTCCGCTTCACCCTCCCCGCGGGCTGAGCTCCTCGTCGCCGAGGACGCGCGCCTCGACCTTGCCCAGGCGCTCGCGCAGCTTCCGATTCTCGGCCGTCAGCTCCTCGACCTGCTTCGTGAGCTTCTCCAGGCCGCCACCCTTCTTGCCGCTGCGACGCAGGGCCTTGATCGCGCGACGCACGCGGGCCCCGTTCTGAGCGGCGAGGCGCGGGATCAGGGCCTCCAACGCGCCCACGGAGTCCCGGGCACGCAGCCGCTGCAGGCCGCCGGGGACCGCGAGGCGGACCGCCATGGACGGGTCGCGGCCCAGGTCGACGATGCGCTCGATCGCCGCCCGCCGCGCGGGCTCTTCCTGCCACCGCGAGCACTCCGCGAGGGCCGCCACCGCCGACGCCCGCACCCGGGGCATGTCCGCTCCGTAGGCCAGGCGCCGCTCGATGTGGGGCAGCGCGGCCGCGGACCGGGTCGCGGCGAGCGCGGTCATCGCCTCGCGACGCACGCGCCAGTTCACGTCGGGCTCGGCGCCCGCCGCGATGACGTCGAGGTGAGCGTCCCCGCGCTGCTTCCCGAGCCCCTTGAGGGCGTTGCCGTGGGCGAGGTAGGGCAGCCCCTCGGCCACGCGGTCGTTCAGGGCCCGGGCGACGCCCACGTCCCGGAACTTTCCGGCCTGGGCGATCACCTGGTAGGTGGCGCGGGGGTGGCGCTCCCGGCGGACGATGTCGGCGAGGGCGGCGACGGCCTCCGCGCTCCCCGAGGCCGCGAGGGCGCGGGCGATCTCCACCCGAACACCCCAGAAGGGCTCGCCCGGGTAGGCGTCGACGAGGGCCCGCACCTGCCGGCGTCCGCCCGCCTTCCCGAGCCGCCTCGCCGCGGAGACCCGACCCCGCACCGTCGGCGCGCTCGTGAGCTCGGCCCCGAGGACGTCCAGCCCGGGGTCGAAGTCGAGGGTGAAGAGGACCTCCATGTCGGGATCGAAGACGACCTGCTTCGGCTTCGCCGCCATCGCCACGACGACCTCGTGCCGCGCCTCGGACAGCTCCACGCGGCGCCGGATCCACTCGCCGTCCGCCGTCTGCAGGGCGATGGGGAGGGCGACGTCGAAGAGGCCGACGCCCGCCTTCTTGTCCACCTGGGTCTGCTCGATCGTGAGCGTGAGCATCCCGTCCTCGCGGGAGTGCCGCATCGACGCCTTGAGCTTCGGGTACCCGGGGCTGTGGAACCACTGATCGAAGAAGCGCGCGAGGCTGAGGCCGCCGTGCTTCTCCAGGGTCCGGCGGAAGTCCGAGGTCTCGACGGTGCGCCGCGCGAACGTGGCCACGTACTCCCGCACGCCCGCCCAGAACGCGTCGTCGCCCATGGTCCTGCGCAGCATGTGCAGCCGCACCGCCCCGCCGGGGTAGAGGTGCTGGTCGAACATGTCCCAGGACGAGTCGAACTCCCGGGTGACGATCGGCCGCATGTAGCGACCGTCCGCCTCGCCCAGGTACGCCGCCTCCTCTTCGATCAGCTGGAAGTGGAACGCGTCGACCGTGCTGCGCGCTTCGAGCCAGCACGACTCCAGGTAGGTCGCCCAGGATTCCTTGAGCCACACGTGGGCGAAGTCGCGGCAGGTGATGAGATCGCCGAACCACGAGTGCGCCATCTCGTGGAGGTTGACGAGCTCCACGAGCCACCCGCGCTCCTCGAACGCGGTCGCGTCGAGCACCCAGGCGTAGTCCCAGGAGACGAGGGAGATGTTCTCCATCGCCCCGCCGATGCCGGGCACGGAGAACTGGAAGTACTTCGGGTAGGGGTACGGCGTCCCCAGCTTCTCGGACAGCCAGCCGAGCATCGCCTCGGTGGTGCCGAAGGAGCGCTCCAGGTCCTCCGGCGGCGTGCCGCGGGGCGCGAAGAAGGCGATGGGTCGCCCGCTCCAGGTGCCGCCCTCCACGCGGACGAAGTCGCCGATCGCGAGGCACGTCAGGTAGGAGGGGGCGGGGTCCTCGAGGCGCCAGTGCGCGGTCTTCGTGCCGTCGCCGTGGTCGTCCTCCACCACCAGGGCCCCGTTGGCGAGGATGGTGAAGTCCGTCGCCGCGGTGAGGTGGAGATCGAGGGGGACCCGGACCGTGGGGTGGTCGATGCAGGGCAGCCAGTAGCGCGCGCGCTCGGTCTCGTGGTCGGTGGCGACCCACAGGGGTCGATCCGGGTACGCGTCGTCGGGCACGGAGAAGCGCATGCCGTCCAGGGGGTCCACGGCGGCGTACGTCACGGCCACGCGGCGGCGGCGACCCACGTCCGCGGCGTCCGCCCAGGTCACGCTGAGCCGAGCCCCGTCGTAGGACCACTGCAGCGGCGCCCCGTCCGGGTCCTCCACGGCGACGTCGCGCAGATCCACGGCGTCGAACGTCACGGTCCGGGCGCCCGCTCGCCGCACGACGAGCGTGGTGACGACCGTCCCCCGCGCGGTCTTCCGGGGCAGGTCGAAGGCCATGCGGATCTCGAGGTGACAGGGCTCGAGGGCGGTGTCCGGGGCGTAGTGCCGGGCGTCGCCCGCCGCGAACTCCCCGCCCAGCCCGGCGCCGGCGTCCCGGCGGTCTGCACATCCACACGTCGTCATCAGGTCACCCGCAGCACTTCGGAGGGCGTGGTACGGCCGCGCAGGGCCGCGTTCATGCCGGCGCGACGCAGGGTGGGGACTCCCATCTCCCGCAGCGCCTTCTTGAACCTGGGCGACTCCTCCTGCTTCTTGATCATGGAGCGCAGCCGATCGTCGATCTCGACCACCTCGAAGATGCCCGTGCGACCCCGGAAGCCGGTGCCCAGGCACTTCTCGCAGCCGACGGCCTGCAGCAGCTTGGCGCCCTCGGGCAGCGCGAAGCCGACCTCGGCCGTGACGTCCTGCTCCAACCGGTAGCTCTTGCTGCAGTGCCGACAGGCCACCCGCACGAGGCGCTGCGCGATCACGCCGACCAGCGCGTTCGCGACCGTGTACGGCTCCAGGCCGATGTCCACGAGCCGCGTGATCGTCTCGATCGAGGAGTTCGTATGCAGGGTCGACAGGACGAGGTGACCGGTCAGCGACGCCTGGATCGCGATCTCGGCCGTCTCCCGGTCGCGCATCTCGCCGACCAGGATCACGTCCGGGTCCTGGCGCAGGATCGACCGGAGCCCGCCCGCGAACGTGAAGCCCGCGCGGTTGTTCACCTGCCCCTGGGTGATCTCGGGGATCTGGACCTCGATCGGGTCCTCGAGGGTGACGACGTTGAGCCGCGTCGTATCGAGCTCGGTGAGCATGGCGTAGAGCGTCGACGTCTTGCCCGCGCCCGTCGGCCCGGTCACGAGCAGCAGCCCCCCGTTCCGGTGCGTGAGGCGACGCGTCGCCTGGACCTGGGCCTTGGTCATGCCCAGGGCGTCGAAGTCGAGCAGCCCGCCCGACTCGAGGATCCGCATCACGCACTTCTCGCCGTCGAAGGAGGGGAAGGTCGAGGCCCGCAGCGACACGGACTGCCGGGGACCGACGTCGAGCTTGAAGTTGCCGTCCTGGGGCTGTCGCTTCTCGGCGATGTCCATGCGCCCGAGGATCTTGACCCGGGAGATCAGGGGCGCCGCCGAATCGGGCGGGAGCGAGCGCTGGGGGACCATCACGCCGTCGATGCGGAAGCGCACCCGGACCTCGGCCTCCTTGGGCTCGATGTGGATGTCCGAAGCGCGGTTGCGCACCGCCGTCAGGATCATCTCGTTGAGCGTGGCGACGACATCCATACCCGCGTCCGCCGCGCCCCCCCGGTTCCCACGTCCTGCCATGGGCGGACTCTACAGGTCCGGAGGCCGCGATCGAAAAAGGCCCTCAAGTCCACTGCGAGGGCCTCCGATGGGGCGGGCGTCGGGGACATGCGCCCCGGGAGGATCGTCATGACTCAGCAGCCCACGCCCCCCGGTTTCCCCCGCGAGGGACTCGGTCTCCTCCTCGATCAGCTCGCCCGAGACGGCTGGCTCGTCGGCCTCAACACCGACGTCGACCCCGCCCTCACCCGCATGGATCCCACGACCGGCGTCTACAACCGCGCCTACCTCGAGGACCTGGTCCAGGAAGCGATCGGCGACGCCCGCGCGGACCGCCCGCGTCTGCTGGACGGGCCCGAGAAGGGGCGCGTCGCCATCGTCACGATCCGCGTCGCCGACTGGGAGCGCGTGCTGCTCGATCGCGGCGAAGACATCCGCGGCCGGCTCGAGACCGAGATCGCCCGCCGCCTCGCCTCCTGCCTGCGGGCCGAGGACTCGCTCGCCCGCGTGGGCGCCGATACGTTCGCCCTCCTCCTGCGCGGCTGCGCGCCCGCCCAGCTCGAGGGGATCGCGGCCCGCTGCGGCGCCGTCGTCGGCGAGCCCCCGATCGTGACCCCGGTGGGCCCCGTCCGGCTCACCGCCCGCACGTCGACCACCAACTGGGACGGCGAGGACCCCACCGACTTCCTCGCGCGCGCCGCTCGAGACATCGCCGCCGCTCGGACCCACTGAGGGTCGTCGCGGACCCGCGCGTGTAGACTCTCGACCCCCGCGAGGAGGGGAGTCGAGATGAGTGAAGCCGCATCCGAAGACCCCATCGGCACGCTGCTGGAGGCGGCCGCCGAGGCCATGGCCCGGGGCGACGTCGACGGCGCCGAGCAGGCGTTCACCGGCGCCGTGGCCGCCGCGCCCGCAGACCCCCGCCCCCACGGGGGGCTCGCCCTCATCGCCATGCAGCAGGGCGACCTCGACCGCGCGATCGCCCACGGCCAGACCGCGTCCGGGCTGCCCGGCGCGGGGCCGGAGATCCACTACAACCTCGGCTTCGTGCTCATCCAGGCGGGCCGGAACAACGAAGCCATCTCGGCCTTCGTGGAGGCCTACCGGGCGTCTCCGGTGCGCCCCGAGCCCATCTACCAACTCCTGCGCCTCGGCGTCGTCCCCTACGAAGAGGGCGAAGAGCCCGCGCCGCCGCTGCCCCTCGAGACCCTGCTCCGGCTCGACTTGTACGAGGCCTTGGGAGAGCCGCTGCACGCGGGCCCCGCCGAGGACTTCACGCACACGCGGGACTGGGCGCTTCAGCGCGGCGCGCCCTGGGGTCCGATCGCGGCCTGGCTCATGCAGCAGGGCGCCCACAACGACCGGGAGGTCGTGGAGCAGCTCGCCCCCGGCGACATGCACCTCACGCGCTCCCGGGCGATGGGGATGATCGTCGGCAACCAGGCGGACATGCTCCGGGTCTTCGAAGCGGCGCCCCCGATCGTGCGGATCGGTAAGGAGGACGCGGTCCCCGAGCTGGGCCCCGAGGAGGTCCTGATCGTCCGCATGGACGCCACCATGGACCGCGCCGAGGTCCCGCCCCAGGACATCCACGGACCTCGCGTCCTCAGCCTGCTGGGCACGATGCTCCCCATGCTCGGGCCCGACCCCTCGCTCCTGCTGATACTCGACCCTATGGATCACTTGGGCCCGCGTCGGGTCTGGATGATCACGCCGTTCGGCGAAGTCGAGGTGGTGGGCGAGTGGAAGGCGACGAGCGAGCACAAGGAAGAGGCGGACCCCGGGGCGCTGCCGCCCGCGGCGGCGATCCCCGCGAACGAGGTGCCCCTGGCCCTGCCGGGGGTGGACGCGGAGTCGCTGCGGGCGACGCTCGCCGACGCGGGCCTGCCGGACATCGGGCGGGTCCCGGACGAGGGGGGCGGGATCTACATCGACGCCGACGCCGCGGGCGATCAAGAGGAGGCCTGGCTGGCGTTCCTGAAGCGGGTGGCCCGCTGGATTCCGGAGGGCAAGGCCTCGGTCGCGCGGTGGCGCACGAACGGCACGGAGAAGATCGCCGTCCTGCGACGGGGAGAGACGCTGGTCGTCTACACGCTGCGCTCGGTCTGGCCCGCGAGCCAGGACCAGCTCGACCTGCCCGTGAGCACGGAGGTGCAGCTGCTCGGCCGCGCGCTGTTCGGCGCTCCGAAGGGCCCCGTCCGGCGAGGGCCCCCTCGGTGAGGATCGCGGTCGCGAGCCTGCTGATCGCGAGTGTCGCGTTCGCGCAGGGCGCACCGGAAGACACCGTCGCACCCGAGCCGACGATCACGCGGGGCGAGGTGATGGCGTCGGAGCTGAAGCTCGACGTGGTGAGCGCCGCTCGCATGGGCGACTCCGAGGGGGTCCTGGTCTCGGCCACGGCCCACAACCCCGGCGACGTGGACCTGCTGGTCCTGCTCTCCGAGGCCCACGTGGTGCCCCCGGACTCGATGGAGGCCGCCTGCGCCCCCGCGAGCCCCCGATTCCCCACCACGCCCGTGCTCCAGATCACGCGCTCGGGCGAGCCCGGGGCGGAGGCCTGCGCGGGATCCCAGCGGGTCCCCAAGGCCGACTGGATGCTCTCCGTGATGCGATTGCCCGCGGGCAAGAGCGCCACGCTGGTGCTCCAGGTCGAGGAACGAGCGCGATGGCAGGGCGACCTCTTCGCCCACCTCGCGGTGTCCTATACGACCGTCGACCGAGCGGAGGCCAAGGAGCTGAAGCGCACGGAGAAGATCGGGCTCGGGATGATGATCGCCGGGCTGGAGCCCGGGGGCCGCGTCGTGCCCATCGGCGAGGGAGGCCCGGCCGTCCAGCGGGCCGTCGAGCTGTTCGATCGGCGCGCCGTGGCGCCGCCCGTCCTCATCGACTGAGGCGCCCGATCAGTCGCAGCGACCCTCGAGCGGGTCCTGCGCGGCGCCGGCCAGGCGCGATCGGTGCTCGTCGGCCGCCTCGCAGCCCCCGATCCGGTAGGCGAGCCGCAGGATCAGCGGGGCGAGCTCGCTCCGGCGGTGCCCGGCCTGGGGTCCGTCGAGGGCGACGGCCGCCGCGAGCGCCTCGGGGAACAGCCCGCGCCCGGCGAACGCCGAGACCCGGTAGAAGCGCAGCTCCGCCGCGACGGGGCCGTCGGCCGTGGCGAGGCCTCGGTCGAGCGTCTTCAGGACGGTGTCGAGGGCGACCCGGTCCTCGTCGAGCGCCTGGGCCCGCGCGAGCAGGCCCGCGGGGGTCACCGGCACGCACGTGTGTACGCGCCCGGGCGGGAGCTTCAGCTCTTCGCCGCCCGTGCAGGTGACCGAAACCAGCCCGCGCTGCACCTCCACGTGGCTCCCCAGGGCGTCGCGACGGACGGCGAAGCGCGTCCCCAGGACCCGCACCAGGACCTCCGGAGTGCGGACGCGCAGGTCGATCCCCCGCTCCGGCTCGACCGCGAGGCGGACGGTGCCGCTCTCCCACGCGACCTCGGGGGCCTGCTCGGTGCCGGCGAGGGTCCCGCGCCCCTGGAAGTGCATCTGCACCTCCTCGGAAGGCGACAGGGTCTCCCAGTCGGGGGCGACGAGCTCGGCCTGGAGCGGGGGCGCCTCGGGCGGCGCCACGAACACCGTGAGGAGGACCCCCGCGGCGGCCAGGGACACCCCCGCCCCGGCCGCGATCCAGGGCCGACGCAGGGCCGCCATGGCGCGGGCGTGCAGGCGCACGTCGGCCGTCTCCAGGGCCCGCGCCCGGACCCGGGCCGCGGCCGCGTCGTCGGGGCGCGTGTCGTCGCCGAAGCGACGCAGCTCGTGGGGACCGCTCAACCCTGTCCCCAGGTCGTGAGGCCGATCAGCTGGGGCTCCACGCGGTGGCCCCGCACGGCCTTGCGGAAACGCCCGCGGGCGGTGCGCAGCCGACTCTTCACCGTGCCCACCGGGACGCCGAGGAGCGCCGCCACCTCTGCGTCGGTCCGGTCCTCCACGTCGCACAGGACGAGGACTTCGCGTTGCTTGCCGGGCATGCGCTCGAGGATGCCCTGAACCGCGATCGAGAGCTCCGTGAGGTCGTGACCGCGCGTCGGGTCCGCGTCGAGATCGGGGATGTCGGGCAGCATCGCCCCCGTCCACCGTTGCACCCACCCCCGACGTCGGTGCTTCGCGAGCACCCGCCGCGTGACGCCGTACAACCACGATACGAACGCCTCTCCGTCGCGGAGGGTGTGGAGCTTCGTGAGTACGACGACGCACACGTCATGGGCGGCATCCTCCGCGTCTACTTTGGGGCCGCCGAGGCGCGCGCACCAACCCAATACGGTCGGCAGACACAAGTCCATCAACCGTTCTCGGGCTCGCTGGTCGCCACGCCGGGCGTCCTCTACGAGGTCGCTGTTGCAGGCCAGGAAGGCCATGTCACCTCCGACAGTGCGGGCAGGAACGCCGGACGATCACTTTTTGTTCGTGAAGGGGGGTGGAGGGGGCGGGGCCAGGTGGAAGTCGACGTCGCGCAGGGCGACGATCCGCAGGCCCACCCGGATGGAGACGGGGAACATGTCGGCGGGCCGGGTGGACACCGGCGTGTCGTCGAGGACGTCCACCTGCACGGCGACCGTGGGCATGGCCGCGATCGACCGGGCGATGCGGAACCCGTAGCCCGCCTCGACGCGGAGCGTGGGGACGAACTCCGCTTCGCCGACGTGGAACGAGCCCGGCGCGATGGGGACGTAGCGGATGTTCCGCGCGCCCACCGCCCCGCCGATGCGGACCCGGCCGCGGGGGTCCAGGCCCACGGACCCGAAGCCCATGATCTCCAGCGAGCCCGCCATCGTCGTGGCGGCCTGCTCGATCGTCCAGGAGACGGGAGTCGGCGCGGTGGCCCCGATCGTGAGGCCGGTCCGGACCCGCCCCACGATGTCGACCCCGCCGGCGAGCTCGAACGACGGCGACGGCAGCGCTCCCAGGCGCGCGTCGGTGCTCGCGGTGATCGACGCGAACGGGAGCACGGGGCCGCGGTACGGCTCGTAGTCCGCCGCCATCTCGAGCTCGACGAGCACCGGCTCGACCCGGGGGCCCCGGTTGAACGTCAGCAGCTCCGACGGCCGCGGCTCGGGCTCGGGCTCCTCCACCACGATCGGCGCGACGACCAGGATGGGCTCCGACTCCGGCTCCGGCTCGGGGGCGGGCGCGGGCTCGGTCACCGGCTCCGGCGCGACCACCGGGATCCGCGGCGGCAGGTCCTTCGGGCGCTCCTCCATGCGCGGGGGGAGGCCCAGGTCGATCGTCGGGCTGGGGTTGAGCAGGCTCACGATGAGCCAGGCGACGTCCTCGCGGTCGGTGGAGCTCGTGGGCGTCGACACTTCGACCTCGCGCACGATGCCGGAGTCGTCCCGGGCCCACAGGACCCAGGTGCTGCCCCGGTCTTCGATGAGGACGGCGCTCTCCGCGTCCACCCCCGCGGCCTCGAGGTCGGCCATCTTGAAGGCGGGGCGCCAGTCCGCGCCGGACTCACCGGGCGGCAGCCGCACCGGCGTCGCGGCCATCGCCGACGACGCCAGGAGCAGGGCGCCGAGCGCCAGGATCGTTTGTATTGTCGCCACCCTCACGAGGGTGTGACGACGACGTCGCGGATCTATTCAGTCCGCGTCGATCTTTTCCTGCGAATGCCCGCCAGGAAGAGCGCCGGCAGCAGCATCGCGGCCGAGGTCGGCTCCGCGCTCACCACGCTGGACTCGCACCCCGAGCAGCCGTCCGCCGCGCAGGTGGGGTCGTCCGCGTCCACGGTGCCGTCGCAGTTGTTGTCCTCGCCGTCGCCGCAGTCCTCGAAGGACGACGGGGAGATGTTCGGGTCGCCGTCGTCGCAGTCCTCGCCGCCGCACGCCTCGCGCTCGAACCCGTCGCCGTCGCGGTCGCGGAAGACGTCCTCGTCGACCTCGCCGTCGCAGTCGTTGTCGATCTCGTCGCACAGCTCCGGGGCGCCCTCGAAGATGTCGACGTTCGCATCGTCGCAGTCGCCCGCGCAGACGTGCACGCCGTCCCCGTCTTCGTCGACCTCGCCGTCGAGCAGCGTCCCGTCGCAGTCGTTGTCCACCCCGTCGCAGAGCTCCTCGACGCCGGGCCGGATCGCGAACACGGTGTCGTCGCAGTCGCCGCCGCCGCAGTCCTCCGGCCCGAAGCCGTCGCCGTCCTCGTCCACGAACTCGGTGGCGCCGTCGCAGTCGTGATCGACGTCGTCGCAGATCTCCTCCGCGTCGGGGTGGATGTCCGCGTCGCCGTCGTTGCAGTCCAGGTCGCCGCAGTCGATCGACGCGAACCCGTCCTGGTCCACGTCTCCCGGGGCGTCCTCTTCGTCGCAGTCCTGGTCGATGCCGTCGCCGCAGATCTCGTCCGCCCCGGGGGCGATCGTCGGGTCGTCGTCGTCGCAGTCGTCGCAGGCGTGGGACTCGTCCTCGTCCACGTCGATCGACGGGTTGAGCGCGGGGTCCGTGTCGTCGCAGTCGTCACCGCCGCAGGTGCCCGCCTCGATGTGGCCGTCCTCGTCGATGTCGCGGTCGTCGACCACGCCGGAGCAGTCGTTGTCGACGAAGTCGCACAGCTCCTCGGCGCCCGGGAACACCGTGAAGTCGACGTCGTCGCAGTCCTCGCACACGTCCGCCCCGTCCTGGTCGGCGTCCACGCCCGGGAACACGGCCGCGTCGAAGTCGTCGCAGTCGGTCCCGCCGCACACGATCGCGTCGAAGCCGTCCTGGTCGACGTCCGCCAGGTCGTCGGCGCCGCTGCAGTCCTGGTCGATCCCGTCCCCGCAGATCTCGACGTTGCCCGGGAAGTTGTGGGCGTCGTCGTCGTCGCAGTCGGCGCAGGCGTCCGAGCCGTCGTTGTCCACGTCCACGCCCGGGTTGACGGCGTCGTCCTCGTCGTCGCAGTCGTCGCCGCCGCACACGACCGCGATGTAGGTGTCCTGGTCGAAGTCGTCCACGTCGTCCGCGCCCGAGCAGTCCTGGTCGATCCCGTCGCCGCAGACCTCCGGGGCCCCGGGGTAGATCGCGGCGTCGGTCGCGTCGCAGTCCCCGCAGGAGTCCACGAAGCCGTCCCCGTCGCCGTCGTCGGCGACGAGCATCACCAGGTCCCAGCCGTTGACGGTCCCCGTGTCGAAGTTGGCCGTGTCCTGCACGGTGAGGGTCCACGTCCCGTTCGGGTCCTCGTTGTCGAGCGCCGCGAGGCTCCCCTCGGGGATGAAGCTGCCGTTGAACGGCGGCGAGCCCGCGCCGATGCCGGTGGCGGCCTCGTCGTCGAAGGTGGTGACCTGGTAGTTCGCCCCGGCGCCGCCGAGGTTGGTGGCGAGCGCGACGGTCGTGCCCGCGGGCGACGTGATCGACAGGACGAGGTCCCCGTCGAAGGTGTGCACGAGGTCGAGGAGGAGGTCGAGATCCGCGATCGCGGTGGCCGTGGTGGTGACCGCGGCGGTGAAGGTCGTGGTGGTGTTGTCGGCGATCGGCCCGGCGGTCCCGGCGTGGGTCTCGGTCACCGAGCCGACGTCCGGGTCCTGCGCGTCGGCGAGGCCGTCGCAGTCCTCGTCCACGCTGTCGCAGGTCTCCACGGCGCCGGGGAATACGCCGGCGGCCGCGTCGTCGCAGTCGTCGCAGGTGGCGAAGCCGTCGCCGTCCCCGTCGGTGACGCCGTCGAGGGCGGCGTCGAAGTCGTCGCAGTCCGTGCCCCCGCAGGCGAGCGGCGAGTCGCCGTCGCCGTCCACGTCCACGTTGTCCGTGACGGAGTTGCAGTCGTTGTCGAGGCCGTCGCAGATCTCCGTGGCGCCGGGGTTCACCAGGAAGGTGTTGTCGTCGCAGTCGACGCACACGTCGTAGGTGTCGCCGTCGGTGTCGACGCCGGGGTTGAGCAGCGGGTCGTCGTCGTCGCAGTCCGTGCCGCCGCATACGATCGAGTCGTAGGTGTCCAGGTCCACGTCGCCGAGCAGGTCCGCGCCGTCGCAGTCCTGGTCGATCGTGTCGTCGCACGTCTCGACGGCCCCGGGGAACGCGTTCGAGTCGGAGTCGTCGCAGTCCGCGCAGACGTCGAAGGTGTCGTTGTCCCCGTCCACGCCGGGGTTCACGGCGGGGTCCGTGTCGTCGCAGTCCGTGCCGCCGACGCACAGGTCGCTGTCGAACCCGTCCTGGTCGGCGTCGGCCACGGCGATGTCCGCGCCGTCGCAGTCCTGGTCGAGGCCGTCCCCGCAGATCTCGAGGTTGCCCGGGAAGTTGTTCGGGTCGTTGTCGTCGCAGTCGGTGCCCCCGCAGGCGATGTCCTGGGCGCCGTCGTTGTCGGCGTCGGCGCACAGGCTGAAGACCACGCCCGTGTTCACGAGGCCGGCGGCCGCGTTGCAGGACAGCTCGAGCTCGTCCACCGCTCCGCCGATGTTGCCGGTGGCGGACTGGATGCCGATGGTCGCGGAGAGACCGTCGTTGTTGGTGACGCCGAGGATCCCGAAGTCGACGTCCGCGTAGTGCAGCTCGATGTCGCCGCCCGGGTACAGGTGGACCTGGAAGGTCGCCCCGTCGAAGCCGATCGCGAAGGGCGGGATGTCCTCCCAGGCGACGATGAAGCGACCGCCGGCCACGTCCTCCCACGCGTAGATCGCGGCCGCGGAGCCCAGGGCGTCGACCTGCAGGTCGTCCCAGAAGACGGCGATGTCCGGGTCGTCGATGAGGCCGGTGTTGGGGTCCGGCGCCGAGGGCATGCAGCCGTTGCCGTACTGGATCTCGCCCGACGAGAACCGGATGCCCCCGTTGTCGCCGACCCAGATGCTCGTGTAGTCGACGCCGTAGAACGGGAAGTTCCAGGGGAGCACCACCTCCGTCTCGTCGTCGTCCGTCATCGGGGAGCCGGTGGGGCCGAGCAGCGGAGCCTCCCCGACGGGCACGGCCACGTAGTCGTAGTCGGCCGCCGACTGCGTCATCGTGTAGCCGAAGGTATTGGTCGTCTGACCCCAGGCGAGCGCCGGCAGGAGGAGGACGGTCAGGCCGATCAGGCCGCGCAGGAGTCGGGGCACGGGGAGCTCCAGGCTCGAGTCGAGGGGTCGGTCGGGGGGATCAGCCGCAGGGGCGCAGGGACGAGACGTCGTCGCCGCCGATGATGTTCACGGACACCTCCCCTTCGGCCGCCGCTTCGGGGCTGAACTCGATGCGCGCTTCGACGTTGTCGCGCTGCACGCGGAAGCTGCCGGACTCGGGGATCACGCAGGTGTCGAACGAGCCGCGGGGCACGACCGCGTCCTCGAACCAGAAGTCGTACACGCGGCCTTCGCCGCGGTCCCAGGTGCCGCCGTCGACGTTCACCACGACCTCCGTCGCGTCGCCGTCGATGTCGAAGAAGGCGTCGATCACCGGGGACTCGGTGCGCAGGTCCGCCCACTGGACCTCGCCGAGGGTGACATCCGCGGAGAGCAGGTCGCCCGCGCGCGAGGCCGAGCCGGTGATGCCGCCGGTGGCCGTCGAGTCGCCGGACCCGAGGTCGGTGAGGTCGCCGTCGAAGAGGCCCGAGCCCGCGGGCACCGTGAGCTCGATGGAGCCGCTGAAGACGTCGCCGGTGAGGCCGCTCTCGGGCACGCACTCGATGTACTCGGCGCGCAGGTCGTCGCCGTCGAGGTCCGCGCCCGGGCATACGAGCTGGTCGATGTCGTCGGCGTCCACCACCCACGCCGTCTCGGCGCCGAGCAGCGCGCTCGCGAGGGCCCCCGTGAACGTGAGGCCCGCCGCGGGGACGCTGACCCCGGTCTCGACCTGCGAGCTCGTGGCGTTGCAGCCGACGAGCGCGGCGAGGGCGGCGAAGGCGAGGAGGCGTCGTCTCACTTGATCAGCATCTTCGCGATGGTGTTGAGCTGCATGTTGCTGGTCCCTTCGTAGATGGAACCGATCTTGGAGTCCCGGAAGAACTTTTCGGCCGGGTATTCGGTGGTGAATCCCACGCCGCCGAAGATCTCGAGCGACTGGCTGGCGACCCGCTCGGCGACCTGCGAGCTCAGCAGCTTGGCCATGGCCGCCTCCTTCAGGAACGGCTTGCCCGCGTCCTTGAGGCGGGCGGCGTTGTGCACGACGAGCGTCGCGGCGTGCAGGTCCGTGGCCATCTGGGCGATCTGGTGCTGGATCGCCTGGAAGTGGGCGATGGGGCGGCCGAACTGCTCGCGCTCCTGGGAGTACCCGATCGCGGCGTTCAGGGCGCCCCGGGCGAGCCCGATCATCTGCGCGCCGATGCCGATGCGGCCCTCGTTCAGCGTCTCGATGGCGACCTTGTAGCCCTTGCCCACGGGGCCCAGGACGTTCGCCGCGGGGACGCGCACGTTGTCGAGGATCAGCTCGGTGGTGGACGACGCCCGAATGCCGAGCTTGTCCTCCTTCTTGCCGACGCTGAACCCGTCCATCGACTTCTCCACGAGGAACGCGGTGATGCCGCGGTAGCCCGCGTCGAAGTCGATGTTCGCCATCAGGATGAAGACCGACGCCTCGTTCCCGTTGGTGATCCACAGCTTGTTGCCGTTGAGGATGAAGTCGTCCCCGTCGCGCGTGGCCTTGCAGCGCAGGGCGAAGGCGTCGGAGCCGCTGGACGACTCCGAGAGCGCGTAGGCGCCGACCCACTCCCGGGCGAGCAGCGTCAGGAACTTCTTCTTCTGCTCCTCGGTGCCCCACCGGCGGATCGCGTTGATCACCAGCGTGTTCTGCACGTCGATGAGGACGGCGACCGCCGGATCGACCGCCGCGGCCTCCTCCACGGCCTGGCACGCCATGAAGAACGTGCCCCCGGCGCCGCCGTACTCCTCGGGGATCTCCACGCCCATCAGGCCCATCTCGAAGAGCTGCCGGATGATGCCCGGGTCCATCTTCTGATCCCGGTCCATCTCGTGGACCTTGGGACCGACGACCTCCTTGTAGAAGCCGGCGACGGCCTCGGCGAACGCCGCTTCGTCTTCGGACAGGTCGGTCAGGGCGGGGCGGGCGTCGGACATCGGGGCTCCGGGAGGATGAGAGAGGCGCCGGTATATAGCAGATCCGGGCCTCGTTTCCGGCGTGGTTTCGGCAGTGGATGCGCTCCCGATCGATTCGGGCAGCTTCGGTCCCCATCCCGACCACATACCCGCCCGAGTTCAAGGAGCAGATCGTCGCGCTGCATCGCGCCGGTCGGTCACTCCGCAGCCTCTCCAAGGAGTTCGAGCCGTCGCACGAGACGATTCGAGCCCGGGTCCATCAGGCCGAGGCGGATGGGGGCGCTCGGTCCGACGTGATGACGACCGTCGAGCGCGAGGAGCGGCGCCGGCTCCGCAAGGAGAATCGGCAGCTGAAGGTCGAGCGTGAGATCGCGGCAAGAGCCGCGGCCTGGTTCGCCCGGGAGACCGTGCCTCCGGGCTCTCCTCGCATCCATGCGGAGCTGCGTGAGGACGGCGTATTCGTGAGCCGGAAGCGCATCGCCCGTCTGATGCGCGAGCACGGCTTGGAAGGCGTAAGCAGGCGTCGTCGTGGCTGGAAGACCACCGTCCGCAACGCGGCTGTGCGTCCGGCCGAGGACCTCGTCGAGCGCGAGTCCTCGCCGAGGACGCGGACATCGTCCTGCCCGCGCTGGCCCTCGCGTCCCCCGGGGACATCGACGGCGACGGGTGGAGGGACCTCGTGTCCGGCTTCCCCTGGGACTTCGGCAGCCCCGGCGAGGTGCGGGTCTTCCTGGGGCCGTTCATCGACACGGGGATGCAGCAGGTCTTCACCGAGCCCGACGCCGTGCTCCTGGGGGAGGACTCGGGCGACCGCGCGGGCCATGCGATCGTGGGCCTGGGAGACGTCGATGGGGACGGGACGGACGACTTCGCGGTGGGAGCCTACGCATCGGACGTGGACGACGTGGAGTACGGAGCCGTGTTCGTGGTCCGCGGGCCCATCGTCGGGGGCGGACTCCTCGCGGACGTCGGTCTCGAGGTTCGCGGCGCGTTCGAGCGAGGACAAGCAGGCCGCGCGCTCACCGCATCCCCGCCGGGGCCCCAGCCGGGCGCAGGCTCGCTGCTCGTCGGCGCGAGAGGCTATGGAGGGACGAGGCCGGGGGTCTCGACTTCGTCATCGGCGATATTGGCGGTAGCTGGGGGATCGGGAACCTCCACATCGTCTACGAGCGCGTGGAGGAGCCACCCCAGTTCACCTTCACCCCGCACAGGATCGCAGGTGACCCGAGCGGGCCTGGGACGCACATCGGCCACGGCCTCGCCGCCGCCGGAGATACCAATGGGGACGGGAGACCGGACTTCGTGGCCGGCAGTCTCGCGGACTCGAACAGCGGGGGAGCCGTCTATCTGTGGTTGGGCGGGACTCTGAAGGCTGAGTAGGTGCGACCAGCAGGCAGGCTGGTCAGGGCACGAGCTCGGCCCGGACGACGACCGCGTCGATCCCGGGGAAGCCGATGTAGGTCCGTCCGACGAGGTTCACGAAGCAGCTCCAGGCCCTCCTGGTAGGCCAGCCAGGCCTGTCGAAGCTGACCGGTCGACTCGAACACGTGGCTCAGCCAGCGGTAGAGCCACACGCCGTCCTTCGTATGGAGGCCCGCCCAGAAGTCGTGCCGAGCGTATTCGAAGGTGTGGACGACGGCATCGACCTCGGCCGGGTCCTCCGTTCCGTAGTTGGTCCCGTCCTCCAGGCTGAGCAGGCCCGGATTGTGGAACGCTCCGAGGTCGCTGCGAGGGGCCTCGGAGTTTGCGTCGTAGGCCCGAAGCGTGTTCTCGATCCCTTCGAGCTGCTTGCCGCCCTGGGGGGGGGGGACCCGCAAGAGGCATCGTCCAGTGGGGGTGGTCGGCGCTTCTCGTATTGTTCGACTCAATCCGGAGACGCAGAGTCGGATCAAGACGCCGGAAGACGTGGCGGCGAGCGTCCGGCTGCACCAGCTGAGCAGTTCCTCAAGCACCGCGGCAACCCGGCATCCACTGGCTTTCGGGCCCCTGGGGATCGACGCGATCGAGCGACGGGGTCGGATCGGGCACGAGGGCGCCCGACGATCGGGGTCGGCTTCTTGCTCATGGGGCCGGCCATGAAGAAGACGACCCTCACCGCCGCCGTCGCCGCCCTCGGGGCCGCGACCTCCTTCGCCACCTCCGACGCCCACGCCTGCTCCTGCGCGTTCGGCTTCACCGAGTTCATCGCCCCCGCCGACGGAGCGGCCGAGGTCCCCACCAATGCGAAGGTCTGGATCGGCGGCGGTCACTGGGGCATGGGCGACGGCGACGCGTCGAGCCTCCTGACGCTCGTGGACGCCGCGGGCGTGCCGGTGGACGTGACCGTGACCGAGATCCAGGGCGACATGGACGTGCTGGCGGTGCTCGCTCCGGCGGCGGACCTCGACGCGGGGTCGAGCTACACCGTCCTGGACGGGGGCGGCGGCGTCCTCACGAGCTTCACCGTCGGCGTCGAGGGCGACGAGTCCGCGCCGGAGATCCCCATCGAGACGAATCGCGAGGCGAGCTCGGACCCGCGCGGGCCAATGCCCCCGTCGTCCTGCGGCTACTCGGACATGGTGACCATCGACGTCGACAGCGACGGCCTCTTCGTGGTGGCCAACGTGGAGGGCGCCAACGCGCTGAACACGGACGGCCTGTCCGGGTCGGCGTCGCAGATGACCTTCGAGAACCGGCTGCGCATCGGCAAGGCGGGCTGCACGTTCAGCTGGCCGGACGCGGAGCCCACGGCGTCGACCGAGGTGAGCTACGGCGCCTTCGACCTGGCGGGCAACTTCAGCGGTTGGACGGACGGTGAGACGGTCACGCTCCCCGCCGCCGGGACCACGACGGGCGGCACCTCCTGCAGCGCCGCCGGCCCGACGAACCCCGGCGCGGCGGTGATGCTCCTCGCGCTCCTCGGCCTCGGCGTCGTCCGCCGACGCTAGCCCCCGCGGATCCGCGCGAGCACCGCGCGCCCCGTCGTACTCAAGCCCTCGGGGTCCTGCGCGGCCTCGAGGGTTCGTGCTTGGACCGTGTCGCCGAAGACCCGCTCCCGGCCCTCGGCGTCGAGGTCGTGCCACGCAGGGTGCCCGCGGACCCCGTCGGCCCCGCGCGGGCGCCACGCCGTGACCGCCTGCTCCACCAGGGCTTCCTGCTCGGGCGTCATCGTCGCACCTCCGGGACCCGGGCCCCGCCGCGCTCGAGGCACGCGGCCACCGCCAGGCGGGCCCGACGAACGTTGACCAAGAACGTATTCAGCGTCATGCCGACCTCCTCGCACAGCTGATGGTCGGTCCGGCCCCCCGAGGCGGAGATGCGCGCGCTGATCGCGGCCCGAGGCTTCTTCGGGAGCTTCTCGAGGCAGGCGTGGATCAGGCGGCGCAGCAGCGGGTCGGGGGGCGCCGGCTCCACCCACTCGCGACGCTCGATCGCCTCGATCTCCTCGGGCCTCGTGCGCGCCCGGCGCAGGTGGTCGATCGCGAGGTTGCGGGCCGTGCGGATCGCCAGCCGGACGAGGCTGTCGCCCTTGCCGTCCGGGACGACGCGGGGGGCGACCTGCCACATGCGGAGCAGCGTCTCCTGCACGACCGCCTCCGTGTCCACCTTCGCGGCGAAGCTGTAGAGCGACGCGCGCACCCGCGGCTCGGCGCCGGCGACCCAGCGCGCGAACGCGTCCGGATCGCCGGCGGCGATGTCGTCGAGGTGGACGTCGAGGTCAGGCACGCGCGTCCACGACGGCGAGCTCGACCTCGGCGCGACCCACCGCGAACCCGATGCGCTCGATCGCGGCGGGGTCGATCCCGCCCGCCTCGACGATGAGCCGGACGCGGCCTTCGGCGTCGCCCGACCGGGTCGAGCCCTGCTCACGCACGTCGACCTCCACGACGGACCCGTCGTTCAGGTGCAGCCGCACGCTCGTCGGGAGCGCCCAGGTGCCCCGGCGCATGGCGAACGTGAACACGAAGACGTCCGTGGCGAGGACGAGGTCGGCTTCGTACGCCACGGGCTCGAAGAGCGACCGCAGGCGTCGGAACAGGCCGCCGGCTGCGCGCGACTTCGGCGCGGCGCGCTCGACCTCCGCCTTCTTGCGGGGACGGGACCGACGGGACCGACGCGGGGCGGGCTCGGCCTGCATCAGGTCCTCGGCGAGCAGGTCGACCTCCTCGTCGAACCCGCCCGCGCCCGCGGGGGCGGACGCCTGGGCGCGGCCCGGCATCGGCGCGGCGGGGGCCGGGGGAGCGCTCAGGGTCAGCGAGGCGGCGCCCCCGAGGCGACCCCAGCTCACCGGCGAGGGGGCCCGCAGGCCGAGTCCCTCGGCGCTCATGCCGTGGGGCAGCGCCTGCGCGATCCGCTCCTGCTTCGTGGGCTCGCCGGGGTCGACCCCGATCGCGCCCACGGCGATCCACGACGTCAGCCGCGTGGCGATCTGGAAGGTCAGGCCGCACGCCTCGATGTCGGCGTCGACCTTCGCGCCCGTGGCCCCGCGCATCTCCAGGTCGGCCACGCGCTCGCGACCGAACCGGGTCACCACCGCGCGGCTGCCGTCGCCCACGTCGGTCGGGGCCACGCGGAGGCGCTGCTCCCAGGCCCCGTGCAGGCCCCGACCGCGCACGGTCAGGGCGCCGCCCTCGGGCCGCAGCTGCAGGGAGAGGCGGGCGGGGCGACCGGCCATCAGGTCGGGCGACTGGGCCCGGGCCGTAGCCACGAGCGCGCCGCCGGAGACCTCGAGATCGACGACCTGGGGAGCGTCGGTGGCGGCCACCAGGGCCTCGGCCGCCTCCCGGGGATCCTCGTCGAGCCCGACGATCGCCTCGATCCCGCCGCCCGCGCGGGCAACGGAGGTCAGCAGCGAACGGTTCGTCGAGCTCCCGATGCCCAGCGTGTGCACGCGGCTCCCCGGGGGCAGCCGCTCCACGACCTCGGCGACGATCTCCTCTTCGAAGCCGATCAGGCCGTCCGTCACGAGCACCACCTGGCGGCTGCTCTCCGCCCGCACGCCCTGCAGGGCCGCGAGGATGCCGTCGCGCATGTACGTGCCGCCGCAGGCCGACAGCCCGCGGACCCACGCCGCCGCCTTCGCCTTGGTCTTCTCGGTCGCCTTCGCGGGCTTCCGCCCCCAGCGGCGGGGCTGGTTGGAGAACTCGATCATCTCCAGGGTGTCCTCGGCCCCGAGCGTGTCGATGAGGGCGAGCACGACCTCCTTGGCCTGGCCCAGCGGTCGCCCACCCATGGAGCCGCTCGTATCCAGCAGGAGGATGAGATCGCGCGACGCCGACGGCCCGGCCTCGGCCGGGGGCACCAGGGTCAACAGCCCGTAGGCGTGCTCACCCGCCTCGCCCGCCCCGCGAGCCACGTCCAGGGTCGCGCCCGGGGTGCGGGCCGCGACCGGCCAGCGCACCACGATGTCGCGGTCCAGCGCCGCCCCTTGCCGACCGAGGGAGACGCGAGCCCCCTCCACGTGCAAAGGATGGGAGGGACTGCGGACGTCGCCCGTGCGCGTATCGCGGACCGTCAAAGCCAGCGTCATGCGCGGGGTGGTCGGGCGGTCGAGCACGTCGACGGTGACGCGATCGCCGTCGGTCACGCGGCCGGGCTCGCCGAGGAAGCGAGGCGCGACGACCGTCGGGAACCTCCACTCCCAGCTCCCCGAGGACCACACGAGCGTCTGGTCGAGGACGAGCTCGCACACGACTTCGGCGCCCGCGGGGATGTTCCCGACCTCCTGGGTGAAGAGGCTGCTGCGGTCCTGCTCGAGGAGCGCCGCGGTGCGGCCTTCGACCATCGCCTGCTCGAACCGCTCGCGGGCGGCCTTGCGGCCCTCGACCGCGCCGACGACGCGCGCGCCGTCGAGCTCGAAGGCGTACCCCGACGTCGCCGCGTCGGAGGGCAGGGGGACCTGGTAGGTCACGCGCAGCGGCTGCGCGTGGGGGTTGCGGAACGTCTGCCGGAGGACGATCCGGGCGAGGCCGCCCGCGGCGTCGACCTCGAGCGACCCCCCCAGGAACGGGAGAGCGCGACCGTCGGCGGTGACGAGGCGACCCCCGTTGGAGGGGGCGGCGGAGAGGCGGGGGGCGAGCACTGCGGACATTGTGGGACTCCTCGTCGGGGGGTGGGGCGCCGCGATGTCTCTCGCGACGTTCACCGGCCCAACGAAGCGGGCCCGCGTCTTGTGACGAACAAATTCGGATTTCTTCTCAGGGCAGCTGCGCGAGGATGCTCGTGTCCTTGATCAGTCGATCCGGATCGTCGGGGGGGAGGGAAGAACCCGTTGGCCCCGAACGCTTCGATCGCCTTGTCCACCTGCAGCTCCGGACGGATCCGGCGCCTCTTGCGCATGCGGTACCCGTTCAGCCGCGCCTCGGTGTCCGTGGGCTGGATCAGCCCCTGAAAGACGTCCCCGCGCTCCTCGTTGTAGCGGCGCACCTCATCGCGCACGCGGCCTCGATCAACGCGCGCACCGACATGCGCTCCGAGGCGAGGTGGAGCGTGAAGCGACGAAGCTCCTCGCCGATGGGCGACTGGTCCACGAATGCGACGGCGGTCATGCGCTCCTCCGGTTCGACGCCTACTCCACCACGTCGACGAGCTCAGCGTACGGGGACTCCGTGCACGTCGATCACGTGCTCGAGGTAGCGGAAGGTCTCCTTCCACACGCGCGTCTGGTTCTCGATGCCCTTGAGGCCGTGGCCCTGCCCCTCGAACTCGACGTACGTGCAGTCCTTCTGCGCCGCGTCGCAGGCGGCCTTGAACTGCCGCGACTCCTCCACCGGCACCCGCAGGTCGTTCTCGCCGTGCAGCAGCAGGATCGGCGACGACAGGCGTTCCAGGTGGTGCAGCGGGCTGCGGTCACGGATCTTGTCGGCCTCGGTCGCGGGGTCGCCCGCCTCGAGCAGCACCCAGTCCGGGATGTTGCACTTCTCCCAGAACGTCTCGATGTCCGAGAACCCGTAGTAGGAGACCCCCCAGCCGAAGTCGAACTCGGACTCTCGGGCGTTGGTCTCCGGCGGGAAGGTGAGCGCGCGCATCGTCGCATAGCCGCCGTGGGAGCCGCCGTACACGCCGATGGCGTGGGCCTTGTACCCCCGCAGCCGGAGCCACTTCGCGGCCCAGTGCAGGTCGACGATCTCGTCGCCGCCGAGGTCCTTGTCGTTCAGCGCCGCGAAGTCGGCCCCGAACCCCCACGAGCCGCGCACCGACGGCGACAGCGTCGCGACGCCCGCTTGGCAGTAGATCTCGGCGGTGGTGTCCCAGTAGTTGCCCCCGCCGTAGAACCCGACGATCCCGGCGAGCTTGCCCGCCTCGTCCTCGGGCGGGCGCCGGGGCGTGGCGAAGTACGCGTGCAGCTCCCGACGGTCACCGGTGGCGGGGTCGGTGTCGAACGTGGGGATGGTCACGCGCTCGACCTCGCAGTGGTCGAGCCGGGCCTGCAGCTCGTCGGGGATGCCGATCCAGTCGGTCTTGATCAGGGTCCCGTCGTCGTTCAGGGACAGCCGGAACGTCTGCATCTTCTCGTAGCGCGACGTGCCGTAGAACCACACGTCCGTCTCCGAGTCGCCCAGGCGATAGAGGTTCGACTCGAGCACCATCGAGTCCACCGGCGCGCCCGCGGCGTCGTGCACCACGATCTCCGTCTCGAACGGTCGCCGAAGCGTGACCACGACCCAGGTCGCCCCCCCGGCGCGGAGCACCGAGACGGTCTGCATCGTCTCGCCCTCGTACGTCGTGAAGGGCTCCCCGACGCCCACTTCGTCCGTCCCCCGGTAGAGGTTCGTGAACCCGGACTCGTCGCTGAAGAGCAGCCAGCTGCCGTCCTGGAGCCGCTCGGGCAGGACGACCGCCACGTTGCGCTTGCTCTCCTCCGTGACGCGCTCGGGCACCGCGCCCCGCGAGATCGCGTCGACCCGCACGGCGTTGCTGCGGGCGCGATCGTTGTCCGCGTTCGCCGTGAGGTACACCCAGCGGCCGTCGGGCGAGAAGGCGAGGTCGCTCCATACGAAGTTCAGGCTCGCGTCGTCGCAGACCACCTCGTTCGCCGGGCCCCCGCCGGGCGGGATCCACTGCAGGCAGCTCGTATAGGTCTCCTTCCCCTCGATGGGGAAGCGCGCGAGGTAGTAGAGGCGGTCCTGCACCGGCTCGTGGCCGTACCCGTAGATGTAGGGGACGTCGGTGAGCTTCACGAGCGAGCCGTCGTCGAGCCCGAGCTTGTACAGGTCGTAGTCCTCGCGGTTGCTCTCGTCGGACTTGATCACGATCGCGTTCTCGCCGGGCACGGGCACGTAGTGGCGGAAGTTGGAGCGCGTATTCCAGTCGACGTCGTTCAGCTGCGTCCCCGCTGCGAGGTCGTGGTCGCCGTCCAGCGGGAGTCGCAGGAGGGTCCGCTGCTCGCCCTCGTGCATGTAGAGCAGCACCCCCTTCTCGGGGATCGGACGCAGGCCCCGGTACGGGAACCCGGCGATGTGGGGCTCGACGTCGATCGAGCGGCCCCGGAAGGTGACCACGGTCTCCTTCGGCGGCTCCGGAGCGGGCGTCGCCTCGGGGGTCGGCTCGCTCGACCCGATGGTCTTCGCCCCGTCCTTCGGACAGGCGACGGCGCAGAGCGCGACGAGGATCAGCAGGCAGCGCGACATGGTCCCTCCGAAACGAGGCCGGGAGTCTAGACGCCGTGGTTTTCAAAACCGCGAACGTTTAAGTGAAAACAAAGTGTTGACCCGGGGGCCGCGAACCCGCAGATCAAGCCTGTCCCCGACCCCCGAATCCCTCGCGGCAATCGGTTCGACAGACGGCAATCGTCATGGCAGCCACCCGCCTCCGGGCCCCCCTCGTACCCCTCCTCGTCCTCCTCCCCCTCTTGGCCGGTTGCTGGCTCGACAGCTCGACCACCCGGCACGACGGCACGATCACGATCACCGCTCCCCTCGCCACCGTGGACCCCGCGGTCGGCCAAGGCATCGTCCGCCTCCTCAACGACGTCGACACGACCGTCCCCACGCTGCACGACGCGGGCCTCGACGGCCGAGTCGCCGCCGCCCTCGTGGCCGAGCGGCAGGGCCCCGACGCGCTCGACGGCACCAAGGACGACCTCCCCTTCGACCGGCTGGAGGACGTGTACCTCGTGGACGGCGTCGACCAGCCCGCCGTGGAGCTGCTGGGGGACGTCGCGCTCGCCGCGGACCTGGTGCCCGTGCGCGCCATCGAGGACGTCCTCTTCAGCGCGAAGGAGCTGGAGGACTGCTTGGACCTCGTCAACCTCGGAGCCGAGGACGAGCTCGAAGACGTGCTCGACCAACGCTCGCTGAACTCGATCCTGTTCGCGCGACCCTTCGACGCGATGACGGACGTCGCCGAGGCGCCCCACGTGGGCCCCGCGGCGCTGCTGAACCTGCGAGACGCCGCGGCCCGATTCGCCGAGGAGGAGGCGGTCTAGGGACCCACCGGACCCCGGACCCGCCGGGGCGACGAAAGAGAGCTGCTGCTGCCGACTGCTCCTGCTGCTACGGTGCTTCGCTCATGCGTGTGCTGCTGCTGACGCTCCTGCTCTCTCTCGTCGCTTCCCCGGTCTCCGCCGGAGAGCCCGACTTCGTCTGGGAAGACGACGGCACCCTGCGCGCCACCGTCCTGTTCGAAGCGTCGTTCGAGGCCGTCATGAAGCTGCTCGCGGACCCGGTCCGCTCGATCGGCCTCAGCCCGGACGTCAAGAGCGTCACCGCCACGCCCAAGGGCGAGTGCCACGAAGTCGTGGCACCACCTCCGGCATCAGCGACCCCTTCCGCTATACGGCGCTGCGCTGCCTCACCGCCCACGGCGTCAAGGACGACCTGATCGCGAGCGAGGACTACGAGATCCAGCGGTCCGAGTGGGTGCTCGAGCCCGTCGACGGAGGGACCCGCGGCGTCCTCCGCACGCGCACGAAGCTCACCGCCTGGGTGCCCGAGCGCTTCGTGAAGTCCGGGCTCAAGAAGGGCATCGGCAAGACGATCGCCGCGATGCAGGAGGCCCTCTCGGGAGGCTGAACCCCCCGGGGCCCGGGCACCGCTCGCCGCGGACGGGCTATAAACAACCACTGATGCCTCCCTACGACCGCGGGGGCCCCGCTTCACGGAAACGGAAGTCGGCTCCCGTCGAGATCGATCATCCGGCCGTCGGCGCCGCCCACATCTTCATCCCCGGCGGAGCGGACTCCATCGTCGCGGCGTCGCTGCTCGTGCGCCGGATGCGGTGGCCGACCTGGGTGATGCTGGCGCGCGAGCACCGCCTGCCGGTCGTGCTCGAGCGCCCGCTCGTGGACGCCGCCAAGGAGATCTGGTGCCTCGGGTACGCGGGCACGGGGCACCCGCTGCTTCCGTCGGCGATCGAGAGCCACACCACCCTTCGGCCGTTCCGCTGGCTGTCGACCACGTCCGGGCGCCTCGTCGTGGCCGCCGGGGACATGCCGGGGGTGCGGTTCGAAGGCATGCCCGGGGGCTCGCTCGTCCCCCTGGCGCTGCGGGTGCTGGACGACGGACGACAGCCGTCCGACAGCGACTTCGAGCGACTCGGCCTGCTCCTGGGGCGGTTCTCCGGAGCCGTGCCCAGCCGCCGCGAGCTGCAGCTCCTGAACATGCTGCACGCCGCCTCGGTGAAGGTGCGGAACCAGGAGCGGCGGGGGCCCGGGCTCGTCCGGGATCTGGCCGACACCGAGCCGTCCGATTGGTCCCGTCTGGGCACGCTCCGGGACATCGCCCGGGAGGGCGAGTGGCTGATCAAGCGCAGCCGCCAGGTGCTCCAGCGCCTCCCCCCCAAGTACGGCGGTCGGAGCGGCCCGGCCGTCTGGATGATCCCCCGGGGCGACGTGGCCCGGGGCGCCCACGGCAAGGCCGTCGCGGCCCGAGTCCACGCGCGAGGCGCGCCGGTGGGGCTCGTCGAGCGCGTCCCGACCGGCTTCACGAAGGCCTGGATCGTCCTCCCGCCGGACGACGACGACCGCTGGGACCTCATCTCCCACACGTTCGCCAGCTTCTCGGACGACTTCTCCTACACGGGCCTGCGGGGCGCCGGGGCCATCGCCGCCGAGGACGTGGACGCCTTCGCCCGCGCGCTCTTCGCCGTGCTCCAGCAGTAGCCCTGCGACCACGTTTGACAGATTGTCACCGTCGAAACCGGCGGTGAGGGCCCGGTGACAATCTGTCAGGGTCCCGACGCTTCTGCCGACCGGCCGCGAGCCCCCGGGGACCCGCCGAGCCGCCCGAAACGCGCGCTGCGTCCCGACCGGGGGAGCCGGGCCCGCGGCCGGCAGGGTTCTTGCTCTTTCGTCGTCCGATGACCCGACTGCTCTCGACCTTCGTCGTTCTCTGCCTGGCCGCGCCCGCCTGGGCCGGCACGCCCGAGCGCCTCGGCGCGGAGCTCTCCGTGGGAGACGACCCGGGCGCCACGACGGTCCTGCCCGGCGACCGCGTCGTCGCGACGCTCGTGGGCGAGACCCGCGGGATCGCCTGGCGCGACGCCGCCGACTACACCGAGACCCCCGCGATCGTGGAGCCCGGGATCGAAGCGCGCGCGCTCACGGCCGCGGGCACGGACACGGAGCCGGTCCTGCTCGTCGCGGGCGGCGGGCTCGAGGTGCGCACGTTCGACACGCTCGCCGTGCCCGCGACGTCGACCCTCACCGCCACGATCGAGCTCGACGGCGACGATGAGGGCTCCCTCGCCGCGGTGGTGTGGAGCTCCGATCACGACGTCGCCTACGCCGTCGACGATCTCGCGCCCCGCCTGCACGCGTTCGGCGTCGCGGAGGCCACCGCCGAGACGCCCGTCGACCTCGACTTCACGCCCACCGGCCTCGCGCTGATGGACGAAGCGCTGGTGGTGGTGATCGGCGCGGACGAGTCCGGCCCGCGGATGGTCGCGGTGGCGCTCGACGCCGACGGGCTGCCCGGGGAGACGACGGACGTCGACCTGAGCGGCCTCGTGGATACGTCGCTCGACGCCGTCGCCGCGGACGGAGCGGGCACGGGGTGGCTCATCGCCACGAACGAGGAGTACCGCCTGCTGGTGGAGATCGTGCGCGGCGACGAGGAGCGCTCGGCCCCCCGCGGCTGCGCGACGGTCGAGGGCAGCGCCGGGGGCTTCGACTTCCGCACTCTGAGCTGCGAGCTGCCCGCGGCGGCGTCGAGCCTCGCCTACGGCACCGGCGCGGACGAGGAAGGCGAGGACGTCGAGCACGTCTACATCGGGGGCGGGAGCACCGTGTCGCGGGTGGACGTGGGGGACTCGAGCACGTTCGAGCTGGACACCCTGCCGGTCACCCTCACGGGCACGTCCGGAGACCTGGCGTCGTCCTCCCGCGCGGACGCGTACCTCTACGTCGCCGAGCCCGGCACCGGGCTGCTGGCGGTCGTCTCCCCCGGGCCCTGGGTCGAGCTCGAGACGCCCGATACCAACCTCGGGGGCAACGCCGACACGCTGACGTTCACGATCACGGCCACGCTCGAGACCCTGCAGTCCTGCAGCTTCACCACGCACCAGGACGGCGACTTCACGGGGACCGGCGCGGTCGTCGAGGCGGGCAGCGGGGTCGCGCCCACCGACACCCCCACCGAGGTGTCGATCCCGGCGCTCGACCTCGAGGACGGCTCCGGCCGCCTGTTCGTGCTGTGCGGAGACGACGACGGCGTCTTCGGGCGCGCGTCGTTCGCCTACTACAAGGGGTCCCTGGAGGCGCCCGAGCTCACCGCCCTGCCCGGCGACGAGCACGTGGTGGTGAGCTTCGAGGGGCTCGACGACGACGACATCGACCACTACCTCGTCCACTTCGACACGTGGAACTTCGGGGCGACGGGCACCGCCGCCGGGAGCAACTCGACGGGCACGCTCACGTCGCCGATCGAGATCGACGCGGAGTCCGGCACGACCACGACGGGCGACGACGACGACGACGACGACGACTCGGCGGACGAGTCCGAGGCCCGCGACGACACGACGACCACCACCTTCACCTCCACGATCACCGACCTGGTCAACGACCAGGCCTATTACTTCACCGTCTCGGCCGTCGACTCGGACGGAAACGAGGGGCCCCGCTCCACCGTCGTGGAGGCGCGGCCCGGCGTCACCGGAGGGGCCGCGGCCCTGGCCGGTGATACCTACGGATGCACCTGTCAGAATGTGGACGCCGAGGGCGCTCCGGGGGGCCTCGCCGCGCTGCTCGCGCTGGTCGGGCTCGGCCGCCTCCGCCGTCGGATGGATACGAGAAGCCGATGAAGACGTTCCCGCTCGCCGTCGCCCTCCTGCTGCCCGCCACCGCGTCGGCGGACATCGGCGACCCGCCTCCCGCGCCGACCATCGGCAAGCACGAGGAGAGCCCGAAGCTCCTGTCCACCGGCGTCACGTTCGGCGGCATGTCCCTGAAGGACTCGAACATCGTGGCGAGCTACGGCGAGGCCCCGGCCTTCCTGCCGCGCCTCGAGTTCGGGCTCATCCCCTGGAGCCGCTTCGTGCACGTGGAGGTGCGGGCGACGATGGCGTTCGGGATCCTGCAGGGCTCCCAGCGCGTGGTCAGCACGGGCGAGGAGTCGGCCGACTCGATCGGCCTGTCGCTCTTCCCGCTGACGCTCGACATCCTGCTGGGCGTCGACATCATCGACGAGCAGCCCATCGTCCCCTACGGCGGCGTGGGCATCGCCTGGACCCCTTGGAACGAAAAGGAGCGCGACCCCGACGGCTTCGGCCCCGGCGCGCTGTCCACGGACGTCATCGGCAATGGCGACCGCTTCGGCATCAACGCCTTCTTCGGAGGCGCCTTCCTGCTGGACGGCATCGAGCCGAAGCGCGCCGGGCGCCTGGACGCGAAGGCGGGCGTGAACGACACCTTCTTCGTGATCGAGGGGCGCCGCTCCTGGGTCAAGTCCCAGCTACAGGACGGCGCCTGGGACACGTCCGGGCTCGACTTCTCCGGCTGGTCCTTCCACCTCGGCGTCAAGCTCCACTACTAGGAGCCTGGGTAACAACCGGCCCGGTTCGGTGAAACGACCGAGTTCTTGCCGCAGAACCGGCAAGAACCGGCCGGGTTCGGTGAAACGACCGAGTTCTTGCCGCAGAACTCCCGGAATGCGGCGCCTGGGTGCGCCATGAGGGAGCCGCAGGCGAATCTCGTTGCGGCGACGCCCATCGGGTCTCGCCCCACTCCGAGCTTGCGAAGGCCGCCTGTTGGGCGATGCTCCGCCAAGAGCTCTCTGCGATGGCGCGCCGGACGCGCGCCGAGTAGCAACCATCCGGGGGAGTCGAGCACCGCGGAGTATCGTGGAGAAGTGCTGACCCTACGACGCAATCTCGACCCGTTCGACCCCGGCCAGCTTCGGACTCTCGCGTCCTTCCGCCGGGTGAACGCGCAGGAGGCGGAGCGTTGGATCGTGAGCCGCAGGGGCAAGGACGTTTACGACGTATGGGTCTTCGAAGGCATCGGCAACGTCTTCGACGCGGGTACGACAAGCTTGGCGCTCGCAGCGGTGCGCCGAGATGCGTGGTGCGCTCGGATCTCGGATCCATCCCCGCAACTCGATCGCGAGGTTGCGGCCCTGCAGCGAGCCTGGGACCTTCGCCGCCAATGATGGTGCATACCCCTCATCGGCGGCCCGAGCCGTTCCCGGCGTCCGGGTCATGGAGCAGTCTCGCCACCTCTCGGCGCCCTTCCCGCTCCGCGTAGTCCAGCGCGGTCCTGCCCGACGGGTCACGGTCATCGCGCTGAGCACCGGCGGGGAGGAGAAGCCGCACGATTTCGATGTGACCCTCTTCGGCGGCGACCATCAGCGGAGTCTGGCGGGTCGGCGAAGGAGAGCTTGTCGCGCCGGCGCCGAGCAGGATGCGTACCGACTCGACGTACCCGTGCCAGGCGGCGCAGTACAGCGGCGTGCCTGAATCCGGGTCCGAAGGTGGCGTCTTGTCCGGGTCGGACCCCCCGACTCGAGGAAGCCGTCCATCGAGGGCGGCATCGACGCCTCGAGCAGGACCTCGAGCACCCGGCGACGCACACTCACCGCCCCGAGCTCCCCCAGAACCCCCGCGCAGCCCGCGCAGGCGAGACGGGCGGCATCGTTCGAGCCGAACACCAGTCGTCCTCTGATGCTGAGGTCGTCGGCCACCCCGCGAGTCTACGCTCCGTGGCGTGGGGCGAGGAGTGGGGGGCGGGCGTCGTCGGGACTCCGCTGAGCTCGGCAGCACACGAAACTCTCAACGGGCGGGGAAGAGGGCCCGGCCGTTGCCGTCCACGATCGCTGCCCGCTCGGCGTCCTCGAGCGCGGCCTCTTCGAGCCAAGCGACGTGATCCGAGGGGTCGAGGATCGGCCAGTCTGAGCCGAGCAACACCCTGTCGATGCCAAAGCCGCGCCAGAGCTCGATGAACCCCGCGCCCTGCTCGACAGTCACGAACGTGAGACCACTCACCTCGATGCTTAGATTGGTGGGTGCCTCGAGCAGGAGAGCCATGTTCCGGGCGACCTGATGGGCTGCGATGACCTTGGTGGCAGGGGCGGCGGCTACGATTTCGAAGAAGGTCCGGACCTCGTCCGCGTCGCTGTCGTCGATGTGCACCAGCACCGGCAGCCCGGCCCCGCCCGCGGCGGAGAGCACCGAGGCGAGTGAGGCGGCGGGGGCCGAGTCCCGGAGAGAGAGCGACTCTGAGACGAGGTGCAGCTTCAGGCCCGCTCCCCCCGAGGCCGCGCAGCGCTCGACCTCATCCGCCGCCCACTCTCGGGACAGGGGGACCGCACAGAACGGCAACAGGCGGCGCGGCCGCGAGGCGGCCTCGGCCAGCACCGCGTCGTTCGCCTGCTGCGTGAATGGTTGTTGCTCGGGGCAGCCCTCTGTGCAGCCGTCGGGGCGGTGGTAGCCGGTGGAGAGCAGGCAGGCCCGACCCAGCCCCGCTCCCTCCAAGGCAGCCACCGCCTCCGCAGCGGTCTCACCGGCCGTGTCCGTCGGTCTCGCGTGCATGTGGCAGTCGAGACCCCAGGCGACGGGGACATCCTCGGGGGTCACTGCAGGAGGCTCTTCGGAGGCCGGGGCCGCACATGCGGCGAGCAACACGACGGAAGAGATCAACACGCGGACCATTCGCCGAGTCTTCCACGAAAGCGCGCCGGGGGTCCGAAGCGCGTCGAGAACCATCGACTCCGCGAAGACCGCAGAGACGAAGGGCATCGCCCCGGACGGGCGGTGCCGGGTTCCCCTCGATGTTCGACGGCGGAGTGTCGCCCAACTCCTCGACGGCGCGACCCAGGGCGAGCGGGTCGCAGCGCTCGTGGAGGCTTCCGCCACCGACGTCGCAATCGTAGCGATCGGCTACCCCGGGGGCTTCGAGCCGAACCTGCGGCGCCGCGACTACTCGCCGTGGCCCAACGACACGTACGACCACCCCACCGGCGAGGCCGAGAACTTCCGCGCGTACATCGAGGACGAGTTGATCCCGAGGGTCGAGGCGGACTTGGGCCTCGCCGGGGAGGACCGGACGCTGTACGGACACTCCATGGGCGGGCTGTTCACCGTGTGGCGGATGCTCGAGCAGGACCCTACCGCGCCGACCTTCACCCGATTCGCTGCCGCAAGCCCGGCGCTCTTCTGGGGTGGGGGCGCGATCTTGGACGTGCACGAGGAGGTGACCGACCTCCCGTATCGAGCGCAGACAGGGTTCGGCAGCTTGGAGCCGGTCCAGCTGGTCGGTTACACCGAGCTCCTCCTCGAGCGCTTGGAGGCGAGCGAGCACGAGGGGCTCGACCATCGGCACGACGAAGTAGACCGCGCGGTCCACGACGAGACCTGGGAGGCGACCTTCGCCCTCGCCCTGGAATGGCTCCATGCTCCGTAGAATCCTCCTCGGCGCGGTCCTTCTGGGCCCCGCGACGGCAGCAGCACAGGACGCTCCTCCGTCCTTCGAGCCGGCGCGGTTCCGGCTGGAAGTCGGCGGCGACTTCGGCCAGATGCTCGGGATGCACGTCCGGCCCGAGATCGAGGCCGTGCATTGGAACTGGGGAGAGTTCGGAGTCGGCGGGCTGTTCAGCGTCCACGGGCACTTCTGGCACGACCCGCGGCACATCCCGCCGGAGCTCGACTACTCCGGGTCGCACGCGTCGGTGCGGGTCGCTGGAGAGTTCGGGCCCACGTTCCTGGTGCCGGGACGTTTCATCGGCCTGGGATTGCACGGCCATGTGGGAGCCGTCCTGCTCATGCAAGACATGACCATTGAGGACTCGGCGCACGATTTGACGCTCGAACGGGAGCAGACGACTCCCTGGCTCGAGGTGGGGGTAACGGTCTCGATGCGCGCTCGCTTCGACGACCACCTGGGCTTGACGATCGATCTCACTATGCCGGTCTGGATCCTGAATGCTGCGGCCCCGCCCCTGGGATGGCTCATCCAAGGCCCGACCATCGGGGTGGCGTTCACGGGCTTCATATAGCGCTCCCCTCCATTCGAAGGACGAGCCGGTGACCCAGGTCGCGCGGCCCCTCGAAGCACTCGCTCCACGATTGTCCTTTTCGCTGGACACGCGCCGTCCCGAACACCTCGGGGGCCGCGTCGAGGTCGAGCACCTCATCGCCATCCCGAAGGCCGACAAGGCTCGCCGCCCCGGACGGGCGGCGCTTGGGCACCCACCAATCTGCGCGCCGGGACTTCGACTAACCGGCAACAACCGGCCGGGTTCGGTGAAACGACCGGGTTCTTGCCGCCTGCCGGGATCGGCCCCGGAACCCACCGAGGAGCCGACCCGCCTGAAGGGGCGCGCGGGCGTCGGGGAGCGAGCGCAGCGAGCGGAGCCGCGGCGGGGCGAGCCCTCCAGGTTGGAGGGGAGGCAAGCTTCAGCACGCGGCTCTAGTAGAGAGCCACCGCCACGGCGAGCGTGCAGGCGACCGCGAGGGCGATCGCCGAGCCGAGCCGGACGTGGTCGCCTGGGGCCCGGGCGATGTTCGCGCCCGCGGCCAGCGAGGCGAGCGCGATCAGCGGCAGGAAGTAGTGGCTGCTGAAGTGATCGATGAACATCAGGAACGGCGCGTACAGCAGCGCCGTCCCGAAGGCCGTGCGCGCCATCGGGCCGCGTAGCGGCAGCGCGAACAGCAGCGCGATCCCGCCCACGCGGCCCCAGTACTTGAAGAACTCCAGCGGCCGCTCGAGGAGGGGCAGCGCCTCGGGGTTGTTGTTGAAGTGCTCGGGGACGGTCTCGAAGTACAGCGCGAACAGCCACGCCTCCAGCGACTCCGACAGGACCGCCGCGATCAGCATCGCGCCGCAGAAGACGCTGATGCCCATCACGAACTTCACGATCGCGTCCGTGACGAGCCCCCGCCGCTCCTTGTCCGTGGCCATGTACGTCAACGCGCCGAGCGCCACCACGACCGCCCCCGGGTAGCGCAGCAGCGCGGCGAGCACGGCCCACGTCAGGAACATGCGGAAGCGCCCCGCGACCAGCAGGGCCACGGACCCGACCAGGGCCAGCGCGTACATCGTGTCCGGGAAGTTCATGGACGCGTCCGACGTGATCAGCGCGCCGTGCTGCATCCCGTTCGTGGCCGCCGCGAGCCCGATCGCCGCCCCGACCCCCAGGGCCAGCGGCCCCCGAGCCGCTCCCTTCGCCACCAGCTCCGCCTCGACCGCCTTCATCACGACCGCGACGATCGTCAGGATGATGAAGCAGAAGAGGAACGACCCGGCGACGAGCTGCGGGGTCAGCATCTGCCGGGCAGGCGCGTAGAGGTAGGTCCACGCGGGGGGCTGATGCAGGTGCGAGCTGCCGTCGGGCGACCGCCCCGCGAACACCTGGGTGCTCGCGACCTCCGCGGCCCAGCGCACGTTCTCGGTGACGTTCAGCAGCTGGAAGGGGTGGATGTGGTGAATCCCCCGCGCCTTCATGAGCTGGACGAGCTCGTCGCTGCCGAGGCCGCTCCAGTCGATGATCGCGACCTCCGACAGGCCGCGGGTGCCGGGCTCGAACGGCAACACCCGCAGCTCGACCAGCGCGTCCCCGCCGGGCGGCACCTCGACCCGCCAGGACAGCGCCATCGTCCCCCACTCCCAGTACCGCTCCACCGGAGCGTCCGACCACCGACCCTTCACGAGCTGGCCGAGCTGCTCGCTCGCGACGGCCGCGCCCTCCACGGACAGCTCCCCCTGCAGGCCCATCTTCCCGTGCACGAGGAAGAAGAGCGGCACCTCGGCGGGGAGGTCGCCTTCGTTGACGACCCGGTAGGGGACGATGCGCTCCCGCGGACGGAACATCCGGTCCTCGCGGCGCTCCTCGCCGTCCGTGCGCTCGATGCGGAAGGAAACCTCCTGGGGCGGGGGCTGCCAGGGCTGCTCCAGGGCCGGGGTGTAGAAGTACCAGGACGAGTCCGCCGTCAGGTCCGGCCCCCGCGTGGCGAAGAAGGCGAGGAGCGCGGCGGCCCCCACGGCGAGTCCCGCGCGCAGGGCGGGGGACGAAGGAGTGAAGCGCAGGTCCGGCAGCTTCGAGCGCAGCAGGAAACACCCGACGGCCGCCTCGATCAACGTGATCCCGAGCAGCGGTCCCCACTCGATCGGCGCGCCCACCACCCGCAGCACGTTGAAGTGCACGGCGTGGGCGAACACGTTGAGCCCCAGGGCCCCGAAGAGCGCCCACACGAGGTCGAGGGCGGGCGCGGCGTCCCGGGCCGCCAGCCAGCGCGCCTTGCCGTCCGCCTCGGGGCGGGCGTCGCGCCGGAAGACGAAGGGGACGAGGAAGAAGCCGGGCACGAACAGCACCACCGGCAGCCCGATCACCAGGCGAGCCCACTCCAGCGTGGAGATGAAGTCGCGCGTGTCGGCGCCGCCGTCGATCGCGTGCAGGCCGAGCACGGCGGCCGTCGCGCCGAGGAGGAGGAGACCGGCGTGGAAGGGCGTGAATCGCATCGAGGGCGGGAGGTCGGCGTCGGGCCGTCGCGCATCATAGCCGGGCGGAGCGCGGGTCCGCCGAGGCCGGGGTCAGCCGCGCTTCGGGACGAGCTCGAGCGTGAGCCGACGCGTGGGCTCCTCGCCGTGCACGCGCCAGGGATCGTCGGCCCCGAGGGGACGCCTCGACGGGGGCTCCGCGGGGGTGTCGGCCGTCGGCCGGGGCCACTCCAGGACGCACGCCTCGCCCGTGGGGGGCGCGGGGCCGTCGGCGTCCTGAAGCGCGTCCGACAGCAGCCACCCCTCGGGCGTCCGTCGGATCCACGGCGTGCGCACGACGCCGCCCTTGATCGCGACGTTCGGACGGTCGACGTAGAGGCGCCGGGGCCGCTCGTCGGGGCGGGCCGGATCGACGTACAGGTGTCGATCGTCCCGGTCGAGCACCGCGCGCGTCGTCACCCGTGGCGGGGCGGACGGGCGCACCTCGACGTCGAAGGCCGGGAGGTGAGCGGGGTCGACGTCGCCCACGGCTCCGGGCGCGCGCAGTCGGGGCGACGTCAGGGCCGCCCACAGCGGCGCCGCCTCGGCGTCGGCCCCGGGGAGCGTGCGGTCGACCTCGAGGGGCGCGGTGCACAGCAGCAGGGCGTCGGACGCCCCCACCAGGCGCGGGCGGGTCTCGAGCCGTCGGTAGGTCGGCGACTGGTCGAGGTCCCGCTGATCGATCCAGGCGTTGACCCCCGCGGCCCAGGCCTCCGCGCGGGCCCGATCCGGGGCGGACAGATCCCGGAAGCGACGCTCGGCGCGGCGGCGAAAGCCGAGGCCCCGCAGGGCCACGTCGAGCCGGTACGCGTCGAGATCACCGAGCGGCTTGGCGCCCAGGAACTCGGCCAGGCGCCCGCTCCAGAGGCGCCGGGCGAAGTCGATGCGCGGCATGTGCTCGAGGGCGGCCGCGAACCCGCTCACGAAGTCCTCGTCCCCGGCCTCCACGACCTCCAGCGACACCCCGCCGTCCACCCGGAGGACCGCCCGCGCGCGCAACCCCCAGACCACGATCCGCTTGCGGGACCGACCCAGGATCACCGCCGGTCGCTCCAGGTGTCGACGACCCGCGTCAGCGTCACCTCCTTGCGGCTTCCGTCCGGTCGCACGAGCGAGAGCGTCACGTCCTTCCCGACCTCGCCCCGGCACCGGGACCGGAACTCGAAGAGGGTCATGAAGCGCGTCGGGCGACCGTCGATCGCGGCCACGAGATCGAGGGCCCGTACCCCGCCCCGGGCGGCGGGCGAGCCGTCCACGACCTCCCGCACCACGATCCCGGCGGGGCTCGGCGACAGCCCGATACCGACCACCCCGGACCCGCGCGACCCCCCGGTCGACGGGTCCGCCTCCAGCACGATCGTCACGTCCTCCAGCACCCGGTCCTCGCGCATGTCGAGGACCGCGGGCACCCCCCACCCCAGGTCCCGGCGCCCCACCTGGATGTGGGCGATGCCCCGGGGCAGGCCGAGCAGGGCGAACCGACCGTCCGCCTTCGTGCTGAAGC
Source organism: uncultured Rickettsiales bacterium (assembly GCA_964512225.1). Lineage (GTDB taxonomy): Bacteria > Myxococcota_A > UBA796 > UBA9615 > UBA9615 > CAZEKB01. The sequence goes on along the minus strand of CAZEKB010000026.1, from coordinate 25,068 downwards.
GATCCGCGCTCTCCTCGCCCAGGCTGTTGAGCCCGTTGCCGAGGTCGAGGCCGGTGAGGAAGACCGTCACGTAGTCCAGCGGCGACCCGTCCTCGCCCACGACCGTGCCCGTCACGACCCCGCCCAGCGAGACCCGCAGGTTCACCTCGGCCGTCGGCTCCTCCCGCGTCACCACGAGGTGCGCGGTGCCCCCGCCGATGCCGCTCCTGCGCGGCTGCACGGTGTAGCGCGACGGGGCGAGCCCCTCGAACGAGAAGCGGCCCCGGGCGTCGGTCTGCACCTTCGCGAGCGCGCGGCCGTCGCCCGCGGTATCGGCCACCCACGGCTCGGGGAACGAGCGCGAAGACGTGGCCCGCGGGCGATGCAGGACGACGACGAGGCCGCCGACGGGCCGATCGTCCTCGTCCACCACCACGCCCCGGACGACCCCCGGCTGCTCGGCGTCCACGATCGTCTGGCCCGGCTGCAGGACCCGCGTATCCGCCCGGGACCATCCGGGGGCGGCGGCGAGCGCGACCAGCCCGGCGCCCGCAAAGGCGCTGAGAAGCCGGCAATGCACCTTTCGGGACACCACGTCGTCACGGTACCCTCTTCGACCCTTCGCGCCGACCTGGGGAGGCCGACGCCGGTCAGGAGGAGACCCGCCCGTGGACCTGAAGCTGCTCTTCGACGAGTTCGCCGCCAGCATGGCGCGAGCGAAGGACCTGACGACCGAGGAGCGCCTGAGCGACTGGTCCGCAGCGGTGAAGACGCGTCTGCAGCGCCTGGCGAAGCGCCGCGGCTACGTGTCGTTCGCCAACGACGACCGGCGCAAGTCCGGGGCGTACCTGTGGGACGTCGCGTGGTGCATCGAGGACAAGGTCCCGCGCCGGGCCGCGCCGAACGGAGCCGGGATCGCGGGCCTCACGTTCCCCCACGCGCCCTACCGCAAGCTGGTGCTCACGGCCGAGGTCGAGTGGGGCCGTCGGGGGCGCCGCCGCGGCACGCAGGTGTTCCGCCAGAACCTCGAGGAGGTCTTCCGCGACTTCTACAAGCTCATCGACGCCCGCTCCGGCACCAAGGTGATGGCTTACACCACCTGGCTCTACCCCGGTCAGGCGGGCCTCGACGGGCTGTTCCTGCAGGGCTTCCGCAAGATCCTGCAGGACTACCAGGGCCACCTCCCGGGCGACCAGTACCTGTTCATCGAGTTCGCCGACCTGGACAAGCACGTCCGCGGCTACGCCACCGAGGTCCCCCGCCGGGGGCCGCGCCCGTTCCGCATGAAGGAGCTGGGCGCCGTGAAGTACCCCCGGCGCTGGGATCCGAAGCCCCGGTAGAGGCCCGAACCGAGCCGTTTCCGGAATAGATCGCGCTCCGGGGGCGTACCTTGGGGCATGACCAAGAAGCGCCGGTTCCCCGGCATCTCCGCCCGCACGTACCAACACCCCGCCGACCGCGCTGCCCTCACGGCGATGCGCAAGGTCCCCGGCTTCGACTTCGTCCTGCGAAAGATGATCGGGACGATCGGCGAGCGGTCGCTGCGCCTCGCGTTCCTCGCGTCCTCGGTGCGCGTGTCGGAGCGCCAGTTTCCCGACGTCTGGCGGTCCTACCTGGAGGCATGCGACATCCTCGACGTGCACCCGCCGCCGCCGCTCTTCGTGGCCCAGACTCCGTTCGTGAACGCGGGCGCCATCGGCGTGGACGAGCCGTTCATCGTCCTCAACTCCGGGATGCTCGTCCTCCTGGACGAAGCGGAGCTGCAGTGCGTCCTCGGGCACGAGCTGGGGCACGTGCAGTCCGACCACGTGCTCTACAAGACGATGCTGCGGCTGCTCCTGCGGCTGTCGATCGTGGCCTTCTCCATCCCCGTCGGGGGCATGGCGCTGTACGCCATCACCACCGCCCTGCTCGAGTGGGACCGCAAGAGCGAGCTGTCCGCGGACCGCGCGGGCCTGCTCGTATGCCAGGACCCGGACGTGGCCATGCGCGTGGACATGAAGCTCGCGGGCGGGGGCAAGACCGACCAGATGAACGTCGACGAGTTCCTGCTCCAGGCCGAGGAGTACCGGGCGGGCGGCAGCGTGGTCGACTCCGTGCTGAAGCTGTTCCGCCTGCTCGCGCGCACGCACCCCTTCCCCGTCCTGCGCCTCGCGGAGCTCAAGAAGTGGATCGACGCGGGCGAATACGAGCGGATCCTCGAGGGCGAGTACGAGCAGCGGACGGACGACGACGCCACGTCGGTCTACGACGAGATCCTGAGGTCCGGCTCCGCGTATCGCGAGGACGCCGAGGCGTCGCCCGATCCCCTCTTCCGCCTCGTGCGCGACATCGGGGCGGGGCTGTCGACGGCCGCCACGTCCGTCTCCGAGGCGGCGTCCCAGGCTGCCTCCGGGGCCCGCTCGTGGTTCCGGCGCGACCGCCCCGAGGACGACGACCCGCCCCCCGCGTGAAGCCCCGCCACCCCCGGGCCGCGGCGACGGTGGTCTACTCCGACCCGTGCGCCGGCTGCCCCTGATCCTCGTCGTCCTCGCCGCCTCCCCGACGGTGGCCCAGGAGACGATCGAGACGCGCACCGAGGAGCGATCGCTCGAGCGCGGCATCGACCTCGATCGGGGCCCGCTGGACCACCTCGGCTGGGGCACGGCCGAGGACCTCCACGTCGACGTCGGCCTCGGCGCAGCCGTGTCGGCCTTCGCGGGGAACCTCGTGGTCACCCTCGATCCGTTCCCCCGGGGCGACGCCGTCCCCGGGGCGCGGATGACGCTCACCTACAACCACCGGGACCCCGACGGCGCGCCCGAGCTCGGGCCCGGGTGGAGCTGGGACCTGGGCCGCAGCTGGACGCCCGGCCCCTGGGGCGACCGCATCCTCGTGGACGCCGACGGCTTCCGAGACTCCTTCTTCGCGACCGACCCGCCCTCCGGCGAAGAGCTGGAGGAGATGGTCGACGACGTCGTCTCCGCGTGGCGGCGCAGCACGCCGCCCGCCGTGCGCGCCCGGGCGGGCGGCCCCCGCGCCCTGCGCGCCCTGCTCACGTCCGATCCCCTCGTCTTCGGCGAGATGCGCCTGCGCTACCTCGGCGCCCCGGAGCCGACCGGGGAGGATCTGTCCTACCGGTCGTCCCGCCGGGGCGAGCGGCGCATGCAGGACGACGGCGACGAGGTGGTACTGCACCGCGCCGACGGCGGCACCGAGCGCTACGGGCGCGGCGGGGAGCTCCGGCGGGTCGACGCGCGGGGCTACCCCACGGTCGAGGTCGTCCGCGAGAACGGCCGGATCGTGGGCGTCGACGTGGCGGGCGCGCGGATGTACCGCATCGACACCGACTCCCAAGGCCGGCTCTCGGTCGTGGAGGACGCCGCCGGGCGGACCGCCGAGCTCACCTACGCGGGGCCGCGCCTGCACCGCGTGCAGCTGCCCCGGGGCCGCGTCGCGCTCGAGTACGACGACTCCGGTCGGCTGGTCGTCGTCCGCGCCCCCGAGGGCCTGGTCGCGGCGGAGTACGACCCCGACGGCGGCCGGGTGCGGCAGGTCGCGGGCCCTGGCGGGGGCGCCGACATCAGCGGCCTCGCGATCGAGGGCGAGCGGGTCTCGCTGCGGGTGCGGACGCCCGATGGCGACCCGGTCGACTGCTCCTGGGACGGCGACGCGCGCACGCTCGAGACGATCGCCGGCGATGTATCCCGGCGGGTCGTGTTCGACCCGCGCCGCCCGCTGCCGGTGGAGGTCGAGGACCGCGGGCGCGTGACCCGGCTGACCTGGGACGCCGCGGGACGCATCGAGCAGACGGAGCGGGGCGACCGCACGACCCGGTGGCTCCGGGACGAGCAGGGGAAGCTCACCGCGATCGTCGAGCCGTCGGGCGAGCGGGCGACCATCGAGGTGGACCGCGAAGGCCGCCCCCACGCCTGGAGCGATCCCGGGGGCCGGCGGACGGCGCTGCAGTACGACCAGCGGGGCGCGCTGCGGCTCGTCCGGCGCGCGGGAGCCGGGGACGAGGGCATCAAGCGGTCCTCGGGCGGCGCGCTGCTCGGGGTCGACCGCGCGGGCGACCCGGACCTGATGCTGCGCCGCGACGCCCGAGGCCTGCTCTGGTCGGCCGACCTGCCCTTCCTGGGCACCGCCTCGCTGCGCTTCGACGACTCGGGCCGCCTCACGCGATTCGAGGGCCCGTCCGGGGCGGGCGTGGAGCTGCAGCGGCGGCGGGACGGCGCGATCGTCGGCCTCACCGACGGGCCCACGGCGGTCACGATCACGCGCGACGGTGCGGGTCGGATCTCCGGGTGGACGGGCGCGGGCTCGGTGCGGATCTCCCGGGACCCCGCGGGTCGGGTGACCGGGGTCGCGGGCGACGGCGCGTGGACCGTGCAGCGGGACACAGCGGGCCGACCGACCCGGTTCACCGGACCCGACGGCGCGGTCCGGGCCGTGGACCTGCAGGACGACCTGCCGCGGAGCGTCGGCCGCGCTCACGGCGGCGACCTGAGCTTCGACCGCGCCTCCGACGGGCGCGTATCGCGGGTCGAAGCGGCGGGCCTCGGGAGGCTCGATCTCGTCCGCGACCGCTCCGGGCGCGTCGTCCAGGTGGCCCGGGGCGTCGGCGGCTGGCGGATCGCGCGCGACCGCAGCGGGCTGCCGAGCTCGATCACGGACGCGTCGGGCGGCATCGCGGAGCTCGGCCGGGACGCGGGCGGGCGCGTCGACCGACTGGTGCTGCCCCACGACGTCCGATGGTCGTTCCGACACGACGGCGGCCGCCTGCGCGAGGCCGTGGGCGAGTCCGGGGCGTGGACCCTCCAGCGTCGGCCGACGGGGCTGCCGTCGACCTTCACGACGCCGGACCGCCTCCGCGCCGAGGTCGACTGGGATACACGCGGGCGGGTGGCCGCGATCTCGAGCGAGGCCTTGGGGACGATCGAGGTCGTCTACTCGGCCGCGGGGCCGTCCGGCGTCGGGGGAACGCCCCTGCGCTGGGGGCCCGACGGCCGACTGGTGTCGTGGGGGGCGCTCGACACCGGGGCGCTCTACCGACGGGACGCGCGCGGCCGGGTCGCCGAGGTGGGCGCGGTGACCGAGGGACCTCGCCGCCGCGACGGCGACGCCCGGCGGCTCGACTACGACGGCTTCCGTCCCCTGCAGGCGGGGGACTGGACCGCGGCGTGGAGCCGGGGCGCACTCACCTCCCTCGCCCGCGGCGACTCGGTGTGGACGTGGGAGCGCGACGCCGCGGGCTTGATCCGCAGCCTCGCCGCGCCCGGCGGGGCGGTCTCCCTGCGCCGCGGCCCCCAGGGCGACGTCCGCGAGCTGACGGTGGCCGCGGGCGCCGACGCGACCTGGAGCCTCCGTCGCGACTCGACGGGCCGCGTGGTCGCCGCGGGCCTCCCCTCCGGCCGCGGGTGGACGCTGCTCCGCGACGCCCTCGGGCGGCCCTCGTCGTGGCGGCTGGACGACGGCGCCGAGGGGGAGCTGGGAGGCGAGGTCATGTACACGCCGCGCAGCCGCGTCCTGGAGATCTCGGTCCCGGACGTCGAGTTGCTGGGCCGGTACGAGGACCGCTGGAACCGCGGGGGCGACCGACCCCGCGCCACCGTCGGACACCCCGTGGGCGAGGTGCACGGACCCGCGCTTCCGGAGCCTGGAGCGGATCCCATCGGCGCGCTGCTCGGCACGGACGATCCCCTCGGCGAAGCCCTCCTCGGGCCCGGCGCCGGGCTGTGGTGGGCGAGCGTCCCCCTCGTGGACGGAGCCGGGCGGCCGGTCCTCCCCTCGCCGGTCGACGGGGGCACGGCCTTGCGGTCCACGGGCGCGCTGCGCGTGGAGCAGCACGGCGTCACCGTCGCCTGGATCCGCCCCGACGACGGGGACCGGCCACCGGACCCGCTCGACGCGGCGAGGGCGGACGTGCCGGTCACGAAGGCCGGGGACGCAGCCTCCGTGACCGGGTGGTGGACGGCCCTCGGCACCCGCCCCGGCGAGCGGGCGCGCATCGCCACGGGCATCGGCGCGGACGCGGACGCGTGGCGAGCCCCCCGGCGGGCGCGCCTCGCCGAGAGCTCCGGCCGGCTCGAGGTCGACCCCGCGGCGGGCACGGGCGCGTTCGTCCCCCCGGTCCCGGGGGCGCGGCGGCAGGTCCCGAACCCGGAGACGTCGCGACGCGTCGACCTCGTGGAGGCGCTGGTCGTGAGCGGGGAGCTGTCCCCGGAAGCGGCGGAGCAGCGCGCCTTCCTCCCGGTGGCGCCGGACGCGTGGCACATCGAGATCGTGGGGGCGGCGGTGCTTCGCGACCTCGCGCTCCGAAGGGCCGCGTCGGCGGAGGCGCCCTGGGCGCGGGAGGCGACGGTCGTCGGCTTCGCGCCGGACGGCAACGGCCTCTCCCTGGGCCGGCGGACCCGGCTGGATCGAGCCCCGTCGTTCGACCTGGGCCCTGCGGTCGGGCGCCTGCCGCCGGGCACCGAGGACGTCGTCCCCGGCGCGCGGCCGTACATCGAGGAGCTCTCGAACGCACCCTCGGCGGGGCGCGCGGGCGCCCTCGACCGACTGTCGGACGAGTCCCTCGGCGCCCCGGCCGTCGCCGCCTCCATCGCCGCCGACGACGCCGCCCTGCTCGCCCTGCGGCGCCTCGCCCCGGCCCCCCCGGGCCCCCTCTCGGGCCGGCTCGCGCCCCCCGTGGCCCCGGAGGTGTGGCGCATCGAGACGCCGCTGGGGGTCGTCGTGCACCTCGACCGTCGCGGTCGGCTGGTATCCATCGACACCCAGGGCCGCCTCCATCGAGCCTACGGCGAGGCCTGCACGACGGCCGCCGCGGCCAGCCTCCTGTTCGACCAGCCGCCTCCTCCCCCGGGGGTCGAGGGGATGCCGTTCCTGCCCGCCCCCGGCCCCGTCCTCGAGGCCCGATGGGGCCTGGCTCCCGCCGAGCCGAGGTTCCCGCTGGACGCCCACGGCCGGCCCGCCTCACCGCCGGATCGGGCCTCGGTCGACTGATAGGCTCCGAGCGTGCCGACCATCACCTTCCTGCCCTCGGGCGTGACCGTCGACGTGAGCCCGGGGACCACCGTGTTCAACGCCGCCGCCCGGGCGGAGGTCGCGATCCCGAGTCAGTGCGGCGGCAAGTGCGCGTGCGCGCTCTGTCGGGTGTGCGTCGTGACCGCGGAGCCCGCGATCTCCCCCATGGGCTGGGAGGAGGAGGGCCACCTCGGCAACGCGTTCTTCATCACCCGGGAGCGGCTCAGCTGCCAGCTCAAGGTGTTCGACGACCTGACGGTCGAGGTCCAGCAGGCCCCCCGCAAGGACACCAAGGCCCGCTACATCCCCTACTCGATCATCCGCAAGCGCGAGCAGATGGAGCGTGAGGACGACAAGCGCCGCTCGGCGGGCACGCAGCCCGGGCCCCCGCGAAAGGGCAAACCCAAGGGCGGGCCGAAGGGCGGGCCCAAGCGGAAGGGGCGGTCCCGGCGACGACGGGGGCCCCGCGGGGGAGGCTCGAAGAGCTGAGGGCCCGGGTCGGCTCACAGCGCTGCGCGATCGTTGGCCGAGCCGTGTGGAAGTCGGCCCAGCGGCCCACGGGCCCCAACCAGCCCTCGGTCAGTACTCGGTGAACCCCCAGGCTCCACTCGAGAAGGTCGGTGGAGTGGCACGGGAGGATCCGATGGTCGGGAGGAGCAAAGGCGAAGCTCGCGCGGTTCGGTCGATCGGCTTCGCGCTGTGCGCCGGGCTCCTGTTTCCGGCGGCCATCGGCTGCCCCACGGACGTCTCCCCTCCGGTTCCCGCGGACCGCGACATCGACAGCGACGGGGACGGGCATGTCGACGAGCTCGACTGTGCCCCGGAGGATCGCGACGCTCGAGGGAGAGGCTCGAAGAGCTGAGGGCCCGGGTCAGTCGAGACCGAGGACGGCGCGATGCATGCGCCCATCCAGCGCCATGGCGTGCACGACGGCCCGGGAGTCCACGATGTCCGTGATCTGCGGGTGGTGCGCCAGGTAGGCCACGTCCGAGATGGAGATCGCCAGCTCGTCGCCCGCCGCGGGGGGCAGCCGCAGCGCGCCCAGCAGCAGCGTCAACGCGACCACGCCGCGGTCGATGGACGAGTACTCGAAGAGGCGCTTCTCCACGAGCGCCTGGCTCAGGAAGCGGCGCTGGACCGCGGGGTCGCCGCCGAGGGGCAGCGGCTCCGCGGTGAACTCATCCACGTCGATGGCGGGGAGGACGCCGGGGTGCGTCTCGGCGGCGGCCAGGCGGCGGGCGAGCAGGCGAGCCTCTTCGGCCAGCACCGGGGCGGCGTCCGGGGTGTGCTTCAGGTCCGACCGCAGCCGCAGCAGGGCGACGCGCATCCGCCGGATCGCCATCGGGTCGGCCGCCTCCAGCCCCACCAGCAGCTCGCACCACAGCGCCATGTCGCGCAGGAGGATGTCGGCGGCGGTGCGCGGATCGTCCGAGGCGTCGCCCACGCCCGAGCCGGGGTCGACGGCGTCGGCTTCGCCGGTGTCGCTCGTGGGGGACACCATCGTGGGGGACTCCACGAACTCCCCGGTCGTGGCGGGGCCCATCTCTTCGAGGGTGTCGTCGATCGTGCGCCCGACGTCGCTGTGCACGAGGACCACGAGGTCTCGGATCGCCTCGCTCCAGGCCTCGGAGGGGTCCACGGCCTCGTTGGAGAGGTGCTCGAGCGCGTCCGCCTCCCACGCGCGGTAGGTGGCGAAGTCCACGGTGCGCCGGTCCGTGAGCGAGACGGTCGCGGGGAGCTCGCGGAGCCCGTCCACGCGCAGGATCCGGAGCGCCTCGACGGTCCGCTTCGCTTCCGCCCGCGGGTCGCCCCCCTCGCCCCGGGCCACGGTGGGGCAGGCCAGCGCGAGGCCGACGTCCCAGCCGTTGGGCGTCTTCACCGCGCGGAACGGGAACAGGCGGCAGGCGCCCGGCTTGACCTCCTCGCCCAGCTCGGAGTGCACGCGGCAGCGGCCGTCGTCGCCGAGGAAGGAGCAGCGGCCCTTGCGGGCGCGGAGCAGGAACGTCGGAGGACCGCCCTGCGTGGGCAGCGGTACGAAGTTCGACGGGTCGGCGCCCGACTCGTCCCCGAGCTTCGTGAACCCGGTGACGATCGCGTCGCGCTCGGCGCGGGTGACGGGGCCCAGGAGGTGCTGTTCGGTGCAGCAGCGCCCGCAGGCCTTGCACTCGAAGCTGCTGCCCGGGGCCATGAAGGGGAGCTCGACCTCGTCCTCGCCTCGGAAGACGTAGGGCCGAGACCCCCGCTTGCGACGGGTGAGGCGCGAGAGGGCGGCGATGTCCGCTCGAACGACGCCCTGGGCGACGATCATCCGGGCGCGGGGCGTGTCCAGCAGCGCGCGACGGTCGAGCGCCTGGAGGAGCTCCACGAGCCCCATGGGGTTCAGCTGCTCGCCGAGGATCCGGGCCGCGTCGGCCAGCAGCGATTCGGTGTCCCGGCTCCCGTCCAGCAGCTGCACGACGACGGCCGCGACGGCGCCCAGGCGCACGACCTGGCCGAGTCGCAGATCCCGCAGCTCGGCGTCCTCGCCTTCGCCGATGAGGACGACCCCCGGGCGCAGCGTCGGCAGCGGCAGGGAGTCGGTCGGCGTATCGGACGCGCGATAGAGGGGACGAAACGGCACGCTGGACTCGGGAAAGGGGGGCGCGGATACTTCGCGCCCAGAGGCGACGCAAGGGCTCTATGGTCAAGGAAAGCAAGGCTACTGTCCAGTCGGAGGACCCCGGTCCGGTCGACTCCTCCGCCCTCGTGACGGACCCCGACGTGCTGGCGGGATACCGGCGCGACGCTTCGCCCGTGATCGGCGCTCCCGAGGGGCTCCTGCGCCCCGCGGACGCCCGAGAAGCCGCGGGCTGGCTCGCCGAGGCGGCGGCGCGCGGGACGGCCGTCACCGCCTGCGGGCTGCGCACCTCGACCACGGGGGCGGGCCTGGCTCCGCACGGCTGGACGATGTCCTGCGAGCGCATGACCGGGCTCGTGGACCTCGACGTCGACGGGCGCGTCGCGCGCGTGCGGCCCGGGACGGTGCTGCGCGAGTTCAAGGACGAGATCCGGCACGCCGGGCTGCTCTACCCCCCGGACCCAACCTCCGAGCGCGAGTGCGCCGTCGGCGGGACCGTCGCCTGCGACGCGAGCGGAGCGCGGACGTACCGCTACGGGCCGACCCACCGCTGGGTGCGGTCGGTGGAGGTCGCGCTCGTGGACGGGACGGTCCGCCGCTTCCGTCGGCCCGGGGCGGACAAGGACGCGGCGGGGTTCGCGGCGCTGCGCAACCTCGTGGACCTGATCTGCGGCTCGGAGGGGACGCTCGGGTTCATCACCGAGGTCGAAGTCGACCTCGCTCCCCTGCCCGAGACCTACTCGGCCGGGCTCGCGTTCTTCCGCACGACGGCCGACGCGCTCGCCTTCGTGGGCGCGGCGCGGGTCGAGGACCGCGCGCGGGCGGGCGTGCGGCCGCGATGCCTGGAGCTGCTCGACGGGGGCTGCCTCGACATCATGCGGGCCCAGGACACCGCGATCGTGCCGCCGCGGGAGGCGGGGGCGGCCGTGTTCTTCGAGGAGGAGCACGCCCTCGCGCAGGACGCGGCGATGGCGACGATGGAGGCGTGGTGGGGCCTGCTCGAGCGCAGCCCCGGCAGCCTTCCGGACGACACCGTGATCGCCGACGACCCCGCCCGGCAGGACGAGCTGCGCCGCCTCCGCCACGCGGTCCCGGCCACCCTCAACGAAGAGGGCCGGACGTACGAGGCGGACGGAGGACGCAAGATCTCCACCGACTGGGCCGTCCCCTTCGAAGCGCTGGCGCCGTTCATGGCCGAGGCCGATCGACGCCTCGACGCGGCGGCCGTGGAGCGCGTCTTCCGCTACGGGCACGTCGGCAACGGCCACCCGCACTACAACCTGCTGGTGCGCGACGCCGACGAGCGTCGGCGGGCGGACGAGGTCGTGGCCTGGATGTGCGAGGAGGCGTGTCGGCTGGGGGGCACCATCACCGCCGAGCACGGGATGGGGAAGGTCAAGCTGCACCACGCCCACCATCGCTTCGACCCGCTGACGCAGGCCGCGATGCGGGCGATCAAGGACCGCTTCGATCCCGCGGGGATCCTGGCGCCAGGGAACCTGTTTCCGTCGTGACGGGGGCCGGGGGCGTCCAGTTGCGGGGCGCGACCGAGAGCACCAGCCCCCCGCATACGAACGCGGCCGCGTTGGGCCAGGACAGCCGCCCGAGCCAGGCCGACAGCCCCACGGCGAGGACCGCGAGCGCGACCGTCGCGAGGCCGCACAACACGTCGAGGCGACGCGCGTAGGTCAGCTCCTCGCGGGCCCGCAGCCACGCCACGCACCCCATCCCGAGCGCCGCGAACAGGGTCCCGGTGCTGACGGCGTCCACGGCCCAGGTCGTGCCCGGGAGCAGCCCCGAGGCGAGCACACCCGCGGCGAGGCCGCCCCAGGTGGCGGGCAGGCCGCCCTCGCGGGTCGCCATCGTCGCCCCCACCAGCACGCCGGGGATCAGGCCCACGACCTTGAACATGACCTCCGGCGACGAGCCCGTGATCGCGCGCACCCCGAGCATGGCCACGAGCACGAGCCCGAGCCCGAGCAGCTCCCAGCGACGGGGCGCGAAGAAGGGCAGGCCGAAGGTGGCGAACGGCACGGCCGAATCGTAACCGGCGCGGGGCGTCGGGGGGCGACGCGGGGGGCTCAGCCGAGCAGGCTGGTCACCGCGGCCTCGAGGTCGGCGGGCACGCGGTGCCCGGGGAGCGCGCGGATGACCTCGGCCGTGGCCCGGGCCCCCGCGCGGTCGCCCGTCCGCAGGCGACGCTGGAGGCGCAGGGCGAGGGCCGGGACGTGCCGGGGGAAGCGGCGGAGGTGGTCGCGCTCCCGGGCCCCGTCGAGGCTGCCGGTGGCCTGCAGCTCGGCCGCGAGGGCGTGGTCGGCCCCGGCGATCCCGAGGCGGACGAACCACGCCCACTGGGTCTCGTCGGGGCCCCGCGCCGGGTCCTCCCCCGCGGGCCACGGCCGGCCCCCCTCCGTCGCCCACCGGTACTTGCGGAGCGATCCTTCCACGTCCTCTCCGGCGGACCGCTCCAGCGCGATCAGCTGGGCGAAGAACGCGCGCACGCTCGGCGCCTGGGGCGCCCACCCGTCGCCGTCGATCCGCCACACGTCGGGCTCGGTCACGGACGCGTCGAGGCCGTAGCGGGCGTCCGGCCCCGTCGCGACGCGGCGCAGATCGGGGTCCGGGGCGGCCTCGACGAGGACCCCGCCGAGGCCCGCGCCGCCGAAGGCGCGCAGGAACCGCTCCAGCTCCTCGCGATCGCGCGCCTCGGTGGTCAAAGCGGGAGCGGGACCTCGATCCGCCGACCCGCCCGATAGACGCCGCCGGGCTCGAACTCGGCGGCGTGCTCGGCCGCCCAGGCCACCGCCGCGGCGCCGATCTCGGCCCCGGCGTCGTCCCCCCCCGGGGGCAGCTTCGCGCCGGTGATGACCTGGAACTCGAGGGCCCGGTCCCACGGGCCTCGGGGCTCCTGGGCGATCCGGGCGGCGATCGTCGACGGGTGCAACGGCTCCCCGCCGCGGTGGGCGAGCGCCGGGTCGAGCGCCTTGCCGTGCTGCTCGAACCACGCCGTGAGCTCTTCGGCCTCCGGCGCCTGGCGGAACGGCGGGAACCCGGCGATGCGCGCGACGGCCTCGCGCGCCGTGGCGGCGACGGTCGGGTCCGCGTCGCTCGATCCCACCAGCAGGAGATCCGGGATCAGGGTGCCCAGGCCGAGGTAGTAGGCGCTGAACACCGACTCGCGGCGCACGTCCGCGGCCGCGTCCTGCATGCCCGCCCGGAGCGCCGCGACGATCCCCGGGGCGACGACGTGTTGGGTCGCCTGGGCCGCCCGCTCGCGGGTCTCGGCGCTCGAGGCGAACCGCAGCGCGGCGTACAGGGCGTTCGCACCGGCCGCGTCGCCTCCGGCCTGCAGGCCTCGGCACACGCCCTCGAGCGACGCGACGCGGGCCCGATCGAACGAGGCCACCGCGTCCGCCAGCGCCTCGGGGGTCGAGTCCAGCGCGGCCCCGCCGAGCCACCGGCCGAGCGTCGCGTGGTACGGCTCGACGATGGACGGGCCTCCGATCGCGGAGATCGTGGCGGCCATCTGCGAGTTGTCGTCCCAGAGCCACAGGTCGAGCAGCGGCGGGAGCGCGGCCGGGTCCGGGAGGTGCTCGAGGGCCCGCAGCACGGCGATGGCGAGGGGGGAGCAGTCGTCGTCGATCAGCTCGATGAGGGCGGGGACGGCCGCTCGGTCGCGGACGAATCCCACCGCCTCCGCCAGCCGGCGGCGGGGAGGCCCCTTCGACGTGCGGATGGCCGCCACCACCGGGCCCACGGCCGCGGCGCCGAGGGCCCCGAGGGCCTCCTGGTGCGGACGTGCTTCGTGGTCGGGCCCGGCGAGGACCGCTCCGATCAGTTCATCGAGACCCACGGCCGCGCCTTCGGTTGCGGGGTTCTACTTGTGGAAGTTGTTGATCGCCGTCTTGTGCTTCCACCAGAAACGGTGCACTTCCTTGTGAGTGGCCCGGGGAAGGTACATCAGCTTCCCGGCGCCGTCGCCGCCGCCCCAGTTGACCGGGTGGACGTGGTGCGCTTCGAACTTCGAGTCGCCGAACGAGTACAGGAGCAGATCGCCCCAGCCGAGGCCGTAGTTGTCCGCGATCTCGTTCTTGGACTCGTTCTCGGCCTCGCCATCGGGCGTCCCGGGGGCCAGCCCCTTCTTGCGCAGCATCTTGTTCTTCACGACCAGCTGCTCGGCCTCGATCTTGTCGCGCCAGGTCTTGAGCTTGTCGGAGATGCACGCCGCGCCGCCGGTGCCGCCGGTGCCGAGGGCGAACGAGCCCGACGGCTTCGGCATCTTCCCGCTCATCGTGCCCAGGTCCGCGTTCGCGGGGTGCGTCGACGAGTAGGACACGTACCCGTTCCAGTCGGGGAAGTTCGAGAAGCTGCCCGCGTAGCGGCCGCTCTTCGCGGTGGTCTTGTAGTCGTGGCCGGTGTCCCGGGTGACGTCCGCGTCGGTGTCGTTGGGCGCGATCTTGATGTGGATGTCCATGTCGCCGTCCTTCTGGTCTTCGGACGCGGACTTGAACGTGATCTTCATCTTGATCGGCGCTTCGAGCAGCTTGTTGTACTTCGACTCCAGGGTCTTCGCGAGGGCCTCGCTCTCCTTGCGGGCGTCGGCGTAGGACGTGCCCGGAGCGGGCGGCTTCTGCAGCTCGGCGGTGGCCTCCTTGGCGTACTGCTGGTGCTTCTTCTCCTTGTCGCCCTTCGACTCTTCCTTCTTGCCGTCGCCGCCCTTGCCCGTGATGGCGCCCACCGCCTTCTTGCCGAGCTCCCAGAACTTGTCGATCACCTTGTCGATGGCGTCCGACACCTTCTTCTGCAGGGCCCCGATCGTCTCCTTGACCTTCTTGGCGATGCCGCCGAGGCCGAGGAGGTTCGCCAGGAAGGAGATCGCGATGGGGATGCCCTTCGCGAGCACCTGCTCCACCTTGTTCGCGGCGCCCCCGATCTTGCCCGCGACGATGTCGGCCATGGAGTCCACGACCTTCGTCACAAGGGCCATGATCTTGGCCGCCTGCTCCTTGATGAACTTGTAGACGTTCCAGGCCGTGAGGATGGCCTGAACGATGGCCCCGACCGGGTTGAACATGGACGCGATCTTGGTGACCGCGGCCATCACGATCTTCTCCATGAGGAACTTGGAGACGCCGTCCAGCACCGTCTGCCAGAGGTTGCCCAGGTGCTCCTTGCAGTGCTCCCACAGCCCCTCGAGACCGCCGGTGATCGCCGCTTCGACGTACCCCCAGACCGTCTCCAGGATCTTCATGTTCTGCTTGCCGATCTTCTTCTCGATCTTCTTCTTCAGAGAGGCCTTGGAGATGCCCATGATCTGAAGGACGAGGTCGAGGATCCCCTTCGCGTTCCACTCCTTGGGGAGCTTGAGACCGGTGGCGCCGAGCTGGCCCGTCAGCCAGCCGATGATCCCGTTCTTGAGGTGGGTGAGGAAGTTGGTCGCGAACTGGCTGAAGCCCTGGCTCACGGCCTTGATGAGGTTGCCGACGAAGGCGCCGGGGTCGTCCACGATCTTCTTGATCGTGTCCATGCCCTTGCCCACGAGCGCGTAGAAGGCCTCGGGGGCGATGCCGGCGAGCTTCAGCGCGCCCTCGAGCAGCGCCTTGAGCGCCTTCTCCCAGTCGCCGGACACGACCGCCGACGCGATGGTCAGCGCGGTCTGGATCGCCGTCTTGTAGGCGTTGATGAGGGCGGTGACGGCCTTGTTCAGCGTGTCGATGGCCGCCGTGACCATCTTCTTGAGGCCCTCGCCGAACTTCTTCACGGCCGCCTTGGCCATGTCGACGGCCTTGTCGATCAGCTCGTTGAGCGCCTTGGCGAGGCCCGGGAAGATGTTGCCCAGCAGGCCGCTGACCATCTTCTTGAGCATGTCGCCCAGGAGGTCGAGGGCCTTGCCCGCGAAGGCGACGGCCGCGTCGACGATGGCGCACGCGGCGTCCTTGACGGCGTTGAGGATCCCGCTGACGACGGTGCTGAGGGTGTCGAAGATCTG
Organism: uncultured Rickettsiales bacterium; assembly: GCA_964512225.1. GTDB lineage: Bacteria > Myxococcota_A > UBA796 > UBA9615 > UBA9615 > CAZEKB01. The sequence goes on along the minus strand of CAZEKB010000026.1, from coordinate 9,478 downwards.
GCCGACGAGGCTGCAGATCCGGTCGAGGAACGAGCTGACCGCGCTCGCCGCGCGCTCCCACCAGGACTGGTTCTTCTTCTTCTCTTCGGCGCGCTTCTTGGCGCGGGCGGCCTTGCGCTCGGCCTGCTCCTTCTTGCCCGCAGCCTGCTTCTTGGCGTCCTTGTACTTCTTCTTGATCTTCTGGTCGTCGGCCTTGCGACGGTCCTTGATGTCCTTCTCGGTCTTCTTCTTCGCGACGCTCGACTTGCCCTTGGCCTTCTTGAGCTCCTCGGCCTGCTTCTTCTTGGTGTCCTTGCGGCCCTTGTCGATCTCGCCGCGGGCGCGCGTGATCTCGGCCTCCTGGGCCTCCTGGGCCTTCTTGTTCTCGGCGTCGATCTTCTGCTGCGTGTCGGCGACGGCCGCCTCACGCTCCTTCTCGCGATCGTCCACGGCCTTCTGGAGCTCTTCGTCCGCCTTCTTCAGGTGGGCGTCGAACTCCGGCTTCATGATGTTGTCGGCCTGGTCGTAGACGCCCTTGTCGTGCCCCTTCGCCAGGTACTCGGCCATCTTCGGGTCCTCGGGGACCTCCGCGATGCCCGGCATCTCGCCGATGGCGGCGTCGTACTTCTCCTCGATCTCCTGGCGCTGGACCTGCTCGGGGCCCGGGCCGTCGTCGATCGCCTTGCTGTGCTTCGCCTCCGCCTCGGCGATCTTCGTATCCGCGTCCGACGTCTGTGAGCCCGCGCGACCGGGGTCGGAGCTGCCGCTGAGCTGGACGGTCGGCGACACGCCCGGATCCACGTTCACCGTGGACTTCGTCGAGATCTTCGCGGCCTTCGCCTCGAACATCTGGATCTTGGCCTCGGCGGGCGTCTCCTTCGGGAGCTTGTTGAAGTCCTTGCGGAGGTCGAGCTTGTCGCCCTTGACGGCCTCCTGAGGATCGAGCTTCAAGGGCTTCGCGTCGCTTCCTTCGCCGCCCTTCTCGACCCCGTCCTTGACCGTCGGCTTCTTCAGCGCCTTGGGCCCCTCGGCCGCCTGCTCGCCGGGCATCTGCGCCTTGAACTCGGGCAGCTTCGCCTGGGCGTCCTTTTCGTCCTTCTGGGCGGCCTGGGACAGCTCCCCGCCGCGGACCTTGATGTCCTCGGCGAACTCCGTCGGCTTCGTATTCACGAGGTCCTTCGCGAGCGCCTTCGTATCCGCCGCCGCGGGAGCTCCCCCGCCACCCTTGGGGGGCGCCGCCGGAGCCGCCCCGCCGCCGCCGCCGCCCGACGCGCCTGCGCTCGGGGGGGGAGCCGGGGGCGCATCGTTGCCGCCGTCGGCGCCCTTGCCCCCGTCCGTCGTATCCCCGGACTTCGCCGCCTTGAGGACCTCCGGCGGGATCTCGGGGGCCTTCTCGAGTCGCGGCTTCGGCGGCTTCTTGAGCGTCTTCTTGGCGAGCTTCTGGGCGAACTCCGCCGCCTTCTTCGCCTTCTCGGGATCGGTCTTGTTCGCGGGACCGCCGCCGGGGCCGAGCTTGCTGCCCGCGGGACCGCGGGACGGATCGCCCTGGTTTCCGGACGCCTTGCCCCCGGCCAGGTCCTCGACGATCTTCTTGCCGCCCTTGCCCTGGACGGTCTTGAAGACCTTCATCGACTGCTTCTGCTGTTCCCTGTACAGCAGCCGCGCCTGCTCCTCGGGGGAGCGGCGTTGTTCGCGGGGCGACGGCTTCCGGTTTCTCGCGGGCTCGGCGGGCACGGTCTTCTCCGTGAGGGGGCCGATGTCAGGGATGGTCAGCGGGTCAGGGTACCGCGCGCGGGGGCGCGGATCCAGGACTCTCTCGTGGACGAAGCGGCCGACGGAGCGAGCCCGGTCCGGTCCCGTCGGGTGCCGGGTGTACTAGGCTCGGGGGGCGTGGAAGCCGGTCCGTCCCTGCCCAAGGAGTCGATGCTGAAGGTCGCGGTGCCTTGCGCCGTCGTGTCGATGCTCATGTGGACGGCCGCGCACCTCGCCATGCACCGGCCGCGGGGGTGGCCCTTCCCCGTGCTGGGGGAGTGGGATCTCCTGCTCACCGCCAACGCCGTCGCCGCCGGCCACCCACCCCCCGCCCTCATCGGCGCGGTCCAGAACGGCGACCTCGGCACCTACCTCGTGGCCCTGCTCGCGGCCGTCCCCATCGCGCTGGGAGCCGACCCGGAGTTCGCGGGCAAGCTCGTGGCGCTGGGCTTCGGAGCGGCGGTCGCGGGCTTCGTGGCGGCCTGGGCGGCGGTGCTCGCGGCTCACGACTTCGAGGTGGAGGAGGGCACGCCCAACGCCGCGGGCGGGGCGTGGACCGGGGGGCTCGTCGCCGCCGTCCTGCTCGCCACCGCCTGGCCGGGCCTGCACTTCGAGCTCGCGGGCATCAACGGACGCACGCCCGAGGCTCTACTCCCCCAGCTCCTGGCCCTGTTCCTCGTCTTGGACCTCCGGCGCGGCGGGGGGGTCGCGGGCGCGACCGCGGCCGGGGTCTGCTCGGGCATCGCCCTGCTGCTGAGCCCCGTGGCGGCCTGGACCGTCGTGACGCTGTGCGCGGTGACCATGACGACCGCGCGCCCCCGGACCGGCACCTACAGCCGGATCGAGCGGGCCGGGCTCTGCCTCCTGATCTTCGGGGGGGCGACGCTCGGGGTGGTCGTGTCCGCGCTGCTGCTCCCCCACGGCGCCGCGGGCCTGTGGGAGTTCGTCGGCCAGACGTTCGCGGACCTGTTCTCGTCGTCGGGGGCCGGGGGTTCGCCGGGGCCCGGACCGGTGGCCGTCGTGGCCCTGCTCGGGCGGGCCCTCGAGGGGGGCGCCCACAACCCCGAGCTGCACTGGCGGGGCGTGATGCTGCTGGTGACGGGCTTCGCGCTCGCGTTCACGGCGGTCGCCCGCATCCTCCTGAGCCGGATGTTCCGGGAGCTCGACGACGGGGCCGTGCTCGCCGCCGTCGCCCTGTCCTGGATCGTCCCGCTGTCCCTGCTCCCCATGGACCGCTGGTTCTATCCCCTGGCCTACCGCTATTGGCTGCTGCCCCTGGCGATCTGCGCCGTCCTGCTCGGCTCCGAGACCGGCCGCTGGGTAGGGACCCAGAAGATCGGAACGCTGGCCAACGTGGGCGCCTGGGCGGTCGCGCTGTTCCTCCTGTCGCCCGTGATGAACATCGAGCACTCGATCACGGCGCCGCCCCCGTCCCGCGCGGACTCGCTCGTCGCCGCGGGCGCCCACCGGATGGCCCAGCGACCCGGCCACGAGCGCCACGACGCGTTCCTCGCCCTGAGCCCGGACCTCTCGGCGGAGGACCGCGCCCCGCTCGTGGAGGGGTACGGGATGTTCCTGGGCGCCGACGCCGCCTCCGACGCCCGGGACGGCCTCGCGGTCGTCCACGAGTGGGAGGCCATCGTGCGCCGGTGGGGGACGCGCGAGCGGACGGCCCTGCTCATCGGGGTCGGGTGCGGGGGCACGGCGCTCCCCGAGGTCCCGCCCGGGCTGATCGAGTCCTGGGTCCCGGCGGTGGCCGATCAGGAGTACCTGCTCTACGGGATGGGGCTGTGCATCGCCGAGGCCGGACGCGTGCCCCGGCCCGAGGTGAACGACGCGCTGCCCACGATCGCCGCCCTGTCTACGTCGGGCTGGAAGGCGCTGGGGGAGGGCCTCCGCGACGGGGGCATGCCCCGCGGCGAGCTGGTGCGATTCGCCCCGGACGAGGTGATCCACGGGCGCATCCTCGGGGGGTGGGACTCGCCCCTGCGCAGGCCCCTGAACCGGTCGACGGTGCAGCGGCCGGCGTCGCTGATGCCCCTGCGCTGGTAGCGCGCCGTGGGCGACGCCCGGGGGGCGCGGCTATCTTGACCGGCGATGGCGCGCCGCGACGACGACGACAAGTTCCTGAACCCCGGTCGGCTCGACTGGAAGCCGTCCTACGACGAGAGCGAGGCCCAGGGAGAGGACCCCAGCATCGCGGGGCGTGTCCTGGGCAAGCTCAAGGGCCGCGTCAAGAAGGGGCTGCGCAAGTCGATCGAGGGCCGCAGCGGCGGCCTCCTGGGGCGCCTGCGCAAGGACTCGAACCACGACACCCGGGGCACCAGCGGCTGGCGCGACCGGTACGAGATCAAGACCGTCGACCGCGACGTGCCCGACCGCGCCGGTCAGACCATGGCCACCGGGCTCGACGGCGCCGACCGACGTGAGGTCCCGCCCCCCACGCGGGCCGCCGACGCCCCGAGCATCCGCCGCCGGGACCGCTGGAACCGCGAAGACGAAGGCCCCGTCCCGGAGTCGATCCGGACGATCACCTCCACCGCCGAGCTCCCCGATCGCACCGACACGCCCGCCTACATGCTCCCCGAAGGGCACGCTCCACACGCGGGCCGGCTCTCCTGCGCGTACTGCGGGGTGGGCGACTCGGGCCTCGTCCGCGGCGCCCCCCAGGGGGCCGTCGAGGGGGCGCAGGGCGGCGTCCGCCTCCACCAGAAGGCGGGCGCCCGGGGGGCGTCCCGCTCGACGGGCGGGCGAGTCGGCAAGCGCGCGCCCACCAAGGGCTGCTCGAAGCTGCAGTCGTCCACCGGCCACGACGGGACGCTCTTCCCGATCCACCTCGTCCCTTCGATCAAGGAACGGTACGACTCGGCGCGCAATCCGACGACCTACGAACGGGCGATCTCACGGTTCGCCGATCTGATCCTCGATCACCGGAGTCCGGACACTCAGATCCTCGTCTACGGATGCGGCCAGATCGACTACTTCACGATCTTCGCGTTCCAGGAGGTGTTTCGGCTGTTGGGGGCACGCAACCTGGCCGGGAATGCCGAGCACTGCCTCAACTCGGGCGCCGTACACAACGAACTGCTGACAGGCCAGGAGGGCCCCTTCCTCACGTTCGAGAGCGCATTCGAGGGCCTCGGACGCTTCTACATCCTCAACGGCTGGAACGGCCTCGTCACCCACCCGGGGGCCTACTGGGCGCTCGTGCAGCGCAAGGACTTCGACGGCTACCTCATCGACGTCCTGGAGTCCGAGACGGCGCGCGACGTGGCCCGCCGCCTGGGCGACGACCGCGTGCTGTACGTGCGCTCGAACTCGGACCCGCAGCTCGCCCTCGCCGTCGCCCACGAGCTGCTGACCGCCCACGCCGGGGCGATCGACCGGCGCTTCCTGAAGTTCTACGGCGACAACGAGTCGTGGGAGACCTTCCGCGCCATGGCCGCCTCGGACGAGTTCGACGCCGCCGCCGTGGCCCGACGGGCGGCGCCCGAGGAGCGCTACGTCGAGCGGCTGGAGCGCGGGCTGCGCGACATCGCGGCGAGGTTCGCGGACCCCGAGACCGTCCCGATCAACATCCCGTCGGTGGGCCTGTCCCAGACGTCGGGGGCCGTGGCGCACTGCCTGTGGGGCAACGCCATGGCGGCCGTGGGCAAGTACGGCCTGCGACCGGGCGGGGAGCCCGCGGGCGGCACGCTGCGGATCCCCGGGCAGATCAACGCCGAGTCCGAGGTGCTGGGGCTGAGCTCCCAGTTCTTCTTCGGGCGGATTCGGGTGGACACGGCGGGGACGGCCGAGGCGGCGGCACGGATGGGGCTGCCCGCGGACGCCTACCACCTGATGATGCGGGACGACGACCGGGTGGTCCTCGACTACAGCGACCCTTCCGCGCGCGTCGACCGCGAGCTCGTCATCGCCTTCGGTACCCACTTCAGCGCGAACATGATGGGGCGCGATCGGTGGATCGAGAAGCTCACGTCGCACGACACCCAGATCGTCGTCATCGACCCCATCCCCGACCCGTTCGCCGTGGAACACGCCCGGCTGATCATCCCGTCGCCCCCTCACGCCGCCGCGGCGAAGCTGTACCAGAACGGGGAGTGGCGGCTGTCGCTGTCCACGCCGCGCAAGGAGGCGGCGCCGGAGACGCGGACCGACGCGACGATCGTCTACGACGTCATGGCCGAGATCACCCGGCGCGTCCGGGAGGACGCGATGGTGCGCATGGTCAACCCCGACCTCGCCACCCACCTGATGTCGGGCTACCTCGCCGAGCGGTACGAGCCGCCGGAGGTCGGGGGCGGCCTGCCGCGCGTCGACGGCGAGGTGTCGCGACCCTTCCTGTGGCAGCGGGTCCTCGACTACATGGAGGACGGGCCCGGACGCAGCGGCGTCATGTACTGCCGCCCCGAACACGACGACGGCTCCCCCATCACGTGGCAGGACCTGCTCGACGCGGGCCACCTCGTCTACGGCGGCGTGGGCACGCGCCGGTACGTGCTCGACTACGACGACCCCACGCACGTGCCCTTCCGCGACATCTTCCAGCGGCCCCGCCGCTTCGAGTTCTTCGTCCCCACCACCGGCGACATCGCCATCGCCGAGGGCACGATCCTCAACTCCGGACGGTCCGGCCTCTCCGACGACCCGAAGCGCACGAAGTACGCGATCGATACGTTCAACTCCGGCAAGCACACGCCCGGGACGGGGCTGCCGGCCGAGAATCCGCTGCACGTCTCCCCCGCGCTGGCGGAGGAGCGGGGCCTGGTGGACGGTGGCAAGGTGCGCGTCACCAACGTCGAGACCGGCAAGTGGATCGTGCTCACGGTGCGCGTCACCGACCGCGTGAAGGGCCGGGGGACGTACGTGAGCTTCCACAAGTCGAGGGCCGACCTCGAGGAGCAGCGCTACGTGAACACGGTGACGTCGCACGTGGGGCGGTGCCCCTACACGTCGCAGACGAACTTCAAGAAGACGGTCGTGCAGCTCGACCCGGCGTAGTCACTCCTTCGCGGGGGTCGCCCCTTCGGGGGGAGCCTCCGCAGCCGGCTCCTTCTTCTTCTTCGACCACAGGCAGTGCGGCTTGTTCCTGTAGCGGAACTCGAAGGGGACGTACGTCATGCACACGGGGGCGTCCTTCGGCCCCTCGCAGATCTCCTGGCAGGTCTCGTAGACCTCCAGGTGCTCGATCAGCACGGAGTCGCCCGTCTTCGCGTCGACCGTGCGGTTGTAGGCGGTGCCCTTCTCCAGGGCGTACTCCTCGGCGTAGGAGTGCAGCGACGTGATGATCACCGTGGGCACGCCCTTCTCCCACATCCCGGTGCCCGCCTCCTGGGCCTCCTTCTGGATCGCCAGGAGCTTCGGATCGGCGGCCGTGTCGATGGAGAACACGTGCCCGTGGCCCTGGCGCACCATGTGCTCGGCCACGTCGGGGCAGTCCACGAGCACCCGGCCGTAGCCGTCTCGGCTGCCGTCGGTGGTGCAGGTCCAGTCCTCCTTCGCCGCCACGAACCGGGAGCTCTTGGCGATGGCGAAGAGCTCGTCGCCCGTCCACTCGCCCCATCGATGGACGGGGCCGTAGGACTCCAGGGTGTTGTAGCGCATGAGCCGCACGCCGTTGTCGTCGTACTCGCCGGACTTGAACCGGAACGAGTCGCCGTCGGACCACCGCACGATCGTGGGCACACCGTTGAGCTCGACGACGCCCCAGCCGCCCCGGCGGCGGGCGTCGGCGAGCTCCTCATCGGTGGGCACGGTCACGCCCTCGGGGGCGGGCGTGGGGGTGGGGTCCGGGGTGCTCCGGGTCGTCTTGCAGGAACCGGCGACGAGGAGGGCCGCGAGGGCGACGGCGAAGATGCGGAAGTGCGACATGGAGCGGGGATATTGCCGGCACTCCGGCGCCCGCGTCGGCAGGATGCGCCCGATGCGTCATCTGCTGCCGGCATTGCTGCTGCTCTCGGGGTGCGTGAGCGAGGGCGTGGACGTCGAGCCGGGCACCGACGGCCCGCGCCCCACGGACTCCCCGGACTTCGTGATCCTCGCCGCCTCGGGCCACTGCCTGACCAACTGCCCGGCGTTCCCCCGGGAGAACCTGGTGAGCCAGGGCACGGCCGCGCGCATCGGGGACCTGCTCAACGGGTACGGCTGGAGCGTCGCCGTCTTCGAGTACGCCGACGCCTTCTACAACCACCTCGCCGACGGCACGGCGGTGCTCCCGTTCAGCGAGGAGGCGCCGGTCCAGTTCGGGTTCCTCCAGATGCTCGCGGACCTGCAGGACATCCGCGACCTGTGGATCGGCGAGTTCCAGAACCCCACCGGGATCGTCCTGCTCGGGCACTCGCACGGGGTGGTGTGGACGCACACGCTCGCGACGCTGCGCTCCGATGTCCCCATCGACTTCCTGATCGACCTCGACGGCGACTCCCACGCCTGGGAGGACGAGGGCGACGAGTTCGTGGCGGGCGACGACTGGGCGCCGATCATCGCCGAGTACACCGAGCTCGAGGGCGTGATCTGGGACTACCCCATCGAGGAGGCGACGGACGCCTGGCAGGTCTCGGGGCTCGACGAGCTCCAGGACATCGAAGACATCGTGCCCGGCCACGTGGCGTGGAACCTCGAGGTGCACGGCGGCTCGTTCACGCTGCAGGACAGCGAGCCGAACCACCGCTTCGACGGCACGGACCTGGGCATCATCGTGGGGGAGACGAACGAGGAGCACGACCGCCTCGACGACCCCGGCTCTCAGAGCGTGGAGTGGGTCCTCGAGCAGATGACCGCGATCATCGACGGCTCGTAGACACCGCCTCGAGGACGTCGCCCGCCCAGCGGGCCACCACCTCGGCCATCCACTCGACCCGGCCCGGGATGGGCTCGAAGGTCTCCTCCACCACCCACAGCCGCTGGTTCAGCTCGACCTGCAGGCCCGGCACCCCGCGCTCGGGCTGAGCGTGGGTGGCCACGCCGTACCCGCCCGGGAAGGGGTCGTTCATGGTGACGGTCCCGGCGGGGTCGGAGCCGGGAGGCCCGGGCGGAGGGGCGAGCTCGCGCAGCCAGAAGCCGAGTCGACCGCGCGCGAACTCGGACATGCCCGGGGAGCAGGAGAGACGATCCCCGACGCCGAACTCGACGAGCTTGCTCGAGGGCCGGTTGCCCAGGACGGCGTCGGGGCGCGGCCGACCTCGATCCGGGGAGCGGATCGGCGCGGTCTGCATCATCGAGTGGGCGTCCACGTAGAAGCGGGTGCGGGGATCCCGGGCCTCCGTCGCCACCTGCTCGTGGTACGGCCGGTGGTACTTGAGGACGCGGACGTGGTGCTCGTGAATCCCCGGACCCCGGCCCGACTTGTAGATCGGGCGCTCGTCGAAGTCGCTCGTGGGCAGGACCCCGCCCTCGGTCCGCTGGTCCTCCGCGCGGTTCGGGTCGGCGACGTAGCGGGACCACGGGTACACGACGCAGCGGGCCCCGGGGACGGCGTAGATGCGGTCGGTCCAGGCATCCGACTGGCCCCGCAGGAACGCCTCGTCCACGTGGGGCAGGAGGGCGTCGCGCAGCTCGGCAGGCACGGCGATCCCCGAGTGGGGAATACCGATGACCAACCCGGCCCGAGATGCCTCTCCCGACATGGCTGAGAACAATACGCCGCACAAGCGCCCGCCGTAGCGGAGGAGCACGATTTCGAGGTCCGGAAAGGCAAGAGCCGGTGCCCCCCGAAGGGAACACCGGCTCTCTACACGTCGTTGTTCTT
>CAZEKB010000025.1:0-70623 GCA_964512225.1 uncultured Rickettsiales bacterium | reverse complement strand
ACGACGACGACGCGGTGGACGACGACGACGCGGTGGACGACGACGACGCCGCCCCCGAGTGGGACGGCCCGCTCGGGTTCATCGGCTCGCCCTGCGACTCCAACGCGGACTGCACCTACGACGGCGCGATCTGCGTCGTGGAGCCGGACGCCCCCAACGGCGTGTGCACGGCGTCCTGCGACCGCTATTGCGACGACCGCGCGGGCCACCCGACGACCTTTTGCGTCGAAGCCGCGGGCCTCGACCCCGCCCTGCGGACCGGCGACGGGTCCTGCTTCTCCCGGTGCGACTTCTCGGTCTTCTCGGAGACCGGCTGTCGCCCGAACTACGGCTGCGTCGCCGAGGCGCGCGCCAACGAGACGAACGTCGAGAAGTTCGTCTGCCTCCCCAACGAGACGTCGGAGCTGGGCGCATGTCACGCCGAGCTCGCCGCCGAGGGGATCATGTTCGAGCCCACGATCAAGGCCCCCGCGAGCCCCTCGTCGCACCCCAACCTCACCTGCTCGATCGCCGACCCGGTGTACATCCTGGACGGGGTCAACGGCGTCGACCTGCTGTACTACGACGGGACCGTCACGGACCGCGTCCTGATGTCCTGCGAGGGGGCCCTCTCCGTCGCCGACACGATCGCGGACGTCCAGGCGAACCACGGCTTCGCGGGCACGAGCGTCACCGCGATGCTCCACATCGGCACGTACAACTGCCGCGTCATCTCGGGCACGAACGTGCTGTCGCAGCACTCGTTCGGCGACGCGATCGACATCTACGGGTTCGAGTTCGGCAACGGGCAGACGTACACGCTCGTGGACGACTGGCAACACGACTCGTTCGGCAACCAGTCCACCGCCGGCGGGCAGTTCCTCTACGACTCGGCGTACCGCTGGTTCGACGCCGACATCTGGAACTACGTGCTCACCCCCGATTACAACGCGGCCCACGACAACCACTTCCACGTGGACCTGACCCCGGGCGGCAACTTCATCGGGTTCGACGGCGAGCCCGTCTTCCTGCCCACCGGCCGCTACTTCGGCCCCGGTCCCTACGTCGACTAGGGCGCGCCGCGGTCGCCGCGTCGCCTTCGCCGCCCTCACGCTGGTCGTCGCGACGACGATCGTGGGGATCGTGGCGATCGAGGCGGTCTGGTGGAAGGCGCGGAACTACCGCGACGAGCAGGCGATCGAGGCCCGGTCGGCCCGCTTTAGCGAACGACAGGACCGGCTCCGGCTGCTCTTCGTGGGCGACTCCTTCACCGCGGGGTCGCTGTCCGAGTCGGACCTGGGCTGGTGGGCCTACGTGCCCGACGCCCTGCGGGATCGCGGGTTCGCGCCCCGCGTCGAGGTGCTGAGCCTCGCCCTCGCGGGCTCCCCGACTCCCTTCCACGGGCGCCAGCTCGCGGCGTTCCTGACGGAGTCCGGGCAGACGCCCCACTTCGTCATGGTCATCACCGGGGCCAACAACCCCAACTCCGCCGAGCTGTGGACCGCCTACACCACCAGCGAGGTGGGCCGACGCCACACGAGTCGGCGGGAGCGAGCGCTGTACGGTGCCCCGACGGGGTTCCGGGCGCTCGCGCTCACCGTGGGGCGGCTGCTCGGGCGCGACCTGCCCCCGGACCCCCGCAGGCGGGACATCGCGCGGCTCGACCGCTACCTCTCCGAGCACCCCGAGTACGCCGAGTGGCTCCGGGCGGAGACGGCCCGCGGGCTCACCTCGATCTTCACCCTGGCGCGCGACCGGGGGATCCAGCCGCTGTCGGGCTCGTACCTCTCCGACGCCCTCATCGGCGCGACGCGAGCGGCTTCGGCCGCGGCGAACGTGCCGTACTTCGACATGGAGTCGGCCGAGCTCGAGGCCCGGTGGCGCGCCGACGGGGGGCTCACGTACGACGACTGGCACCTCAGCGACGAGGGCAACCGCCGGTACGCCCGGCGCTGGGCGGAGTGGTTCCTCGAGCTCCCGCCGACGTCGCTCCCCGCCGAGCGTCCGTGGCAGTGACCCGGTCGGCGTGCAGTAGAGTCGCGGGATGAAACCGGCACTTCGGAACGTGGGCGCGGTCGTCGTCGGGGTCCTCGCGGGCTCCGCCCTGAACTTCGCGCTCATTCAGGCGAACACCCTCTTCTTCCCTCTGCCCGAGGGGGTCACGTACAGCGATCAGGAGGCCTTCGCCGCCTACGTCGCGGGCCTGCCGGACGCGGCGTTCGTGCTCCCGCTGATCGCGCACCTGGCGCAGGCGTTCGTCGGCGGGCTCATCGCCGCCCGGCTGGGCACGCGCCCCGTCGTCGCCGCCCTCGCCGTGGGCGTGCTCAGCCTGCTCGGGGGCATCGCCAACGCCCTGATGATCGAGCCGCCCGCGTGGATGTGGCTGGAGATGCCGCTGTACCTGGTGCTCGCCTGGGTCGCCGGGGACCTGGAGCGGAGGCGCCGCGCGAAGGGCTGAGCCGGGTTGGTCCCGTACGGCCGGCGGGATCGTGGAACACTGGGCGCGAGATGGTCGAGCGCGCCCCCCTCGGACTCACGTCGCTCTGTCTCCTGATCGTCGTCGGCTGCGCGTCCCCCGAGAGCGCCCCCACGGGCTCGGTCGACCGCGCGCTCTCCACCGAAGCTACCCGGTTCATCGCGACCCTCGTGGGCTCCGACGCATCGACCGCGGCGTTCGGCGACGTCGACGGGGACGGCGATCTCGACCTCGCCGTGCGGCTGCGGAGCGAGCTCGGTTCGCCGGGCGGGGTGGGGGTCTACCGCCGAGACGGCGACGGGTTCGAGCTCTGGTGGGAGTCACCACCCGCGGGGTTCGTCTCCGCCCTCGCCTGGGGCGACTTCGACGCCGACGGCGACCCCGATCTCGCCATCGCCGGGAGCTTCGACCGGATCCGCCTGTTCGAGAACCAGGACGGGGCCCTGGAGGAGGTCGCCTCGCTGGACGTCTCGGTGACGGGCGCCCAGGCGGACATCCGAGGGCTCGACTGGGGCGACTTCGACGGCGACGGGGACCAGGAGCTCGCCGTCGCGTGGGCGGTGTCGTTTCAGTGGATCAGCCCCCAGCCCTGGGTGCTCGACGTGCAGGGGGGAGAGCTGGTGCCGCTCGGCGCCGGGCCCTTCCGGCCGCAGACCTGGGTCGAGGCGGTCGCCTGGGGCGACGCCGACGGAGACGGGGACCTCGACCTGGCCGTCGGTGAAGGGGGGACGGTCCACCTGCTCACCAACGACGGCACGGACCTGGTCGGCGTCGTGGAGTCCGTCGACGTCGACGGGATCGTCGCCGATCTGGCCTGGGGCGACTCCGACGGCGACGGCCCTGTCGAGCTGGCGGTCGTCACTCGCCCGACGCACCCGTCCCTCCTGTCGGAGCAGACGCTGCTCGAGCCGACCGGGGGTGCGCTCCTCGCCCGGTGGTCCGAGCTCCGGCCCGGGTCGACCTCGGCCGCCTGGGGCGGGCCCGGGGGCTCCAGCCTCCTCATCGGCGGACGGGCGGGGCTGGAGGTCCTGGACGGGACGCTGGACTCGATGCGCACCACCTGGCGGTCTCCTCACGACCTGCGCACCGACGACGCGGCGTGGCTCGGAGAGGACGGGACCGTGCCCGCGGCGCTGGTCCTCCCCCTGGCCGTCGACCGGATCGGAGACGACGCCTCGCTCGTCGCCTTCGACCCCACCCCGCCGACGCTGCCGCCGGGCATCGTCCGGGGACCCGAGACGCCGTTCCCTCTCGCGGGACCGGTCGCCTGCGACGACTGGGACGGCGACGGTGACCCGGATCTCGTCCTGGGGCGGCTCAACGGCCGCCCGCGCGGGTTCTTCCGCAACGACGCGGGCTCGCTGACGTCGGTCCTCGAGGACCTCGCCCCGCCGAACTGGGACCACGCCCTCGCCTGGGGTGACGTGGACGGCGACGGGGACCTCGACCTCGTCGTCGGTGGCGGCGCGGGCTCGCCCCTCACCGTGTACGTACAGGACGGCGAGACGCTCACACCGACGACGGCCAGCCTCCTGATCGAGGAGGGCGTGCGCGGACTCGACCTCGCCGACTTCGACGGAGACGGCGACCTCGACGTCGCCGCCGCGGGGGGCTTCACCGCGGGCCTCTTGCTGGGAGACGGCGCGGGGTGGTTCGAGTCGACCTGGACGACGACCTACGAGGACCGCGTGTTCGTGGCGGCGTGGGGCGACTTCGACGCCGACGGCGACCCCGACGCGGCCTTCGCGGGGAGCGGCGGTCACTTCATCCACCGCAACGACGAGCTCGTCCTGGTCGCCCACGCGACCCTCGAGGCTCCCGAGGGCGGGTACGCCCCCCACCAGCTGCTCTGGGACGACGTCGACGGCGACGGGGACCTGGACCTCCTGCGGGCGGGGCTCGACTTCGTGGTGTACGAGCAGGACGCGGGCGAGTTCGCGCCGACGTGGCGAGCCGGGCTGGGGGGCGAGGTCGTGTCGGTCGATCGCGTGGACCTGGACGACGACGGCGACCTGGACTTCTGGCTCGGCCGAGAGGGGTGGCTGCACCCGGCGGGCGCCGACGTCGTCTTTCTGAAGGAGCCGGGCGGGCTCCGCCTGGCCTGGTGGACCCCCTGGCTGGAGCGGACCAATCGCGCGTGCGTGGCCGACTGGGACGATGACGGCGAGCTGGAGGTCCTCTCCGTCGTGGAGGGCGGCAACTCCATCGTGGAAGGGCGCGTCGCCGTGCACCAGTTCCGTCGGGGGTTGGGGGACGTGCCGCCGGGCCTCGGGGATGAAGGGGAGGACACGCCCGCGGACGACGACGACGACGCCGGCCTCGACGACGACGACGCCGGTGCCGACGACGACGAGGGGCCGGATCCCGCGCCCGCCGACTGCGGCTGCTCGGACGGCGGCGGCGTCGCGGCGCTCGGTCTCCTGCTGCTCCCGGCCCGACTGCGCCGGGCGGGGGTCGCGGCCTAGTCGCAGCCTCGCGGGGCCTTGAAGAAGGCGTCGCAGGCGCGCACCGGGACCTCGTCGGAGACCTCGTTCCACGTGCCTTCGCCGTACACCCAGGACGACGGGAACCGGGTGCGGCAGAAGGCTCGCGCCATGGTGCGGTAGTGCGTGACGCCGTGGTTCTTCATGAACGCGCGGCCCTCTCGGCACGCCCAGCCGCCGGGCGAGATCGGGTCGACCTTGCCCGACCGCGACGCCAGGAAGTTCTGCGCCCCCGCGCGGGCGAACGCCTCCGCGAACGACGCGAAGTCCTCGCGCCGGGCCCGGGTCTTCTCCCGCCCGGCGCGCGCCTTCGGGACGGTCTTCGCCAGCACTTCGCCCGCCGGGTGGTCGGGGAAGCGCACGAGGAACGTCTCCGCGGCGGTCAGCCACACCCCGTCCGGGTCTCCCTGCACGGCCTCGGACGACTCGAACCGGGCCTTGAAGCCCTTGCGCTGCACCAGCCCGGCGGCGGCGTCCGCGAGGGCGCGGTCCGGCTCCACCGACCCCGGCGGGTACAGCGCCGTCCGGTCGCCTCGCTCGTCGCGGATCCGGTCCCTCACGTCGGCCAGGGCCGCCACCAGGCTCGCGGGCTCGATCCGGGCGCCGTCGTCGCCCTCGTTCGCCAGCTCCCCGGCGAGCGCCGTGAGGGCGAACCCCGTGATCGCGCGCTCCCCCGCGCCGCGCGCCCACTCGTCGCTCATCAGCGGGCTCGCGCTCCGGGCGATGTCCCGCGCGTCGTCGAACTCCTCGGCCCGCAGCAGCGTCGCGAACCGATCCTCCACGTCCTTCCGCAGGCCCGCGAGCACCGGCGCGTCCGCTCCCACCCGGGCGGCCAGCTCGCTGCCCGCGGACACGGCCTCGACCAGGTCGTCGTCGGCGATGGCCTCCTTCGCCGCCGCCGCCAGCACGTCCACCAGGCGCGCCTCCTGCTCCTCGCGGCCTTCGGCCTCCTCGCGCACCTTCGCGAGCCCCCGGACCGCGTCCTCCCAGTGACCTGCGTCCAGGTGGCCGGCGACCCGGGCGAGGTGCGACCGGTCCGCGTACTCGCCCCGGGACAGGTCGAGGCGCACGCGGTCGTCCACGCCCTCGAGCTCGACGTCCCAGGACAGCGGCGCCGTCGCCGACGGAGCGGGCAGCGGGACCACGCCGACCCCGCGCGTGACCTCGGCCTCGAGCACGTCGCCGCGGTCGGGCGTGAGCACGAGCAGGCCCTCGGGCAGGGCGCGCCAGCGGCAGGGCCCCGGCGCGTCCACGCGGCCTCGCGACTCCCGGCGGACGTCGAGGATCTCCTCGTGCGTGCCCGCGCCCTGGCGGGTGACGCCGATGGTGATCGCCCCCGCCCCGATCAGCCCCCCGCCGATCGCTTCGCCGACGCCGATGAAGATGAGCGCGTTCTCGACCGTCACCGGCTCGTCGAAGATCGGGTCGCCGTTCGCGAGGGCGTAGATGCCGGCCACGGGCGTCGCGATCGCGACGATGATCCCGGCCGCCAGCGGGATGGCGACCGTGCGGCCGTCCACGGTGCGCACCGTGGTCTCGACCTTCTCGACATCGACGAACCGCTCTTCGACGCAGGTGTCCGCGATCTCGACGTCGAACCGGGCCTCCCACTCGATCCCGGACCCGACGGCGTCGGCCTCGATGCGCGCGTCGGTCTCCTCTTCGACCACGCGGACCTCGGTCCAGGTGCGGCCGTCTCGAAAGCCGGTGGTGGAGGCCGAGCGCCAGCAGCCCGACGCGCACACGGCCGTGGCCAGCGCGCCCGCGAGCAGGCTCCGCGCTCTGCTCGATCTCACTCGGCGCCGGCTCCGTCCGGGGCGGGCTCCGGAGGCTCCTCCTCTTCGACCTCGGCCGGGTCGCGGACGAACTGGATGGACTCGGCGCCGAGGTGGTACACGCCCCACTTCCACACCGGCGCCGTCGACTTGTACTTCTCGGGGCCGTACCAGGTCTGCTTGGTGCGCCACACCTCGCCCACGCCCGCGAAGTAGCGGATCAGGATCTGGTCCTCGCTGAGCCCGCGGTCCCCGAGCAGCTCCGCCTGCGCGTCGCCGAGGGTCTCCGCCGTGCACAGCCCGCCGAAGAGCTGTCCGCCGGTGTCGCGGTCGTTCAGGTCCTCGATCGGGAGCGCCTTCCACGCCCCGTCCCGGTGCCGGAGGATGTGCACGAGCTGCTTGTCGTCGGCCTCGGACTGCACGCCCGCGAGGGCGACGAGCGTGTCCTTGCCCGCGGCGTACGAGTAGCTGTCGGGGATGGAAGGCTCCTTCTTGTCGTCCCGCTGCAGGATGATGTCGGCGCGGGAGCCGACGATGTTCATCACGCCCGCGTCGAGCCCGATCTCCCCGTCCGCGACCGACTCGCGGTGGTCGCACGGCGAGGACGCTTGAGAGCCCCACTTCTTCTTCTTCGCCCGCAGCGTGTTCGACAGGTGGGTCCTCAGGGAGCCGAGCGGGCCCTTCTCGTCCACGAACGAGCGGATCTCCAGGCCCAGGTCCAGCGCCATGAGGAGCTCGCCCGCGGCGTCCCTGCTCAGGTGCTCGGGCGAGGCCGCGACCGTCGCCAGGGAGGACCGAGCCGACGGTCCGAGGAACAGCAGCGCCCGCTGCTCGGGGCCCCACTCGTCGCGGAGCCGCCCGGTGAGGAAGTCCAGCCCCCGCGGGTCGCCCAGCGCGGCCAAGCACCCCGCGAACGCCGCCTTCGCGGTGCGCTCGTCCAGCTCGCCGACCTTCAGGTTGGCGAGGTCCTCCGTCTCGAACCCGTACTCGGTGGCGCCCCGCAGCACCTTCTCGGCGCTCGCCCAGTCCTTCGTCTCGATGCCGAGGTCCAGCAGCTCCTTGCGGAGGTTCATCTTCGCCTCGGCGACCTTCTCGGTCTCGACCGTGGAGGTCTCGGCGGCCGTCGCTTCGACGATTGCGCCGCCGATCAGGCACGTGGTCTGGTAGCGCAACAGGCCCATCGCCCCCTCTTCGAGGGTGCGTGCGTAGAGCAGCAGGGAGCCGGCCTCCGTATGTCCCGGGCTCTTGCGCAGCAGGACCTTCAGCTCGGTCGAGGCGGTGTCGAAGTCGCGCACGCCGAGGTACTCGTTCGCCCGCGTGATCTGCTCCGGTTCGCACCCCGTGGCGCCGAGGGTCAGGGCGAGGGCCAGCGCGATGGTCGTCGGCGACCGGTCGCGGAGACGGGGGTGGGGCTGCATCTCGATTCCTCCGACGGCGAGGGTACCACCGCGACCGCGACGGGCTTATGATGCGCCGATGCGGGCCCTCTCCACCGTTCTGGTCGTCGCCCTCCTCGGCTGCGGGACGCCCTACCCCGAGGTCGAGCCGACGCCCGAGCCGGAGGTGGCGCGCGTCGACCCCGACGAGCTCTGCGCGACCGTCGGGCTCCATCGCTGCGACGCGGCGCTGCTGCAGCGGTGCGACGGCGAGGGCTGGGTCGACGTCGAGGTATGCACGGGGACGACCCCGCTGTGCGACGCGGCCCTCGGAGCCTGCGCGGCGTGCGCCCCCGGGACGCGGGTCTGCGTCGGCGACCAGGTCGGGCTCTGCGAGGACGACGGCACCCTCACCGCCGAGGACACCTGCGATGCGACCGAGCAGTGCCTCGCCGGGGCCTGCCGGGATCGGTGCGAGACCGCGGCCGCGCGCCGCTCCTACCTCGGCTGCGCGTTCACGGCGGTGGCGACGGCCAACATCGTGGACCCGATCTTCGACACCGACTTCGCGGTGGTCGTGGGCAACCCCTCGGACCGGGAGGAGGCGGTCGTGGAGGTGCGCCGAGGGGGGGCCGTGGTCGCCACCGAGACCCTGGAGCCGCGCGCGACGGCCGCGATCCCGCTGGCGATCGTCCCGGAGCTCAAGCCGCACGACGCGTCGGTGATCGTGGCCGACGGAGCCTTCCGGGTCGCGTCCTCCCAGCCCGTCGCCGCGTACCAGTTCAACCCGCTGAACTTCAGCATCTTCGACGGCGCCGACGACCACTACTCCTATACGAACGACGCCTCGCTGCTGCTGCCCGACCACGCCCTCGATCGCGAGTACGTCGCCTCCACGTACCCCACCTGGGGCGTCGACACGGGGAAGGAGGTCGACTGGATCCCGGGCTTCGTGGCCGTCGCGGCGGTGGAGGACGGCACGACCGTCACGATCGACCCCACGGCGTTCACGCTCGCCGGCGACGTGGCCGCGGCGGCCCCGGGCGAGCCCATCACCGCGACCCTCGACGCGGGGGACGTCCTCCAGCTGTTCTCCCGCCGCGTCGACGGCTTGCCCACGCCCACGGCTCCGCTCTGCGAGGACGACCTGGGGGGGACCTTCGGCGAGACGCGGGGCGCGCCCGTGTGCCTCGACGGGCCCGACGGCGACCTCACCGGCACCGGCATCACCGCCGACGCCGACATCGCCGTGTTCGCGGGCCACCCCTGCACGTTCGTGCCCTTCGACGAGGCCGCCTGCGACCACCTCGAGGAGATGATGCTCCCCCGCTCCACCTGGGGCACCGAGGTCGCGATGGTGGCGCCCACGTCCCCGAGCCTCACGGGCGTCGCGGAGTCGATCTACCGCGTCCTCTCCGGGGCCGACGGCAATGCGATCAGCTTCTCCGGCGGCGTGGCCGACGACGTGGTCCTGGCCGAGGGCGACGTCGTGGAGTTCGCCGCCGCGGCGGACTTCGTCATCCGAGGCACGGCGCCGTTCCTGGCCACGCAGGCCCTGTCGTCGCGCGACGCGGTGCTGCCCGTGGAGGGCGGGGACCCCGCGCTCGGGACCGGCATCCCGGTGGCGCAGTGGCGCGACCGATACGACTTCCTCGCGCCCGACACGTACAGCACGAACCACGTCGGTCTCGTCGCGCCCGCGGGGACGGGCGTCTACTTGGACGGCGTGTTGGTGGAGTCTTGGTTCCCGGTCCCGGGGGAGGACCTGGTGGCCACTCGCCTCGAGATCTCGGGCGGCCCGCACCGCGTTCAGAGCCTCGACGGGGTGGGCTTCGGGTTGACGATGTACGGCTACGCTCGGTTCACCAGCTACCTCACGCCGGGCGGACTCAACTTGCTGCGCTGACTCGGGATCCTCCCCCCCGCGCCTGCTAGGATCGGGTTCCCCGGCTCTTGGGAGGGAGCACGAGTGATCCGTTGCCCCAAGTGCGACTACGAGCAGCCCGAGGGGCCGGAGTGCATCCGGTGCGGGATCGTCTACTCGAAGTTCCGGGGCAAGGCCGTGGACCCGGCGGCCGCCGACGGGGACGCGGACGACGACGCCCCCAAGTGGGAGGGCGTCTGGGTGGCGCCCGAAGACGAGAAGCCCCGCGCGGGCGTGGGGACCTGGGTCTTCCGCATCCTCTCCCTGATCGCGGTCGGCGTATTGGTCTTCGTTTGGCAGAGCGCCCAGTCCGGACGCAACACCGAAGCGTTCATCATCCTCGAGCGCTTCGTGCAGCAGGACCGGATCATCTACACCGACCTCGTGGGCCGGCTCGGCAAGGTGCAGACCCCCCGCTTCTTCGACTCCGCGATCGACGATCAGGGCGGCACGGCGATGTTCACCGTCCCCCTCAGCGGCAACAAGGGCTCGGGCTCCCTGCACGCCGTCCTCCGCCGCAGCCGCGGGGTGTGGGACATCGAGCGCGCGGTCTACACCGATCGGCAGGGCCTGCAGCACTCCCTGGTATCGCCGGAGATCGAGGAGGGCGCGGACCGGGGCGGGGTCGTGGAGACGCCCTGGGATCCCGCGGCCGCGCCCGCGGGGGCGATCCCGCGGTCGGGCCCGAGCCCCTTCACGGGGTGGCTGAGCGGGGCGGTGGGGCACACCCGCGCCCTCGAGGTCGCCGAGGCCAACCCGCGCCCCATGGTCGTGTACTTCCACGCGCCCCACTGCAAGCTCAGTCGGTCCTTCGAGGAGCAGATCCTCCCCCACCCGGCGGTCGCGGGCTTCCTCAGCGGCGTCCTGCACGTGGAGATCGATCCGACCGCGGGAGCCGCGGAGAGCGCCCTGGCGTCCGAGTACGGCATCTCCGGGTTCCCCACGTTCCTGCTGCTCGGGTCCGACGGTCGCGGGGCGGACATCCCGGCGTTCTACGAGGCGGGCGGGCTCTCTCCCGAGGCGTTCGCCCGGGAGGCGCGCCGGGCCCTCTCCAACCTCTGACGCGCCGCTCCCCGCTCAGCGGAACGGGGGGCCCACGGCCCACGCCACCAGCGAGTGGCGGACCCCCGCGGTCACGGGCCGGACGGCGTGCTCCAGGTAGGACGGGAACACCACCGCCGCGCCCCGGGCGCGCGCTCCCGGGGGCGACACCCCGCGGAAGGCGAGGTCGCCCCCGGTGTAGGCGGTCGGATCGCTGAGCTGAATGCTGATCGAGAGCTTGCGCCGGGAGGTCGCGCCCGGGCCCAGGTCGATGTGGGACCCGTAGGCGCACCCCGGTCCGTACTCCGCGAGCTGGATCGCCTCGACGCCGTCGATGTGGAAGCCGAACCAGGCGTCGTTGAGCTCGTCGATCAGCGACCGAACCCGCCGCGCCACGGCCCGGTCCCGGTCTTCGAGCCACCGCACCGTCGAGCGGCGGAGGGCGCTCCCGGCCTCGGGGACGATCTCCCCCGCCGCGGCCGGCCGCCCCGCCAGCGTCCGCACCAGCGCCTCGCATTCGTCCGGCGGGAGGGCGCCGGGGCGTACGAGGAAGGCCGCGACGGCGTCGTTGGTGTTCATCCCGCGTCTCCGCGGCCGAGCAGCTGGTAGTCCGCGCCCCGCACCCACGCCCGCCGCCCCAGGGGGTTGCGCGTGGCGGAGCGGACGTGCGCGGCGTCGACGTATCGGAGCATCAGGTCCTCATCGCGACCGGGGGGGATCCCCAGGCGTCGGCAGCGCACGACCACGTCCGGGCGGTAGCCGGCGTCCTCGACGAAGAAGCGGCCCGCGTCGAACGGTCTGCCCGTCCACTCCGGCACGCGGAGGTCGAGGGCTCTGCAGATCAGGGTCTGGCCCGCCGCCAGCTTGTGATCGGGCCGCCGCCCGGTCCGCGCCGGGTTGAGCCGGTGCATCGCCTCGAGGGCGGCCTCCCCGGAGCGCGCGTCGAGCCAGGGCCTGCCGCCCTTGATCAGGACCGCGTCGCCGTCCCCCGCGACGCTGATGTTCAGCGAGTCCCCCCCGCGCGAGTAGTACATGTAGATCGTCCCCGGCGGGGCCCACAGCGCCTCCCGCGACGGGGTCCGCCCGAGCGAAGCGTGGCTGCCCTTCTCCCCGCGGGAGTAGGCCTCGGCCTCCACGATGGCCACGGCCGCCCAGGCGTCTCCGAGTCGGCGACGCAGCACCTTGCCGACCAGGTCGCGGGCCACGACGGGCGACGGTCGGTCGAAGAAGGCGGCGGACAACACCGGCGGACGATAACCGACCTCACGCCGCCCCCCACGGCGAGGCGCTTCCGTTACATTCCGCGCCATGACTGCCTTCCCCACGCCCCCGCCCCCGGTCCCCCCCACCTCGCTCGAGGTCTGCGAGTCGATGATGCGCGAGCTGCACGAAGCCGCGCCGCGCTGGGTCCGCCTGGGTCTCAAGGAGCGCATCGCCCTCCTCAAGGAGTCGATGAAGTGCCTCGAGGACGTGGCCGAGGAGTGGGTCGCGCTGTGCTGCCGCGCGAAGGGCCTCACGCAGCCGTCGGCGGGCGAGGGCGAGGAGTGGTTCGCGGGGGTGGTGCCGACGATGCGCAACCTGCGGCTGCTCGCCATGGCGCTGGAGGCGGGCGGGGCCCCGAAGCCCGCGAAGCTCACGCAGCGCGAAGGCGGGCAGTGGGTCGCGCGCGTCTTCCCGCTGGACCTCATGGAGACGGCGATGTTCGCGGGCGTCACGGCGGACCTGTGGATCCAGCCCGGCGAGGAGCCGAGCCAGGGCCGGGTGTACCGCGAGAAGGTGGCGGGCAAGGAGGGCGACGGCGGCGTGGGCGTCGTGCTCGGGGCGGGCAACCAGAGCTCGATCGCCCCCATGGACGTGCTCTACAAGCTGTTCGCCGACGACGAGGTCTGCATCCTCAAGATGAACCCCGTGAACGAGTACCTCGGCGAGACGATCGCCAAGGCCCTGGCCCCGTTCGTGCGGCAGGGCTACGTGCGGGTCGTCTACGGCGGGGCGGAGGTCGGCAACTTCCTGTGCACGCACGACCTCGCGGCCTCGATCCACATGACCGGCTCGACGAAGGTCCACGACATCATCGTGTGGGGCGGCGACCCCGAAGAGCAGGCGAAGAACAAGGCGGCGGGCACCCCCCGCGTGGACATCCCCGTGAGCTCGGAGCTGGGGTGCATCACGCCCGTGCTCGTCGTGCCCGGCCCCTGGACGGAGGCGGAGCTCGACTACCAGGCGCGCCACGTGTGCGGGATGGTCACCTACAACGCCGGGTTCAACTGCAACGGCGCCAAGGCGCTCGTGATGCCCAAGGCCTGGGAGCACCGCGACCGGTTCGTCGCGCTCGTCGAGGAGAAGCTGAAGGCGCACCCCGCGCGCAAGGCCTACTACCCGGGCGCCGAGCGGCTGTGGGAGCAGTTCACGACCCGGTACCCCGAGCACACGACCGCGGGCGACAAGGTCGACGAGGTGGTGCCCTGGACCGTCCTGCACGGCGTCGAGCCGCGCCAGGGGGAGTACGCGCTCGAGAACGAGCCGTGGTGCGGCGTGATCTCGGTCATCGACATCGACGCCCACAGCGCCGAAGAGTTCCTCGCCGCGGCCGTGCCCTTCTGCAACGACCACCTCTGGGGGACGCTCTCGTCGGTCATGCTCGTGCACCCCAAGACCGAGAAGGCCCACGCGGCGGCCGTGAACAAGGCGATCGCCGACCTGCGCTACGGCGGGGTGGGCGTCAACAACTGGACGGGTCTGCAGTACGGCCTCGCGACGCCGACCTGGGGGGCCTTCCCGGGCCACCCGCTGGAGGACGTGGTGAGCGGGCGCGGCGTGGTCCACAACGCGCTGCTGTTCGACCACCCCGAGAAGTCGGTGGTGCGGTCGCCGTTCATCATGAAGCCGACGCCGGCGTGGTTCGTGGACCACAAGAACGGCCCCGCCATGGCCCGCAAGCTCGTCCGGTTCGAGGCCAAGCCGAGTTGGCTGCGCCTGCCCGGCGTGGCGATCCAAGCCTTCAAGGGGTGAAGGTCCTCGTCGGCGTCCCAGAGACCGCGGCGAGCTACCGCGCCGGGGGGCTGATCGCATGACTCCCCTCGCGTGGGACCCCTCCGCGGCCGACTTCACCGCGCTGCTCGTGGGCTTCGCCCTCGCCTGGGGCGTCCTCCGCTACGTGGTCACGGTCGAGCGCCTGGGCGTCCTGGGCCGCCGGACGGTGGGGGGCACCTGGCTCGCGGTCACCTCCGTCGCGGCGTTGCTGGCGTGCGGCCGGTCGCCGTGGGCTCACGGCGCGGCCACGTTCGACGGCCCCCGAACGCTCGCGGCGCTGGCCGTCCTCTCCGCCGTCGTGCTCCCGATCGTCGCGCTGGCGGCGCGGGGCGCGGAGGTCCAGGCGCTGCAGCCCGAGATCCGGGACGCGCGGGTGCCTCGGCGGACGGTCGCGGCGAGCGCGGCGGCCTGGGGCGTGTTCCTGCTCGGCTACGAGTACGTGTTCCGCGGCGCCCTGCTGTTCTTCCTCGTGGTCGAGATCGGCGTCTGGCCCGCCCTCACCGTCACGTCGGTGCTGTACATGCTCGTACACCTCCCCAAGCCCGCGCCGGGCGAGACCTTCCTGTCCCTCGGGATGGGGTTCGTCTTCGGCCTCGCGGCGCTGTGGACCGGCTCGTTCGTGGTGGCCTGGCTGCTGCACTGGGCCATCGCGGTGACGACCGAGAACGTGGCCGGTCGGCTCAACCCCGGGATCGGCTGGGGCGACGCCGCCGCAGGGTGAGGCCCACGAGGAGCGCGAGCGCCGTCGGGAGGAGGTCGGGGGCCGCGTCGGCGGGCGCGAGGCTGGAGGAGGCGCCGCACGCCGCGCAGTCCTCGTCGGCGTCGTCGGGGGCCCCGTCGCAGTCGTTGTCGATCGCGTCGTCGCAGACCTCGTGGGCGTTCACGTGGCGGCTGGAGTCGTCGTCGTCGCAGTCGTCGCACTGCAGCGTGCCGTCGCGGTCGTAGTCGGCCTCGTCCTCTCCGAGCGCTCCGTCGCAGTTGTTGTCGATGCCGTCGCAGAGCTCTTCGGCCTCGGGGTGCAGCGCGGGGTCTTCGTCGTCGCAGTCCGCGCACCCGATGGTGCCGTCGCCGTCGCCGTCGGCCTCCCAGGAGGCGGGGGCGTCGTCGCAGTTGTCGTCCTCGCCGTTGCAGATCTCTCGGGCCTCGGGCGACTTCTCCGGGTCCAGGTCGTCGCAGTCGCCGTCGCAGATGCTGAAGCCGTCGCCGTCGCCGTCCGCTTCCTCTTCGGGGACGGTGCCGGTGCACGCGTTGTCCTTCAGGTCGCACAGCTCCGGCGCGTCCGGGTACACGGTGTCGTCCTCGTCGTCGCAGTCGGCGGGGAGCCCCGCGATCGTCTCGGCGCAGTGGCCGTCGCCGTCCTCGTCCCCGGACGCGTCGTCGCCCACGCACTCGTCCAGGTCCCCGCAGATCCCGTCGCTGTCTTCGTCCAGGGTGGCGTCGTCTCCGACGCACAGGTCGTCGCTGTCGCAGGTGCCGTCGCCGTCCTGATCGTCGAGCGCGTCGTCGGGGCACGGATCGCAGGCGTCCCCGCCCCCGTCGCCGTCGGAGTCGAGCTGGTCGATGTTCTCGACGGACACGCAGTTGTCGAGGTCGTCGCAGGTGCCGTCCGCGTCGGTGTCGCCCACCGTGTCCTCGCCCACGCAGGCGTCGCACAGGTCGCCGTTGCCGTCGCCGTCCAGGTCGCTCTGATCGGGGTTGGCCGTGGCCACGCAGTTGTCCTCGGCGTCGCAGGTGCCGTCGCCGTCGCCGTCGCCCGACGTGTCGGTGCCCACGCAGAGGTCGCAGGTGTCGCCGATGCCGTCGCCGTCGCCGTCGGCCTGGCTGGGGTTGGACACCCCCGGGCAGTTGTCGGCGTCGTCGCAGGTCCCGTCCCCGTCGCCGTCGTTCGTGGGATCCCCGGGGCAGATGTCGCACGCGTCTCCCACGCCGTCGCCGTCGCCGTCGGCCTGGGCGGGGTCGGGGTCGGTGGGGCAGATGTCGGTGTCGCTGCAGATGCCGTCGCCGTCGGGGTCGCCGAACGCGTCGTCGCCCGTGCACAGGTCGCAGGCGTCCCCGCTGCCGTCACCGTCGGTGTCGTCCTGGGTCGAGTTGGCGACCGCCGGGCAGTTGTCGACGTCGCCGCACAGCCCGTCCCCGTCGGTGTCGAGCGTGAGGTCGTTGCCCGTGCACAGGTCGCACGCGTCGCCGCTGCCGTCGCCGTCGGAGTCGACCTGGGTCGCGTTGGCGATCAGGGTGCAGTTGTCCACGTCGTCGCAGTAGCCGTCGCCGTCTCCGTCGCCGAAGGTGTCGACGCCCACGCACAGGTCGCAGGCGTCTCCTACGCCGTCGCCGTCGCCGTCCGCCTGGGAGGGGTTCGCGGTCGTGGGGCAGTTGTCCGTGGTGTCCGGGACGCCGTCGCCGTCCGTGTCGAACCCGGCGAAGTTGATCACCGCGCCCTGCTCGGCGGCGGTCATGCCGAACGTCGCGTACGTGGGCAGCTGGACGAGCGCGGCCGCGTTGGTGTGGGCCTGGCTCTGGTTCGAGTTCTGGCCCTCGAAGTTGAGGATGATCACGATCCCGCCCGCGGGCACGACCACGTTCGTATACGTCCAGTAGAAGTTGTCGGACCCCGATCGCTGCAGCGCGTTGGTGGACGTGGACGCGCCCGGCCCCGCCACGACGTGGAGGAGGGACGGATCGCCGCCGTTGTTGTAGTCGTCCGTGCAGAACCAGTCGTCGTTCGCGCTCACCGACGTATTGCCGTCGCTGGTCTGGGTGATCTGGGTCGAGCCGTCGCTGCCGAGGTTGCCGTACAGGCGCACGTCGACCGTGATGGGGGAGCCCGTGGGGTTCTCGAGGATGTTCATGATCCGGGCGAAGTCGACGCTCCCGCTGTTGGGCACGTAGATCTTCCGGAGCACGTTGAGGCCGTACATCTGGTGCACGGCGGTGACCGTCTGGCGCCCCGAGAGCTGCTGGCTGGGCTGCGTGCTCGAGGCGTTGTATCGCGTTCCCCCGCTGCAGTTGGAGCTGCTGAAGCTCCCGGTCGTCACGCACAGGTACATCCAGCCGTCCCAGGCGTCGCTCGTGCCGTTCAGCAGGTCCGCCGTGGTGGTGTCGCGCGGGTCCCAGTAGAACCCGCCGGGGCCGGTGTAGTTGTAGACGCCGGCCTCCGCCGTCGACGGCAGCAGCAGGGCGGCGAGCAGTACGGCAGCGGCGATCGAAAGGGAACGAGACATGAGCTTCCTCCACGGCCTCCCGACCGTCGGTCGAGTCTAGACCGTCGATCGCCTCCCGGTCGGGCGGATCCGCGCATCGAGTACCCTCCCCCCATGGCGCGACCCGGCGGCGGCATCCTCTTCCCCCGACGCTTCCACGCGGGCCTCAAGGACGGGTCCGTGACGCGGACGATCCGGGCCTGGTCGAAGCTCGTCGTGACGGTGGGGGGGCGGTACCGCCTGGATCCGACCGGGGTCCTGGAGGTGGTCGGCGTCGAGGCCGTGACCGTAGGAGACCTGGGCGACGAGGACGCCTCCCGGGGCGGGTTCGAGTCGCTCGCCGCGGTCCGCGCCGAGCTGCAGCGCGTCCTCGAGGAGGAGCCCGCCCCGAGCCGCCCCGTCTATCGGATCGATCTCCGCTGGGTCCCGCTGCCCGATCCCCGGCTCGCGCTCGCTCGCGACGACGACCTGACCGTCGAGCAGGCCTCCGAGATCGCCGATCGGCTCGACGCCATGGACCGCCGCAGCCGCAAGGGGCCGTGGACCTGGGCGACGCTCGGGCTCATCCTCGCGTTCCCCGAGGTCTCCGCCCGCGTGCTCGCTCCCCGGCTGGGGCGGGAGCGGCTCCCGTTCAAGACCGACGTGCGCAAGCTCAAGGAGCTGGGGCTCACCTACAGCCGGGAGACCGGCTACGAGGTGACGCCCCGGGGGCGGGCTCTGCTCCGCCTCGAGGGCGACCGCCGCCGCTGATCACTCCACGAAGCTCGCCTTGCGGTCGGCGTCCGAGTCGACCGGCGGGCGCGCGGAGGGGACGATCTCCGAGCGCGCCGGGAACTCCTCGGGGCGCAGCTCCTCGAGCCCGGCCCGCGCGGCCGCGGTCCAGTCCGTGTACAGCCCCAGCTCGTAGCTCCTCCCGGCGGCGCGCTGGTACGCGTCCACGGCCTCATCCACGAACCCCCCGGCGGCGTCGACCTTGCTGAACCGGTACTCGGCGCACTGCGTCTCGGTGAGCTCGGGGGGGCACTCGTTGGCCAGGATCTCGTCCGCGAAGTCGTCGTAGAGCGCGCCGATGCGGACCATCGCGGCGATGCCCCACTCGCCCTCCTGCAGCTCGATCACGCGCAGGTACTCGGCCTGGAGCTCCTCGAGTCGCCGGCTCTTGATCGCCAGGTCCCCGGCCCGCTCGAGGTGCATCGCGTCGTAGGCCGCGAACTGCGGCTCGAGGACGTTGAACCGCATCTCCGCCGCCAGCCGCGCTTCGGCCCGCGAGACCCCCCCGGCCTCGGCCGGATCGAAGCGGCGCAGCGCGTCGCGGTAGAGGCGGGTGCGAGCGGCCCCGTCGTCGCGCTTCGCCAGCAGTCGACCGTGGCCGACCACCGCCGCCAGGAACGGCTCCAGGGGGCCGCTCCGCACGGCCGGGTCCCGGTGCACGTCGCGGTAGGCCGCGACCGCGTCGTCGTCGCGCCAGTCCAGGGCCAGGGCGCGGGCGACGCGGAGCCGGACGGCGACGGCCTCGGGGTCGTCCGGCCGGTGCGCGAGGAAGTCCCGCCAGTCCGTGACGGCCCCTTCGAAGTCCCCCAGGCCGTCGCGCATCGCCGCCGCGAGGAAGAGCCCGTCGGCGGCCGCGGTGAAGCCGTCGTCGTCGAAGTCCGGGGCCGCGTCGAACAGCCGGCGGTAGAGCTCGGCGGCCCGGTCGTACCAGGCGACGGACCGGTAGTGGTCGGCGAGGAGCGACATCGAGCGCGGCCACAGGTGCAGCGGCTCGGAGTCGTCGCCCAGCGGTGTCGGGAACTCCTCCACGAAGCGGTGACGCAGGGCCAGGGCCCGGGCCCGATCGCCCGCCTCGCCGTGGTGGTGGGCGGCGTTGTAGAGCGCGATGTCGCGGACGCGCGAAGCGGGGAAGTCGCGCTCGAAGGCCTCGAAGGCGTCGGCGGCGTCGGCGGGTCGATCGCCGTCGCCCAGGGCCGTGGCGGCGCGGAAGCTCGCCCGCTCGTGGATCGTCCACAGCTCGGCCTTGAACGTGTCCGTGACGCCCACGTCGGGGTCGTCGTGGAACGTGCGGGCGACCCGCTTCAGCTCCTCCCAGGCCTCGATCTTTGCGTAGGAGTCCAGCACGGCGTGGACCGCGAACTGGGCGCGCTCGCTGCGGGGCTCGGCCGCGATGATCGACTCGTAGCGGGCGTTCGAGGCCCGGAACTCGTTGTGGGCCGCGAGCAGGGTCGCGGCCTTGTAGAGGACGTTCAGCGTGCGGTCGTCGTCGGGCAGCAGCTCGGCGAAGCGGTCGCACGCGTCGAGCAGGCGCTGCTCCCCCGGACGCACGGGGATGCGCGCGTACTTCGTGGCGGCGTCGTCGGCCGTGAGCTTCGAGCGGCGCGCCCGCCGGTCCTCGCGCTCCCACGCGTCGCGTCGCCCCTCGATCGCCTTCTCGACGGCGAAGATGGTGTTGATCGCGGCGTCGCGCAGGTGCTTGCCCTTCGGGTCGGCCGCGACGGTCGCTGCGTAGCCGTCCGCGGCTTCGTCGTAGCGCTGGAGCTTGTAGAGCAGCTCGGCGTGCCGGAACCGGATCGTGTACGCGCGGCGCGGCGACGGCAGCGTGAGGTAGCGCGCGTAGGCGGCCTCGGCCCGGCGCAGGAGCCTTGCGCTGCGCCGCTTGATCGCCTCCCGGTGGGTGTCCACGGCGAAGGAGTAGAGCGTGCGCTCGGCCACCGCGTCGGCCGCCTCCACGGGCCGGCGGTCCGCCTGGGCGTGGGCCCAGCTCGAGTCGGTACCGTAGGTCTCGACCAGCCGATCGATCGCCTCGGACGCCCCCTCCCAGTCGTCCCGGCTGCGCAGCTGGGCGACGATCCCGGCCTGGTTCTCGGGGTTGTCGTCCGCGTGCGGACGCCGCGCGATCAGGGTCCGGTAGGCGTCGATCGCGAGCTCGGTCTCGCCGCGCTCGGCGTACCGGGTCGCGAGGCGACGCAAGAGGCGGCGGAGGCGGGGGCCGTCGTCGTAGCGGGACAGCGTCTCGATCGCGCGCTCGAGGTCGCCCATCTCCGAGAAGAACACGACGAGGTCCCGCAGCGCGTCCTCCCGCATCGGCATCGCTTCGCCCTCGGGATCCCCCCGCAGCACCTGCTCGAGGGCGTCCACGGCGTCGTCGTACCGACCGAGGTTGTAGAAGCACCACCCCATCTTGTAGAGCGCGAAGGGGCGGATGGCGGCGTCCGCGAACGCGGCGGCCCGGCGGTACGACGTGAGGGCGCCGAACGCGTTGCCCTCCTCGAAGAGCAGCTCGGCGATGGCGACGTGAGCATCCGGGGCGAGGGGCGACCGGGGAGAGAGCGCCACGAGCCGCCGGTAGACGGTCGACGCGGCCTCCGGGTCCTGCAGGGCGGCGAGCCCGTGAGCGAGGGAGAAGAGAGCCTGGTCGCGTTCGTCGCGCGACGGTCGTCGCCCCAGCAGGTGGCGCCAGGTCTCCACCGCGCGGGTCCGCCAGGCGTCGGCGCGGCGGGTGTTCAGAGTGGGCGCCGGGGTCCGCTCCCGCTCCGCGTCCGGCAGGTCGAGGTGCTGCGTCTCCGCGCGGTGGAGCTCGTCCATCGCCCGGGCGTGCTCGGCCCCGCCCTGCTCCCACTGCAGCTCGGCCAGGCGGAGCAGCAGCTGGGCCTCGATCTCCGCTTCCCGCTGGTGACCGAGCGCGGTCTTGATCGCCTCGATCGCCTGCAGGCGCTTCGTCTCGGCCTCGACGCTCCACCGCTCGCGGTCGAGCTCTCGGGCTCGTTTCCTGTGGGTGGCGGCCTCCTCCGCCCGGGTCTGGGCGGAGGCGGGGGAGGCGATCGTGACGATCAGGGCGGTCAGAACGGCGCGGTACGGAAGCATGAGAGTCCTCGAGCGAGAGAGATGGATCCCTCGTCCGGACCGCTCCGGGGCCGCGACGTTCGTAACGCCTGGGTATCGCGTTCGTAACGCTTGACTTCTATTGGTCGGACCAATATACCAATTCTCGTGTTCGAGCCGCTGCCGGATCCTCGCACCACCGTCCAGCGCTGTGAGGAGGCGCTGCGTCGGTCGATCGTGGAGCGACGCTTCGCACCGGGAGAGCGGCTTCCGCCCGAGCGTCGGCTCGCCGAGCAGTTCGGGGTGAACCGGGTGACGGTGCGCAGCGCCCTCGGCCGGCTCGTCGCGGCCGGGCTCGTCCGGGCTCGGCAGGGCTCCGGGTACACGGTCCGCGACTTCATCGAGCACGGCGGCCCCGACCTGATCCCCGAGATGTTCGCCCTCGCCTCGACGCGCGCCGAGGAGGTGGAGGTCGTCCGCGATCTGCTGCTCGTGCGTCGGCACCTCGCGGGGGCGGTGCTGGCCCGCCTCGCCGAGGACCCCCCATCGGCGGCGGCCCTGGACGCCTTCGACGTCGCGGTGGACGCCTTCGAGGAGGTCGTCGGCGCGCCGGACGACGTGGTCGGGGAGGCCGACCTCGCCGTCGTCGCGAGCTTGGTGGCGGCCACGGGCAGCGCCGTCCTCGCGCTCTGCCTGAACCCCGTGTCGGCGGCGGTGCGCGACCTGCCCGGCCTCCGTCGGGCGATCTACGCGGATCCCGCCTCCAACCTCGCGGGCTGGCGCGCCCTCGGCGCCCGGCTGCGCTCGCCCCCCCCGGCCGACGATCCCGGGCCTACGCTCGCGGCCGCTGTCCGACTGCTCGAGGCGCGCGACGTCGCCGCCCTCGCGGAGCTCTCCCCGTGACCGACGCATGACCTTCGACGACCTGCTCGACCTGTCCAACCGCGATCTCGCGGCCGTCCTCGCGGCCGGGCACGCCATCGATCCCGCTGCGCTCGACGACACGCAGTACCAGGGCGTGTCCCTCGGCCTGCCGGGCTGGGTCGTCGCGCTCACGTGGAAGACCTTCATGAAGACCTTCCACCGCGACCCCGAGTCGGGCGCCCTCCGGGGCTGGAACGTGCGCCTCCGTCAGGACGGGGTCGACGCTCCGTGCACCCCCCGGGTGAAGGCGGGCGCGCCGGTGACCTTCGGCCACTACGAGGTCGTGGACCCGCCGGACGCCGCTCGCCCCGGGCTCCTCATCGACTACGGGCGAGGCAGGAACGCCCCTTGGGACCCCATCCGTAGGGTGCGCGACCCGCTGGTGGCGGTGCGCGAGGGGGACGCGACCGTGCTCCTGGGCGGGTCGTACGTGGACCTGGGCCTGGAGGTGGGCACGCCCGCGTACTTCGCCCTGCGGCTGGACGGCCCGCTCTCCCACCGCGCGTGAGTCCGGGCCGGGGAGTATCTTCCGCCCCATGGCCGCCGACCGACTCGACGAGCTCCTCCGGGTCCTCCGCCTCGAGCGCCTCGAGGTCGACCTGTTTCGGGGCGAGTCCCAGGACCCCGGCTGGGGACGGATCTTCGGCGGCCAGGTCCTCGGGCAGGCCCTCTCGGCCGCCTCCCAGACCGTCGCGGACGACCGCCCCGTGCACTCGTTGCACGCCTACTTCCTGCGGCCCGGGGACATCTCCCTGCCGATCGTCTACACGGTCGACCGCATCCGCGACGGGCGCAGCTTCACCACCCGGCGGGTCGTCGCGGTGCAGAAGGGGCGGGCGATCCTGAACCTCTCGGCGTCCTTCCAGGTCGAAGAGGTCGGTCACGAGCACGCGGATCCGATGCCGGAGGCGCCCCCGCCGGAGTCCCTCAAGGCGACCTGGGATCTCGGCGCCGAGATCGCGCACCAGTTCCCCGAGCCCGTGCGCGCCCTCGCCACGGCGGTCCGCCCGATCGAGATCCGCCCCGTGGATCCCCAGAACCCGCTCGCCCCGCGGGCCCGCCCGCCCCGTCGACTCGCCTGGTTCCGGGCGGGCGGGCCGGTGCCGGACGGCGACGCCGTCCATCGATTCCTCCTGGCGTACGCGTCGGACTTCCACTTCCTGACGACGTCGCTGCAGCCTCACGGGCGGTCGTGGATCGCGGGCGGCGTGCAGCTCGCGTCCATCGATCACGCCATGTGGTTCCACGCCCCGTTCCGCATCGACGACTGGCTCCTGTACGCCGTCGACAGCCCCGCCGCGTCGGGGGCCCGCGGCATCGTGCGGGGCCGGTTCTTCTCCCGCGACGGTCGCCTCGTGGCCACGACGGCCCAGGAGGGTCTGATCCGCGACCGGGCCTACCAGGCCGAGGTGGCGTCCGAGTAGCGCTCCGCCAGAACGGCGACGGCCGCCCCCGGGGTGGGGACGGCCGCCGCGATCGCTCCCCGAGGGGAGGCCGGTCCTCAGTTGGCCACGTTCGCCGCGCCCCACTGGCACCCGTTGGTGTTGGCGCCCGCGAAGTTGGCGTTCTGCAGGTTCGCGTTCGTGAAGTCCGCGTTCTCCAGGGTCATCCCCGTGAAGTTCGCGCCCGTCCAGTCCCCGACCACCGCGTCGATGGCGGCCACGCCGACGGTCGCGAGCGAGTCGTTGCAGTCCTGGGCACCCATCTGGCACGCCTGCAGGTCGCCGGTCAGCTGACCGAGGTACCCGTTGCAGAGGCCGAGGTCGCCGGCGCACTGGGTCAGCGCGATGTCGAGGCCGACGACGTCGTTCATGCACACGTTCAGGTCGGTCGTCAGCGCGGTGGTCGTCGCGATGTACGTGGAGCAGACCTCGGTCTCGCAGGCGCTCGTGGACAGGGCGATGGCCATCGCGTCGGACTCGGCCACGGCGGTGGCGCTGCTCTCGGCGAACTCCTTCGCGGTCTCCGACGTCGTGGCGCTCGCCGAGGCGGACGCGGACGCGGAGGCGGCGGCCGACGCGTGGCCCGAGGCGATCTGCGAGGACAGGGTGGCGCTCGCGAACGCGGCGTCGGCGTCCGCGAGGGAGAGCGTCACGGTCTCGACGTGCGCGGCCGCGTTGCCGCGGAGGCTCACGACGGCCTCGGCGTACACCTGGACCTGCGTGGCGGCGGCGACCAGCAGGCCGAGGTTGGTCTGCGCGTCGGCGGACGCCCAGCCGCCCACCGCGGTGGCCTCGGCGAGGGCGTCGGCGTAGGCGATGGCGAGGGCGGCGGCGTCGGCGGCGGCGAGGGCGATGGCCTCGGCCTCGACCTCGACCTCGAGGAGCAGGTCCACCGAGGCGCCCGCGGCGGCGACGGCGATGGCGTAGGCCTCGGCGTGCGCGCTCGCTTCGGCGGACGCTTCGGCCGCGGCCTGCGCCGAGGTGGCGGCGGACGCGGCGGCGGACGCCGAGGCGACGGCCGACGTGTTCGCGGCGCTGGACGCGTCCGCGGCGGCGTCCGCGTTGGCCGAAGCCGAGGCGCCGGCGTAGGCGTCGGCGACCGCGCAGCCCGAGGAGGCCGACGCGCTGCTCACCGAGGCGGCGGAGGACGACGCGGAGGCGGACGCGTTCGCGGCGGCCGTGGCGTGGCCGTTCGCCTCGGTCACGGAGACGCCGGCCGCGGAGGCGGCGGAGGAGGCGCTCTGGGACGCCGCGGCGGCGGCGGCCACCTCGACGTCCACCTCGCTGGAGGCGGCGGCGGCGGCGGCGACGAACGCTTCGGCCTGCCCGCGGACCTCGATGATCTCCGAGACCGACGCGGTCACGAGCGCCAGGGCGGATGTCGCCACGGACGCGATGGCGATGTCGCCGTCGTACTCCAGGTCGTACGCGGGCCGCAGCAGCAGGTGGTCCTCGACCTCGCCGATGCCGAAGTCGCCGGAGCCGTCCCAGCCGCCCTCGCCGAAGCGGTCCACGTCCACGGGGACGCGGCTCAGGACGAGGCGCGTCCACGCCTCCCGGCGGCCGTTCGACGGCCACAGGTCCTCGAGGCGGACGACCGTGGTCTCACCCGCGGGGGCGTCGATCTCGAGGTTGACCACCCGGTGCTCCACCGGGCCGCCCTCGAGCGTCTCCCAGCGACCGTTGCCGTCGTAGTCGACGACGACGTTGAGGAAGCGGGGCTCGCTCGACGTGCTGTTCGTGAGGTTGATCGCGACGTCGGCGTACACGCCGCGTCCCCGGATCGCCCCGACGCGGACCACGCCGTCGTCGTGGAGGTCGTCGTCGACCATGTTCTCGGTGAGGTCGGCGTCGTCCGGGTCGAGCACGCCGTGCTCGACGCTCGCGTTCTGGCCGAGCCGGTCGCTGGTGGGGTCGGCGTGGGCGCCGGGGTCGCCGAGGCGGCCGCGCGTCGTGCCGAAGGCCGACGGGAACTCGCCCACCAGCGCCACGCCGTCGTCGGGCGTGTAGCGCGTGGGGAAGCCGTCGGGGGCGTCGCCGAAGTCGACCTGCGGGATCGACGACGTGCCGTCGTCGGGGTTGCCGGTGTTCTCGGGCTCGCTCGGGCACTCGGTGTTGCCGAGCATCATGAGCATGGAGCTCGCGAGGGCGGCGTTGCGGAGGATGCGGTGGGCGCGTCGGGAGCGGGTCATCGGGTCTCTCTCTCGGGCCGTGCGGCCCGGCTGTTTTCCGGGTTCGACGGAGGAGAGAGCAACGGCCGTGCCGGCTCTTCGACAGGGGCGACGCACAGCGTTCTCGTGGGCTCCGCGGGGGTGTGTTTCACCCCCCTGGTCGGCTGTTTCACCTCTCTCGGCGGCGTGTTTCGCCCGCGACCACCACCGCGGCGCGAGGCAGGGCGAGCAGACGCCCGCGGTCCGCGTCAGGGGGTCCGCGTCAGGGGGTCCGGGCGGGCAGCTCGGGCCCGGGGCGGCCGTCGACCCACAGGGCCGTGAGCTCCGAGGCGACGCGGCGGAGCTCACGGCCCCGGTCCGGTCCGTCGAGGAGCCCGCTCTCCGCCCAGCGCGCGCGATCGAGCGTGACGGCGGGGACCCGGATCGACGCGGCGGCCGCCACGTCCGGATCGCCCGCGGTCGCCTTGCGGAACAGGACCTCCACGAACGCCTCGAGCCGGTCCAGGCTCTCCGAGAGCCGTCGCCGGAGGACGTCGCCGTCGATCGGGCGGACGAGCACCGTGTAGATCCGCCACAGCACGGCCACGTCGAACTGGTCGATCAGCGCCGGCTCGCACGCCGTCTCCGGGCGGTCGCCCCACTCGCGGAAGAGCCGCTGAGCCGCCCCCTGCACCGCGATCATGCGCTCGATCTGGGGTTGGATCGTGTCGAGGAAGTCGGGGTCCGTGAGCCGCCCGTTGAGGAACAGGAGCGCCACCCAGCCCCAGTAGAACGCGGTGTCGAACGCGATCTTCGCGGACATGACCTGCGCGTTGCCCATCAGCGGGTAGCTGTCCTGGTACACGCGCATGAACTGCTCGTACAGGATCCGCAGGTAGTGCTCGGCCCGCTCGGCCCGGTCGCGGACGTCGTCGCCGTCGAGATCCCGGGTGATCAGGTCGACGTGCTGCGTATTCACCGCCGCGATGAAGTCCGAGCCGGGCGAGTAGAAGGGGTCGCAGAAGAGGCCCGCGTCGCCCGTGAGCCCCCACCGGTCGCCCGAGAACACCCGGGTCGCGTCGGCGGAGTAGCGGCGCAGCGCGAGGAAGTCGATGGGGGTCCCGTCGCCGTCCGTGGCGGGGTCCTCGGCGTCCGCCCGGAGCGCGTCGCCGACCTTCTCCGCGGCCTGGGGCTCGTGGACGCGGAGCCACTCCATCGCCCGGTCGAAGCGGTTCAGGTCCGTGAACGCGTGCTCCCGCGCGTCCGTGACGATCCCGATCGACGTGAAGTCGCCCGCGAGCGGGATGAACCAGACCCAGTACCCGCGGTCGAGGAGGTGGCACGTCGAGTGCCAGCGGATCGGAGCGTCCATCCGGCTCGCCCACGGCGTCTCCGGAGCCCAGTCGTCCACCTTCACGCGACCGCGCACGCGGAACCACACGGCGTTCGCGTGGTGCGGGGACGGGACGTGGAGGCTCAGGCGCTTCTTCAGGAGGTTCCGTCGCCCGGTCGCGTCGATCACCCACCGCGCCCCGACCGTGGTGGTCTCGCCCGCGCGATCGAGGACGACGCTGTGCCCGTCTCGGTTCAGCGTCACGTCGGTCGCCCGGCACCCGTCCACGAACCGGGCCCTCGGAGATCGCTCGGGGTGGCCGAGGTCGGCGGCGAGGTGCGCCTCGATCACCCCGCGATCGAGCTGGTAGCTGGGCACGAGCAGCCCGCGGAACGGGATGGGCACCTTGTTGCGCACCGGCCCGAGCTCCACCCGCGCCGCGATGTCGTGCTTGCCCCCGTCGGCGCCCGCGGGCAGGAAGAAGCGCAGCCCCAGCTTGGGGAGGTGGTGGGCCTCCAGGTGGTCGTCGAGCTGCAGCGTGTCCCGCAGCCACGTCCCCGCGATCTCCACGCACGACTCGCCGACCTTGTGGGCGGCCGCGGGCGGCGGATGCGCCGTCGCCTCGACCACGAGGATCGACGTCTCCGGCCGTTTCAGCGCGAGCTGCCGGGCGAGCGTGAGTCCAGCGAGGCCGCCGCCGAGCACGATCACGTCGACGTTCTGGGGGAGGGGAGCGAGAGTCATGTCGATTCGACCGCGCACTGTACCGACCTCCTCTAAGCTCCGCCGCCATGCGTCTCTTTCACTACCCCGGATGCAGCACCTGTCGCCGGGCGTCGAAGCTCCTGGCCGAGCTCGGGGTCGCCGTCGAGGCGATCGATCTCGTGGCCACGCCCCCATCCGTGGACACGCTGCGCGACCTCCACGCCCGCTCGGGCCTGCCGCTGAAGCGCCTCTTCAACGTCTCGGGCCGCTCCTACCGCGGGGGGGGCCTCAAGGACCGACTCCCCTCGATGTCGGTGGACGCCCAGCTCGAGGCCCTCGCGGCCGACGGGAAGTTGATCAAGCGCCCGATCCTCGATGCGGAGGCGGCGGTGCTCGTGGGCTTCCGTGCGGACGACTGGCGGGGGCTTCTGGAGGAGATTCCCTAAAGCCGCGGGTCGGGTCGTCCGATGGTGTCGTCGTCGCCGGAAACAGAGCCCCTCCCGGGCCCGCCGCGACGAGGAGTCCGCCATGACCGTTACGTTCCCCCGATGGACGAGTGTGCCCGTGACCGCCGCCCTGCTCCTGGTCGGCTGCGCGGCCCCCGAGGCCACCGACACCGACGACGTGGGCGGGGCCCTCATCCTCGAGCAGCGCGGGCCCAGCGGTCTCGACGATCCCCGCGCCTCCTACGCCGTGCTCGGCGCCCGCGGCGACGGCCTCGCCGTGACGCTCCTGGACGCCTTCGGCCGCCCCGGCCTCAGCGTCCCCGCCTGGATCCCCCGCGCCACCGGCCTCACGGTGCACCCCGACGGGTACTTCATCCTCAAGGCCGATCGCGCGCTGTACAGCCTGGACACGTCCGGCAGCGTCGATCCCTTCACCGACCTGGACTTCCCCTGGCTGTACGGCGCGACGGCCGCCGCCGACGGCACCATCTCGGTGGCCGCGGAGAGCGAGGTCGTGGAGCTCGACGCCGACGGATCCCTCATCAACCGCGTCCCCACCGGCGGCACCTACTGCTGGATGGACACGACCGTGAGCGCCGACTCCCAGGACGACGACGAGACCACCGTCGTGGACCTCTGGGGCTCCACGCTGGCGACGGTCGGCCGGGACGACGAGCTGAACATCGTCGCCCACCTGCCCTTCGACTCGATCGACATCAGCGCGCAGGGGACGGACGGTCGCCACTGGTTCGCCCGCACCGACGGCGCCGACATCTTCGCCTGGGACGACGTCGACGGCGCCCGCTGGATGGCCGAGATCGACCTCGACGGCGTCGAGGGCATCCGCGGCCTCATGGCCCGCCCCGACGGCTCGGTCGTCGCGGTCGCCCAGACCGTGAGCGGCGTGAGCGCCTACCACGTCGCCGGCGACGGCACCGTGACCCCGGCCTGGAGCGCGCCCGGTGAGCTCTGGCTGGACGTCGCCCGCGTCCTCTAGCGGCCGCGTCGCTCTCGCCTCTCGCCCCTCGTCGCTCCGCGCGGCGGGGGGCGAGTTCGTTGGGCCTCGTACAGGAGCACGGTCCCCGCCTGGGCGAGGTTGAGCGAGTCCGTGCCGGGGGCCATGGGGATGCGGACCCGACCCCGGCAGGTCCGCAGGTCCTCGGCCGACACGCCGCGGCGCTCGTCTCCGAGAAGGAACACGACCCGCCGGGGCAGCGGCCGCCGCCCGAGGAGGTCGTCCGCGTCCGGTGTCGCCGCCAGGATCGAGATCCCCTGCCTCTGCCCCCAGCGCGCGAGGTCGGGGGCATCTCCGCGGGCGACCGTGAGTCGGAAGATCCCCCCCATGCTCGCGCGGATCACGTCCCGGTCCCAGGGGTCCACGGATCCGCCCAGGAGGATCAGCCCCTCGGCGCCGAACGCGGCCGCGCTCCGCAGGAGGGTCCCGAGGTTGCCCGGCGCGCGCACGGTTCGGACCGCCAGCCAGGGGCCGTGAGTTCTCGCGTGAGTCGCGTGCAGCTCGGCGATCGGGGCGCGGATCACGGCGGCGACCCCCGAGGCCCGGCGGGCCGAGGAGACGGAGCGGAACTCCTCCGGCGTGAGTCGCGTGAGCGGCACTCCGTCGCGCTCACGGGCGCGCACCCAGCGTCGCGCGGGCCCGCTGGTCACGAGCTTCGGCGACCAGACGACGGCCCGCACCCGGCGGGGGTCGACGGAGAGGACGAAGCGGACCCCTTCGATCAGCGCCTCTCGGCGTGAGTCGCGTACGTCTCGTTGGTGAAGGCGTCGGACGAGGTCGAGGCGCGCGTCAGTGCGCATCCTCCGTGCAGTGGTTCTGCGGCATGGCGAAGCAGCGGGGCTGCGGGTGGGATCGACGGGCCCGGAGCGGGGTCGATCGCAGGGTCGTCGGAGTCTAGCCGCGCCTCGGCTTGCGGGGCAGCCGATTGCGCTTCGAGCCGAACTTGGCGTGGCCGTCGCGGCGGCGCGGGGGGGCCTCGTCGCGTCGGGCGCCGTCGGCGAAGTCCATCCTCGTATCCCGCCCGCGCACGTTCACCATGCGCGCGATCGAGAGCACCTTGCGGGCGTCGTCCCGGCTCAGGCCGATGAACGACTTGTTCTCGAAGATGGAGATGCGGCCGATGCGTCCCCCGGGGATGCCCACGTCGTTGGCGAGCGCCCCCACCAGGTCCGAGGGTCGAACCCCGGCGCGTCGTCCGATCGCGAGGAACAGCTCCACCTCGTCGGGGCGATCATCGCGCCGGGGGCGGTCGTCGCGCCGGGGGCGCTCGTCCCGCCCGCGGTCCCGCGGCCCCGGACGGCCCTGCTTGCGCGGCCGGGCCCAGCGCGGCACTTCGGTGTCCGGCTCCGCCTCGAGGGCGAGGCCCTGCTCGTGGGCGAGGACGCTCAGGGCCGCGGTCGCGACCTCGTCGGGCGTCCACCCGTGAGCCTCCGTGAGCTCGCCCAGCCACCGCGACGCGCCCGCGGTCTCCCCCTCCAGGGCCGCGCCGAGCGCGCGCCCGAGCACCTGCTGGTGGCGGGTCGCGATCTGGGCGTCGGTGGGGGGCAGGACCTCGCGGATGTCCACCTTGAGGCGCCGCTGCCAGCTCCTGAAGCGGGCCAGCTCCCGGGGCGTGACGAGCGTGATCGCCTTGCCTTCGCGGCCCGCCCGTCCGGTGCGTCCGATGCGGTGCGCGTAGATCTCCGCGCCTCCGGGGAGGTCCAGGTTGATGACGTGGGTGATGTGGTTCACGTCGATGCCCCGCGCCGCGACGTCCGTGGCCACGATCATGGACAGCGTCTTGTTGCGCAGACGCCCGAGGACGCGCTCTCGCAGCGCCTGGCTGAGGTCGCCGTGGAGCGCGTCGACGGCGAGGCCCCGGCGCGTGAGCTCGTCGGCCATCTCGGCGCAGCCCTGGCGGGTGCGGGCGAAGATCAGCGTCGTGCCCCGGGGCTCGGCCTGGAGGATGCGCACCAGCGCCTCGAGCTTGTTGCGCTGGGGGACGCGCAGCCACCGCTGGTCGATGTGATCCACGACCGGGCCCGAGCCGCCGCCTTCGACCTCGATCGTCGCGGGATCCCGCAGCGCCGACGTCGCGATCCGCCGGATCTCGTCGGGCATCGTCGCGGAGAACATCGCCACCTGGCGCGGCCCGGACGCGGCCTCGAGCAGGCGCTCGACGTCTTCGATGAACCCCTGGCGGAGCATCTCGTCGGCCTCGTCGACGACGATCGTCTCGACCTGCGACAGATCGAGGCGCCCCGAGTCGAGCAGGTCGAGCAGGCGGCCCGGGGTCCCGACGATCACGGGGACCCCCGCCCGAA
This sequence comes from uncultured Rickettsiales bacterium, assembly GCA_964512225.1. Lineage (GTDB taxonomy): Bacteria > Myxococcota_A > UBA796 > UBA9615 > UBA9615 > CAZEKB01. Next base: position 39,205 of record CAZEKB010000025.1, on the reverse strand, counting down.
GGGCTTCGAGCTGCGGACGGTAGGAGGACCCGCCGTAGATGGTGGCGACGCCGATCCGCTCGTCCCCGCGGAGGTCGCGCAGGGCGTCCGTCACCTGCAGGGCGAGCTCGCGCGTGGGGGTGAGCACGAGGGCCCGGAGACCCGGCCGCGTGCCCCGGAGGCGGTCGAGCAGCGGGAGCCCGAAGGCGGCGGTCTTGCCCGAGCCCGTGCGGGCGCGAGCGATGAGGTCGCGGCCGCTCAGCAGCGCGGGGATGGCGGCCGCCTGGATCGGGGTCGGGGTCTCGAATCCCAGGGCCTCGAGCGTAGGGAGGACGCGGGGGTCGAGCCCCAACGCGTCGAAGGAGGGCGAGGGTTCGTCGGTGTCGCTCGGGGCCTGCATGCCCGGGGGAATGCACGGAATTCAAGGCGGTGTCAACGGATACCGCGGGCGCTCGCCGCTACTCGGCCCCCCAAGCCGCCTCGAGGCCGGCGATCAGCTCACCGGGTGAGGCGTCGATGCTGTTCGTCATCACCGCGAAGCACAGGTCCTGGTCGGGGAGGACGACGACGGCGGTGCGCGTCTTCTGCTGCGCCCCGGTGTGGCTCACGCGGCGGTCCTCGTCCCCCCTCACGCCGAACCCGAACGAGTAGGTGTTCGCGGGTGCGACCGGGGACCACAGCACGTCGTCCCGCGCGTCGAGGGGGACGAGCGGATCGCCGAGCAGGCCCGCGCACCACCGCGTGAGGTCCTCGCCGGTGGATACGAACCCCCCGCCCGGGAGCTTCCAGCTCACGTCGCTGTCGCCGTCGGGGAGGAAGTCGTTCCCGTCGTAGGCGTACCCGAGGGCCCGCCGGGGCAGAGCGTCCCAGTGGCGGTCGGGGGCGAGCGTCTCCATGTCCAGCGGACCGGCGATCCCGGTGTCCACGAGGTCGGCGAACGAGCGCCCCTCGGCGCGCTCCAGGACCACGCCGGCGAGGTTGTGGCCCATCGTCGAGTAGCTGTACGTCGTGCCCGGAGGCGCGACGAGCGGGGCGTCGATCCAGCGGGGGAGCGCCCAGTCGAGGCCGGTGTTCACGGCGGGATCGTTGCGCTCATCGGCGGGAGGCGTGGGGTTCGCGAGGCCGTTGCCGTAGTGCTGGACCCCGCTCGTATGGTCGAGGAGCCGGCGGAGGGTGACCGCGTCCGCGTCGTCCGGCGTCGGCTCGGCGCAGTTCGCGGCCTCGCAGCCCTCGGGGAGGAAGGTCCCGGGCGTCGTGTACTCGTCCACGATCTCGTCGACGGGGGCCTCCAGTTCGACCGATCCGCGCAGGCTCGCCTGGAGGGCGGCGACGCCGGTGATTCCCTTGGAGAGCGAGGCCCAGCGGAACAGGGTCGCCGACGGGTCCACGGGCACGCTCGCTTCGATGTCCTCCCAGCCGAATCCGCCCAGGTACACCAGGGTCCGCCCTCGGGCCACACCGAGGAAGAGCCCCGCGAGGTTCCGCTCGGCCCGCGCCGCTTCGCCGTAGGCGTCGATGTCCGGCCGATCGTCGAGGTCGATCGAGAGGTACGGCGGGGGCGGGGTGTCTTCGGTGGGCGGCTCCTCGGGCGCCGGGCAGGCGAGGAGGAGGGGGATCAGCAGGACGGCCGCGCGCATCCGGGGAGGCTACATCCCCCGGGCGTCCGTCGATCAGCCGCGTGCGCCGTACTTCGCGCGGTAGGCGGCGATCCGGTCACGGTCGGCCTGGGTGAGCTCGGGGCCGAGGTGCGCCACGATGTCGTCCAGGGTCGCGATCGCGAAGGAGTCGAGGCCGAACTCGTCGCGCAGCTCGGCGAGCGCGCCGCGGTCCGTCGCCCCCCGCTCCATCCGGTCCACGCTCACGATCAGCCCCGCGATGGTCACGTCCGCCACCGCGCGCAGCTTGGGCACCGTCTCCCGCACGCTGGTCCCGGCGGTGGTGACGTCTTCGATGATCAGGACCCGGTCGCCGTCCTGCGGCTTTCGACCCACGAGCGAGCCGCCCTCGCCGTGGTCCTTGACCTCCTTGCGGTCGAAGCAGAAGGGGACGTCGATCCCGTGCTCCTGAGCCAGCGCCGAGGCCGTGGCGACGACGAGGGGGATCCCCTTGTACGCGGGGCCGAAGAGCAGGTCGTACTCGATGCCGCGGGCGACGATCGCGTCCGCGTAGAAGCGGCCCAGGCGCGCGATCTGCGCCCCGGTCCGGTAGCGGCCGGTGTCGACGAAGTAGGGCGTCGGTCGCCCGCTCTTCGTCACGAAGTCCCCGAACGTGAGGACCTCGCACTGCACCATGAACTCGATGAACTCTCCGACCCTGTCACCTGTGCGCATGGAGTCTCCGATCGCGCCGCAGTGTGCGGCAGGCCCGCGGGCGCGGCAACCCGAGCGCGAACGACGATGGTGGTTGATCTCCACGGGGGACTGAAAGTATGTTCAGTCCCTTCGCGATGAACCCGTCTCCTCCCACGCTCACGGCGTCCGTGCGCCACGAAGCGCCGCTGGACCTGTCCGCCACGCTGCGGCCCCTCCAGGTCGGCCGCTTCGATCCCTGCATGCGGATCGGCGGCCCCGACGGCTCGCACCACGGGGGCCGGGCCGTGCTCGCCTTCCGCACGCCGGACGGGCCCGCGACCCTCCTGCTCGACCAGGAGCTGGACCCGGACTGCGAGCCTCGCCTCGTGCCCGGGCTCCGGCCGATGGGGAGGGTTCACGCCGCGGCCTGGGGGCCCGGCTCGGGGTGGGCGCTGGAGCGGCTGGGGGATCTCGTGGGCCTCGCCGACGATCCGGGGTCCTTCCGCCCGGACCACCCCCTCGTGCGCCGCATCCACCGGCATCACCTCGGGGTCCGCCTGGCCAAGACCCACCGGGTCGCGGACCTCATCGCCCCCACGATCCTCCATCAGCTCGTCACCGGGCGGGACGCCATGTCGGCGTGGACCCGCATCGTGCACCGCTGCGCGGAGCCCGCCCCCGGCCCCTTCGGGCTCACGCTGCCGCCCTCGATGCCCGCGCTCGCCCGGCTCTCGCTCGGGAAGTACGTCGAGTCGGGGGTGCTCGCGAAGCAAGCCGCGGCGGTCAAGGCCATCGCGCGGGTGGCGGATCGGCTCGACGCGGCGGCGGCGCTCGACGCCCCCGAGGCCTATCGCCGGCTCACGTCGGTCCGGGGGGTGGGCCCCTGGACGGCCGCGTCGGTCATGCTCGGGGGCATGGGCTTCGCCGACGCGGTGGCGGTCGGCGACTTCCACCTCCCGAACCACGTGGGGTGGGCCCTGGCCCGCGAGGAGCGGGGGACGGACGCCCGCATGCTGGAGCTGCTCGAGCCCTTCCGCCCCCACCGCGGCCGCGTCGTGCGGCTCCTGACGAGCGCGGGGTTCAAGGCCCCCAAGCGCGGGCCCCGGTACCCGGCTCGCGACCCGAGGGCCTGGTGACATGACCGCCGTCCCCGCCGCGCACGTCCTCGACCGCTTCAACCCCGCCACCGCGCACTGGTTCCGCGAGGCCTTCGACGGCCCCACCGCCGTCCAGGAGCAGGGGTGGGCCGAGATCGCCGACGGTCGGGACACCCTCCTGATCTCGCCCACGGGCTCCGGCAAGACCCTCGCCGCGTTCCTGTGGGCGATCTCGCGCGTCACCGAGCTGCCCGAGGACGCCCCTCCGGGCGTGCGGGTGCTGTACCTCTCGCCCCTGAAGGCCCTGGCGTACGACGTCGAGCGGAACCTGCGCGCGCCCCTCATCGGCATCGGGCGGTCGGCGGCGCGCCTCGGCGAGACCTTTCGCGCCCCCCGGATCGGCGTCCGCACGGGCGATACGACCTCCTCGGAGCGGAGGCGGCAGCTCAAGGACCCGGGCGAGATCTTCGTCACCACCCCCGAGTCGCTCTACCTGATCCTGGGGGGCAAGGCCCGGGAGCGGCTGCGCACCGTCCACACCGTGATCGTGGACGAGATCCACGTCATGGCGGGCACCAAGCGGGGCGCGCACCTGGCGCTGTCCCTGGAGCGGCTGGAGCAGCTCGCCCACGAGCGCCCCCAGCGGATCGGGCTGTCCGCGACGGTGCGGCCGGTCGAAGACGTCGCCCACTGGCTGGGCGGGGGTCGGAACGTGGCGGGCGACGACGGGGTGGCCGTCGTGGATACGAGCGCTCGCCCCGCCCTCGACCTGCAGGTCGTCGTCCCCATGGCGGACATGGCCCGTCCGGATCCGGTCCCCGAGTTCACCCCCGAGGAGGTGGTGGGCGGGGGCGACTCCGGGCCGGTGCTGCTCGACTTCGCCCGGGACGGCATGGGCGCGGGCGCGTTCCAGGACCCCGGTCGCGCGGGCGTCTGGTCGCAGATCCACCCCCGGCTCCTCGAGCTGATCCGGGCGCACCGGACGTCGATCCTGTTCGTGAACAGCCGCGGCCTGTGCGAGCGCATGGCGCGGCGGCTGAACGAGCTCGCGGACGAGGAGCTGGTGCGGGCCCACCACGGGTCGGTGTCGCACGCCAAGCGGGCGGAGATCGAGGAGGCGCTCAAGGACGGTCGGCTCCGGGGCATCGTCGCCACGAGCTCGCTCGAGCTGGGCATCGACATGGGGACCGTCGACCTCGTGGTGCTCGTGGAGTCGCCCGGGGCGACGGCCCGGGGCCTGCAGCGGGTCGGGCGGGCCGGGCACGGGGTGGGGGAGACGTCGATCGGGCGCCTGTTCCCGAAGTGGCGGGGGGACCTGCTCGAGGCGGCCGTCGTCGCCCGGCGCATGCAGGACGGGGCTCTCGAGCCCATCGCCGTGCCCCGCAACGCGCTGGACGTGCTCGCCCAGCAGATCGTCGCCATGTGCGCCGTGCGCCCCTGGTCGGTGGACGACCTGGAGGCCACCGTGCGGGCGGCCTTCCCCTACGCAGACCTCTCGCGGGACGCGCTGCTCTCGGTCCTCGACATGCTCTCGGGCCGGTACCCGTCGACCGACTTCGCGGACCTGCGACCGCGCCTGAACTGGGATCGGGAGCGGGACGTGCTGTCGGCTCGCCCGGGCGCGAAGATGATCGCCGCCGTGAACGCCGGGACGATCCCCGATCGCGGGCTCTACGCCGTGCAGATCGCCCCGGACGGGCCGCGGGTCGGGGAGCTCGACGAAGAGATGGTCCACGAGTCGCGCGTGGGCGAGACCTTCGTGCTCGGGGCGTCGACCTGGCGGGTCGAGGGGATCGAGCGGGACCGCGTCCTCGTGAGCCCCGCGCCCGGACAGCCGGGGAAGATGCCGTTCTGGCACGGCGAGGGTCCGGGGCGCCCGATCGAGCTGGGGCGGGCGGTGGGCGAGTTCCTGCGGGAGTTCTCCGAGCAGCCGGACGACGCGACCGTCGATTGGCTGCAGCAGCGGTCCCCGCTCGACCTCCTGGCGGCCCGAAACCTCGACGCCTATCTCCGCGAGCAGCTCGAGGCGACCGGCGCGCTGCCGACGGATCGCACGATCGTCGTGGAGCGCTTCCGAGACGAGCTGGGCGACTGGCGGGTCTGCCTCCACACCCCCTTCGGCTCCCGGGTCCACGCCCCCTGGGCGCTGGCCATGGAGTCGGCGCTGTCGGGGGCGGCGGGGTTCGACATCCAGGCCACGTGGACGGACGACGGCATCGTGCTCCGGTTCGCGGACGTGGAGGGCACCGGGGCGGGACTCCCGTCCGAGGACGCCCTGATCCCCGACCCGGACGACGTGGAGGATCGCGTCGTCGAGCAGCTGGCGCAGTCGGCCCTGTTCGCGTCGCTGTTCCGGGAGAACGCGGCCCGGTCCCTCCTCCTCACCCGGGCGAAGCCGGGGCATCGGATGCCGCTGTGGGCCCAGCGGGTCAAGTCGAGCAACCTGCTCGCGGCCGCGAAGCAGTACCCGGCCTTCCCGGTCGTGCTCGAGACCTACCGCAGCTGCCTGGCCGACCACTTCGACCTGGACGCGCTGCGGGAGGTCCTGTCGGCCATTCGCCGGCGGGACATCAAGCTCGAGCTCGTGGAGACGGACACCGCGTCGCCCTTCGCCCGCTCGCTGGTGATCCGGCTCGTCGCGTCGCACATGTACGAGGGCGACGCGCCCCTGGCCGAGCGGCGCGCGCAGGCCCTGAACCTCGATCGGAACCTCCTGCGCGAGCTGCTGGGCCACGACGAGCTCCGGGAGCTGCTCGACGCCGAGATCATCGACGCCGTGGAGCAGGAGCTGCAGTGCCTCACGGCCGATCGACGCGTGCGGAACGCGGACGCTCTGCACGACCTGCTGCGTCGCCTCGGCGACCTCACGGACGAAGAGGCCGGTCTCCGCTCCGAGGTCCACCCCGGGGAGTGGCTGCTCGACCTGCAGGATCAGCGTCGGGTGGCCTGCATCCGCGTGGCCGGGGCGCCGAGGTGGGTGGCCGTGGAGGACGTCGCGCGGTACCGCGATGCGCTCGGCGCCATGCCCCCGCCCGGGCTCCCGTCGGTGTTCCTCGAGCCGTCCGCGGACCCCGTGATCGAGCTCCTGCGCCGCTACTCACGGACTCACGGCCCCTTCACCACCCAGGAGGTCGCCGAGCGGTTCGGGATGATGCCCGCGGCGGTGGCCCCGCTCCTCGCCGGGCTGCAGGCGTCGGGGGACCTGCTGCACGGCGGCTTCCGGCCGGGCCGGGTGGGCGACGAGTGGTGCGCCCAGGACGTGCTCCGTCGCATCCGTCGGCGCACGCTCGCGAAGCTGCGCGGGGAGGTCGCCCCCGTCGATCCGGCGGTGCTCGGCCGGTTCCTCGTGGGCTGGCAGGGCGTGGTGGCGGACAAGCCCGGCGTCGCGGTCCCCAAGCGCGGCCGCATCGCCCTGGAGGACGCCCTCGACCAGCTGGAGGGCCTGCCGCTGTCGTTCAAGGAGCTCGAGGGCCGGATCCTGCCGTCGCGGGTGCCCGACTTCCGCCCGGAGATGCTCGACGAGCTCGGGGCCACCGGAGACCTGATCTGGGTGGGTCGCGGCGCCCTGGGGACGACGGACGGTCGCGTCTCGCTCCATCGACCCGACCGCCCGGGGCTCCTCCCCACCGCCGGGGAGCTCCCCGACTCGGACCTGCATCGCGCGCTCCTCCACCACCTGCGCGGCCGCGGCGCGTCCTTCCTCACGGGCCTCCTGGCCGTCGACCCCGCGCTCCCCGCGGCGGAGGTCCTGAGCGCCCTGTGGGACCTCGTGTGGGCGGGCGGGGTCACGAACGACACCTTCGGACCCCTGCGCAACCTGGGCCGGGTGAGGCGGGCGGCGAAGCGGGCCGCTTCGGGGATCCGCGGGCGACGTCCGAGCAGCGGTCGTCGGGGGCTGCGGGCCCGGAGCCTGCCCGGAGCGGGCGGGCGCTGGTACCTCACCGAAGGGATCGCGCCGGTCCCGGCCAACGACACCGAGCGCGCTCACGCGCTGGCGATCACGCTCCTGGAGCGGTACGGCGTCGTGTCTCGGGAGGCTGCGCGCGCGGAGTCCCTGCCGGGCGGGTTCACGTCGATCTACCGGGTCCTCCAGACGATGGAAGAGGGGGGGCGAGCCCGCCGCGGGTGGTTCGTGGACGGCCTCGGGGGGGCCCAGTTCGCGCTCCCGGGCGCGGTGGACCGGCTGCGGGCTGCGCGAAGGCTGGGGGACGAGCCCGAGGTGCGCATCCTCGCCGCCACCGATCCGGCCAACGTCTACGGCTCGCTCCTCTCCTGGCCCACGGGGAGGAACGAGAAGTCCCCCACGGCCAAGCGGCTGCCGGGGGCGACGGTCGTCCTCGTGGACGGCCGCCTGATCCTCCACGTCGGGGCCGCCCGGACGAAGCTCACGACCTTCCCGAGCAACGACGACGACCGCGATCTCCCCGCGGCCCTCGACGCCCTCTACTGGATCGGTCGACGGGCTCGCGCGCGGGAGATCCGCATCGAGCGGATCGACGGGGAGCCCGCCCTGAAGTCGCCGCTGCGCCCGGCGCTCGCCCGCGCCGGCTTCACCGAAGAGCTCCGCGGCCTCACGCTGAATACGAGCCGCCCCCGGAGGGCGTGAGTGCCCGAGGGCGACACGATCCACAACCTGGCCTCGGCCCTGCGGCCGGACCTCGAGGGTCGGCGGCTGGTGGACGTGGATCTGCGCGAGACCGCGGGGGCCGAGCGGCTGCGCGGCGAGCTCGTGGAGCGCGTCTTCGCCGTGGGGAAGCACCTCCTGATCCTCACCGAAGGGGGCGCCGCCCTCCGCTCCCACCTGGGCATGGAGGGCAGCTGGCACCGGTACCGCCCGGGTGAGCGGTGGCGCGCTCCCCGGCGCGACGCCCGCATCGTCCTGGAGACCGAGGACAAGGTCCTGGTGTGTTTCCAGCCCCCCCAGGTGGACGTGTTCCCCTGGGCCGAGCGGCGGCGCCACGCGCCCTTGGCGGTGCTGGGCCCGGACCTGATCGACGTCGACGTGGACCCGGGCGTCATCGTCCCGCGCGCCCGCCGGCTCCGGCTCACGCGCGACGGCCGCGTGCGGCTGATCGCCGAAGTCCTCCTGGACCAGCGGGTGGCCGCCGGGATCGGCAACGTCTTCAAGTCGGAGGTGCTCTTCCTCCACGGGCTCGATCCGTGGACGCCGCTGCCCTCGGTCTCCGACGATCAGCTGGTATCGCTGTACCGCGAGGCCGCGACGTGGCTTCGTTTCAACGTCGGCCGCGGGCGTCGGGTCACCGCGCCCCGGCACAGCGACGGCCCCTCGCGAAAGCGCGGACGCGGGCTCTGGGTCTACAACCGGGATCGCCTCCAGTGCCGCCGGTGCGGGGCGCTCGTTCGCACGCGCAAGCTCGGCGAGCAGCCGCGCGGCACCTGGTGGTGTCCGAGCTGTCAGCCGCCTGTCCGGGCCGTGTCCGCGGACGTCCGACGCGGCTGACCCGGGGGCCCGTCCCGCGCGCCGAGTTCGTGGCGAGCGTCGGCCAACACCCGAGAATCAAAGGACTATCCAGCGTCCCCGCGGGGGCGGGGCGACGAGCCGGCACAGGGGCTGCACAGGAGCCGGGCACTTCCTCGAACCCCGGAGCCCACAAGATGACCTCCTACCCCGCCGCGCGCCTCTCCATGCTCACTCTCCGCTCCTCCCTGGTCCTGGCGGCCGCGGCCGCCGTGGTTGCCGTATCCGGCTGCAGCGACACCGGGCTGTCGTCGGACGCCGAGCCGGTCGACCAGGTGGAGGTCGAGGTGGTCGGCGTCGTCACGTCGGACGGCCAGGCCCTCGCCGACGCGCGCGTCTGTTCCCTCTACACGCCCACCGCCGAGTGCGCGATGTCCGACGGCGAAGGCCGGTTCACGATGTCCGTGCTCTCCGCGACCCCCACCGACGCAGCCCGGCCGATGGTGGCCCTCCTCGTCGACGCCGAAGGCTACGAGCCGGTCCTGTACCCCGAGTCCGTCCTGTTCGACGGGGACGAGGCCGGGACGATGCACGTGAACATCCCCATGCTGACCGAGCTCGAAGTGGGGCTGCAGGCCCTGGCCGCGGGCGTCCGTCTCCGGGACGATCGCGCGCACCTGCTGGTCGAGATCACCCCCACGCGCGCCGAGACCACCGCCCGGATCTGGGAAGGCCTGCATGGCTACGAGACGACCCCGACCGGGGACGGCTCCTTCTACGCGGACGACGACGGAGTCCTCGATCCCGACCTCAGCGCCACCTCGAGCCGGGGCGTGTTCACCATCACCAACATGGAGCCCGGGCTCGCCGAGGTCGGCATCACCCGGCGCGTCGGCGAGGCCCGCTGCGCGATGGTCCAGGGCTTCGGCGGCACCGGCGACGACACCTTCGCCATGGAGATGCTCCCCGGCCGCATCACGTACGCCCGCGCCGTCTGCTACGACGTGCCCGCCCGGACCGACGTCGCGGGCGAGGCGGGCCCGACCGCTGCCCGCTCCTAGGAGGGGGCGTCGGCGCTCACGTATCCTCCGGCGCATGTCCAGGACCTCCGCCCCCGACGACGGTCGCCGCGGCGACCTCGAGTTCGAGACCCTCCCCGGCATGCTCCGCCGCTGCGTCGACCGCTACGGAGACGCCGCCGCCATCGAAGAAGAGGGCCGCGTCCTCTCCTTCGTGGAGCTCGCCGCGCGCGTGGAGCGGGCCGCGCGGGCCTTCGTCGCGGCCGACCTGGCGCCCGGCGATCGCGTCGCCGTCTGGGCCCCGAACATCTCCGAGTGGATCGTGGCCGCGCTCGGCGTCCAGTCGGCGGGCGGGGTGGTGGTGCCGATCAATACGCGGTTCAGGGGAGGGGAGGCCGCGTACGTGCTTCGGCGGAGCAGGGCGCGGCTGCTGCTCACGGTCAACGGCTTCCTGGGGACGGACTACGTCGCCCTCCTGGCGCGCGCCGGCGCAGCGCTCCCCGAGCTGCGGGCGACGGTCGTCCTGCGCGGGGACGCGCCCGACGGCACCAGGTCCTGGGCCGACTTCCTGGCGGACGCGGACGGCGTGGAGGCCTCCGCCGTCGAAGAGCGCACCGCCGCGCTGCGCTCCGACGACCTCTGCGACATCCTGTTCACGAGCGGCACGACCGGGAACCCGAAGGGCGCCCTGTCCACCCACGCGCAGACCCTGCGGGCGTTCCGGGACTGGAGCGACGTCGTCGGGCTGCGCGCGGGCGACCGGTACCTCGTCGTCGTGCCCTTCTTCCACAGCTTCGGGTACAAGGCGGGCTGGCTGTCGGCGCTCATGATGGGGGCCACGGTCCTGCCTCACCTCGTCTTCGACGCCGCGCAGGTCATGCGGCGCATCGCCCCGGACCGGGTCTCGGTCCTGCCCGGTCCACCCGCGCTCTACCAGTCGATCCTGACCCACCCGGAGTTCGGCGACCACGACCTGTCGACCCTGCGCCTCGCGGTGACCGGGGCGGCGTCCATCCCCGTGGACCTCATTCGCCGCATGGGCGACACGATGGGGTTCGACACGATCATCACGGGCTACGGACTCACGGAGGCGACGGGCATCGCGACGATGTGTCGATACGACGACGACCCCGAGACGATCGCCACCACCAGCGGGCGCGCCATCCCCGGGGTCGAGGTGCTCGTGATGGACGACGGTGGGCGCGAGGTGCCCCCCGGCGAGCCGGGGGAGGTGGTGGTTCGCGGCTACAACGTGACCCGGGGCTTCCTCGAGGACCCCGAGGAGACCGCCCGGGCGATCGACGCGGCGGGGTTCCTGCACACCGGCGACATCGGCGTCATGGACGCTCGGGGCTACCTGCGCATCACGGACCGCAAGAAGGACATGTTCATCGTCGGCGGCTTCAACGCCTACCCGGCCGAGATCGAAAACATCCTGATCACGCACCCTTGCGTCGCTCACGCGGCCGTGATCGGCGTGCCGCACGAGCGGCTCGGGGAAGTGGCCCAGGCCCACGTCGTCCTGCGCGCGGGCGCCTCGCCCGTGACCGAAGACGAGATGGTCGCGTGGAGTCGAGACGCGATGGCCAACTACAAGGTGCCGCGCTCGTTCGTCTTCGTGGACGCGCTGCCCCGCAACGCCACCGGCAAGGTGCAGAAGTTCAAGCTGCGCGCGCGTTGAGGTAGAAGTCGGGTCATGGAGCGGAGAAGCCTTCGGGCCGCGATCAAGCGGCGGGTGGTCCGGTGTACGCCGGTTGTGCCTCACGTGGACGCCACGACCTACGACCCCGACGCCGAGGTCGATCCGCGCGAGGTCGGGCTCACCGCGGCGGCCGTCAAGCAGGTCTGGCAGGAGGTCGAGGCGCTGTACAGCTCGGGCGTCCACCCGGCGATCCAGCTGTGCGTCCGTCGCCACGGGAAGATCGTCCTCAACCGGGCGATCGGGCACGCGTCGGGCAACGGCCCCGGCGACGGGCCCGACGTGCCCAAGGTCCTGGTGGCGCCGGACACCCCCTTCTGCGTCTTCTCGGCGAGCAAGGGCGTCACGCTCATGTTCGCGCACCTGCTCGCGGAGCGCGGCGAGCTCGACTACGACCTGCCGGTGGCCCACTACCTCCCGGAGTTCGGGCGCCACGAGAAGGGCTGGATCACCACCCGCGACCTCCTGAAGCACCGCGCCGGCGTGCCGTTCATGGGCTCGGGGCTCACGCCGGAGTCCCTGCTCGACTGGGACCAGCTGCTCGAGAACATCTACGACCTCCGCCCCACCGCACACGAGGACCGTCGGCTCGCGTACCACGCGGCCACGTCGGGGTACCTGCTCGCCGAGATGATCCATCGGATCGACGGGCGCGACATCCGGACCTTCCTCCGCGAGGAGGTGGTGCAGCCCCTGGGCCTCACCTGCTTCGACTACGGGATCGAGGAGTCGCGACGCCGGGAGGTGGTGAAGAACTACTTCACCGGCGTGCACTTCGGCGCCCCCATGGACTGGGCGTTCCAGCGCGCCCTGGGCACCACCCTGGCCGAGGGGTGTCCGCTCTCCAACGGGCCGGAGTGGCTGACCGCGTGCATGCCGTCGGGGAACATCGTCACGACCGCCGAGCAGATCGGCCTGTTCTTCGAGCTGCTGCTGCGGGAGGGAGAGCTGAACGGCGCACGGATCTTCTCCCCCGAGTCGGTGCGCATGGCCCACCAGCGCACGACCGGACGCGAGTTCGACCTCACGATCGGGCTCCCGATCCGCTATGGCCACGGGATGATGCTGGGGAGCCGCTTCATCTCGCCGTTCGGGCCTCGCTGCGAGCGCGCGTTCGGCCACCTCGGTCTCTCCAACGTGCACGTCTGGGCGGACCCGGAGCGCGACCTGTCCGCCGCGCTGCTCACGTCCGGGAAGGCGGTCTTCGCCCACCACCTGCCCGCGCTCTGGGGGATCCTCAGCGCGATCAGCGCATTCCCCCGGGCGTGAGTCGCCCACTCACGGCAGGCTCACGAGCAGCTTGCCGACGTGCCCGCCGTCGAACAGCGAACGCAGCGCGGCGGGCGCCGCCTCCAGCCCGGGGCGCGTGGTCTCTCGGACCACGACCCGGCCCGTGCGGACGTGCTCGGCGAGCTCGGTCCGGGCCTCCTCCCAGCGCGGGGCGAAGTCGAAGGTCGTGAAGCCCTCCATGCGTGCGGACTTCGCCAGCAGCTGCAGGTAGTTGCGCGGGCCCCGGGGGCCACCGTCGTTGGCGGACGCGATCGCGCCGCAGAGGACCACCCGGCCCCGCCGGTTCAGGCGCCGAAGCGCCGCCTCGAGGATCGGCCCCCCCACGGAGTCGAAGTACACGTCCACGCCGTCCGGGCACGCGCGCCGCACGGCCTCGACCATCGAGTCCTCCCGCCGACGCTGGATCGCCTCCACCCCGAGCCCCGCCAGCCAGGCGACCTTCTCGTCCGACCCGACGATCCCGACGACGCGGCAGCCCGCCATCCGCGCCAGCTGCACGACGACGGACCCGACCCCGCCCGCGCCCGCGGACACCAGGACGGTCTCTCCGGCCCGCGGGCGCCCGACCTCGTGGAGGCCGAACCAGGCCGTGAGGCCGGTGCCCCCGAGCACGCCGAGCGAGTACGAAGGGGGGAGGTCTTCGTCGGGCGGCACGCGACGGACGACGTCGAGGGCGCGCACGACGCAGAGCTCCGACCAGCTGCCCAGGGCGACCACCCGATCGCCGACGGCGAAGCCGGGCGCGCGGGACTCCGCCACCGTCCCCAGGACCCCGCTGCGGATCGGCGCGCCGAGCGCGATCGGGGGCAGGTAGCTCGGCTTGTCGTCGAGCCAGCCGCGGATCGCGGGATCGATCGACAGGAGCTCCACCCGCACCCCGATCTCGCCGGGCCCGGGCACCGGTCGCGGCGCCGTCTCGAGCCGAAAGACGTCGTCTCCGGGCACCCCGCGGGGGCGCCGCGCGAGGACGATGCGTCGGACCTCGGCCGTCATCGTCGTGTTGTACCGTCGTTCCGTGCGCGCCGCCCGAATCCACCGCTACGGACCGCCCGAAGAGCTCGTGGTGGAGGAGGCTCCCCGCCCGTCGCCCGGGCCGGGCGAGGTCCTCGTGGCCGTCGTGGCCACCGCCGTGAACCCGATCGACTGGAAGCTCCGCAAGGGGGTCCAGGCCGCCATCGTCCGGCGCCGGATGCCGACGATCCTGGGCATGGACGTCTCGGGCATCGTCGAGGAGGCGGGGCCCGGCGTGACGACCTTCTCGATCGGCGACGCGGTCTTCGCGTCACCCGATCACCGGCGTGAGGGGACCTACGCCGAGTACGTGTGCGTGCCCGTCGCCCAGCTCGCCCACAAGCCCGCGTCGATCACTCACGCCGAGGCGGCCTCGCTCCCCTTGGTGGGCCTCACCGCGTGGGACTGCCTCGTGCGGGCCGCCGACGTGAAGGCCGGCGACGCGGTCCTCATTCACGCCGGGTCCGGGGGGGTGGGGACGTTCGCGATTCAGCTGGCGAAGCACTTCGGCGCCACCGTCTCCACCACCTGCAGCGCCCGCAACGCCGACCTCGTGCGCTCGCTCGGGGCGGACCGGGTCGTCGACTACGCGACCGAGCGGTTCGAGGTCGTGCTCCCCCCCCAGGACGTGGTCCTCGAAGCGATGGGCGGCGACGTCCTCGCGCGCTCCCTGCGCATGCTCGGCCGCGGCGCCCGGCTGGCGTCGATCAACTCCGGGATGGGCCCGCGGGTGAAGCGCCTGGGCCCGGTGCTCGGGACGCTCGCGACGGTGGCGGCGACCGCCTGGATGATCCTCTACCAGCGCATCGTTCGGGGCGTGCGCGCGTCGATGGTGGTGCGGAAGCCCGACGGCGAGGCCCTGAGCAGCATCGCGGAGCTGGTGGACGCGGGCGCGATCCGACCCCTGATCGATCGTGTGGTGCCCCTCGAAGAGATCGTGGATGCTCACCGCTACAGCGAGACGGGGCGCGCGCGGGGGAAGATCGTGATCCGGGTCCGCCCCGAGCCGGACGCCGCGGGCTGACGCTCGCTAGAGGCGCTCCACGACCATCGCCATGCCCTGGCCGCCCCCGACGCACATCGTCTCCAGCCCGTAGCGCCCGCCGCGGACCTTCAGCGCGTTGAGGAGGGTGACGGCGATCCGAGCTCCCGTCATGCCGTAGGGGTGCCCCAGGGCGATCGCGCCGCCGTGCACGTTCAGTCGATCCCCCGGGATCTCGAGCGCGTCCGCGCAGGGGAGGACCTGCGCGGCGAACGCCTCGTTGATCTCCACCACGTCCATGTCCGCGATCGTGAGGCCCGCCCGGGAGAGCGCGCGCCGGGACGACTCGATCGGGCCGAGGCCCATGATCTCGGGGTTCAGGGCGCTCACGGCCGTGGAGACGATCCGGGCGATCGGGCTCACGTCGAGCTCACGGACCGCAGCCTCGGACATCACGATCACCGCGGCGGCCCCGTCGTTCAGCGGGCAGCAGTTCCCCGCGGTCACGGTCCCGTCGTCGCGGAACACGGTGCGCAGCCCCGCCAGCTTCTCCGCGGTCGTGCCCGCGCGGGGACAGTCGTCGTGCTCGACGACCCCGGCCGGGGTCTCGATCGGCGTGATCTCCGCGGCGAAGATCCCCTCGGCCCGAGCCCCCACGGCGCGCTGCTGGGACCGGGCGGCGAACGCGTCCTGCGCCTCGCGGGTCACGCCGCATCGCTCGGCCACGTTCTCGGCGGTGAGCCCCATCCCCAGGTGGTACTGGGGGAGGTCGCCCCCGGGCAGGAACCGCGGGTTCTTCGTCCCCTCCATGCCGTCCGCCTTGCCGAGCTTGAAGCGGGACACGCACTCGACTCCGGCCGCGACGAACACGTCGCCCTCGCCCGCGGCGATCGCGTGATGCGCCATGCGGATCGCCTGCAGAGAGGAGCTGCAGTACCGGTTCACGGTGGTCCCGGGCACGTCTTCGAGCCCCGCCAGCAGGGACACGGCGCGGCCGAGGTTGTAGCCCTGCTCGCCCGCGGGCTGAGCGCACCCCACGATCACGTCCTCGACGCGCGCCGCCGCCGCTTCGGGATCCGGGAGTCGGGCCAGGGCCGCGCGCACGATGCGGGCGCAGAGGTCGTCGCCCCGGAGCTCCGTGAACGACCCCTTGAACGCCCGGCCGATGGGCGACCGGGTGGCCGCGACGAGGAAGGACACCTCAGCGGGCGCCGTACACTGGCATCGGGAGGGGGGCCTCGGCCACGAGGTTGCGCACCGCCACGCCCACGGCCGCGGGATCCCAGCGGGCGCCGCGGTCGACTTCGGCCCCGGGCCTCCACCCGTCGCTCAGCACCAGGCGACCGCCGGACACCTCGAACACCTTCCCGGAGATGTCGCCTGCGTCCTCGGACGCGAGCCACGCCACGAGCGGCGCGACGTTCTCGGGGTGCATCGCGTCGAAGCCCCCCTCGGGAGCCTTCATCATGTCGGCGAAGACGGCCTCGGTCATGCGCGTCCGCGCCGCGGGGGCGATCGCGTTCGCGGTGACGCCGTAGCGTCCCAGCTCGGCCGCCTGCACCAGCGTGAGGGCGGAGATCCCGGCCTTGGCAGCGGAGTACGTGCCCTGGCCCACGGACCCCTGCAGCCCCGCGCCGGAGCTCGTATTGATGATCCGCGCCTCGGGCATCCGCCCGGCCTTCGCCTCGGCGCGCCAGTGGTTCGCCGCGTGGCGGGCCACGCAGAAGTGACCGCGAAGGTGCACGCGGATGACGGCGTCCCACTCGTCGGCGGACGTGGAGACGAACATGCGGTCGCGCAGGAAACCGGCGTTGTTCACGACCGCGTCGAGCCGCCCGAAGGTCTCGATTGCGCCCGCGATCATGCGTCCGGCCTGGTCCCAGTCGGCCACGTCGGCCCCGTCGGCGACGGCCTCGCCGCCCGCGGCCCGAATCGCCGCCACGACCTTCGCGGCCGCCCCGTCGTCGGAGCCCCGCCCGTCGCCCGTGGTGCCGAGGTCGTTGACCACGACCTTCGCTCCTTGCCTCGCCAACTCGAGCGCGTGTTCGCGCCCGATGCCCCGCGCCGCGCCGGTGACGACGACGACACGTCCGTCGCAGATGCCCATCAGAGTCTCTCCAGAATGGTGACGTTCGCCTGTCCGCCGCCCTCGCACATCGTCTGCAGCCCGTAGCGGCCGCCGGTGCGTTCGAGCTCGTGGAGCAGGGTGGTCATGAGCTTGGTCCCGGTGGCGCCCAGGGGGTGGCCCAGGGCGATGGCTCCACCATTGACGTTCACCTTAGCGGGGTCCGCGCCGGTGTCCTTGAGCCACGCGATCACGACCGACGCGAACGCCTCGTTGATCTCCACGAGGTCGATGTCGTCGAGGGTCATCCCGCTCTTGTTCATCGCGTACTCGGTCGCCGGGATGGGGGCCGTGAGCATGAGGATCGGGTCGTCGCCCCGCACCGACATGTGGTGGACGCGGGCCCGGGGCGTGAGTCCGTGAGCCTTCACGGCCGCCTCGGACGCCAACAGCATCCCCGAGGCGCCGTCGGAGATCTGGGAGCTCACGGCGGCCGTGAGGCGCCCGCCGTCCACCAGCGTGCGCAGCGAGGCCATCTTCTCGAGCGTCGTATCGGCCCGTACGCTCTCGTCCATGGCGAAGTCGCCGTAGGGGACGACCTCGCGGTCGAACCTGCCCTCCTCGATCGCGCGGGCGGCCCGCTGGTGCGAGGCGAGCGCGAGCTCCTCCATGTCCCGGCGGGAGATCTCCCACTTCTTCGCGATGGCTTCGGCTCCGTGGAACTGCGAGACGGGCGCGTCGCCGTATCGGGCCGTCCAGCCCTTGCTGCCGGAGAAGGGGTCCCGGTGGCCGAGCTCCCGGGCCGCGAGCATCGAGCTGCCGATGGGGATCATCGACATGTTCTGGACCCCGCCCGCGAGGACGATGTCGTTCACGCCCGCGAGGATGGCCTGGGCCGCGAAGTGGACGGCCTGCTGGGAGCTGCCGCACTGCCGGTCGATGGTGACGCCCGGGATCGCCTCGGGCATGCCCGCCGCGAGCCAGCACGTCCGCGCGACGTCCCCCGCCTGCGGCCCGACCGAGTCCACGCACCCCATCATCACGTCGTCGACCGCCATGGGGTCGAGGTCGTTGCGCTCGATCAGCGCCTTGATCACGTGGGCGCCGAGGTCGGCGGGGTGCTCCTGGGACAGCGAGCCGCGGCGCCTCCCCGTGGGGGTGCGGACAGCGTCGACGATGTAGGCCTCGGTCATGAATCGATCCCTTCTCGGAGCGCGGTGGAGGCCGCGCCGGGGCCCTCGTCGGGGCCGTCCAACAGGGCCGCAGCCACCCGCTCACGGTGGTATGCGGCGTCTCCCCAGGCGCGCGCGAGCGCCCAGGTTCGTTTCATCCAGAAGTGGAGGTCGTGCTCGGTCGAGTAGCCGATGGCGCCGTGGACCTGCAACGCCTTGCGCCCCACGAGCCGGGCCGCGTCGGACGCCTGGACCTTCGCCATGGACACGTGCAGCGACGCCCCCGGGTCGGCGTGGTCCAGGGAGTAGGCGGCGCGCTGCACCAGCGGCTCGGCGGAGTGGAGCGCCACGCGCGCGTCGGCCAGGTGGTGTTGGACCGCCTGGAACGCGCCGATCGGCTTGCGGAACTGCTCCCGGACCTTCGCGTACTCGACGGTGACGTCGAGCATCCGGCGGGCGAGCCCGAGGAGCTGGGCGGCCGTCCCGAGCGTCGCTGCGTCCACCGCCCTGGCGCCCACGTCCGAGGGCAGTGTGAGCACGCGTGAGTCGCGTACGTCGAGGCTCACGCGGGCCAATCCGCGGAGCCGGTCGACCGACTCGATGGGCTCGAGCTCGGCGGCCTCGATCGGGGCGAGATGGGCCGCCTCGTCGTCCACCAGCAGGAGCAGGCGGCCCCAGCCCGCCCAGGCGATCGGCTCCCCCGGTCGACCCACCACGAGGGGCGCGCCGCCGACGATCGCGTCGAGCCGGTCCCTCGCCTCGGCGACGCCCGCGAGGGCGTACGGAGCGACGGCCGTCGTCTCCACCACGGGCCCCACGAGGGCGGCTCGGCCCGTCTCCTCCAGGAGGCCTACCAGGGCGTACATGCCGAGGCCGATGCCCCCGGCATCCTCGGGCAGCGCGACCAGGGGGAGGCCCTGCTCCATGAGCTCGGCCCAGACCGCCCGGACGCCGTCGGGCGATCCGTCCCAGGCCGCCCGGATCGCGTCGGGCGTGCACTGGGAGGACAGCATGTCGCCCACCGCGGCGCGGAAGAGCTCTTGGTCTTCGCTGAAGGTGAAGCGCATGGTCGGGGATGGGCTGCCTGAGGGGTGAATCGGCGAGACGTGCGGCGAAGTGAAACATGTTTCACACGCCCGAGCAAGGCACCCCTCAGGGGGATCGGAGGCCGAGCAGAACCGCCCGGAAGGTGCCTTCGTCCACGCGCTCGCCGCGCACAAAGAACGCCCGCTCCATCGGGACGCCGCACGCCGAGCATACGGGCGTCGTGCCCGGGTGGTGCTCGCGACCCCCGCAGCGTGGGCACGCGATCGACATCTCGCAAGCGGGATCGGGGGGTCCCCGGCGGGGGCCTCGGGCGGCCTTCGGTCGACGTCGTGCCATCGCTACTTGCGGGGCAGTCCGAGGACCCGTTGGGCGACGAGGTTGCGCTGGATCTCGTTGGTGCCCGCGTAGATGGGACCGGCCAGCGCGAACTGTGCGCCCTTCAGCCAGGCGCTCGCTTCGGGGTCGCTCGGGTCGTCGAGCTCGGCCCTCACGCCCAGGAGATCGAGGGCCGCCTCGTGGGTCCGGATGTCCATCTCGGACCAGAACAGCTTGTCGAGGCTGGACTCCGCTCCGATGGCCGTCCCCTCGACCATGCGGGTGACGGTGCGGAACGTCCGCCAGCGGTAGGCCTGGGCTTCGATCCAGGCCTGCGCGGTCCGCGCTCGGAGCGTGGGATCGACCGCGCCGGCCGCCGCTTGCTCCCGGTAGAGGCGCACGAGGCGCGACGCGGTGGCCAGGAATCGACCGGGGCTGCGCAGCGTGAGCCCGCGCTCGGACGACGTGGTCGCCATGGCGACGTACCAGCCCTTGTTCACCTCCCCGATCACGTCCGCGTCGGGCACGAACACGTCGTCGAAGAAGACGTCCGCGAACCCTTCGTCCCCGTCGAGGCGCTCGACGCCCCGGACGGTCACCCCGTCGGCCGTGAGCGGGAGCATGAAGTAGGTGAGGCCCATGTGGGGGCGGTCGGCGTCGGGGTCCGTGCGGAACAGCCCGTAGACGCCGTCGCAGAACGCCGCTCGGGTGCACCAGATCTTCTGGCCCGTGAGCCGCCAGCCGCCGTCGACTCGCCGGGCGCCGGCCTTGAGCGACGCGAGGTCGGACCCGGCGTTGGGCTCGGACCAGCCCTGCGCCCACGTGACCTCGGCGGAGGCCATGTCCCGCAGGACGCGCTGCTTCTGGTCCTCGGTGCCGAACTCGAACAGCACGGGAGCGAGCAGGAAGATGCCGTTCTGGGTGATCCGGGGCGGGGCCCCCGCCCGGTAGTACTCCTCCTCGAAGATGAGCCACTCCACGAGGGAAGCGCCGCGCCCGCCGAACTCTTCGGGCCAGGAGACGACGGCCCACCGGGCCTCGAAGAGCGCGCGCTCCCACCGGCGGCAGGCCGCGAACCCCTCCCGCGTATCGCCCGACGGGAGGTCCTTCGGAGCGTGCTCGGCGAGCCACGCTCGGGCCTCTGCCCGGAACGCCCGCTCCCGATCGGTGAACGTGAGCTCCACGTCAGCCCTCCGACTTCTTGAGCGCCGCGGCCATCGACTTGGCGTCCTGACCCTGCAGGTGATCGTCCGACGAAAGGGCGTTGTGCGCGTGGGCGAAGTGGTGGAGCGCGAAGGTCGAGTCCATCGTATCCCGCAGGCCCATCCGGTCCTCGGCCTGGTTGATCGCCTTCTTCGTGAGCGCGAGGCCCATGCGGGGCATCGCCGCCACCTTCTCCGCCATCTCCAGGACGGTGCGGGAGAGCTGATCGCGCGGCACCACCCGGTTGATCATCCCGGCCTCGAGCGCCCGCGCCGCGGGCCAGCGCTCGCCCAGGTACAGGAACTCCTTCGCCCAGCGCGGCGGCATCACGTAGGGGTGGGCGAAGTACTCGACCCCGGGGATGCCCATGCGGACGACCGGGTCCGCGAAGAAGGCGTCGTCCGAGGCGACGATGAGGTCGCACGCCCATACGAGCATGAGCGCGCCCGCGACGCAGGCCCCGTGCACCTCCGCGATCGTCGGCTTCGGCAGCTCGCGCCAGCGTCGACACATCCCGAGGTACAGCTCCTGCTCCCGCACGAACATGTTCTCCCCCCCGGGCTTGTCGGCGTGGTCCCACCACGTGGTCGCGCGTCGCTCGAACGGCTTGTGGATGTCGCGGCCGGGTGTGCCGATGTCGTGCCCCGCGGAGAAGTGCTCTCCCTCGCCGCGCAGGACGATCGCGCCCACCGAGTCGTCGCCCACGGCGCGGGTGAACGCGTCGTCGAGCGCGTAGGTCATCACCGCGTTCTGGGCGTTGCGGAAGCGGGGCCGGTCCATCGTGATGATGGCGACCCGCCCCTCCTGCTCGTAGCGGACGGTCGGTTCGGGAGCGGTCATGCCGATGCCTCCGAGGGGACGGGCTGGGCGGGGGGCGTGAGGGCCCGCAGGACGTCGTCCGCCTCCGCCATGATCGTATCGAGCACGTCGGCGACGGTGGGGAGCGCGTCGATCACGCCCACCACCTGGCCGGTGGGGAGGATCCCCGCGTCGAGCTTGCCCTCGACCATCGCCGCCCGCGTGAGCATCGGCGCGTTGGCCCCCATCGCCGTCTGGGCCCACGTGAGCCGGGAGTTCTTCTTCATGGCGAGGGCCTCCCGGAACAGGTCCAGGACCGGCGTCCCCGTGAGCTTCCGAAACTCGAGCGCGTAGCGGGCGGCTCGGAACGGCGCGGTCCACCACCCGGCCCGCTCCAGGGCCTCCACGACCGCGGTCCGGACCACCCGCTGCGGGTAGCCGTCGACGGCCGTCGTGACGACCGTCCCCGTGACGGGGGTGCCGAGGTAGGCCTGCTTCACGTCGTCCGGGACCCGCGACTCCTGCGTGAGGAGGAACCGGGTCCCCATGGCGATCCCCGCGGCGCCGTACGCGAGGGCGGCCACGAGGCCGCGTCCGGTGGAGAAGCCGCCCGCGCCGAGCACCGGCACGTCGACCGCGGCGCACACCTCGGGCAGCAGCAGCGAGGTGGGCACGCTCCCCGTGTGGCCGCCGCCCTCACCCCCCTGGGCGATGATCGCGTCCACTCCCATGGCGAGCACCTTCTCGGCGTGACGCCGGGCGCCCACGGTGGGCATGGTGAGGATCCCCGCGTCCTTGAACTTGGCGATGACCTTCGCGCCCGGGGCCCGGGCGAAGCTCGCCACCGCGACGCCCTCCCGCACCAGCAGATCGATGCGGTCGTCCATGTCGGCCTGGTCGGCGCGCAGGTTCACCCCGAAGGGGTTGCTCGTGCGGTCCCTCACCTTGTGGATCGCCGCCTCGAGCTCGGGGAGCGTCATGGTGACCCCGGCGAGGATGCCGAGGCCCCCGGCCGCGGACGTCGCGGCCGTGAGGCCCGCCCCGCTCACCCAGCCCATGCCCGTCTGAACGATCGGCTTCTCGATCCCGAACAGCTCGCAGATGCGGGTCTGCAGCGCGGCGTGAGTCACGTCGCGACCTCACGCTCACGCCGACCCTCGGGGTCGAGCGCGTCGAGGATGTCGAGCTCGGCCGGGGTGGGGAGGCGGGTCGTGGGCACGTCGGCGTCGAGCCCGCGGACTTCGAACCCGGTGGCGGAGGCGACGTCGTCGGGGGACACCCCGGGGTGCAGGGAGCGGGCGCGGAGGGTCGGCGTCCCTTCGGCCCGCTCGAAGTCGAAGACGCCGAGGTTCGTGACCACCCGCCGGATCTCGTGGAACCGTCCCCCCGCGTCGAGCCATCGCGCCCGGTCGTAGCCGACGCCGCAGACCACGTCGACGGCGGGCACGAAGACGCGCGCGGAGTGTCTGCCCACCCAGTAGGAGGTGGGGTGGTTGATCGTATTCCCGGGGGCGCCCCGGGTCCCGATCAGCTGGGCCTTGGGGCGCGCCCAGTCGCCGACGCACGAGATGTTCTGGTTTCCGAACCGGTCGATCTGCGCCGCGCCCATCATCACGTGGCGCTTGCCCGACCACAGGGTCTCGAAGACGTCCGCGAAGGGCATGGACGCCTCGGCGCGGCCCTCTTCGTCCACGAGCGTCGCTTCGCCGTCGGACAGCACCAGGTCGGGCTCGAAGGTCCGTCGGGCCAGCCGCGCCCCGAGGCGGGGAATGAACCCCATCGGCGACGCGACGATCTCGCCGTCCCCGCGGAACGCCTCCGCGCATGCGACGGCACAAACGTCCGCCCGAGTGGCCTTGCGTCCATCGCTCACGGTGCTCACGCTCCCATCCACGCGGCGTACCACTCCGCCCAGGCGGCGGGGTCCTTCGCGGCCCGGGCGTACGCAGTCTGCGTCGCCTCGTCGCGCGGGTAGTCGGGATCGCATGACGTGAACGCTGCTCCCCGGGGCGCCTCGACCACCGCGTGGACCCAGGGTCGCGCGATCCCCGGTGTGTGCGGGGGCACGTCCCAGGCGTCGACCAGCCGCTCGCAGCTCACGATGGTGTGCTCGGCGGCCCGGGCGAAGAGGAGGTCGAAGTACGGGTCCACGCCGAGGAAACGGCAGTTGCCCCGGGCGTCGGCTCGGTTCGCGTGGATCAGGGCCGCATCCAGCGGCAGCGCGGGCACGGCGAGCAGCTCCTCGGGCACTCCGTCGGGACCCGGGTAAGGGGACGTGACGCGCCTCAGCCGGGGGTCGAATCGGGGCACGTCGGAGCCGAGGCCCGCCCGCGTTGGCAGAAACGGCAGCCTCTGGGCGGCGGCGCGCAGCCCCGTCTGGAGCATGCCCTCGTCCCACTCCACGGCCTCCACGGCGCCGGTCTGGCGGGCCCGGCGGAAGTGCGGCTCCAGGGGGATGGAGTCCAGCGACGCGAACCCGTAGACGACCTTGCGGACCCGCCCCGCGGCGAGCAGCAGGCCCACGTCCGGCCCGGCGTAGGACACGACCGTGAGGTCCGTGAGGTCCGTCCGAAGCAGCGCCTGGACGAGGGCCATCGGCTTGCGCCGGGAGCCCCACCCGCCGATCCCGATCGTCATCCCCGAGCGGAGCCGGGCGACCGCCGCGTCCGCCGTACAGCGCTTGTCCAAGCTACTTCTCGAAGTCCGCGTCCCGCCCCTCGACGAACGCGTCACGCGCCTCGTCGGCGACGCCGGACAGGTTGAGCTCGAAGGTGAAGCCCTGCTCGTAGCGGTACGACCGCTTCACGTCGACCGGGTCGATCCCGTTGAGGGACTCCTTGGCCGCGCGGATGACGGTGGGCGACTTGTTCGTGATGCGGGCCGCCACCGCGAACGCGGTCGCGCGCAGGCGGTCGCGCGGGACGACCTCGAGGATCGAGCCGTAGCGAGCGAGCTCCTGCGCCGTCGCGGGCTCCGCCGTGTAGACCATCGACCGCATGCGGTGCTGGGGGACGAGCCGCGCGAGGTGGGTGGCCGCGCCCAGCGCCCCGCGGTCGACCTCGGGGAGGCCGAAGGTGGCGTCGTCGGACGCGACGATGATGTCGGCGTTGCCCACGAGGCCGACGCCGCCCCCGAGGCAGAAGCCCTGGACCGCGGCGATGACGGGGACGGCGCACTCGTAGACGGCCGCGAAGGCCGCGTAGCAGCCTCGGTTCGCCCCGATCAGCGCGTCGAAGCCGGGGCTCCGCTGCATCTCCTTGATGTCGACCCCGGCGTTGAAGCCGCGGCCTTCGGCCCGCAGGACCACGCAGCTCACCGAGGGGTCCTCGCCCGCCGCGCGGATCGTGCGCGCGAGCTCGAACCAGCCGGCGACGGTGAGCGCGTTGACCGGGGGCACGTCGACGACGATCTCGGCGACTCGGGGGTCCTCTTCGGGGCGTCGGCACTCGATGGGCATCGGTCCTCCGAGGGGCTCGGGACGGGGCCTCTTCAGGTGGGGCGGGCCGGAGTGAAACATGTTTCAGTTCGGGGTGCAAGGCCGCTGCGGAGGAGCGGTATGCTGCGCGTCGGCGCGCTCCGCGGGGGTCCGAAGGCCCCGGGATGCGAGCGTCGTGGGAGATGCGATGGCAGGGCTGGACTTCACCGGACGGACCGTGGTCGTCACGGGCGGGACGCGCGGGATCGGGCGCGCGATCGCGGAGATGTTCGAGGGGGCGGGCGCCCGCGTCTTCGTATGCGGCCGCCGCCCCCCCGAGTCGGCCGTGGGGACCTTCGTGGCGGCGGACGTGCGCACGGTCGAGGACATCGAGCGCGTCGTGGCGACGGTGGTGGAGGCGACGGGGCGCCTGGACGTGCTCGTCAACAACGCCGGAGGCTCCCCCCCCGCGGACGCGGCCACGGCCTCGCCGCGATTCTCCGAGGCGATCCTCCGCCTCAACCTCATCGCCCCGCTGAACTTCGCGCAGGCGGCCAACGCCGTCATGCAGGCGCAGGAGCGCGGGGGAGTCATCGTCAACATCGGGTCGGTCTCGGGGATCCGCCCGTCGCCGGGGACCGCCGCCTACGGAGCGGCCAAGGCCGGGTTGTCGTCCCTCACCCGCTCGCTCGCGGTGGAGTGGGCCCCGAAGGTGCGCGTCGTGGGCGTGATCGGGGGGCCGATTCGGACGGAGGCGGCCGAAGCCCACTACGGGGGAGAGGAAGGGATCGCCGCGGTCGGGGCGACGATCCCGCTCGGTCGCATGGGGTCGCCCTCGGACGTCGCGTCGGCGGTGCTCTACCTCGCGTCCGACGCGGCCCCGTGGGTGAGCGGGGCGGAGCTCGTCGTGCACGGGGGAGGGGAGCGACCGGCCTTCCTCGGCGCGGTCCGGGAGGCCGAGAAGGGCTCGTGACGACACCCGAGAAGCCGTCGGATCCGGCCAAGAAGACCATCGAGCTGCCCACCGGACCCGTCCGCTACTCGGACGTCGGGGAAGGCCCCGTGGTGGTGGCCGTGCACGGCAGCCCCGGCTCCGGGCGGGACTTCCGGTGGCTGGCCCCGGTCCTCGAGCCTCATCGCCGCCTCATCCGCGTCGACCTCTCCGGCCACGGCGAGACCCCCCCGCACGGCCGGTCCCACTGGACGATCGCGGGGCGGGCGCGGTTCACGGCCGACTTCCTGGAGGCGCTGGACCTCCGCGGGGTCACCCTCCTCGGGCACTCGATCGGCGGTCCGGTGGTGATGGAGGCGGCGCTGCTGGCGCCCGAGCGAGTGCGCGGCGTCGCGCTCGTATCGTCGATCGGCACGCGCAAGCACCAGCTCCTGCGCGGCAAGCCGGTGCGCCCCGCGTCGCTCGCGCTCGCCACCCCGCTGCTGGGCCGGCTGCTCATCCCGGGGCTGAGGGCGGGCATGAAGGCCGCGGGCTTCCCGAGCTCCACGCCCGATCGCGAGGCCGTGGACTCCGTGCACGCGATCGCGCGGGTCGACTTCGCCGAGCGGGCGGCCGCGGTCGCCGCCCTCGCGGCGGCGGGCACTCCGACGTTCGTCGCCTGGGCCGAAGACGATCCCATCATCGAGCGCGACGTCTTCGAGGAGCTGGCCGCCGCCCTCCCCGACGGCCCGCGGATGCCCTTCGCGTCGGGGCGGCACAACCCTCAGAAGGCCCACGCGGTCGAGATCGGGGAGGAGCTGTTGGCGTTCACGGCGTGAGCGCCCGGCGGATCACTCCTCCAGGCAGGCCTCGAGCGCGGCCCTGCACTCGTCGCAGTCGGCGTACCGATGCTCGGGGCTCTTCGCGAGCAGCCGCAGCACGACCTTCTCGACGGGCAGCGGCAGCGTCTCCACGAGCTCCCGGGGCGGCGTCGGCATCTCGCTGATGTGCGCGAGCAGCAGCCGCACCAGCGTGTCGCCGGTGAAGGGGGGGAGGCCCGTGAGCAGCTCGTACATGACCACGCCGAGGCTGTAGAGGTCCGCGGACGGGCCCACGTCCTTGCCGCCCTCGATCTGCTCGGGGCTCATGTAGCGGGGGGTCCCCAGCCGCACCCCCGTCACCGAGATCGTGGCCGACGACTGCGCCTTCGCGATCCCGAAGTCCATCACCTTGAGCACGCCGTCGGTCTGCACGAAGAAGTTCTGGGGCTTCACGTCGCGGTGCACGACCCCCTCGGAGTGGGCGAACCCGAGCCCCTCGCAGGCCTGGATCATCAGCCGTACCACGTCGTGCGGGGCCACGCGGCCGCGGGGGCGCTTCTCCGCGAGGTCCGCGAGGTCCTGGCCCTCGAGGAGCTCCATGGTGATGAAGTGCAGCCCGTGCCACGTCCCGAACTCGTAGATGTGCACGATGTTCGGGTGGTTCAGGCGGCGCGAGAGCTTCATCTCGCGGCGGAACCGGGCGAGCCCGTCCTCCGTCTGCCCCGCGCTCCGGAAGAGCTTCAGGGCGACCGTTTCCTCGAGCTCGATGTCCGTCGCGCGGTAGACCGTCGCCATGCCGCCCGAGCCGATCGGCGCCTCGATGCGGTAGCGGCCCGCGATCACCGAGCCGGGCTTGAGGCGGCGCATCGAGTCGGTGGTCACGTCCTGGTGGGGCACCACCGGGCGGACGCGAGGGGACGAGGACACGGGCTTGAAGGTGCCGGACGGGGCGTCGCCGGCCTCGTCGAGGGGCGGGAGGTCGGCGAGCGACGGGAGCCCCCCGAAGGGGTGGATGCCCGCGATGAGGAGCTGCACGGGGTGCCAGCACCCGTCCTCGGCCTCGGCGAGGCCCGACTGGAGGTTGCCGAGACGGTACGAGGCGTCGGCGAACTCCGGCGCCTCGAGGACCACCGCGCGGTAGGCCTTCTGGGCCGCGTCGAGGCGATCGTGGTACTCGAACAGGCGGCCCACCGCGTACACGGTGGGGCGCAGGCCGTCGGGGACCTGGGCGTTGGCGGCCCGGCGGACGAACTCGTCGAGGAACAGGGCCACGCGCCGCGAGAGTCGATCGTCGCGCCACACGAGCCGCACGACGCGGGTGACGGCCCCGCCGTAGCGATCCTCGCCGGGATCCGCGGTGAGGAGGCCCGCCAGATCGGCGCTCGGCATCGGGCCGCTGGGCAGCGCGTCCACCGAGAACCGCGGCGCGAAGACGGTCGGCTCCTCCTCCCAGGGAGCGCCCTCGTCGGGGGCCGCGAGATCCTCGAACGGCTCCTCGCCGGCCTCCTGGTTCCCGGGGCGGAACCGGAGGCTCAGCGACATGGGATCGGGGGGCATCGACGCGTCGACCGACTGCGGATCCTCCAGCACCTCCAGGGCCTCGGGGGGCAGCGTCACGACGCCGACGGGCTTCTTCGGCGGGAGCTTCAGGCGGTTCTCGATGGGGAAGACGAGGCCCTTGGGCCACGGGCTGCCGTCGGGCACGTTGCCCTTCATCGCCTCGACCGCCTCGGCGCGTCGCCCCGTGGTCGACAGCAGCGCGGCGGCGCGCTCGGTCTCCCCGAGGTTGACGAGCAGGGAGATGCACTCGACTCGTGCGCCCCCGCGGGCGAAGCAGAGCGCGGCGTTCAGGGCGTCGCGTCGCTCGTCGGCGGTGAGGTGAGAGGGCGGCGTGGGCTCCTTCGGCAGCCCCTGCAGGAGCGCCTCGCCCGCCTCGGCGAAGCGGCCCGAGAAGGACAGGAGCCGGGCGGCCTCACGGTGGGCGCCCCCCCGCAGGTACGCGACGATCGCGTCGTCCACCTTCCGCTCGGCCTCCAGGGCGCGCCCGGTGCGGATCGGATCGTAGGTCTTGGGACCGGAGACGGTCGGGGTGCTGCGAAGGCTCACGAAGTACCGCTGACAAAAAAAGGGACTGCAGGTCCGCCCCTCAGAATAGTCCGAGGCTCCCGGAGTTGCCGGCGTTTCGCGCGCTTTGCCGCCCCTGCGGGGGCTTTCGGTCGGGGAACGGTGAAACCCGATACACGCAGGCGCCCTCCGAGCCATAGTCCGCAGCCCACCCGGAGCCTTCATGAATCCGCCCCTCCTCCGCACGTCCGTCCTCCTGGGTTGCCTCGCCGCCCTGTGCCCGGTCGCGGCCCTGGCCGACTCGTCCGCCGATGTCGCCCTGGACCACGTCGCCGCGCTCCACCCCGCGGCCGTCCTCGAGGCTCCCGAGCCCGTGGAGCTGACCGTCCGGCGCCTCCACACGTGGGGGGCCGGGACCCACGTGCGCCTCGCCCAGTCGTGGCGGGGCCTCCCGATCCTCGATCGCGAGGTGATCGTGTCGCTCGATCTCGACGATCGGGTCACGGACGTGCACGGCGAGCCCGCTCACATCCCGTTCCTCCCCCCCGCGACGGTCTCCGAGCAGGCCGCCCGAGCTGCGGCCGGGCGCTTCGCCGACGAGCTCGGGCGGGGCGAGATGTGGCCCGCTCGGACGTCGTCGGCGATCCGGCTCGGCGCGGACGGGCTGCCCCGGCTGGTGTGGGTCGTCGACCTGAGCACCGCCGCGCCTCCCGCCACCTGGCGGATCCTGGTGGACGCTCACGCGGGCGGCGTCGTCGACTTCCGGCCGACCTCCCGGACGGCGGTCGGGCGCATCTACCCGGAGAACCCCATCACGTCGGACCTGACGGACGTCGATCTCGGCGACATCGACGCCCTGCGCAACGAGTACGCGACCGTCGTGTCGTGCGACACCTACGAGATCAACCAGTGGGGGAGCGGGACCTGCACGGCCGTGTCCGAGCACGCGGTCCCGAACGACGACGGCGACTTCATCTACTCGTCGGACCCGACGTCCAGCGAAGACCCCCTGGCCGAGGTCCAGATGTACTACCACCTGGATCGGCTCTCCCGGTGGTTCGAGGACGTCCTGGGCTTCCGCCACGAAGGCTTCGGAGGTCTCGGGATCGCGATCGAGGGGGTGGTGAACTTCCCCTACAACAACGCCTTCTACGGCGACGTCGACGGCGACAACATCGCCGAGGTGGCCTTCGGCCAGACGGCTACGTTCGACTACGCCTACGACGGCGACGTGATCATCCACGAGTTCGGCCACTCCGTGTTCGGGCAGATCGTGTCCTCCACCGGCTTCTTCGGCGCCGACGAGTACGGCCTGGTGTGGGCCCCCGGCGCGCTCAACGAAGGGACCGCCGACGTCTTCACGATGATCCGTCACCCGGACCCGATCGTCGGGGAGTACGCGGGCGCCGGCCGGGGCGGCATCCGCGACCTCGACGAGGACCGTCGCTGCCCGACCGATCTGTACGGCGAGTCGCACCGCGACGGCGAGACCTGGGGCGCGTTCCTGTGGAACGTGATCGACGACGACCGGACCGAGCCCGACGACGTCGCGCGCGTGCTCTACGGGGCGCTCGGCAGCTGGCCGTCGGACGTCGACTGGGGCTTCGCCGGAGACTCGATGGTGGAGGCCGCGCAGGCGCTCGTCGACGCCGGGGTCCTCGCCCCGGGCGTGCTCGACGCCATCGTGGAGCACGGCGCCGAGTCCGGGGTGGTCGGCTGCGGGCGCGTGGTCTCCCTGGACGAAGGCGAGGAGCCCACCCAGCTGCTCTTCCACTCCCGCCTCGCGGGGGACGACGGCGGCATCCCGCTGGCGCAGCAGTTCAGCATCGAGGCGCCCGAGAACGCCGACCGGCTGCGCTTCCGCGTCAAGGAGTTCGTGGGGGGGCCGGCCGCGCTCGAGTTCAACGTCTACATGCGCCGCGGCGAGTACGTGCACCACGACGTGGTCGACATCCCCACCCAGTTCGGGACGATCAGCATGCCGATCCCCGAGGACTTCGACGAGGCGTTCGAGGGCGAGGACGACGACTTCGAGATCGACCTGCGCCTCGACTCGGATCCGCCGCTGGAGCCCGGCGCGACGTACTACTTCGCCATCGGGAGCCGGGCCGCGGGCTCGATCCAGGGCTTCTTCGTCAACGCCGAGATCACGGTCGACGCGGACGTCTGGCTCGGGGACCCGCCCGCCGGGGACGACGACGACGACGACGGAGGGGAAGGCTGCTCCGACTGCGAGTCGTCGATCGCCCCGGGGCAGGGAGGCTTCGGACTCGCCCTCGCCCTGCTGCTCGTGCCCGCGCTGCGCCGACGTCGGGGGTAGCCCCTAGTAGAAGGAGCGTCCTTCGGCGGCCATGGTCCGGAGCAGCTCCGGGACGGCGAATCGGTCGCCGTAGGCGTCGGCGAGCCGGTCGGCTTCCGCCACGAACGCGGCCACGCCGATCCCGTCGATGTAGGACAGCGGACCCCCGCTCCAGGGGGCGAACCCCCAGCCCATCACGGCCCCCACGTCGGCGTCTTCGGGGGCGAGCAGCACGCCCTGCTCCATCACGCGCGCGGTCTCGAGGGCCTGGGCGTACAGGAACCGCCGCTGCAGCTCGTCGACGTCCGGCGACGCGCTCGGGGACGTGGGGAACAGCTCGGCGAGCCCGGGCCACAGCCGCTTGTCGCGGCCTTCGTAGTCGTAGAAGCCGGCCCCCGACTTCTTCCCCACCCGGCCCAGGTCGCCGACGATCCTCCCGAGCACCCGCGGCGACGGGCCGTCGGGCGCGGCGTCCCCCAGATCCTCCTGGGTCTGCCGACCCACCTGGTACATGAGCGCGAGCCCGACCTCGTCCGCGAGCGCGAGCGGGGGCATCGGCATCCCGGTGGCCTTGCCCGCGTTCTCGATCAGCGCGGGCGCGACGCCCTCCAGGAGCATCGCGAACCCCTCGACGATGTAGGTCCCGAAGACCCGGGACGTGTAGAAGCCCCGTGCGTCGTTCACGACGATCGGCGTCTTGCCGATGGCCTGGACGTAGTCGAGCGTCTTGGCGAGCGCCTCGTCGGACGTCTTCTCGCCTCGGATCACCTCCACGAGCGCCATCTTCTCCACCGGGGAGAAGAAGTGGATCCCGATGAAGCTCTCGGGGCGCGCGCTCGCCTCGGCGAGTCCCGTGATGGGCAGCGTCGACGTGTTCGAGCCGAACACGGCCCGAGGGGGCAGGACGGCTTCGGCCTGCTTCGTGACCGCCCCCTTCACGTCCCGATCCTCGAAGACGGCCTCCACGACGAAGTCGCACCCGTCGAGGTCGGCGTAGTCCGCGGTGGGGTGGATCCGCCCCAGGATGGCGTCGCGCTTGCCCTCCGTGGACCGCTTCCGAGAGATCCGCTTGTCCTCGACGCGCGTCGTGTAGGCCTTGCCCCGCTCCGCCGCCTCGAGGTCGCGGTCCAGGAGGACCACCTCCATGCCCGCCTTCGCCGACACGTAGGCCACCCCGGCCCCCATCAACCCGGCGCCGAGGACGCCGAGCTTGCCGACGGCGTACCGGGGGACGTCCTCGGGGCGTCGGGCACCCTTGTTCGCCTCCTGGAGGTGCACGAAGAGCGTACGGATCATCGCCGCGGCGACCGGGTCCCGCAGGAGCGAGACGAAGTACCGGGTCTCGATCTCGAGCCCCGTGTCGAACGGGACCTGCAGGCCCTCGCGCACGCAGGACAGGATCGCGAGCCCCGCGGGGTAACGATCGTGGGTCTTCGCGCGCAGCAGGGCGGTGGCGACCATGAACGTCCGGGCCGTCCGGGGGTCCTCCTTGCCGCCGCCGGGCACCCGGAAGCCTCGCCGGTCCCAGGGCTGCTTCGCGGAGCCGTCGTCGCGGATCCACGCCTTGGCCGCGTCCACGACCTGGTCCGCCGACACCACGACGTCGACCACGCCCATCTTCAGCGCCTTGTCCGGCCGCAGCTGCTTGCCCTCCATGAGGAGACCGAGGGAGGTCTGCACGCCGATCAGGCGGGGGAGTCGCTGGGTGCCGCCGCCGCCGGGCAGCAGCCCGAGCGTGGCCTCCGGCAGCCCGACCTTGGCGCCGGGGTGGTCGGCGAGCACCCGGTGACGGCACGCGAGGGCGAGCTCGAACCCGCCGCCCATCGCCGCGCCGTTCATGGCCGCGACGAAGGGCTTGCCGCACGTCTCCATGCGGCGCAGCAAGCGGCTCAGGGAGCCCGCGCTCTCGTGCAGCTCGTCCGCGTCCTCGGAGCCGTCGTCGCCCGCGCGACCCGCCAGCGCCCCGATCGTGTCCAGATCGCCGCCCGCGAGGAAGGCGTCCTTGCCCGAGGTGACGATCGCGGCGTGGATGTTCTCGTCCGCGGCGACGCGCTCCACGGCCGCGCCGAAGGCCGCCAGGGACTCGCGGTTCCATACGTTCATGGAGCGGCCCGGCATGTCGATGGTGAGCACGGCGACGCCGTCTTCTACGGTGAATTCGATCATCGGAGGTCCTCTCGGTAGCGGGTCAGAGCCGCTCGATCACGGTGGCGGTGCCCATGCCCGCGCCCACGCACAGGGCCGCGACGCCGACGGTGCCCCCGGTGCGCTCCAGGGCGTCCAGGACCGTCCCCAGGATCATGGCGCCGGTCGCGCCCAGCGGGTGCCCCAGGGCGATCGCCCCGCCGTCGATGTTCACGTCGCCGTCGTCGAGGCCCAGCTCGTCGCGGAAGCGGAGCACGACCGCCGCGAAGGCTTCGTTGATCTCCCACAGGTCCACGTCTTCGGGGGTCATCCCCGCCCGCGTGAGCGCGCGACGCGCCGCCGATCCGGGGCCCGTGAGCATGATGCAGGGCTCGGTCCCGACCGACGCCCAGCTGCGGATCCGCGCCCGGGGCGTGAGGCCGAGGTCGTCGCCCATGGCGGCCGTGCCCAGCAGGAGCGCGGCCGCCCCGTCCACGATCCCCGAGCTGTTGCCGGCGTGGTGCACGTGCTCGATCGCCTCGAGCTCCGGGTGCTTCTGGAGCGCGACGGCGTCGAACCCGTAGTCGCGGCCCATCTGCGTGAACGAGGGCTTCAGCCCGGCGAGGGACTCGAGCGACGTGCCCGGTCGCGGGTGCTCGTCGCGGTCCAGGACCACGCGGCCGTTGCGGTCGACGACGGGGACGACCGACCTCTCGAAGCGGCCCTCCTCCCACGCCACGGCCGCGCGCGCCTGGGAGGACACCGCGACGGCGTCGCAGTCCGCGCGGGAGTACCCGTACTTGGTGGCCACGAGGTCCGCCGCGACGCCCTGGGGGATGAAGGCCGTCTCCGCGGCGATCTGGGGGTCCGTGGCCCACGCTCCGCCGCTCGCGCCCATGGGGAGGCGCGACATCGACTCCACCCCGCCCGCGACCATCAGGTTCGTGACCCCCGCTTTGACCTGCGCCGCGGCGATGTTGACGGCGTCGAGGCCCGAGCTGCAGAAGCGGTTGACCTGGATGCCCGGGACGTCGTCGCCGTAGCCCGCGTGCAGGGCGGCGATGCGGGCGATGTCGCCGCCCTGCTCGCCCACGGCCTCCACGCAGCCGAGCACGACCTCGTCCACCGCGCCCGGGGCGAGCCCGTTCCGGGCGGCGACGGCGCGCAGGGGGGTCGCCGCGAGATCGACGGGGGAGACGGACTGCAGGGCACCGCCCCGCTTGCCGCGCCCGCGGGGGGTGCGGACGGCGTCGTAGATGAAGCACTCGGGCATGGGCCTACCGGCAGTCGAAGGTGATGGGGAGCTTGCTGAGGCCGCGCACGAAGGAGCTGGAGCGACGGACGACTTCGGCGCCGTCCGTGACGCGCAGGTTCGTGATGCGGGGGAGGAGTTCTTCGAGGGCGATGCGGATCTCCTGCCGGGCGAGGGCCGCGCCGAGGCAGAAGTGGCGGCCGTGGCCGAAGGAGATCTGGGGCGACCGGAAGTGGCGCTCGACGTTGAAGGTCTCGGGATCGTCGAAGTGCTTCGGGTCCCGGTTCGCGGCCGGGTACAGCATGACGATCTCCTGCTCCTCCTTCATGGTCCGCCCGTGCATCTCGCAGTCGCGCGCGAGCGTGCGCGACATGTTGACGAACGGGCTCACCCACCGGATGAACTCCTCGGCCGCGTTGGGGATGCCCTCGTGGTTTCGGGCGAGCAGCTCCCACTGGTCCGGGTGGCTGCACATCGCCTCCAGGCCGCCGCTGATGGCGTTGCGGGTCGTCTCGCTCCCCCCGACGAGCAGGAGCACGTGCTCGAAGAGCAGCTGCACGTCGTCGAGCTTCTCGCCGCCGATGTCGGCGTTCATCCAGATCGACAGCAGGTCCGTCGCGGGGCAGCCCCGCCGCTCCTCGACCATCTCTTCGTGGTACTCGGCGAACTCGTAGAAGGCGTCGTCCACCTCGTCCGTGATCGCCTGGGGGCCGTCGCCGCCCTTCACGAACACGTCGATGAGGGCCAGGATCCGCCCCTGATCCTCCACCGGGATCCCGGCGAGCTTCCCGATCGCGCGCATGGGGATCAGGGCCGCGAAGTCGTCCACGAACTCGCCCCCGCCTCGCTCCATCAGCTCGTCGATGAGCTCGACCACGACCTCCCGCAGGTACCCCTCGAGCTGCGCGACGTGCTTCGGGGTGAAGCCCTTGGCGACGATCCCGCGCTGGAGCGCGTGCTGCCGGCCGACCTGGCAGATCATCGAGGGATCCGGCGGCACCAGCGGCCGCGCGCCGTTCAGGGACGTGAACGTGTCCTGGTCCTTGCTCACCGCGATGATGTCGTCGTAGCGAGACACGGCCCAGATCTCGTTCGTCGAGTCCCAGTACAGGGGGGCCTCCTCCCGCATCCAGCGGTAGGCCGCCCACGGGTCGTAGGTGTGGAAGTCGCCGTTGAGGAGATCGATGTCCATGGGCGAAACTTATCGATCGATCAGTTTTGTGGCAATGTGCGCACGGGAGTCATCGAAATGAGTCGCAGAGCCGCATTGGAGGCGCCCGAAGTCGGCGAAGGTCGCCCGTCCGCCCGGGGGGACGCGACCCGCGCCGCGATCCTCGACGCGGCCGAGGAGCTCTTCGCCCGGCGAGGCTTCGCCGGCACCTCGATGCGCGCGCTGGCGGAGGCCGCGGACACGTCCCAGCCCCTGCTGCACCACCACTTCGGCACCAAGCGCGGCCTGTACGCCGCGGTCAAGGATCGCTTCACCGAGCGGTACCACGGGTTCCGCCCGCCGGATCCCGACGGCGCGCTGGGGATCGGGTACGTGGAGCGGGCCCTGCTCGGCTACCTGCGGTTCCTGGAGTCGAACCCGCAGCTCGCGCGGATCATGGCGTGGAGCCGGCTCGAGGGCGACGAGACGCCCTGGGGCCGAGCCGACGCGGTGTGGCGACGGATGGAGGCGGTGGTCCGCGCGGCCCGCGACGGCGGCATGCTCAAGCCGTCCCTGGACCCGGGGCTGTTCATGGTCCACGCCGCCGGGATCGTCCAGTACTGGGTCGACAACCGGGCGGACGTGTGCCGGGCGCTGGGGTACGACCCCGACGACGAAGACCTGGATGCTCGCTACATCGCTCACTGCGTGGACGTGCTCCTCACCGGCGGGGGAGCCTGAACGTCATCCAGGCCTGGACGCACACCGTGCCGTCCGCCTTGGTGCACGCCAGCTCGAGGTCCACGTCCCCGTCGTCCCGCTTCTCCACGACTCGCCCCGACATCGTGAGCGCGTCCCCGGGGAACACGGGCGCCTTCCACCGGATGCGCGTGCGACGCACGTGAGCGGGGCCCAGCCAGTTCGTCGCCCAGGTCGTCAGCACCCCCGCCTGGAACATGCCCACCGTCAGCGGGGCCGGGTAGCCCGAGGCCGTGGCGAAGGGCTCGTCGTGGTGGATCGGGTTCATGTCCCCGGAGGCGCCCTGGTACCGGACGTGATCGGTGCGCGTGACCGCTTCGAGGACCAGCGGCGGGGGCTCGCCACCGGGGCGGACCTCCTCCCACGCGGGGACCTCGCCGGGCGCACCCAGGCTCCCGGGGGCCGGGCTCCACGGGGCGTGACTGCGGCTACGTCGTGCACTCACGCGGCTCACGGTCCCTCCTCCGGCGGCTTGCTCGTCTCCACCCCGGTCATGCGGGCTTCGGCGACGAGGGTCCCGTCGGCGTCCCGGAACTCGGTGACCTTGACGGCGAACTCGAGGGTGCCCCCGCGGCGCCCCTGCTTGTCGTAGATCGCGTCGATGCGCGACGTGCAGTAGAGGCGGTCGCCCGCCTTCGGGGGCGGGCCGTGGAAGATGAACTCCTGCTCGGCGTGCATCCCCCGCTCCTGGGACATCTTCACCCGCTCCCACGGGTCGGCTCCGGGGTTGGCCTCCTCCCAGAAGAACATCGTGGTGAGGAACGTCGGGGGCACGACCGGGCGCTCGCCGGTCCAGTGCTCGGGGTGGCTCGAGCGCACCGCCTTGGCGAACTCGCGGATCTTCCCCCGCTCGATGTCCATCTCGAAGCGGACGCCTTCGGCGCCCAGCGAGGACTTGTCGACCATGGCTCAGGCCCTCCGGGAGCTGACGGAGAGGACCTCGCCCGTCATGTACGACGACAGGTCGGAGGCCAGGAATACGATGACGTTGGCGATCTCGAAGGGTTTCGCGGCGCGCCCGTAGGCCTCTCGGGCTTCGAGCTCCTCGAGCAGCCCGGGGGGCGTCACCTTCGCCAGGAAGGGGTGCATCGCGAGCGAGGGGGCGACCGCGTTCACGCGGATCCCGAGCTCCGCGCCCTCCAGGCCCGCGCAGCGCGTGAGGGCCATGACCCCGGCCTTCGCCGCGGCGTAGTGCGCCTGCAGCTTCTGCGCTCTCCAGCCCAGGACCGAGGCGTTGTTGACGATGGCGCCGCCCCCGTCCCGCATGGCCCGCATGGCCGCCCGGGTGCACCGGAACGTGCCCGTGAGCGTGATGTCGACGACTCGGGTCCACTCCTCGTCGGTCATGTCGACGATCGCGGTCGCGCCGCCCAGGCCGGCGTTGTTGACCCACACGTCGATCCCGCCCAGCGTCTCCTCCGCGGCCCGCGCCAGCCCCTGCACGTCGTCTTCGCTGCGCACGTCGCACAGCACCCCTCGCACCGGCTCGCCGGTGACGGCCCGCAGCGCCTCGCAAGCGCCCTGCAGCCGCCGCTCGTGGATGTCGGAGATCACGAGCTTCGCGCCCTCCTCTGCGCAGCGCTTGGCCGTCGCGAAGCCGATGCCCGCGCCCGCGGCCGCCGTCACGACCACGCGCTTGCCCTTCAGGAGGCCCGAGGGGCTGGGGTAGGGGGGGACGGGGACGGTCACTTGCGAGGCTCCCGCGGCAGGCCGAGGGCCCGCTCGCCGATGATGTTGCGCTGCACCTGGTTGCTGCCCGCGTAGATCGTGTCGCAGCGGCTCCACAGGAAGAGCCGCTGGAGGACGTCGAGGCCTCCGTCGGCGCCCGCGGGGACCTCGCCTTCGGGCCCCAGCACGTCCATCGCGAGCTTGCCCAGGTCCCGGTGCCACGACGCCCAGTAGAGCTTCGTGATCATCGCCTCGCGGCCGAGCTCCTCGGTGTCGGCGCGGGAGAGGACCCGCAGCGCGTTCAGGCGCATGACCCGGAGCTCCATCCAGGCCCGGGCGAGGCGGTCGCGGACGAGCGGGTCGTCGATCCGGCCGTTGCTCCGGGCGACGTCCGTGATCGCCTGCAGCTCGTTCTCGAAGGCGAGCTGTTGACCGAGGGTCGAGGCTCCGCGCTCGAACGCCAGGGTCCCCATGGCGACGCGCCACCCGCCGTTCACGGGGCCGACCACGTTCTCACGCGCGGTCCGCGCGCCCTCGAAGAAGACCTCCGAGAACTCCGAGCCTCCGGTCATCTGCTCGATCGGCCGGATCTCGATGCCCTCCTGGCGCATCGGGATCAGCAGGTAGGAGATGCCGCGGTGCTTGGGCGCGTCCGTGTCCGTCCGACACAGGGCGAAGACCCAGTCGGACCAGTGGGCGAGGGACGTCCAGATCTTCTGGCCGGTGATCACCCACTCGTCGCCGTCGAGCTCCGCGCGGCACTGGACGTTGGCCAGGTCGCTGCCCGCGTTCGGCTCGGAGTACCCCTGGCACCACAGCTCCTCCCCCCGGGCGATCGGAGGCAGGAACCGCGCCTTCTGGGCGTCGGACCCGAAGGCGATCACGGTGGGACCGAGCAGCTCCACGCCGATGTGACCGACCCGGCCCGGGGCTCGCGCCCGCGCGTACTCCTCGTGCCAGATCACCTCCTGCATGAGGCTCACCTGCCGCCCGCCGTGCTCCGCCGGCCACGCGACGCAGGCCCACCCGGCCTCGCCGAGGCGCTTCTCCCACGCGTGGCGCAGGTCGAAGCACTCCTCCTCATCGCCCGGACCGCCGCGCCCGCGGGCGTCCTTGAAGTCGCCCGACAGCTCGGTCTCCAGCCAGTCGCGGACCTCGGCGCGGAACCGCTCGTCCTGGGGGGTGAACTCGAGATCCATGGCTCAGCCCTCGGGGAGCGCGAAGCGCGCGCGGTGGTGGGATCCGTCGCCGAGCAGGCTCTCGCTGCTCTTGGCGCGCCGGAAGAAGAGGTGGGCGTCGTGCTCCCAGGTGAAGCCGATGCCGCCGTGGATCTGG
>CAZEKB010000024.1:0-71190 GCA_964512225.1 uncultured Rickettsiales bacterium | reverse complement strand
TAGTCCTCGGCGAAGTAGTACTCCGGGGCGTCGATGATCTCCGTCGTGATCGTCCCGTATCCCGCCGACGTGAGCCCTGCCTGGAACGCCGCCTCGGACGCTTCCGCGGCCACCTTCTGCCGGGCCGAGTACGTGTAGATGCCCGAGCGGTACTGGGTGCCGACGTCGTTGCCCTGGCGCATCCCCTGGGTCGGGTCGTGGTTCTCCCAGAAGACCTGGAGGATCCGGTCGTAGGAGATCTTCGCGGGGTCGAATACGACGCGGACGACCTCGTTGTGGCCCGTCCTGCCCGAGCAGACCTCCTGGTAGGTCGGGTTGGGCGTGAACCCCGCGGCGTAGCCGACGCTGGTGCTCACCACCCCGTCGCCCGCCTGCCAGAACTTGCGCTCGGCCCCCCAGAAGCAGCCCATCCCGAACAGGGCGAGCTCCAGGCCCTCGAACTCCGCGTCCAGGGGGTTGCCGTTCACGAAGTGACGGGCGGGGACCGGCATCTTGGCGGCGCGCCCCGGGAGCGCGTCCGCGGCCGACACCATCTGCGTCTTGCGGCGGGTGAAGAACATGGGGGGTAGCCTAGTCCCATGCGGCGCATCCGCCAGTCGCGCGCGACCGCCGCGCTCACCGCGACCGCCGCGCTCACCGCGTCACGCGCGCTCACCGCGTCACGCGCGCTCACCGCGTCACGCGCGCTCGCCGCGTCACGCGCGCTCGCCGCGTCCCTCGCGCTCGCCGCCTGCGCGCCCGACGACCCGGGGCCCGACTACGACATCGGCCGCACCATCCACGAGCCCCGCGCCTGCGCCGAGGTGGGCGACGGCCCCTGGGTCGAGGTCGCCCCCGAGCTCGGCGTCGACTTCGAAGCCCTCCCCCCGGACGCCCCCCTGCAGAACGCATTCGACGCCGTGATGGGCGGCGGCGTGGCGGTGACGGACATCACCGGCGACGGCCTGGAGGACCTCGTCTTCACGTCCGTCTGGGGTCCCAACCAGGCGCTCCGGCAGGGCCCCGACGGCCGATTCGTCCCCTGCGAGGGCTCCGGGCTCGAGGAGGGCGATCGCACCTACGCGGTCTCGGCCGTCGACCTCGACCAGGACGGTCTGCGCGAGGTCGTCCTCCTCGACGCCGACGTCGTGCGGCTGTTCCACAACCTCGGCGACTGCCGCTTCGAGGAGATCGACCCCGTCCACCGCCTGCCGAACCCGCGTCACCGGCCCATGAACGCCGCCTGGGCCGACTACGACTCCGACGGACTGCTCGACGTCTACCTCGCCGTCCGCGACTCCGACACGCTCCCCGTCGACCGGGCGCAGCCCGCTCCCGACGTGCTCCTGCGCGGGATGGACGACATGCGCTTTCGCGACGTCTCGGTCCAGCTCGGTCCCGCCGCCGCGCGGTCCGGTCACGCCTTCGCCTCGGCCTGGATCGACGTCGACCACGACGGCGACCTGGATCACTACGCGGCCAACGACCACGGCGCCGTCCTCGTGCCGAACCCTCTGTTCCTGCGCGAGGGGCCCGACGACGACCCCACCTTCGTCGAGGCCGGCGCCGAGTTCGGGCTCGACATCGGCCTGAACGGGATGGGGCTCGGCGTGGGCGACGTCGACGGCGACGGGTGGGACGAGATCGCCGTGAGCGACACCGCCTCCTTCGTCGTCATGAGCACGCACCCGACCCTGCCCGCCGTGGACGTCACCGCCGCGTGGGGACTCGCGCCGCGCCCCGTCGAGGGGCTCGCGTCGTGGGCCATGGAGTTCGCCGACGTCGACCACGACGCCGACCTCGATCTGCTCGTGAGCTGGGGCTGGAAGGAGTGGGACACCGGCGGCGCCCAGCGGGACGACCTGTGGCTGTGGGACGGCGGCGCCTTCGTGGACGCGGGCGACCAGCTCGGGTTCGAAGGCCAGGCCTCGGGGCGGACGACCGTGCCCGTCGACCTGGACGGCGACGGGAGCCTCGAGATCGTGACCACCGCGTTCGTCGGTCCGGCGTCGGTGCAGAGGCGCCCCTGTCCGCCCGGGGCCTGGCTCGAGATCGGGGTCCGTGCCGGCCCCGGCAACCCCGACGGGCTGGGCACGCTCGTGGAGGTCGAGGTCGACGGCGTGGTCCAGCGGCGGCGCCTCGGAGTCGGCAGCAGCGGCGTCCACTCGGCGCGCTCGCCCGTCGCCCACTTCGGGCTCGGCGACGCCGAAGAGGCGACCGTGACGGTGACCCGACCGGGGGAGGAGCCGCTCGACCTCGGCCCCGTGCCGACGCGGCGTCGCGTGTCCTACGACCTCGAGGTCATCGCCTCCGATAGGTGAGCGAGTAGGCCAGGGGCCGCTTGAGGCGCGGGTTGCGGGTCTCCACGTCGAGCACCAGCGTGGCGCCGCCGTCCAGCAGCCGGAAGACGAACCCCTGCTCCGACGCGCCCCGGGCCCCCACCGCGTGCAGGACGCCCCCGTCGAGCCAGCGCTTCAACACGATCGTCTCGCCCTCGGGGTTCACCACGGCGACCTCGGTGCCCGACAG
The DNA here is from genome assembly GCA_964512225.1 of uncultured Rickettsiales bacterium. GTDB lineage: Bacteria > Myxococcota_A > UBA796 > UBA9615 > UBA9615 > CAZEKB01. The sequence continues at coordinate 68,682 of CAZEKB010000024.1, read as the reverse complement.
GTCGCTCGTCCACTTGCTGAACTGGCTCGTGATCGTGATGGAGTCGTCGCCGGGCTCGAGCGTGAGGCTCTCCGAGATCTTCACCGCGGACCGGAGCCGGCTGCGCACGAGCCCGCGGACGATCAGGGCGTACTCGGCCGCCAGGGCCTCCACCGCCGCGTCGGCCGCCGCGCGGTCGCCCGCGGTCTCGTCGAACGTCCAGGTCCCGGCGTACGCGGACGCATCGGCCGCGCTCGCGGGGCTCGCGACGAGCGCGACGAGGAGGACGACGAAGAGGACGCGGCGAACCATCGGAGACTCCATTCGGGGCACCTACCGTAGCCGGTCGACGTCGGTCGACGCACGGGCGGCGCCGATCCCGGGTCCCACTGCTATCGTGGACCGACGATGGAGTTGGCTCGAGTCATCGGAACCGTGGTCGCGACCCGCTGCTACGAAGGCCTGGAGGGAGTGAAGTTCCTCCTGGCGGAGCCGTTGGACGACGCGCTCCAGGTCGTGGGCGGCCCCTTCGTCATCGCCGACGTGGGCCAGGCGGGGGTGGGCGACGTCGTGTCCTGGATCGGCGGTCGCGAGGCCGCCCTGGCCCTCCCGGAGACGTTCGTCCCGGTGGACGCGGCCATCGTCACCATCATCGATCAGGTCGACGCCCGGCCGCTGCCCCTGGGAGGGGGCCAGGCGTGATCCTCTGTCGCATCACGGGCAACGCGGTCAGCACCGTCAAGCACCCGGTCTACGTCGGGAAGACGGTCCTCACGTGCCAGCCCGTGCAGGCGGACGGCGTGACCCGACGCGGGCACGCGTTCCTCGCCGTGGACAGCGTGCAGGCCGGGGAAGGCGACCTCGTGCTCGTGGCCCGGGAGGGCAACGCCGCGCGACAGGTGCTCGGCGGCTCCGAGGACCCGTTCCACGCCGTCATCCTCGGCATCGTCGACGACATCCACACCTCCTGAAGGCTCCGTGGCCGAACGCTTTCTGCTCACCGGCGGAGCCGGATTCATCGGCAGCCACCTGCTCGAAGCCCTCCTCGCTCGGGGCGCCGACGTGGACGTCCTCGACGACTTCAACGACTACTACGACCCCGCCGTCAAGCGACGCAACCTCGCTGAAGCGAGCGCGTCCGCCCCCGAGCGCGTCCGGCTGATCGAAGCGGACCTGCGCGGCGCGATCTGGGACGACCTCGGCCCGGGCTACGCCGCCGTCCTCCACATCGCCGCGCGGGCGGGCGTGCGACCGTCCTTCGTCGAGCCCGACCTCTACCGCACCACCAACGTCGGCGGCACCGCCCGCGTCATCGACTTCTGCGCCCGCGACGGCACCCCCCTCGTCTTCGCGTCGAGCTCGTCGGTGTACGGCGACGCCAACGAGGTCCCGTACCGCGAGGACTGCACCCCCGACCCCCGCTCGCCCTACGCCCGCACGAAGGTCGAATGCGAGGCCCTGCTCGACGCCGCGCGCGACCGCGTCCCCTCCGTCGCCCTGCGCTTCTTCACGGTCTACGGCCCCCGCCAGCGGCCCGACCTCGCGATCCACCTCTTCGCCCGCAAGATCGAGGACGACGAGGCGATCCCCGTGTTCGGCGACGGCTCGATGGCGAGGGACTACACCCACGTGCGCGACGTCGTCGCGGGCGTCCTGGCGGCGCTCGACGGGCTGCGCGCGGGCACCCTGAACCACACCGTCTACAACCTCGGCTCCGACCGCGCGGTGCGGCTCGACGCCATGATCGCGGCGGTGGAACACGCGCTGGGCAAGACGGCCGTGATCGACCGACAGGACGTGCCTCGGGGCGACGTCGTGCGCACCTGGGCCGACCTCTCGCGCAGCGCCGCCGACCTCCGCTACGCCCCGTCGCTGTCCTTCGAAGAGGGCCTCGCCGACTTCGTCACCTGGCTCCGCCGGTAGCGGCGACGGCTACGGCACGTTCGGCTTGCCGTCCGCCTCCTCTTCGCCGGGCACGAACTTCTGCCCGTCCTTCGCCTCGAGCTCGTCGGCGAGGCCGGGCACGCGCCAGACCTCCTGGGCCGCGTCGATGGCGTCGTACTCCTGCGTGCGCGCCTCGTCCACGCAGCAGGTCTGGAACCCGCTCACGTGGAAGGGCTTGCGCATGTCGATGCCCACGGGCACGGAGTCCCGGGGGATCCGGATGTCGATCGCGTTGCCGAGCCAGAAGCACTCGGGGACGACCGTCTGCTTCTCCGGGTTCTTCACGTCGCTCAGCTCGCAGGGCTTCTCGCGGGTGCCGATCTTCACCTCGACCGTGGTCATGGCGGGGCCCTGCTCGAGCCAGAACCGCATCTCGGCCGTCTGCTCGCGCTTCATTGGCTCGCGGGGCACCACCCGCGCGTAGAGGTATCGCGCGTCGATCACCGCGAACGCGCTGATCAGGTCCGTCCAGCCCGCGTCGCCCTTCTGGTCGTTGGGCTCGTCGATCAGCTGGGGGTCGAACTCCCGCAGCAGCTGCTGCACCTCGAACGGCTCGTCCGTCTGCTTGCCTTGGTTCTGCCAGTTGGCGCCCGCGTAGGCCGCCTTCGAGGCACCGGGCGGAGCGCCCGCGCCGGTGGTGAGGCCCGTGGGCGCCCCCCCGGCCTTGGACTCCTGGACGACGATCTGCGGGGCCCGGGCCTTCGCCTTGCCCTCGTCGTTCGGGGGACAGCCCGCCAGGAGGAGGGCCGCGGAGAGGAGGATGAGAGCGCGGGAAGGAGCCTGCTGCATGACGTGAGAGTCGGCCAAGGTGGGGGGTCGGTCAACCCCGCGCGCGCGGTGATACATTGCCGAAGCCTTGTCCGTGACCGACGAGCCCCTCTCCTTCGACGATGTCAACACCGGCCGCATGGTCGGCATCGGCCTCGCGGGCGCCGATCTGCGCGGTCAGGACCTGCGCGGCCGGATGCTCGGCGGGGCCGTCCTCGACGGCGCGAAGCTGGACGGCGCGGACCTGCGGGACGCGGGCCTGGAGGGCACGAGCCTGATCGGCGCGTCGATGCGGGGCGTGCGCCTGGACGGCGCCGGGCTGCACAAGACCATCCTTCAGGACGCCGACCTGAGCGAGGCCTGCCTCGACGGCGCGGACTTCGAGGGCGTCGTCCTCGACGGGGCGAAGCTCGACGGCGCGACGGCGCGGGACACGCAGTGGCGGGATGCCCGGGCGGTGGGCGGCTCCTGGTCGCGCATCGACCTGACGGGCAGCTCGATGACGGGCTGCACGCTGTCCGACGTGAGCCTCGCCGAGGCGGTGCTCGAGGGCACGAAGTTCCGGGACTCCACCTGGGACGACGTCACCGCCGACGGGCTGAAGGCCCGAAACCTGTCGATGCTCGACTGCACGATCGGCGCGCTCCGGGGCAAGGACGTGGACCTCCGGGGGGCAGTCGTCCGGTTCGCCGACGCCGGCGACCTCCGGCTCCCCGACGTCCGGATCGACGACGCGCTGTTCGAGTCCGTCGCGTTCCGGGGCCGCGCCCTCTTCCGGGGCGTCTCGGGGTCCGGCGCGCGGTTCGTGCGATGCGCGGGGCTCGACGAGGCCACCGTCGAGGTGCTCCGGGCGGGCGGCGCGCGCGTCCCTCTCCCGCTGATGAGGCGCGCGGCGCGAGCCTTCCGCGCGGTGCCCGGCCTGCGCTGGATCCTGCTCGCCGCGGCCCTCGGCGCGGGCGCCTGGTTCGCGGTTCAGGCCACCACGGGCCGGGACGCCGCCCCGGGCGGGACCCCCGAGGTGGACCTCGAGCAGATGGCGGAGGAGGACGTCCGTCGGTACCACGCCCTGCAGAAGAAGCTCGAAGAGGAGCCGGCGAAGCGCAAGGACACCCTCATCAGCATGGGCGAGCTCTTCTCCTCGGCGGGCCACTACAAGGCGGCGGAGACGGCGTACCGCGAGGCCGTCACGCTCGCCCAGAGCGGGGAGCTCGAGCCCGACCTGACGCCGCTGATGTCCCTCGGCGACGTGCTCGTGCGCGCCGAGCGCTACGACGCCGCGGTGGCCTTCTCGCGGGAGCTCGACCAAGCGGGCGCCTCCCCCCGGGAGGTGGCCGTAGGCAACCTCGTCCTGTCGTGGACGCTGGCCGCGCGGGGCGACCCCCAGCGCGCGGCGGAGGCGCTCCTGCCCGTCCAGACCTACTTCGGCGCCTACCCGTCGGGCACCCCGAAGCTGCGCATCCACGCGGCCGCCCAGTACGAGAAGCTCGGGGACCCCGGCCGCGCGCTGCAGCTGCTCGAGGACATCCCCGACAGCGTCTCGATGGTCGACCGCGCCGAGATCGCGTTGGCGCGCGCCGCCATCTTCGGGCGCCTCGGCAACCTCGCCACCGCGCTGGCCGCCTACGACGGCGTGGTGGAGTCGTTCCCCGATCTGCAGCTCGTCGTCGCCCGGGCCCGGGACGAGCGGGCCCGCCTGCTCGCGTCCGAGCCGGACCCGGTGACCCTCGAGGCCGGCCTCGCAGCCCTCGCCCGCTCCGACGTCCCCCGGATCGCGCTCCAGGGCGACCTCGGCCTCGCGCGCCTCTTCATGCGCAACGGCGAACGCGAGCGAGCCTTCGGCCGCTACCTCCTCATCCACGAGAAGTTCTCCGACCGCCCGGACAAGATCCTCCCCGCGACCCGCGAGCTCGCCTCGCTCTACTGGGCCGCGGGCGACATGGCCGCCGCCCTGGAGCTGCTCCGGCGCGGCGAGGAGCGCTGCGAGCTCGACGAACACCGCGTCCAGCTCCGGGAGGACATCGCCGGCCGACTGCAGCAGCAGGGCGACTGGGAGGGGGCGGGCGCCGCGCTGCAGCGCATCCACGACGAGTACCCCGACAACGCCGTGTTCCGCGCCCGCGCCACGCTGGCCCAGGCCGGGATCGCCGACAAGCGCGGGCTCTTCGCGGAGGCGGTGGACTTGTACCGCGCGGTCGCGCGAGCGCACGTCGACTCGGGCATGACGGCCGCCGCCTTCTTCGGCCAGGCGACCCTCATGCGTCGCCGGGGCGACCTGGAGGGCGCGCTGCCGCTGATGGACGCCGCCCTCGACGCGCTGCCCAAGCAGCACACGATGCGCGGGGCGATCGCGATCGAGCGCAGCGAGCTGCTCATGGAGATGGGGGCGGGCTCGCCCGCGGAGCTCCAGGCGATGCTGTCCGAGGCCCGCGACGCCGGCCTCGAGGACGAGCAGCCGTCGGCGTACACGCACCTGCTGCTCTACCTCGCCCAGGCGCTCGCCGGCGCCGAGCGCCACGACGACGCCCTGCAGACCTTCCAGCGCGTGGGCGACTCCGTGGCCGCCGCCGACGATCCGTCGCTCAAGCACGCCGCCGTGGAGGGCCAGGTCGCCGCCCTCATGGCGCTGGGCCGCAAGGACCAGGCCGACGCCCTGCTCGACCGCACCCCCCTGTCCGCGATGACGTCGGGGGAGGCCGCGGACACGTGCCTCGCTCAGATGTCGCTGGCCCGGGGCAGGCTCGATTCCGGGCAGGCGATCTCCGCGGCGGAGCTCTTCACCGCGGTGTTCGCGACCTGCCGGAGCCCCCGCTTCCTCGTGGCCGAGCTCCCCGCCGCGGCGGACCTGCTCGTGGAAGGGGGGCGGGTCGAAGACGCCCTCGCGATCCTGCGCTCGGTGCGCGACGGCGACGTGCCCGAGGTGGGTCGCCAGGCCGCCGAGCTCGAGCTGGGACGCCTCGGCAGCGAGGAGGATCTGGACGCCGCGATGATGGGCCCCGATCGGTCGCTCGCGGCCCTCGCCAAGGTGGAGCGGGCGGCCTCCTTCCAGAAGGCGGGCGAGGTCCAGAAGGCGATGCCGCTGTGGACGGAGGTCGCCGCGGACCCGACCCTCGACCCGTCGGAGCGGCTCCAGGCCACCCTCGGGCTGGCCGACGCCGCCCGCGACCGCGGGGCGATGGACGACGCGAAGACGATGTACCAGCGGGTGCTCGACGATTCGCCGGACGCGTGGCTCCGCGAGGCGGCTCGACGGGGACTGGACGAGCTCGGGGGCGGGACCGCCTACCCCGGTGATAGGGTTCCGACCCCATGAGCCGCGCCCACCTCGCCGCCCGGATCGTCGCCACGTCCCGCGCCCTGCACGACCGGGGCTGGGTCGCGAACCACGACGGAAACGTCTCCGCGCGCTGGAACGACCGCTTCCTCGTGACCCCGACCGCCACGTCGAAGGCCGACGCGACGGAGGGGAACCTCGCCGTCACCGACGCGTCCGGCAAGCCCGTCGAAGGCGACGCTCGGCCCCCGTCCGAGTTCGCGCTCCACCTGGGCGCCTTCCGGGTGCGCAGCGACGTGAACGCCGTCGTGCACGCCCACCCGCCGTACGCGACGGCGCTGGCCTGCGCCGGACACGCCATCGACGTCTTCCTCCCCGAAGCGATCGTGTCCCTGGGCGCGCGGGTCCCGCTCAGCCGGTTCGCCCTCCCCTTCGGCGCGGAGGGATCGGCCGTCGTGGAGGAGCTGGTCGACCGCTACGACGCGATCCTGCTGTGCCGCCACGGCGTCATCACCGTCGGGCGCGATCTCGAGCAGGCGATGCTGCGCATGGAGCTGGTCGAGCACCTCGCGAAGATCCGGACGCTCGCCGTCCCCCACGGCGGCGTGAAGCCGCTGCCCGCGGACGTCCTCGAGACGCTGCTGGCGAAGCGCCGCAAGGCCGCCCCCACCCTGGGCGCCGCGGCCGCCCTCGCGGGCGCGACCGACGTCGAACGGACCGCGCCGACCCCGGAGATCGTGATCACGGGCCCCACCCCCGAGTCGTCCCCCACCTGGACCCCGGCGGGCCCCCCTCCCGCCGCCGACGCCTGGTCCGGCGGTCGGTCCGAGGGCGCCTGCGGCGTCGTGTACGGGTCCCCGGGAGCGCTCTCCCGGGCCACCGAGTCGCCCCCCGCCGACGATCTGGCCGCCGCCATCCGCGACGAGGTGGCCAAGCACCTGGGCTGAGCGACTTCCCCGCAACGGTCCCCGCTTCCGGGCGTATCGTGCGCCCATGCGCGTTCGCACCGGAGTCGCCCTGGCCGCCGCCCTCCTCGCGCCCCTGGGGTGCAGCGAAGAGGTCCTGCAAGCACTCGAGCCCGAGTTCCGCATCACCTGGCCGTCGGCCGACGGGTGGGATCCCGACTACGCGCGGGCCGTCCTCGCGCTGGGAGACGTCACCACCGGGGAGTTCCGCTCGATCGACGTGACGATCGCGAACGTGGGCCAGGGCTCCCTCGAGATCTGCGAGGTCGGCCTCGCGGTCGTATCGTTCGACGCGGACGGAGACGCCGTCAACGAGGTGACGGTCGTCCAGCACCTCGAGCTGTCGCTGTCGCCGCCCTTCCCCCCGGGGATCCTCCCGCCCGAGAACGCGCGGTCCCTGCGCCTGGGGTACACGCCGCTGCTCGGCGGCGCGCTGGAGGACGGCCTGCACCTCGTCGTGAAGCACCAGCTCAACTGGGACTGCGAGGCCGACGCGGGCAGCGCGCTGTACTTCCCGGTGCTGGGCTCGGGGCAGGGCGAGCCCGTCCCGGACATCTACACCCAGCCCGAGCTGGTCGACTTCGGCACGACGCTGCTCACCGTCCCCGCCCCGCCCGAGCAGGTGCTCATCGGCAACGCCGGCCCCGGGACGCTCGAGGTCGGGACGATCCACGTGGAGCCCGCGACGCACTTCACGGTCGACACCGGGGGGGCCGCCGGGTCGTCGCTGGGCCAGGGTCAGTACGACTTCGTCACGCTCACCTACACGCCGCAGACCCAGGGCATCCACACCGCCAACCTCGTGATCGCCAGCAACGACGCGGACGAGCCGTCGCTGCGGGTCCCGATGTACGGCGTCGCCGACCCCGAGGACATCCCCGATCCCGGCGACGACGACGACGCGGCCGACGACGACGACGCGGCCCCCGGCGGCGGCTTCCCCATCGCCATGTGCGGCTCGACGATCTTCGCCAACCCCCTCGAGGTCGCGCAGCTGGACTCGTTCTCGCTCCACACCGGGGGCATCGCGCAGACGCTGTCGCTGCAGCACTCCTGGGTGCTCACGACGCGACCCGCGGGCTCCACGACCACGCTCGCGAACGCGAACACGGCGACGCCCACCACGTCGCCGTACGTCGATCTCGTGGGGGCGTACGTCGGCACCCTGACCGTCACCGACTCGGCGGGCCTGTCCGACACCTGCACCCAGACGATCCAGGTTCTGCCCCCCGAGAACTTCCGGGTGGAGCTGTTCTGGTCCCAGCAGGACGACTTCGACCTGCACCTCCTCGAGGCCAACGACGGCAGCGGCAACCAGGGCAGCCCGAACACCGCGGGCGACTGCTACTTCGCGAACTGCGCGAGCCTGTCGCTGGACTGGGGCGTGCCGGGCGACATCCTGGACAACCCCTACCTCGACCTCGACGACATCCCCGGCACGGGCCCCGAGAACATCAACATCACCGACCCCGCCCTCGCGCCCTACGACGGCTGGTACCGCGTGATGGTGCACGACTACACCGGCAGCACGACCGACAACTGGAACGACACCGACGGGACCCTGAACATCTACCTCAACGGCGTCCTCACCCAGACTTACAACTTCACGATGTCGGGCGACGGCGACCAGTACTGGGTCGCGAAGATCCAGTGGCCGAGCGGGACGATCCAGGCCTGCAACGGCCTCGGGGGCTGCCCCTAGTCCCGCCCCGCGGCGATGCGCCGGACGGCCTCGACGTGGCCCGCGTGGCCCGAATCGACGAACACGATCGTGCCCGCGTGCGGCCGCCCCAGCAGGGCGAGATCGCCGATGGCGTCCAGGAGCTTGTGGCGAGCGGGCTCGGACGGCCCGCGCACCGGCGGGGGCGGCTCCCCGACGGCGGGGACCACGAGGGTGTTCTCCGCGGTCGCCCCCGCCCCCATGCCCGCCGCGAGCAGCCGGTCGACGTCCGCGGCGTGCACGAACGTGCGGGCCCAGGCCACGTCCCGGGCGTAGTCCCCCGTCCCGAAGTCGAAGGCGACGCGGCGGGGGCCCAGGGCGTCCAGTCCGCCGCGGGCGGACAGCTCGACGACCACGCGCCGAGGCGCCACCGCCTCCGCGATCGTCGCCGCGACGGGCAGGAGCGCGTCGACCCACGGCCGCGCGGACCCGTCGAGGATGGGCACCTCGGGGCCGTCCACCGCGATCTCCGCGTCGTGGATCCCCAGCCCCCACAGCGCCGAGAGCACGTGCTCGACCATGCCCACCCGCGCCCCGTCGCGACCCAGCGTCGTGCTCATGGACGTGTCCACGACGTGCTCGACGGTCGCGGGGACCTCCACGCCCGCGGCGCGGAACCGCAGACCTCCGGCGCCGGGCCGCACGGTCGCCGCGCACGGCCGCCCGGAGTGGACGCCGACGCCGGCGAGTCGCACCGGTTCGGTTAGGGTTCGCCGCGGCATGCGCGGATCAAACCACCCCGAGTTCCACGTCGTCATCCCCGCGAGGTGGGGCGCCACCCGATTCCCGGGGAAGGTGCTCGCCGACCTGGGGGGGCGGCCGGTGCTGGCGTGGGTGCACGACGTGGCGCTCGCGGCGGGGGCGACCTCCGTGGTGGTCGCCGTGGACGACGCCCGGGTCGAGGCCGTCGCCCGCGCGCGCGGCTTCGACGTGGTCCTCACCGGGGAGCACACCTCGGGCACCGATCGGGTGGCCGAGGTGACCCGGGGGCGGGCCGCCGACGCGCGGATCGTGAACATCCAGGGGGACGCGCCGCTCCTCGACCCGGCGGTCGTCGTCGCCGTCGCCCGAGCCCTGGACGACCCGCGCGTGGACGTCGCCACGGCGTCGGTGCCCCTCGGAGCCGACGAGCAGGGCGACCCGAACGTCGTCAAGACGGACGGCCGTCGGTTCTCCCGGCGCCCCCTGCCGGGGGCCCGCCGCCACCTCGGCGTCTACGGGTTCCGCAACCGGGCGCTGCAGCGCTGGACCGCCGCGCCCCCCGCCGACGACGAGGTCCGCGAGCGCCTCGAGCAGCTCCGGCCGCTGGGGCTGGGCATGCGCTTCGCGGTCGTCGAGGTCGCGAACGCCGGCCCCGACATCGACACCCCCGGCGACCTGGAGCACGCGCGGCGGATTGCAACCGACGCCGCCCCCGCGCATCGAAGACCATGTACGCGGACTGATACCCTCGCGTCCGCCCACGTCCCAGGAGCCGTCGAATGACCGTCCACCACGACACCGAGCTCGCCACCCCCGCCACCGTCGCGGAGGCCGTCCGCGACCGCTACTCCGCGGCGAGCAGGGAGGCCGAGGCGGCCCTGTGCTGCCCGATCGACTACGACCCCCGGTGGCTGAAGGTGCTGCCGGAGGAGATCCTCGAGCGCGACTACGGCTGCGGCGACCCGAGCAAGTACTGCAAGGAGGGCGACGTGGTCGTCGACCTCGGCAGCGGCGGGGGCAAGATCTGCTACATCGCCAGCCAGATCGTCGGACCCGAGGGCCACGTCCACGGCGTCGACATGACGGACGACATGCTCGCCCTCGCGCGTCGGCACCAGGCGGCCGTCGCCGACAGGGTCGGGTGGGCCAATACGACGTTCCACAAGGGCTACATCCAGGACCTCCGCACCGACCTCGACCAGGTCGAGGCCCACCTCCGCGACAACCCGATCACGAGCGTCGCCGACGCCCAGGCGTTCGAGAGGTGGAAGAAGCGCTTCGAGGCCGCACCCATGATCGCGGACGGATCCGTGGACGTGGTGGTGTCGAACTGCGTGCTCAACCTCGTGGGCGAAGAGAACCGCGCGGGGATGATCCGCGAGATCTTCCGCGTGCTGAAGAAGGGCGGAAAGGCCGCCATCTCCGACATCGTCAGCGACGAGGTGGTGCCCACCCACATGAAGGCGGACCCCGAGCTGTGGTCCGGCTGCATCTCCGGAGCGTGGGAGGAGAGCGAGTTCCTGCGGGTCTTCGAGGAGGCCGGCTTCCACGGCATCGCCGTCGCCGAGCGCCAGGAGCAGCCGTGGCGGACCGTCGACGGCATCGAGTTCCGCTCCATGACGGTCGTCGCCTACAAGGGCAAGCAGGGCGCGTGCTGGGACCACAACCAGTCGGTCGTCTACAAGGGCCCGTTCAAGTCGGTCCTGGACGACGACGGCCACACCTACCCGCGCGGCGAGCGGATGGCGGTGTGCAAGAAGACCTTCGATCTGCTGCGGCGCGGCCCCTACGCCGACGCCTTCGTCTTCATCGAGCCCCGGGAGCCCGTCTCCCCGGAGGACGCGAAGCCCTTCGACTGCGCGCCCCCGGCCCACGCCCACACCGCGGCGGCGGGCTGGGCGGGTCTGAGCGCGGGCGCCCCTAGGCGGAACGCTCGGGAGTCCAAGGGGCTCGAGTACCGCGCGACGTTCGACGGGGAGTGCGGTCCCGAGGGCTGCTGCTAGCGAGCGCCCGTCGTATCTCCGTCCGGGCGGGGAGGTGGGCTTCGAGCTCCTCCGCGGCCCGAGCCAGGTGGTCGAGGGCTTCGCTCTCGCAAGCGTCGAGGGTCAGCGCCGCGAGGGAGGTGCGGACCCGCGCACACTCGTCTTCGAACCAGACCGCCCGGGCGTCTCCGAGCTTCGTCAGATCCGTCAGGGCGTCCAGGGTCGTCGGGTCGTAGGGCACCCCGTCGAGCAGCGCCTCTTCGACCGCTCGCTGCTGCTCGAGCGTCCGCTCGACCTCGGTCCGGGCCTGCACCAGGGCGGCCAGGATGTCGGTGCGGCGCTGGGGGGAGAGCTCGTGGGTGGCGAGGACGACCGCCCGGGTCTTGGTGAAGGCCTCGGCCACCCGCCTCAGGCGTCGGGAGCTGGGGGGCTCGGCCGCCTTGCGGGCGGGTCGGTGTCGGAGCAGCTCGCCCCGGAGGACCTCGACCAGCTTCGGGTCGTCGGTCGGGGCGGAGAGCTGGATGGGTCCGTCTTGAATGGCTTGATAGACGAGCGGCCCGAGGGTCAGGGCGCCGATGAGACCGAGCAGCGGGAACTTGACGATGACGGCGGCGGCGATTGCCGACGCGATGCAGAGTGCCAGGTGTCGAGGGGGAGGAGAGGGACCAGACGTTCGGTGAGACTCCATCGTTGCCCACCGTTACGCGCGCGGGGCTAGGGTATTGCCTTATGGCGCAGCGCGGCGGAGCGGCTCGGTTCAGCGACCTGAGGTACATCGCTGCGGCGATGCTCCTGATTCTCTTCGCCATGTACACCATCCGCGTCATCGACACGTCGGACCGGCTGCAGGACGATCTGCGGGTCCGCATCGGCTGGCTGTCCGACCTGTCGAAGGTCCAGCGCACGTTCCAGACGAACCACCCCTCGAGCCCCGAGCTCCCCCTCGCGTTCGACCTCCTCAACGAGACCGTGGCCGAGCTCCGGGCCACGGTGCCCGACCTCGCGGTGCGCGCCGGGACCCTCCGCGCGGCGTCGCGGAAGCTCGAGGCGTCGCTGAACGATCCCGGGCTCCGCACCGAAGCGAGGACCGAGCTCTTCGTCGCCATCGACGATCTCGTGATCGCCGTCCGCGGCCTCAACCGCGACGTCTCGATCCAGCTGTCGGCCCAGTGGGCGGCCATCGAGCGCATCGCCATGGGCGCCTGCCTACTGGCCACCGCGATGCTCGTGCTGCTGGTGCTCGTCCGGGCCCGCGGACGCGTCGCCGAGCGGATGCGCGAGCAGCTCGAGCAGGCCCTCATGGAGACGGAGGCCGCGCGCCGAGCCGAGGCGCGCGCGTCGGCGGCGAAGTCCGACTTCCTGGCGACGGTCTCCCACGAGATCCGCACCCCGATGACCGCGATCCTGGGCACCGCGGAGCTCCTGGGGGGGACGCCGCTGCGGGCGGAGCAGCTCGATCACCTGGAGGTCATCCGGTCCGGCGGAGAGGCCCTGCTGCGCCTCATCAACGACGTGCTCGACCTGTCGCGGTTCGAAGCGGGCCACCTCGATCTCGTCGCCGAGCCGTTCGACATCGAGGCCATGCTCGACGGCGTCGCCCTCCTGTTCGCGGCCGCGGCGGAGGAGCGCGGCGTGACCCTCGCCGTGCTCGCGGGCGCGGACCTCCCCGCCCTCGTCGTGGGCGACGAGAACCGCATCCGGCAAGTGCTCGTCAACCTCGTGGGCAACGCCGTGAAGTTCACGGACGAGGGCCGGGTCGTCGTGCGGGTGGGGTGGCGCTCGGGGTTCGTGCGGTGGTCCGTGGAAGACACCGGCCCCGGCCTGTCGGCCGACGACGTGTCCCGCGTCTTCGAGGCCTTCGAGCAGGTGGACTCCTCCCGCGCCCGCAGCCACGGGGGCACCGGCCTCGGCCTCGCGATCTGCCGTCGCCTCGTGGAGGCCATGGGGGGCACGATCGGCCTCGACTCCACGCTCGGGGTGGGCTCCAGCTTCCACTTCGAGCTGCCGCTGGAGTCCGCGCGAGCTCCCCTGCGCACCGACCCCGGCCCCTTCCTCGTCGTCGGGCCGCCGGAGAAGACCTGCCTCGCCACCGAGCAGCTGGAGGCCTGGGGCCTGGGCGGGGAGGCCGTCGAGTCGATCCCGGACGGCACCCCGCTGGGTGGGGTGCGGGTCCTCCACCTCGCCCCCCTGGGCGCGCACGAAGACCCCAACGCCCCCTACCGCCCGAACCTGCTGCCCGGCCCGATCCGCCCCCGCGGGCTGCGACGAGCGCTCGCGGGCGCGCCCGCCATGTCCGGCTCGATCCGGCTCACCGACCCCAGCCTGAAGACGCTGTCCGAGCACCGGGGTTACCTGCTGGTGGTGGACGACAACGAGACGAACCGACGCGTGATCGGGGGTCTGCTCGAGCGCCTGGGGTACGCGGTGGATGTGGCCGAAGGGGGCCGGACCGCCTTGGAGCTGGCGGATGAGAACGCCTACGATCTCGTGTTCATGGACTGCGACATGCCGCGGATGGACGGTCTCGAGACCACGGAGGCGCTGCGCGCGCGCGGCGGGGAGCGCGCCGACGTGCCCATCATCGGGCTGTCGGGGCACGCCGGTGAGGACGCCCGTCGCCGGGGCCTCGAGGCGGGCATGAGCGACTACCTCGCCAAGCCCGTCCGCATGCGCACACTCCAGGCGACGCTGGACCGGTGGCTGCCGAGCGAGGCGCCGGACGCGTGACCGACGAAGAGTCCCCACGCTGGGAGCTGAGGGCCGCGCTCCTCGTCCCCGCCCTCCTCCTGCCCCCCGCGCTCGTCGCCGTGGGGCATGCCTTCGATCTCGAGCTCTCGTGGCGCAGCTGGTGGGCGGTACCGCTCGCGGCCGTCGCGGTCCTGATCTGGCTCTCGGCCTACCGCGAGGAGAGGAAGACCGGGCGCGAGAACCCGCTGTACACCCGGTTCCTGGTGGGCTTCGCGATCGCGGCGTTCAGCCTCAACACGCTGCCGTACGTGCCCGCCGCGATCGCGGGCGAGCACGTCCGCACCTGGAACCAGTTCCACTACTACCTGGGGGCGAAGTACTTCGAGGAGGTCGGCTGGCACGACCTCTACCGCGCCGTCCTGTACGCGGACGACGAGCGGCAGGCGCTCAAGAAGATTGCGTCGCGCGAGGAGCGCAAGGAGATGAGGGCGGAGCCGGACTTCGCCCACGCGCACCAGGCCCGCTCGATGACGACGTACCGCATCGGAGCGCGCGACGACGAGGTGGCGGGCTACGACCCGTCGGGGTGGACCCAGGCGCGGCTCGACGAGCTCGGCCGAGACTCCCGGTGGCTGCGTGCCCGCGCCCGGGACGACAACTGGGCCCGCCGCTGGGTGCTCGACTACGGCTTCAACCCCGCGCCCCCGTGGACGATCTTCGGGACCGCGCTCGCCAACGCCATCCCCCTCGGCAGCCCGGCGTACGGCCTCATCACGACGTCCGACTTCTTGGTGCACCTCCTCGCGATCCTGGCCATGTGGTGGGGGTTCGGCCCCCGGGCGGCGGCCCTGGCCGCCCTGTGGATCCACACGTCGCCGCTCAACGGGCGCCTCGTCATCGGCGGCTTCCTCAACTACGACTGGCTCGGCGCGACCCTCCTGGGCGTCGCCGCCTACCGCCGCGAGAAGCCGGTGCTGTCGGCCTTGGCGATGGCCTACGCGGGCATGACCCGGGTCTTCCCGGGGGTCCTCGTGCTCCCCCTGATCGCGCGCTGGGCCTGGAACACGGCGCGACGTCGCCCGACGGTGCCGGTGCGTCGCACCTTCTCGCTCGTCTTCATCGCCGCGTGCGCGGTCCTCTTCGTGGGCAGCCACTTCACGGGCCGCGGCGCCGACACCTGGATGGAGTGGGAGGCCAAGATCAGCAAGCACAGCAGCCTCCACGCCACGAGCGGGACCCGCCGCGTGGGGCTCGGCCGACTCGTCCGCCACTCCCCCCGCGAGGGGAAGTTCTGGCGGGCGCGCAAGCTCCAGAACGAGAAGAAGGAGGCGCCGCGGAAGCGCGTGAAGCGAGTCGCCCTGGTCGTCGGGGGGCTGCTCCTGCTCGCCGCCCTGCGGGGCCGCTCGGACGTCGAGGCGATGCTGCTGATGCTCTTCGCCGTGTGGCTGATCTCGGTGTCCAGCCGGTACTACGCGTCGGTCTGGGTGCTGCTGTTCGCCCTGCCGACCTACGTCGCCGGGCAGCGCGCGCCCCCGGGGGCCCTCGCCACCTTCTTCCTGCTCCTCCTGGGCGCGCTCTTCTACGCCCCGGGCGGACCCACGGCCCAGTATCTGTTCTTCAACTACGGGGCCGCCGTGATGTTCGTGAGCGTGTGCGTCGCCTTCATCCTGGGCGACCGGAGGCGCGCCGCCGAGCCGGTCAGTCCAGCGCCGTGAGGTCCGCCACCCGGACCTGACGCTCCTGGATCCCGAACTGCACGCGGGCGATGTTCGACGTCGACATCTGCACGAATCCCTGCCCGTGCACGGGGTGTCGCACGGACCGGCCCCGGGAGAAGGCCTCGCCCGGCTTCTTCGGCGGGTACTTGCTCCGAGGCCCCCGGCGACGACCGCCGGACGGGCTCGGCGTCGACCGATCCGGCTGCGGCGCCTCGACCCCCCGGGGCCGCGAGACGGAGGGGAGGCCCTCGACGGCGAGCGCGTACTCCACCGTCACCTCCTCGATCTCCACCTCGTCGAACCGCCCGTTCGGCAGCGGCGAGACGCGCACCTGGGAGGCGACGTCGGACGCGTCCGGATCGAGCGTCACCGCCACCTTGCGACCGGGTCGCGGCCGGAACGGGAGCGTGCCGAAGAATCGGAAGTGACGACCCTCGTCGGTCTGGATCGCGCCGGTGCCGCGGGATGAGTCGAACCACAGGATCGCCGCTTCGGTCTGCATCCCCCGATCTTATCGGAGTCCGCGGTAGTCGAAGCCCACCCAGAGCGTCTCGCCGAGGGCGAGGAGCTTCTCGAAGTGGACCGGCGTGCCCTCGAGCGGGACGTGCACCGCCACGGGGACCGCGCCCTCGCCCATCGCGTCGCCCGCGAGCTGACCGCCGCCGCCGCGCTGCACCGCCTGGGCCTCGTTCGGCGCGACGTTGCCGAGCGCCTGGATCGCCGAGCCGCGGAACGGGTTGCTGCGGTGGTCGACGGCGCGCAGGGAGCCGTCGCGACTCTTCTTGCGGATCTTCGCGCGGTCGGGCGCGTAGACGGTCCAGCCCACGTGCGTGATCGGGACGTCCGCGGTGGGCAGCTCGGCCCGGAAGGAGCCCACGCCCGACGCGGCCGGGGCGGCGCCCTGCTCGACGTAGACGAGGCCGACGCTGAACGCGGCGAGGGAGCCGCCGCTCGCCTGGGACCGCACGAGGGGGAGCAGGATCCGGCCGTCGGCCGCCGCCGCGGGCTGGACGGCCTTGCCCGCCACCGACGCGCTCCACAGCTCGGCGCCCTCCGGCAGCTTGAGCCGCAGGAACTGCTTGCGGTTGTTGCGGACGGTGTACTCCACCGACGTCAGGCGACGGCCGTCGTCGGTGAACATCGTGCGCGCGTCGGCCGTGTCCAGGAGCGTCACGAGGACGTCGACGTCGTCGTGCTCGGTGATGTGCAGGGGCAGGCTCGCGCCCTCGCCGAGGTACTTGAAGCCGAGGAGCACGGGCTGGTCGGTGATGCCGAGGATCCGCGCGGGCAGCGCCCTCACATCCACCGGGGTCACGCCGGAGTGTTCGCCCGCCGCCACCTCCAGCGTGCCGCGCGCCTCCACGCCGACCCACCCCTTGCTGCGGGTCACGCCCACGGGCTGGACGAGCGGGGCGCCCGCCGCGGCGTCGCCTTCCCCGATGACCTGCTCGAGCGTCAGCCCGAGGCGGTAGGACCCCTCGGCGGCGTAGTTCAGGGTCACAGAGGCGAGCCCGTCGGCCACGGCCCAGTCCCGGATGGCGGCGCCGTGAACGTCGAGCAGCGTGGTGCCTTCGGGGAGGCGCACGTCGAACCGGTTCACGCCCGCCTCCGCGATCGCGTAGTCGATGGACGCGCGGGCCGTCAGCAGACCGTCGCCGAAGCCGACGAGCGTGTACACGATCGCGTTGAGGCGCGCCTCGGCGGCCTCGGTCTCGGGGATCTCGCGCTGCCAGGACACCGACACCGGGGCCGTGCCCGGGATGGACGCCTCGACGACCCGCAGGTCCCCGCGCACCTCGTCGCTCTGCAGCTTCGCCTGGGCGACGCTGAAGTCGAGGGAGTCGTGGGACGGGACGGACAGCTTGATCGACGCCGCCGCGGCGTGCGCGGGCGTGAACTGGAAGGACGACCGCCCCTCCTTGGTGTGTACCTTGGCCGCGAAGCGGACCTTCACGTCGAAGGAACCCCGCCGGTCGGTGACGAGCGCGAGGCGACGGTCCACGGCCATCACGGAGGCCTCGCGGCCCCCGATCGTGGCGGACTGCACGGCCACGTCCCTGGGGAGCAGCGGGATCTTCACCCAGCCCTCGTCCTTGAGGACTTCCACGTGGAACACGGCGTCGAACACGGCCGACGTGGGCTCCCCCGCGTCGTCCCGCAGGACGGTGCCGTCGTAGCTCGCCGACGTGACGGTGAACTCGTGGGGGGCGACCGGGTCCGGCGTGGTCGGGTTGCGGGTCTGCTCGTAGAGCTTGAGGAACTCTTCGAGGTTCATCACCACGGTCTCGTCGGCCGCCGAGGCGGGCGAGGCGAGCAGCGACGCGAGGGCGACGAGCACGGGCAGGCGGAGGGCGCGGGTCATCTGGAACTCCAGGGTCGGGGGGAACGCACGGCCCGCACGTCCACGCTCACGGGCGCGGCGGCGGGCAGGAGGAGGTGTTGGTAGAGGACGACCTCGCCGACCTCCGGGGTGAGGACGGCGCGGGTAGTCGCCCGGAGCTGCCGGAAGGGGCGCGGCCCCCGCTCGACGGCGAAGTCGAAGACGACGCGATCGTCGTCCGGCGGGGGCGCCTCGACGGTGGCGGCGGCGGGGTTGCGGAATCGCGGCTCGGGGTCGGCGGCCTTCTGCTTCTTGGCCTTGCGGCGGGACGAGCGGCCCTTGAGGTCGACCTCCCGGACCTTGGCCACGAGGTCCACCGACTCCGTCTGGGCGAGGCGCCCGACCTTCTTGCCCGCTTCGAGGGCCACGGCGTACTGCTCCTGCGCCTTCTCGTAGTCGCCCGCGCGCTCGGCCTCCTCGGCCTCCCGGGTCGCTTCCTCCAGGGTCCGGCGGTCGCGCTCGGCGCGCGCCATCGCCTGGTCCTTGATCCGACGGAGGACACGGCCCTCGCTCTTGGGGGACGCGGGCTTCGGGGCGTTGGCGACCTCCGGCGTCCGGGCGGGCGCCTCGTAGTAGCTGCGGAACTCGGCCTCCTCGCCATCGCCGACCGCGCCGAACCCGGACGCGCCGTTCAGGGCGCCGGTCTCGTCGCTCAGCAGGCCGTCGAGGCCCAGGTCGCCGTCGTCGTCCTCGTCCTCCCCCCCGGTCGGGGGGAGGTCCACGACCGCGAGTGCGTCGAGGTTCGACTGCAGCCGCACCGTGTTCGCGTTGCCCGCGCCGAGCGTCCCCAGGTCGTCGAGGTAGCCCTGGGCCTCGTCGAAGCGGTTGTCCTTCCAGGCGCCGACGGCGGACTGGAACAGCGCGTCGGCCTCGTCGACCTTCTCGCGCTCCTCGCCGGTCACGGCCTCGCCGCCGCCGAGCCCGTAGGCCACGCCCTCCCCCCGGGAGAAGGCGTTCACGCGGCCGTCGGGCGTGCCCCGTTCGTCGTCGGACCAGCCGGGCGGCAGGTGCAGGGTGGTGCGATGCACCGCGATCGGGACGCTCAAGCGGAGGAGCGGGAGACCTCGGCGCTCGCGGCGGGACCAGTCGTCCGAGCCGTCGACGAGCACCGCGACCTCCACCGGGAAGGTGATGAGTCCTTCCACCGTCTCCACCGAGCGGAGCAGCGGGATGCGGAGGCCGCCGTCGATCAAGACGGGACGGACCGCCTCGCCGTCGACCCGCGCGGACAGGGGGCTCCCGCCGTCGGGCAGGAGCACGTCCAGGTGGGGGGCGCGGTCGTTCAGGACCTCGTAGCGGCCCCGGATGAGCATCCGACCCTCCTGGGTGGCGGCCACCACGACATCGGCGATGTCGACGACCGCGGGGGGCCCCGCGACGGGCTCGAAGCGCAGCAGCCGGAGCGTCCCGGGGGCGCCCGCGGTCGACGTGCCGAACGCGGCCGTGGGGGTTCCGTCGACGAGATCGCGGGCCCACCGCGGCAGGGCGGCGGCGGGCGCGGGGTTCCAGCCGTCCAGATCGGGGACGGCCTCCACGCCGTCGTCCCGGGCGATCTGGAGGGCGCTGGACGTGCGGAAGACGTCGACCGGCCGGATCTCGGGGATGGCGACGGCCGCCTCGGCGCCCGGGGGCAGCCGGGCGGTCCAGGCCAGCTCCACGGTGGCGGCCCCGCGCACGGGCGCCTGCATCTCGACGTGGACGCGCGCACCCGCCCGGCGCCAGGACCGGACGCCCGGGCCCGTCAGCTCGAGGTCGTCGCCGAGGCCCCGCGCGTCGAGCGCGAAGGCCGAGACCTCCCCGCGCCGCAGGGCCCACCGGATCCGGGCGCGGCCCCGAAGGTCGACGTCGTCGAGGCTGAGGCCGATGCCGACGGACGCGACCAGGAGCGCCTCGCGGGGGGCACGTTCGACGGCGGATCGCACCGAGAAGCCGAGGGTGCGGTCGGAGGTCCAGGCCGCGCCGTCGGGGCCGACGGGGGCCTCCCCGCCGTCGAAGCGCGGCACGCCGTCGCCGACCCAGCGGGCGGTGCCCGTGGCGGCGGGGAGCAGGAACAGGCTGTAGCCGCCCTCGCGGGCGCCGCGGGGGATGGAGCCCCGCAGGACGATGGTCGAGGGGCCGGAGACGTGGCCGGAGACCCGGAGCCCGCCGACTTCCCAGGCGGCGGAGGCGGGCGCGCCGTCCCACAGCACCTCGTCGACGTGGATCGGGTCGCCCGCGAGGATGCCCTCGAAGAGTCCGGGCTCGATCGTGTCGAGCTCCCACACCACCTCGATGTCCACGGCCGTCCCCTCCGCCCTCGTGAGCATGACGTGCCGCGCCTCCACGAAGGGGGCGATCGGGTCGGACGCGGGGGCGGGGGTCGGCTGGAGGCTCTCGTAGAGCGCCAGCGGCACCTCGATCTGCCCGACGGCGGGCTCGGCCGACGCGGTCGAGGCGAGCGAGAGCACCACGGCGAGAGCCGCGAAGGGGGACGTGGGGGGGCGCACGATCCCGTCCGACCTCGCCGCGCCCGGCGGGTTCCCGAGATCTCGGGCTTTACAGAGCGCTTACCCCCTCGAGGTGCTTCGGGAGATCCGCGAGGGAGGTGAGCGCCTGCGGCCGGCCGATGAGGTAGCCCTGGCCGAGCTCGCAGCCCTGTCGGGACAGGAACCCGAGCTGCGCGGGGGTCTCGATCCCCTCGGCGACGACCGACATCTCGAGCTCGTGCGCGAGCGTGACGATGGCGCGGACGACGGTCTCGTCGTGGTGCCCGGTCCCCAGGGCGGCCACGAAGGTGTGGTCGATCTTGAGCATGTCCAGGGGGAGCCGACTGAGGTAGCTGAGGGAGCTGTAGCCGGTGCCGAAGTCGTCCACGGCGAGGCGGATGCCCAGGTCCTTGAGGTCGTCCAGGAGCGCGATGGTCGCCTCCTCGTCGATCATGCAGCCTTCGGTGATCTCGATGAGGAGGCGCGAGGGGTCGAGGCCGGTCTCGTCCAGGACGGCCGCGACCCGGTCCGGCAGCCCGGGCTCCCGGAACTCCCGGGGCGAGACGTTGATCGAGACGGTCGGGGCGCGCTCGTGGATGGTGCTCCAGCTCGCCGCGGCGCGGCAGGCGGCCCCCAGGACCCACTGCCCGATCGGGCGGATCAGGCCCGTCTCTTCGGCGATGGGGATGAACTCACACGGAGAGATCCAGCCCCGCTCGGGGTGCTCCCAGCGGATCAGCGCCTCGAAGCCCCGCAGCTGCGCGGTGCGCAGGTCGATGATCGGCTGGTAGTGCAGCTCGAACGCCTCTTCCTCCACCGCGCGGTGGAGGTCGCTCTCGAGGTGCAGGCGCCCCCGGGCCTCCATGCGGAGACCGTCGCGGTAGACGCGGTTCGCCCCCGCCCCGCCCTGCTTCGCGCTGTACATCGCCGTGTCGGCCTGCCGCAGGTGCTGGTCGGGAGCCCGCGTGGCGTCGCCGAGCACGATGCCGATCGACGTCGACGTGTACAGCCTCAGCTCCCCCAACCGGAACGGCGACTCCAGCACCCCGTGGATCCGGCGCGTGACCGCCTGCGCCTGCTCGGCGCGGTCGACGTCGTAGACGATCGCGGCGAACTCGTCGCCCCCGATGCGGGCGAAGAAGTCCGTCGGGCGCAGCGCCTTGCGGACCCGGCGGGCGACCGCGCACAGGAGCTGGTCGCCCACCTCGTGCCCGGCGCTGTCGTTGACCAGCTTGAAGCGGTCGAGGTCGAGATAGAGCACGGCGAAGGTGCGGGCCGGGTCGCGACGCAGCGCGCCCACCGCGTCCTCGACGCCGCTGCGTGAGGAGCGTTCGATTCGGCAGGCCGGTGAGCTCGTCGTGCACGGCCGCGTGGCGCAGCTCGAACTCCCCCTTCTTCTTGCTCGTGATGTCGCGCATCGAGCCCGAGACGCGCAGGAGACGGCCGTGGATGTCGGTCTTGACGCCCGCCCGGATGTCGACCCAGAGGTCGCGCCCGTCGCTGGTGCGGAGCCGCAGCTCGGCCTCGATCCGACCGCCGGGGGGGCGAACCGAGCCGACCTTCGCGCGGAGGCGGGCGATGCCCGGTTCGTGCGCGTGGTGCGCGGCGGCGCCCAGGGACAGGATCATGTCCCGGTGGCCGATCCGCAGCAGCTCGGCGACGCGTCGAGACAGCCAGATGTGCCCGGCCCCCGGATCGAGATCCCACAGGCCGTCGCCGCTGCCCTCGATCGCGAGCGCTCGACGGTTCAGGCGTCGCAGGCTGCGGGAGGGGGCTCCGGGTCCGCCGGTCGTGGGGGACTTCTTCACGCGAAAGGGCACTCGTTCCTCATCGGGCGGGGCGAGCCGCTCCTTGAGACTCTAGGGACAATCCCGCCCGACGTCGCCCTCGGCCAGGACATCGCCCACGACGGATTCGTAGGCCGGGGTCGGGGTCCACGAACAGAGCCTGCGAGCCCGCTCGGCGGGGTCCCGGACCCGCAGCTCGGTCGCCGCGAGCGCCCCCCGCACCAGCGCGGCCCGACGCGCGGGCGTGTCCGACAGCGCGTCCTCCCGCTCGAAGAGCCGATCGGGGTACGGCCGCCGCCGATCGGTCCGGAACAGCAGGAAGTAGTCGGCGATGGGCGAGTACACGAGCCCGACCCCCCGACGGGACGACTGGCTCTCGTCCGGGTCCGCCGCGTCGAGGCGCTCCAGGAGCGCCTTCATGTCGGCCGCCTCGGAGGCGCGGATCCGACCGAGCGAGTTGTCTCGGAGCGCCTCGATGTCGATGGCGGGCGCAGGCGGCCCGAGCCAGGTCACGGTCACCGTCAGCGCGGCGAGCGCCACCCCCGCGAGGGCCGCCGTGCCCGCGCGCAGGGCCGGTCCGCGGAGCTCGGACACCCCCGCGGCGGCCGCCATGACCACCGCGGGCCACGCGATCGCGAGGTAGCGGTGCGGGACCTCCGGCCAGCCGCCCTGGTTGGCGAGCCGGATCACGAAGAGGTAGTGGAGGGCGGGGAGCAGGAAGAGACCGGCGAGCAGGGGGGACCGGCGACGCCACGCGGCCCGCAGGCCGAGCAGGACGGCCACGTTCACGACCGCGCGGGCGGCCCACTCCACGACGGTCGGGGCGTAGTCGAGCTGGTCGGGCATCTCCGCGAGGTAGGCGGGCGCGGTCGCCTTCCCCACGGTCCACGGCCAGAGGTTGTGGGGGAGCGCGACGACGGCCCCGCGCGCGAGGTCGATGAAGCCGCGGCCCAGCACCTCCGAGGCCTCGTCGGGGCGCGCCGACGCGTGGATCGTCGCCCCGAGGTAGGGCAGATCGAGCACGAGCCAGCCCAGCAGCCAGGGCGAGAAGCCGAACACCACCCCCACGAGCGCCGCCCCCGTCGCCCGCCGCAGCCGCGGCCCCCGACCCCGCAGGGCCCGCTCGGCGAGCGCGGCGACGCCGATGAGGGCGGCGGCGGGCGCGGCGAGGTAGGTGTAGTAGACGCCGAAGCCCGCGACGGCGCCCGCCAGGCCCCAGCGCCAGGGTCGATCGTCGCGCAGGGCCGCGTCGCACAGCAGCGCGAGCAGCGGGACCAGGACGATGGCCTCGGTGTGCCCGCCCCGGGCGGTCAGCGACCACTTGAGCAGGATCGGGGGCGCGCCGACGAACAGCACGAGCGCCAGGATCGCGGCGCGATCGTCGAACCGGCGCCGCAGGAAGAGCCAGGCGCAGACGGCCGCTCCGGTGCCCGCGAGGAGCGGGAAGCAGCGCAGCAGGAGCAGGGAGTGACCGAAGACCGCGCTCGCCGCGGCGTACCCCACGGAGAGCACGACGTACCCCCCGTGGTGGATGTTCTCGGGCGCCGACAGCCACCGCGTCAGGGCGTCGAGGAAGCCGCCCTCGACGGCGGGGAGGCCGAACATCGCGAGGTCCAGGTGCTTGAGCTCGCCCGCGTCCCAGTCGTGCAGGAGATCGGGGCACGCGAGCAGGATCACGAGCCGCTGAACGACGATCAGCGCCAACAGGATCAGGGCACCACGCTTCACCGCGACGAGGCTATCAGCCCGGGCGGGGCGGCTCCGTCAGGCGGCCTGGTCGGAGCTCTCCAGCCCCCGACGCACGACCGCCAGCGCCCGATCCGGGGCGAGGTCGAAGTCGGACTCGACGCGGGCCACGAGGGCGTCGAGGCCGCCGTCGTCGTCGAGCAGGCCCACCAGGCGGACGGCGGGCGGCGCCGCGGAGTCCGCGCCGTGGTGTCCGGTGATCGCCGTGGCGAGGAGGTCCGGGAACTGCCACGCGTCGCAGAGCCACCCCGCGACCTCGGCGTGGTCCCAGCCGAAGGCGGCGCGCTCGAGGGGAGGCAGGGCCGGGGAGCCGCCGGTCTCGGCGAGGAGCTCGCCGTAGCCGTCGGGCCCCGCGGTAGCGAGGAACGGCAGGGCCATGTCCTGGAGGAGGGCCGCCGTCACCGACTGAGCCCGCGTGCGCGGGTGGAGGACCCCGGCGAGCTCGCCCGCCACGGCCGCCCGGCGACTCGCGGCCGCCCAGAACCGCGCGGGGTCGAAGCCGCGGACCCGGCGTGACGGCAGGACGCGACGCACCCCGACCGAGATCAGGATCGACTCCAGGGGGCCCCGGCCGAGGAGCGAGACGGCGTGGGGGACCGAGTCGACGCGCCGCCGCAGCCCGAACGCGGGGCTGTTGACGCGCACGAGGATCCGCGCGGTGAGGCCCGGGTCCAGGGCGACGGCGGCGGCGATGCGGGCGGGGGAGGAGTCGGGGTCCCGCACCTCGGCGAGCGCGGCGAGCACGGACGCCGGGAAGGCGGGCGGCTCGAAGTCTCCGAGGGCGCGGCGCAGGTCCGCGGTCGGGTCGCGGCGGCGGAAGACGCCGAACATCAGGCGGCCCGACCCATCAGGCCCGGCGGGCCATCTTCTCGGCGAAGATGCTCAGGCCTCCCCCGAGCGCGGCGTAGCCGAGGAGCACCTCGACCATGGCCACCGCCTTCGCCCCCGTGGAGACGGGCAGCACCTCGCCGTAGCCGAGGCTCGTGAAGGTGACGACGGAGTAGTACCAGGGGGACAGGGCCGTCTCGTACGCCCCGAAGTCCACGTCGACGACCGTGTAGAGGCCGCCGAAGATCGCGATGACGGCGGCCGTGAAGACGATCCAGCGGCCGAGGCTGCGACCGCAGTCCGAGGTGAGCCACCAGATCCGGTAGAGGATCTCCGAGGCGACGCTCTGGGAACGGAACTCGTGCAGGTAGTTCACGTCCATGACGTGCCTGCGGACCATGTACGCGCCGGTGAAGTCGGCCCCCTGGAGGCACACGCCGGTCCAGTCCGCCGACCGGTGCCCGGCGATGCCGGTGAAGACGGCGTCGCGGAAGCTCGCCGCGCGGAAGCTCGCGCCCCTCACGTCGGCCCCGCGCAGGTCGGCGCCCGAGAGGTCCGCGCTGTGGCACTCGGTCCCGTGCAGGACGGTCCCGCGGAAGCGCGAGCGGGGGAGGCGGGCGGCGCGCAGGTCGGCGTCGTCCATGCGCGCGTCGGTGAACGACGCCTCGGGCATCTCCACGTCCAGCAGCTTCGCGTCCCGGAGGTCGGTGGCCCCGAAGCCCACTCGGGCGCCCCGCGCGTGGGTGAACTCCGCGCCGCGGAGGTCCGACTGCAGGAACTCGGCGTCGTCGAGGACGGCCTGATAGAAGGTCGCGCCCCGCAGATCGCAGCCCACGAACCGAGTGCCGGACAGGTCGCGCCCGGTGAAGTCGGCGCCCTGGAGGTCCTTGCCGGAGAGGTCCTTGTCGCGGATCGCCCGGTCGAGGTCGAAGTCGGGGGCATCGATCGTGGGCACGGAGAGGCGCAAGGACGCGGACATGGCGCACCCATCGGTCGGATCGCCGGGAGTCTTTAGTCGCCGATCGGCAGGGTGCCGTCCACGAACCCCTTCACCCGCTGGTCGGGGCAGGTGTCGACGTCCTCCTTGGGCCCCACCCACACGATCCGCCGGTCCAGGAGCAGGGCGATGCGGTCCGAGATCCGGAAGGCCGACGCCATGTCGTGCGTGACCACGATCGAGGTCACCCCCAGGCGCTTCTGCAGGTCCATGATCAGGTCGTCGATGTGCCGCACGTTGGTGGGATCGAGGCCCGTCGTGGGCTCGTCGTAGAGGATGACCTCCGGGCGCATCGCGATGGCGCGGGCGAGCCCCACGCGCTTCTTCATGCCCCCGGACAGCTCGGCGGGCCACTTCTCTTCGATGCCCGGCATGTTGACCATCTTGAGGACGTCGGCCACCCGCGAGCCGATCTCGTCTTCGTCCGTCCACCCGTGCTCGCGCAGGGGGTAGGCGACGTTCTCGCGCACGGTCAACGAGTCGAACAGCGCCCCGCCCTGGAACAGCATCCCGATGCGTCGTCGGATCGGGAGCATCTCGCGCTCGTTCCGACCCGTGACCGTCTCCCCGAACGCCGTGATCGTGCCCCGGTCGGGGATCAGCAGGCGCAGCAGGCACTTCAGGAGCACGGACTTGCCCGTCCCCGAGCCCCCCACGACCGTCAGCGTCTCGCCGCGCCGCACGTCGAGGTCGAGGCCCTCGTAGATGACGTTCCGGCCGAACGCCTTCCAGATGTCCTGGAAGCGGATGATGACCTCGTGACCCTCGGCGTCGACCAGGGGCTGTACGTCGCTCACGGCTCACCCCCTCGCTCGTCGACCTCGCGCGCCGCCGCCCCGAGCCCCACCGCGTCGCTGCAGGCCATCGGAGCGCTCGTGGCCACCTCCTCCGTCGCCCAGCGGTCGCCCGTCGCGCGCTTCGTGGGCCCGTCGGTGTAGCGGTAGTCCAGGAACCGGATCCGCACGGCGTCGGCGTCGGCGGGCAGCGGCCGCGCGAACAGCGACTGCACCGCCGCCGGATCGTGGCAGATGCGGCGCAGGAGGGTCTGCACGTACTCCGGCGTTCCGTGCTCGAAGCTCAGGCCGTAGAACCACAGCCGAAAGTCCACGCGAGGCTGGTGCGGCGCGACCCAGGGCCCCGTCCGCGACGGATCTCCGGGCTTGTAGCGGAGGTGGTGGGTGCGCCACTCCCCGCCCTTCTGCGTCTGGAACTCGGGCTCCACCCGCGTGGTCGTGATGTGCCCGAACAGGTGGTAGTTGTTGGCGATGCGGAAGGGGGACGCGGCCTCCGCGAGGTCGGCCAGCAGCGGCGTCGACGAGCGGGCGCGGCTGCCTTCGAGGAACCGATCGGAGGCCATCGTCGCCGACAGGGCCCCCCAGGAGAGGACCACGAGGAGGGCTCCCCAGGCGCCGAGCGTGCGCACGCCCGGGGAACGCCAGTCGGCCCGCGCGACCCCCAGCTTGCCGTGCATCCCGAAGAGGCTGCGGACGCTCGCCCCCGCGGCGCGCAGGTCGGCGTCGTCGAGCAGGAAGACGTGCAGGGCGAGGCTCAGGGTGATGAAGAAGCCGTAGTTCGCCGTCGCGAAGTTCAGGATCTGGAAGCCCGTCAGGGCCACGAACGCCACCCGTCGCAGCCCCCGCGGGCCGAAGACGAAGAAGGGCACGACCAGCTCGAGCGCCAAGGCCCCGTAGGACTCGATGTGGTGCCAGGCGGCGGGCATGTGGTGGGCGAACCACGCCATCGGCGTCGGCAGCGGGGCCGTTTGGTAGTACAGGACCATCGCGCTGCCGTCCTGCCAGTCCCCGAGGTGACTCTGCCACTTCGCTAGCCCCGATTCGAAATACAGCTTGAACAGCAGTAGACGGAACCCGAGCAGCATCACCGGCGATCGCACGTCGCGGGGAAGGAAGATGGCCAGAAAGCCCGCCTCGATCAGCATGCTGTCCCACTGAAAGGCCAAGAACGAGCGGCAGGCGACGGCGTAGCCGAGGTAGAGCGGCACGAGCGCGACGAGCAGGATCCGGGGGAACGCGCCGATCAGGGCCGCCACGGACAGAGCGATGCCCAGCGTGATGCCCCCGGCGATCCACGCCTCGTCGGGGCCCCACAGGAAGAAGGTGGGGAACTGCGCGAACCCGGTGTCGGGGCGCATGCGCACCACGTCCACGAACTCCGCCACGGGCAGCAGGCCGCGGGGTCCGATCAGGACCTCGACCTGGCGGCCGAGGGACCAGAACGCGAGGAGGAAGTTCAGGGCGAGCAGCCGGTGAAACAGCCGGGACACGTCGGGGCCGGCGCCCGTCTCCGCGTACGTCCGGTGCCCGTCGGCGCGGGCCCGGGCGGCTCGACCCGGCTTCGCTCGCGACGGCGGATCCGCGGCCGGATCGGGGGCTCGCCCCGCGGGGGTGCGGACGTGACCACGGCGCGGGGGCAGCTTCGCCGGCGTCGGCGGCGTCTTCCCGGGGAGCGGGACGTCGAACTCGTCGAGCGCGGCCGCCTCCCGCTGGGGTCGCGGCGACGGCTTGGTCGTCCCCTCGTGCAGGCCCCCCCCGCGGCGCGCCTTCAGCTCCTCGGGGGAGAGGTCGAACTCGTCCAGATCCGGGGGCGACTTGGGGTCCATGGGCTCCATCGGGGCGGGGATCATCCCACGACGCCGAAGCCGGTGCTCTAACCTGCCCCGATGTCCATTCGTACGTGTCGAATCGCGGCCCTGATCCTCCTGTGCTCGGGGATCGCCTGCGAGCCTCGGGGCGACGACGACGACGACGCAGCCGACGACGACGACGCGACCGACGACGACGACGCGACCGACGACGACGACGCAGCCGACGACGACGACGTCGCGGGCTGCGGCGACCCGTCGGGCGGCTCCGGCGGACCCACCGGAGAGGTCTGGCTCGACACCCCCGGCTTCACGGTCGGGCCGAGCTCGTCGCAGTACGCCAGCTTCCTGATCGTCCCCTCCGGCGCGCCCCCGGAGACGGGCCTGCAGGTGCTCGTGCTCATGGCCCGCCGCATGCCGGACGATCGCGAGACCGTCGCCGAGGTCGTCTCGGACTTCCTCGACTTCGGGGACTTCGCGGGGGGCGAGGGCTTCCTGGTGGCGATGGTCGTGCCCGGACCCGCGGGCGGCAACGGCAACAACTGGACCGACTCCCAGAACGACTACGACTTCTTCCGCGCCACGCTCGACGAGCTCGAGACGAGGTACGACGTGGACCGCGACCGCATCTTCTTGTGGGGCAGCTCCGCGGGAGCCCGGGCCGCCGCCCTGCTTGGCCACGCCCACGCCGACCGCGTCGCCTCGATCCTCGCCCACGCCGGCGGGTCCCCCTGGGGCAACGGCGGCGCGCCCGAGCCGTGGCCCGGCGAGGTCCCCGGGCTGTTCGTCCACGGCCCCGACGACAACATCGTGCCGCGGCCCGCCGTCGAGGGCATGGTCGCGGCCTGGGAGGGCGGCGGGCAGCGCGCCGAGACCTGGTACGACTACCCCCACGGCCACGAGTGGGTCCCCGAGACCGGCAACGGCCCCATGCTGGAGTTCTTCAGCACGACCTGCAACGAGTAGCCCGGCTCCTCGGGACGGCGCGGGGGCTACCATCGGAGGGGTGACGAGCGAGTACGACGTCGTGGTCCGCATCGCGCAGGAGGTCGCCGACCTGGGCGGGCGGGCCTACATCGTGGGCGGCTGGGTCCGAGATCGCCTGTTGGGCCGGGCCGACAAGGACATCGACGTGGAGGTGTTCGGCCTCGGCGCCCCCGCCCTGAAGGACGTGCTTGCCACCCACGGTCGGGTCGACGCGGTCGGGGCCTCGTTCGGGGTGTTCCGGGTGAGCGGCCTCGACGTCGACTTCTCCCTGCCCCGTCGGGACCGGAACCTCGGCCCCGGCCACACGGCGTTCGAGGTCGTCGCCGACCCCACCATGACCCTCGCCGAGGCCGCGCGGCGCCGGGACTTCACCATCAACGCGATCAGCTTCGACCCGCTCACCGAGGAGATCGTCGATCCGGTCCGGGGGCGCGACGACCTCGAAGCGGGGATCCTCCGCGCCGTCGACCGGGCGACCTTCGGGGAGGATCCGCTGCGCGCGGTCCGCGCCGCCCAGTTCGTGGCGCGCTTCCAGCTCCGCCCGGACGAGGACCTGCTCCCCATCCTCGCGGCCCAGGACCTCGCCGAGCTGCCCGGCGAGCGCATCTTCCAGGAGTTCCGCAAGCTCCTGCTGCGCGGCGCGGAGCCGTCTCGGGGCCTGCACCTGCTCCGCGACGCCGGCCTCCTGAGCCACTTCCCCGAGATCGACGCCCTCCGCGGCGTGCCCCAGGAGCCCCGGTGGCACCCCGAGGGCGACGTCTACACCCACACGGCCCTGTCCCTCGACGCGGCCGTCGAGCTCCGAACCGGCGACGACGACGAGGACCTCGCCTTCATGTTCGGCGTCCTCTGCCACGACTTCGGCAAGCCCTCGACGACGACGAAGGTCGACGGGCGCCTGACGTCCCGCGGACACGAAGCTGCCGGAGAGGGACCCACGCGGCGGTTCCTGCGGCGCATGCGCGCCCCCCGCAGGCTCGAGCAGCGGGTCGTGGTCCTGGTGCTCGAGCACCTCGCGCCGATGCTCCTGGGCACCGCCGACGCGGGCCCCGCGGCCTACCGGCGACTCGCCCGGAGGATCGTCCCCAAGGGCGTCTCCATGGCCCTGTTGGAGCGCACCGCGCGCGCCGACGCCTGGGGCCGGACCACCGAGAACGCCCGCCGACGACGCTTCCCCCACGGCGATCGCTTCCTCGCCATGAGCGGCGCCGCGGTGCCCCCTTCGGGCCCCCGGGACGTGGTCCAGGGACGCCACCTCGTGGCCCGGGGGTTCACACCCGGGCCCTCCTTCAGCCGGATCCTCGCGGCCTGCCGACACCACCAGGACGAGACCGGCGCAGACGATCCCGACGCCATCCTCGACGCCGTCCTGCCCACCCTCGGAGACCCCGCATGATCCGCACCGCCGCCGCCGTCCTCGCGCTCCTGCTGCCGTCGAGCGCATTCGCGGATCCCCTGCTCGACGCCATGACGGCCGAGGTCGACCGGGCGATGAAGCACCTCGCCGCCACCCAGGGGGCGGAGGCGCCGTACTTCATCGCGATCGAAGCCCACGAGGGCCGCCGCGTGACGATCTCCGGGGAGGACGGCGCCCTCCACTCGTGGACGCCCGACCGGTTCCTGCGCATCGACGTAGACGTACGCGTCGGCTCGCGCGCGCTGGACTCGTCGCACGCGCTGCGCAAGGAGTCGGAGTCCCGCTTCGGCACGTCGGGGGCCGCCCTGCCCTGGGACGCCGACGAGGCCGTGTACCGGCACCTGATCTGGCAGGAGATCGACACCCGCTACCAGGCCGCGAAGGAGCGGTGGGCGAAGGTCCAGGCCGAGGCGCGCACGCTCGTGGACGAAGAGCCCGCCGAAGACCTGGTGGCGGTCGAACCCGTCGAACACCTGGGCGACGTCGGGGAGCTGGTCTTCCCCGCCGAGGCGTGGGAGGTCGCGGCCCGCGACGCGTCCGCCGTGCTCGCGTCGTCGCCCGCGATCCTGGACGCCTCGGTGCGATACGGCGGCAGCGTCGACACCCGCTGGTTCGTCTCGTCCGAGGGCACCCGGCTGCGCCACACCGAGTCCCGGTTCCGCGCGTCCGCGTCCGCCACGGCCCGCGCCGACAACGGCGACTCGATCCGCCTCTTCCGCTCCTGGGACGGCCGCACCGCCGCGGACCTGCCGAGCCTCGACTTCCTGCTCGAGCGCGCGGGGGAGCTGTCCGCCGAGGTCGACGCCGTGCTCGCCGCCCCCCTCGAGGAGCCCTACAACGGGCCCGCGATCCTGAGCGACCGGGCGGCGGGCGTCTTCTTCCACGAGGTGTTCGGGCACCGCGTCGAGGGCCATCGCCTCAAGCAGGTGACGGACGCCCAGACCTTCCGCAACCGCGTCGGCGAGCCGATCCTGCCGTCGTTCCTCAGCGTGTACGACGACCCCACGCTCGACGTCGCGTCCGGCACGCCCCTGCGCGGGCACTACCGGTTCGACAACCAGGGCGTGCCGGGCGAGCGGGTGGTGCTCGTGGAGGACGGCGTGCTGCAGGGGTTCCTGCAGAGCCGCTCGCCCGTCGCCCAGGGGGACCCGTCCAACGGGCACGGCCGCAAGCAGGCGGGGAGGGACGCGGTGGCGAGGCAGGGCAACCTGCACGTCGTCCCGGGCGTGTCCACGTCCGACGAAGAGCTGCGCCGCAGGCTGCGCCGACGCGCGAAGGGCGCGGGCCTGGAGTACGGGCTGCTCATCGACGAGATCGCGGGCGGCTTCACGTTCACCGGGCGCACGATCCCCAACGCCTTCAACGTCAACGCCGTGATCGCGTACCGCGTCTACGTCGACGGGCGCCCCGACGAGCTCGTGCGGGGCGTCGACCTCATCGGCACTCCCCTGGAGGCCTTCTCCAACATCGTCGCCGCGGGGGAACGCAAGCGGGTGTTCAACGGCAACTGCGGCGCGGAGTCGGGCTGGGTGCCGGTGAGCGCCATCGCCCCCGCCCTGCTCCTCCAGCAGGTCGAGACGCAGCGCAAGCGCCGGGGCCAGGACACCCCCCCGCTGCTGCCGCCCCCCACGCCCGCGTCCCTCGGGGGTGGATCGTGAAGCGGCTCGCCCTGGTCGCCCTCGCCGCGGTCGCCCTCACGGCGACGCCTCCGGCCGCCGCCGACGACGCCCCGGTGCTCGTGGACCTGTTCGAGCGCTGGTCGAGCCGAGCGCTGAACGAGCTTCGCCTCGAGGGCGCGCCGCCGCCGTCCCGCACGTCGATGGCGACGTTCGACTACCGCTACTACGTGGCGCGCGCGTCGTTCGGGGCGCTCGTCTCGGAGCGGTCGGGACGGGCGCGCCCGACCAAGGTCGAGGTCGTGGTCGGCGACGACACCCTCGACTCCACCCGGTTCCGCCCGTCGGGACGCTCCCGCGGCCCCGCCGCCGCCTGGCAGCGCCTGAGCCTCGTGGTGGAGGACGTCCCCATCGCCATCGAGCGCGATCTGTGGATGGCGACGGACCGGTCGTACAAGACGGCCGTGGGGATCCTGCAGGCGAAGCGCGCCGGGCGCGCGGCCGTGGGCGGAGAGTCGCCCCCCGATTGGAGCCCCGCGCCGGCGGTCCGTTCGGCCGCGGCGGAGCCCATCCCCGACCCCGACGACGCCACGCTGCGGCACATCGCCGAGGCGACGTCCGACGCGCTGCGGGCCCTCGGCGGGCTCCACCGAGCGTCGGTGCGGGTGAACACGATCGAGGGCCGCTACACGATCGTGGACTCGGGCGGCGTCGCCGTCGTGCAGCCGCACGGATACGCGGTGGTGCGCGCCTACGCGTCGCTGCGGCGCCCCGACGGAGTGGACGTCGACGACGAGCTGCAGTGGGTCGCCCGCACCGTCGCGGACCTCCCCCCGGTGGACGTCCTCACGGCGGAGATCGAGGCCCTGGGACGCTCGATCCTGGCCCGCTCGCAGGCCGAGCCCGTGACCTACTACGAGGGCCCCGTGGTCTTCGAGGGCCAGGCCGCCGCCGACTTCTTCCGCTACCTGCTGCCTCCCGAGCTCCGGGGCACGCCGCCCCTCGACCGCCCCGGCGAGTCCTACGAGCGCAGCACCCGGAGCGGACCCCGCCTCGGACGCAAGCTGCTGCCCGACGGCTGGAGCGTCGTGGACGATCCCCGGTCGGCCCGGCGAGGTCAGGCGGGCGGGTTCGAGTACGACTTCGAAGGGGTCGCCTCGCAGCCCGTGACCCTGGTCGACGACGGCTGGGTCCGCAGCTTCGTGATGTCCCGGGTGCCCCGCAAGGAGCTCGCGGCCTCCAACGGTCACGCCCGGGGCGCGATCCAGTCCAACTGGGAGGGGCGCCTGTCGCTGTGGACCGTGAGCCCCCCCAGGACGCTGCCGCCGAAGCGCTTCGCCCGGGAGGTCGCGGCCGTCCAGCGCGCGTCGGGCGCGGAGCGGATCCTCGTCGTACGCCGCATGGGGCGGTCGTCCGAGGGGACGCTGCCCCGGCCCGCGGACGCGGTGTGGCGGGCCCTCGACGGGACCGAGACGCCCGTGCTCTCGCTCATGTTCCAGCACGTCGACCGGCGCACCCTGCGCGACCTCGGCGCCGCCACCGGCGAGCAGGACCGCCCCTACCTCGCCCCCCTCGCGGCGGGGCGGCGCGCGGGCACGGACGGGGGCCTGCCCATGGTGGCGCGCACGCCGACCGGGCTGATCGTCCAGAACATGGAGGCGGTGTTCCCGGGGCCCGACGCCAAGCCGCACGTGCTCGGGCCGGTGGCCGTCGACTCAGGGCCCTGAGGTCCCCTGGGGGACGCCGGAGATCCCCTCCTGCTGGAGCAGCGTCGACATCTTCTCCTCGGGCGGCGGACCCGGATCGAGGGTGGAGAGGAACTCCTCCCAGCGCGGCTCGCCCCGGAACCTGTCGTAGGGGCGGTCGCTGCCCACGACCTCGATGTTCCGGTAGTAGGGGTCGTACTCGCCCGCGATCTTCACGTTCTCGAGGACCTTGTCGAGGTTCCCCCGGGCCGCCCACACCCACGACTCGTCGTAGTACGCCTCGGCATTCCTGGGCTGCATCCGCTTGTTCCACTGGAAGTCGGCCTCGGCCTCGTCGAGCTTGCCGAGCAGGACCCGCGCCAGCCCGCGGTTGAGCACCGAGTCGTAGTTCGGGTTCTTCGGGTCTTCGGCGCCCGCGATGGCCTTCGTGCAGGCCTCTTCGGCGGCCGCGGGCTCATCCACGTCGTACCGCAGGATGCACATCTGCAGCCAGAGCATCTCCCCGTCGGGGTCGAGCTCGAGGCCCGCGCGCAGGTACCGGCTCGCCTCGTTCGCGAGGCCCGCCTCCCGGGCCTCGGACCCCGCCACCATCATCCGCTCCGCCTCCGCGTCGCGCTGCTCCTGGGTCTTCAGCTTCGCCGGATCGGGCAGGGGCCCGTAGGTGAGGACGTCGGGCTTCCGGCGCTCGGCCTCCGGGCGGCAACCGACGACGGCGACGAGCAGCAGGGCCGCCAGGACGCGCTTCACCGCCGCTCCCCGTTCGGGTCGAAGGGCTTCTCCTTCGACATGGGCACGCCCGGGATGGGCTGGATCGTGTGGAGCCCGGGGACCCGACGCTCGAAGGGGACGTCCGGGAGCTCCTCGATGAACGCCCTCCACACGGCGTCGTTCTGGAACGCGTCGAAGGCCTCGTCGCCGTCCACGACCTCGCGGACCGCGTAGTAGCTGTCGTACTTGCCCGCCTTGCGCAGGTTCATGATCGTCTCGTCCCGCGCTCCCCGGGCGGCCCACACCCACGACTCGTCGTACCAGGCCTCGGCGTTCTCGGGCTCCTGCTTCTTGCACCGCTGGAAGTCCGCCTCGGCCCCGTCGAGCTTGCCGAGCTTGATCCGGGCGAGGCCGCGGTTGAGGAGGGCGTGGTACTCGGGCCGGGGCTCCCGCAGCCCGATCGCGATGGTGCAGGCGCGCTCGGACTCGGCGAAGTCCGTGGCGTCGTAGCTGAAGATGCACCAGTGCAGCCACGCGCCGGCGTCGCCCGGGGCCCGCCTCAACGCCTCGCGAGCCCACCTACGCGCGGTGTCCACGTCCGCCCGGTCCATCGCCTCCGCGCTGCGGTCGATGATGTCCTCCAGCTCGCCAGGGCCCAGATCTTCGGCCGTGGGGTCGCCGGGCTCGGGATCCGGGATGCCCGACGTCGAGGGCGGGGGCGCAGGCGCCGGGGCGGAGGGTCCGCACGCGCACCCTGCGACCTGCAATGCGACGGCGGCGACGACGGCCAGGCGCATCAACAGCCGGCGGCCTCGGCGTCGGCGAAGGAGACGAACAGGTGGGTCTCGGCGTCGTGCCAGCGCCCCGTCGCGCTGTTGTAGTAGTAGCCCGCGCAGCCGTCGTCGGCCGCGTCGCCGCCGTCACCGTCCGCGTCGAGGCCGCTCTCGACGTCCGACCACACCGAGGAGTCGTCGGCGCGGGACCACTCCGCCTCCACCGAGTCGCCGTACTCGACGACGATGGTCAGCAGCAACACCCCCACGGCGCACAGGAGGATGATGTACTCCACGAGCGCGTTCCCGCCTGGGGGACGCCGGGGACACGGAGCGGGGCTGCGGATCAGCACGCCTCGCACGATATCAGCCCCATGTTGACCGACCGTGGAGACGACGCTGAGCCTGCATGACGAGATCACGGACCGGCTCCCCGAGGCCGGGCCGCCCCCGCTCCCGCCGCGTCGCGCGGTCACCTGGTCCTGGCGCACGGCCACGGCCGCGGGCCTCGCGCTCGCCGCGGTCGCCGTCTACATCGTCGCGATGCTGTCCCGGCCGGGGCCCCCGCCCGTCGAGCACGTGAACTCCCTGGCCGGCTTCTCGATCGCGCCGCCCCCCGGCTGGACCGATCGGATCGACGACCGCGACGGCTCCTTCATCCGCCCCGGCGACGACGGCGACCGCCGCGCGTCCCTCACCGTCTCGGCGCGCCTCGCCCGCGACCCCGACCCGCGCCTCGCCCTCGCGGACATCCAGGCCCGACGCGTGTCCGGGCCGATCCGCGATCTGCGGTGGCTCGGCGAGCAGGAGGTGATGCTCGACTCGGGGCTGCCCGGCGTCCTCGCGGAGTTCACGCAGGTGTATCGGGGGGTGCCGATGCACGGCTGGGCCGTGCTGGCGATCCACGAGGCGCGGCTGCTGCACGCGGTGGGGGTGGTCCCCGAGGAGCAGCTGGCCGCCGAGCAGATGCACCTGCTCGCCTCGCTGCACTCCCTCAGCCCGCTCCTTCCGGAGCTGCGCCCGGAGGCTACGGAGCCGGAATGACGTTCGTGACCGTGAGGGTCATGCGGATCGGCCACTCGAGGTTCGCGTCGGCCAGCGCCTCGAGGCACTCCCGCGACGAATCCTCCTCCGGGTATACGAGGCCCATCCACCGGTCCTCGACCGACGTCGGCGTGATGTCGTGGTGCAGGCCGCCCGCGAAGATGTACATCTCGGGGGTGTCGTCCCAGGTGAGGAACTTCTCGTCGCTCCCCACGAAGCACGCTCGGAGCTCCGCGATCGGCCCGGCGCCCTCGCCGTCGACCTCGAGCCACTCGTCGCCGTCCTTCTCGAAGACCTTGCGGTGCAGGCCGTCGAGCAGGCCGCAGCTCAGGTCGATGTGCAGCTCGGAGCCGTCGGCGAGGCCCTCGGGCGGGCTCGCGTCCCAGGCGTCGTCGCCGCCGCCGCCCTCGTCGTCGTCGTCGTCGTCGTCCGCGGGCCGGTGCTCGTTGCCGCCGTCGTCGTCGTCGTCGTCGCCCAGGTCCGAGCCGTCCACGGGATCCACGTCGGGCGCGTCGACGCCGTCGTCCGAGGGTCGGAACGCATCGCCTCCGTCGCCGTCGAAGGGAGCGCAGCCCGCCAGGAGCAGGGCGAAGAGGGCGAGGAGTCGGACGGGGATGCGAGTCATTGCGGCCTCGGTCGGGGGCGGCAGGGGAACTGCCGTCGTGCCGCGGTACGAAGCACCATCCGTGCCGGCGAAGCTGAACGGCCGACGTCGCCGCACCGGCCCGAAAAGCGTCACCGAAAACCCTTTCAAGGTGAAACGCCCGACGCATTGTGAACGGGTCGGTGAATCGGATAGTTCTCTATCCATATGTCTAGTGTGTGACGGCGCCCGGAGAGGCCGATCGCACGACGTCGCGCGATCGACGACGCCGGCACGGTGCTCGCACACGAGATTCGGCGAAACGAGGAGCCGACCATGACGACGACCCACCGAGATTCGTCCCGCAGCTACGAGGTCTACAAGACGCCCCGCCACTCCGCGAACGGCGACGCCGTCGTGAAGGCGTGGGTTCGCGGCGTGCCCGTCGAGAGCGGCGCGATCACGCAGCTCAAGCAGACCGCGTCGATGCCGTTCATCCACAAGTGGGTGGCGGCGATGCCGGATACGCACATCGGTCGCGGCGCGACGATCGGCTCGGTCATCCCCACGCACAAGGCGATCATCCCGGCCGCGGTCGGCGTCGATCTCGGGTGCGGGATGATGGCAGTCCAGACGTCGCTGACGGCGTCGGACCTGCCCACGGACCTCTCCCCCGTGCGCAACGCGATCGAGGCGGCCGTCCCCCACGGGCGGACGTCCGGCGGGCGACGC
This sequence comes from uncultured Rickettsiales bacterium, assembly GCA_964512225.1. GTDB lineage: Bacteria > Myxococcota_A > UBA796 > UBA9615 > UBA9615 > CAZEKB01. The sequence goes on along the minus strand of CAZEKB010000024.1, from coordinate 30,574 downwards.
GGCGACAAGGGGTCGTGGCGGGACCGCGTCCCGAAGGCGGTGGACCAGGTGTGGAAGACGCTCGACGACGAGTTCGACGTCATCTGCGACAAGCACCCGAGGATCCGCAGCTCGAACCACCGGGTTCACCTGGGGACGCTCGGGTCCGGCAACCACTTCGTGGAGGTGTGCCTCGACGAAGCGGATCGTGTCTGGTTCATGCTGCACAGCGGCTCCCGCGGCGTCGGGAACCGGATCGGGAGCCACTTCATCCGCGTCGCTCAGAAGGAGATGGAGCGCTTCTTCATCAACCTGCCGCACCGCGACCTGGCGTACCTGACGGAGGGCACGGAGCACTTCGACGACTACGTGCAGGCGGTCGGCTGGGCGCAGCGATTCGCGCGCGAGAACCGCAACCTGATGATGGCGGCGGTGATCAAGGCGGTGCGCGGCGTGAAGCTGATCCGCAAGAAGTGGACGACCGACGCGATGGCCGTGAACTGCCACCACAACTACGTGCAGCAGGAGGTGCACTACGGCAAGAAGGTGTGGCTGACGCGCAAGGGCGCGGTCCGGGCGGGCGAGGGCGACCTCGGCATCATCCCGGGCAGCATGGGCGCGAAGAGCTACATCGTCCGCGGCAAGGGCAACCCCGAGAGCTTCCACTCCTGCTCCCACGGAGCGGGGCGGGCGATGTCTCGGACCGAGGCGAAGAAGCGCTTCACGCTCAAGGACCACCGCGCGGCCACGGCCGGGGTGGAGTGCCGCAAGGACCGAGGAGTGATCGACGAGACGCCCGCGGCGTACAAGGACATCGACGCGGTGATGGCCGCGCAGTCCGACCTCGTCGAGATCGTGCACACCCTCAAGCAGGTCGTCTGCGTAAAGGGCTGACCCGAGCCCCTCGAGACCGCCGGCCTACGGGTCGGCGGTCTCTGCTTGGAGCGCCACCCGCACCGCGCCGAGAGCCCCCTGCAGCGTGAACGGCTTCTGCAGGAACGCGGTGACCGAGTCGGGCGGGAACCGCTGCGCGAGCTCGTGCCGGTCGTAGCCGCTCATGAGCACGATCGGGATCCGAGCCATCCGCTCGGTCATCCAGTCCACGACTTCGTCGCCCCCCATGTGGGGCATCGAGAGGTCCATGAGCACCACGTCGAACGCGTCGGTGGACGCCTGCAGCACGGTCACCGCCTGGGTGCCGTCCGCGGCCTGGACCACGGAGAACCCGTTGCGCTTCAGGACGGAGGTGAGGGCGGCGCGGACCATCGCCTCGTCGTCGACGACGAGCGCGCGCAGCCCGGCGGGGAACTCGGCGGCGGCGGGAGCCTTCGGCGCGGGCGCGGGGGCGTCCGAGCTGGTCGGCAGCAAGACGCGGAAGGTGGTGCCCTCGCCCGGCGCGCTGTCCACGAGCAGGGCGCCGTGGTTGCCCTGGACGATGCCCTGCACGGCCGCGAGCCCGAGCCCGTTGCCCTTCGGCTTGGTGGTGAAGAAGGGGTCGAAGACGCGGTTCAGGGTCGCGTCGTCCATGCCCATGCCGTCGTCCTTCACCTCGAGCGCGACGTAGGTCCCCTCCACGGCGTCGCGGGCGACGACCTGGGCGCGCGCCTTCGCGGGGTCGAACCGATGGGGACGGAGGCGCACCGAGATCTGTCCCGGGCTGCCCTCCAGGGCCTCGACGCCGTTGACGACGAGGTTCATGACGAGCTGCCGCAGCTGGGTCGTGTCGCCCTGCACCGGGGGGACCGCGGCCTCCACGTGGCAGTCGATCGCGGCCGTGCGGGGGAGCGACGAGCGAAGCAGATCGGTCGTCTCCCGAACGAGGCGCGCGAGGTCCACCGGCCCCACCTCGAAGCGCCCGCGCCCGCTGTACGCGAGCATCTGCCGGGCGAGCTCGGCGGCGCGTTGCCCGGTCTCTTCGATGGCCCGCAGGTAGGGCCGCGCCTCGGACGCCGCGGGGAGCTCCCCCTCGGCCAGCCCGACGTTCGCGGTGATGCCCACCAGCAGGTTGTTCAGGTCGTGCGCGATCGTGCCCGCGAGCAGCCCCAGGTGCTCGCGCCGCTCGGCCTCCATGAGCCGACGCTCGACGCGCGCCTTCTCCTCCTCGGCCCGGCGGCGCGAGAACTCGGAGCCGGCCAAGGCCGCGAATACTCGGAACAGCGCGGTGTCGACCAGGTCGGCCTCCACCGGACCGTCGTGCATGACGCCCAGGTGCCCGATCGCGCGCCCGCCTTCGTCCCGGAACGGCAGGCCCACGTACGCCTCGGCCCCCATCTCGGCGAGCATGTGGTCGTCGGGGTAGGCGGCCTGCACGCCGGCCGTGACCACGCACACCGAGTGGTCGTATACGTCCGCGCAGGGCGTCCCCTCGAGCGGATAGGCGACGTTGTCCAGGTAGCCCCCGTCTCCCCAGAACGCGAGGGTGCGGGCCGTGGTCGGGTCCGTCACCACGAGCTCGGATACGAACGCCCACCTCACCTCGAGCGCATCGGCGAGGCACCGGATGATGATCTCGAGGTAGTCGTCGCGCCCGATCGCCGCGGCGGCGAGTTGGACGAGCGCCAGGCGACGCCCGGATTCGTTTGTCTCCGTCACGAAGACAGCCTACTCCGACTGCTCCAGAACGTCGGCCCACAGGGCGTCTGCGATGTCCGCCGAGTACGCCACGTTCGGGGGGTTGCCCGGCAACCAGGAGTTGGCCAGGACGGCCAACCCCACGTCCTGCTCCGGCCGGTACCCGACCCAGGAGACGTACCCGTTCAGGGCGCCGTTGTGCGCCAGCTGGAGCCCCGTGTCGTCCTCGAGGACGAGCGTGCCGAGGCCGTACCCGATCCCGGGCCCCAGGGGCATCGGGTCCTCGGCGAGCAGCGCGGTGGTCTCGTCGCCCAGCAGGAACCCGCCCCACAGGCCGCGGGCCCAGGCGCCCAGGTCGCAGGCGGTGGACACCACGTTGCCCGCCCCGCCGATGCCGCTCGGCCGGATCGAGTCCGTGAGGTCCTGCCCGCTCAGCTCCCCGCGCACGACGTCGCCCCAGCCGTCGGTCCCGTCCGGCGCGTAGGTCCCCACCAGGCCGAGCCGGTCGGCGAGCTCCGTCTGCAGCTCCCCCTGCCACGGGCTCCCGGCCGTCGCCTCCACGATCATCGAGAGCATCACGTAGTGCGTGTTCGAGTACGCGTAGCCCGATCCCGGCTCGAACTGCAGCGGCGCGTCGACCACCAGCCCCAGGAGCTCGTCGTCCGTCCACTCGACCAGGCCCGCGTTCTGAAACGCCGGGGTCGTGCTGAACTCGGGCACCCCCGCCGAGTGGTTCAGGAGCATCCGCACCGTGATCTCGCCCGCGCGCGGGTGGTCGATGTGCTCCTCGATCGTCCCGTCGAGGTCGAGCCCCGCCTCCAATACCAGCGCCGCGACGAACGTCTTGCTCACGCTCGCGACCTTGAACGCCTCGTCGCCGGCGAGGGCCGTGCCGTCCAGGTCGGCGTCCCCCACCGCGCCGATCCAGCGGGTCCCGTCCGGCATCTGGACGGCGGCGACGATGCCCAGCGGGTCGTGCTCGCCGAACCGGTCCTGCAGGGTCGCCTCCAGCTCCGCCGCGAGGACCGGATCGAAGAGGGGGGCGGCGTCGTCGTCGTCGTCGTACGGGTCTTCGGCCCCGAAGCAGGTGGCCAGGGCGACGGGCAGGACGGCGACGGCGATCTTCATGGCCGGATCATGCCGGATCAGCGCAGCACGTCCTCCTTGGAGAGGCCCCACTTGGCCAAGTACTTGCGCACGCGGTCGGCGTCGTTGCGCGTGGAACGTCGCAGGCGCGAGACCGCGAAGAGCTCCCGGCCGGCCTCGGCCAGGGTGCGGGACCGGCCGCACACCTCGAGCACCTCGGCGAGCTGCACGCGGTCGAAGCGGTCGAGCTCCGCGACCCGGTCCCCGAGCGCCGCCTGGAGCAGGTCGTCGCGACCCGTCCGGCGGTCCGGGCGGCGCCAAGCGTCGCGGAGCCGACCCAACTCTTCGTCCACGACGCGGACGTCGATCCGTCCGCCCGGCGCGAGGGTGCCCATGCGAAGGACCGCCGCGTTCAGGTCACGGAAGTTGCCCCGCCAAGCCGCGTTGGAGCCCCGGGCGAAGGCCAGGAAGTCCGCCCGGGCCTCCTTGTTCATGGAGATGCGTCGGCCGTTCTTGCGCGCGTACTCCTCCAACTCGTAGTCCAGGTTGGGCTCGATGTCCTCGGGGCGCTCCCGCAGGCCCGGGAGCTTCACCGTCCAGAGGTTGATCCGCGCCAGGAGGTCCTCCCGAAAGTCCCCGTCGGCCACCGCCTCGTAGAGGTCTCGCTTCGTCCCCGCCAGCAGCTGGAAGTCCGACGACGCCTCCTCGTCCGACCCCACGGGCAGGAACGTCCGCGACTCGAGCGCGCGGAGCAGCATCGCCTGCTCGTCGGCGCCCAGCTCTCCGATCTCGTCCAGGAAGAGCACCCCGCCGTGGGCCGTGCGCAGCAGCCCGGCCCGCTCGGACTGCGCCCCCGAGAAGGCGCCCCGCGTGTGCCCGAACAGGGTCGACATGGCGAGGTCGCCGCGCAGGGTCGCGCAGTTCACCTCGACGTAGTTCCCCGTCACCTGCCGACGCGACCGCTTCAGCTCGTAGATGCGACGCGCGAGCCGCGTCTTGCCGGCGCCCGTCGGCCCCATGAGCAGCAGCGGCGCGGTCGTCGCGATCGCGACCTGCTCGACCCGATCGATCAGCTGGTTGAAGACGACGTTGCGCGTATCGATCCCGGACTTCAGGAACGAGACGCCCGCCCTCTGCTCCTCGCGGAACCGCGCGGCGATGCGGTCGTAGCGGGAGAGGTCGAGGTCGATCGCCGTCCAGCTCGGGTCCCGGGAGTCCGTCTTGCCGCCCCGGGGCGACGTCTGCAGGAGGCGGCCCGGCAGGTGACGGGACTCGGCCAGCAGGAACAGGCAGATCTGCGCGACGTGCGTCCCGGTCGTGATGTGGACCATGCAGTCCTCGCGCTCGGGGTCGATCCGCAGCTCCCGCGAGAACCCGTACAGGACCTCCCACACCTCCTCGAAGTCCCACGCGTCCTTGAACTCCACGAGCGTGATCCGGACGTCCGTCTCCGGCGACGTCGTGCGGATGTCCTCGGCGATCTGCTCCCCCAGCCGCTTCCAGCGACGCTCCACGATCAGCTCGGCGCGCCGGAACAGCAGCTCGTCGTGCTGGAACGCCGAGACCGTCGGCCGCCACTTGCTCCAGCGCTTCGCCCCGGTCCCCCGGTCGAGCTGGGTGCCGACGATCCCCACGAAGACGTTGTCGCGCATGGCCAGCAGGCTAGCTCACTAGCCAGTTGGATAGCTTTCGATCGCCGCGAATCGAACGATCACGCCGACGTCGTGCGTTTCCCGAAGTTGGCACGCCCGGTGAAGAGAGAAGGAGCGACGGTCGGATGCCGTCGGGACTACACCCTGGTACGGCGGGTTCGAACCCCGCGTAAGTGTCTCGACCAAGACTCGCCGACCGTCGCTTTCGAACGGGAGCCGGACATGGCGAACAAGAACCTCTTCAGCTCCTACTTCGGCCGACTCCTCGAGCGCGCGTCCACCAGGAACGAGGCGGGCGGGGCGGCGTACGAGCGGACGGCCCGCGAGGCCCTGGCGCAGTTCGCGGCCACGGGCTGCCTGAACGGGACCTTCTACGCGACCGACGCCGACCACCTGAAGGCGACGCTCGAGATGGCGTGCGACGTCCCGGTGGAGTTCCTGGCCAAGACGGCGATCTTCGCCCGCGAGCGCGGCCACATGAAGGACATGCCGGCGCTCCTGGTCGCGGTCCTCACGGTCCGCGCGCCCGAGCTCCTGCCGATCGTCTTCCCGCGCGTCGTCGACAACGGCCGCATGCTGCGGAACTACGTGCAGATCGTGCGCTCGGGCGTCGTGGGGCGGAAGTCCTTCGGCACGCGCCCGAAGCGGCTGATCCGCGAGTGGCTGGACGCGCGCTCGGATCGCCGGATCCTGGCCGCGTCCATGGGCTCCGATCCGTCCCTCGCGGACATCGTCAAGATGGTCCACCCGAAGCCGAAGACCGCCACGCGCTCGGCGCTCTACGGGCGGCTCATCGGCAAGGACGTCGAGGTCTCGGCGCTCCCCGAGGAGCTCCAGGCGTTCGAGGCGTTCAAGGCCGACCCGGCCTCGGCGCCGATCCCGGACGTCCCGTTCTCCATGCTCACCTCGCTGCCCATCGGGCGACGGGGCTGGGCGCGGATCGCAGAGACGGCGACCTGGCAGACGACGCGGATGAACCTGAACACCTTCGCGCGCCACGGCGTCTTCGAGGTGGACGGGATGACCGAGAAGATCGCGAAGCGGCTCGGCGACGAGCGGCAGGTGCGGCGCGCTCGCGTCTTCCCGTACCAGCTCCTGATGGCCTACAAGGCGGCGGGCGAGGGGGTCCCTCCGGTCGTGCGCGACGCGCTGCAGACGGCGATGGAGCACGCGCTCCACAACGTCCCGGGCCTGCCCGGGCGCGTCGTCGTCTGCCCAGACGTGTCCGGCTCGATGCGGTGCGCGGCGACGGGCTACCGCAAGGGGTCCACGTCGAAGGTGCGCTGCGTCGACGTCGCGGGCCTGTTCGCGGCGGCGATCCTCCGCAACAACCCGCGGGCGACCGTCCTCCCGTTCGAGCACCGCGTCGTGGACGTTCGACTGAACGCGCGCGACTCGGTGATGACGAACGCGGAGAAGCTGGCGTCCGTGGGGGGCGGCGGGACGTCCTGCAGCGCGCCCCTGGCCGAGCTGAACCGCCGGAAGGCGAAGGTCGACACGGTCGTCTTCGTCTCCGACAACGAGAGCTGGGTCGACGCTCGATCCGGCGCCACGGCGACGATGGACCAGTGGCGCAAGCTCAAGGCTCGGAACCCGAAGGCGCGGCTGGTGTGCGTCGACATCCAGCCGCACCGGACGGTCCAGGCGACCGAGGCGACGGACATCCTCAACGTCGGGGGCTTCTCCGACGCGGTGTTCGACGTCGTGGCCGCGTTCACGAACGGCACCGGCGGGCCCGAGCGGCACGTCGCGGCCATCGAAGCGGTCGAGCTCGCTCCGGCGAGCGCGGCCTAAGCTGGAGTCGGACATGCTGACCATCGACGGCTCCGAAGGAGAAGGCGGCGGACAGGTCCTGCGCACGGCGTTGGGCCTGTCCGTCGTCACCGGCACGCCGTTCGTCCTGGAGAACATCCGGGCCGGGCGGAAGAAGCCGGGGCTCATGCGCCAGCACCTCACGTGCGTGCGGGCCGCCACGCGCGTGGGCGCGGCGTACGTCGAAGGCGACGAGCTCGGCTCCGGGCGCCTGCGTTTCGAGCCGTCGGGCCTGCACGGGGGGACCTTCCGGTTCTCCATCGGCAGCGCGGGCTCCACGACGCTCGTGCTGCAGACCATCCTCCCCGCCCTGCTGCTGGCCGACGGGCCGAGCACCGTCGAGCTCGAGGGCGGCACCCACAACCCCTGGGCTCCCCCGATCCCCTTCCTGGAGCTGTCGTTCCTGGCGGTGCTGCGTCGAATGGGCGCGCGGGTCGGCGTGACGTTGGACCGCGTGGGCTTCGCGCCCGCCGGGGGCGGACGGTTCAGCGCCGCGATCACGCCCCCGGCCGACGGCCTCCAGCGGGTCGATCTGCTGCGACGCGGGCCGATCCGCACGCTGAAGGCGTGGGCGGTCGTGGCGAACCTGTCGCCCCGCATCGGGCACCGCGAGATGAAGCGGTTCAAGGCGGCCCTGGGGCTCGTGCGCAGCCGGATGTCCGTGGAGGAGGTGGACGCGTTCGGCCCCGGCAACGCCGTCTTCCTCCAGGTGGACTTCAAGCACGGGACCGTCGTGTTCGACGGCGTGGGCCGCAAGGGCAAGCCCGCCGAAGAGGTCGCCGACGAAGTGATCGAGGCGGCGAAAGCCTGGATGGCCGCCGACGTGCCCGTGGACGAGTACCTCGCCGATCAGCTCCTCATCCCCATGGCCCTGGCGGGCGGCGGACGCTTCCGCACGGTCGAGCCGTCGCTGCACACGCGCACGAACGCCACCATGGTCGAGCGGTTTCTGCCGGTGTCGATCGACTTCGACGACGAAGGCGACGACGCCTGGATGGTGCGCGTCGAGCCCCGGCTCTGACGCCCGCACCGTCGCGGCACGGTGTCCCCCTCCATCCGGTGGTAGCTTCCGCGCTGAACAGGGGGCGACCTCGGAGCTTCGGCTGTGGAGACGGACCTTTACAAGCGCTGCCGCCCTGTCTTCGACGAGGTCGTGTCCCTGCCTCCGGAAGACCGTGAGGAGCGGCTCCGAGAGCTGTGCTCCGGGGACCGCAGGCTCGAGGTCGCGGTCCTGTCGCTCCTCGAGGGCGACGAGTCCCCGGGTCTCGAGCACACGCTCGACCTGAGCCCGGTCCCCGACGACACGGAAGCTCCCCACGCCACGCCGCCCGCACCCCTCAGGCCACAGGCCGACTACGGCCGATACGAGGACCTCGGGCCGCTCGGGCAGGGAGGCATGGGCGAAGTCCGCAGGGTGCGGGACCCGGACCTGAACCGGGTCATGGCGATGAAACTCTGTCGAGCGGAGCTGATGACTCGATCCTCCATCGTCGCCCGATTCGTGCAGGAGGCGCAGTGCGCGGCCCAGCTGCAGCACCCCGGCATCGTCCCCGTCCATGAGATCGGGACCCTGCCCGATGGACGCTCCTACTTCACGATGCAGGTGGTGCACGGGCGAACGCTCGGGGAGATCATCGAAGAGGTACACGAGGGCGGCCTCGAGGATGGCGATCGCGAGTGGACCTTCCGCGGGCTCGTCGAGGCGTTCGCCAAGGTGTGCGACGCGATGGCCTACGCCCACGAGCGGGGCGTGATCCACCGGGACCTCAAGCCGGCGAACGTGATGGTCGGACCGCACGGCACGGTCCTGGTCGTCGATTGGGGGGTCGCGAAGGTCCTCGGCCGGCGCGACTGGGCGGCCGAGGCAGGCGATCTCGATCCTGTGGTCACGGAGCGGTCTCGGATGGGCCTTCACGCCACTCGCGTCGGCGCCGTGGCCGGGACCCCCGCGTACATGGCCCCCGAGCAGGCCCGCGGGGAGGTGGCCCGCATCGACCGACGTAGCGATGTCTATGCCCTGGGAGCCATCCTGTACGAGGTCCTGAGCGGGCGCGCCCCGTACGACGCTCGGGACTCCATGGCCGTGCTGCGCAAGGTGCTCGCCGGACCCCCGGAGCCTCCCGCGCGGCCCGCCGACCGGGTCTCGGCCGGGCTCCCCCCGGAGACGACCCAGGACATCCGCACGGCGACGGGTCCCGCGGTGCCCGCCGAGTTGCTCGCGGCGTGTCTGCGAGCCATGGAGCGAGACCCCGACGATCGGTTCCCCGACGCGTCCTCGTTGAGCTCGGCCATCGCGAGTTGGCTCGCCGGATCCCGGAGACGAGAGCAGGCGCTCGCCGTCGTGAACAAGGCTGCGACGAAGGCCTCGGAGGCCGACGCGCTTCGGGCTCGGGCGGCCGTGCTCCGGAAGGAGGCCGGCGCGCTCCTGAAGGGCGTCGAGCGCTGGAGACCGGAGGAGGACAAGGCCGCCGGGTGGACGAAGGAAGACGAGGCGCGCTCCCTCGAGCGGAGCGGGGACCTGGTCGAGTTGGAGCAGGAGCTGCAGCTTCACGCCGCGCTCAGCCACGCGCCCCGCTTGCCGGAGGCGCACGCCGCTCTCGCGGCTCGCTATCGCGCGGAGCACGCCGCCGCCGAGCGGGACCGAGGAGAGACCACTCGGCCCGAGACGCTCCTGCGGCTGCACACCGCGGCGCTGCCCGAGCACCACCCCGACCGCGCCGACCACGCGGCGTACCTGCGCGGGGACGGCGCCCTCACCCTCGTCACCGACCCGCCGGGGGCGGAGGTGGACCTCCACCGGTACGAGCTCCACAACCGTCGGCTGGTACCGGTGTTCCAGCGCTCGCTCGGCCGAACCCCCCTCGTCGAGGTCCCTCTACATCGGGGCAGCTACCTCTGCACTGTGCGTCGTCCGGGGCTCCCGGACGGGGGCCGCCCGGTCCGCTACCCGGTGTGCATCGGCCGAGGAGAGCACTGGGACGGGATCCCGCCGGGCTCGACCACGCCGGAACCGGTGCGACTACCGACTCCCGGCACGCTCGGTCCGCACGAACAGTGGATGCCGGCCGGTTGGTTCTGGTGCGGGGGCGACTCCGAAGCCTCGGAGGCCTTGCCTCGGAGGCGACTGTGGTGCCACGACCTCATCGTCCAGCGATTCCCGGTGACCAACGAGCAGTACCTGGCGTTCCTCGACGATCTGGTCGCGCGGGGCCGCGAACAAGAGGCCCTCCTGCACGTCCCGAGGGAGCGATCCGCGTCCCTGGGTGAGTCCGGGGCGATGCTCTATGGGCGCGGGGCCGACGGCCGGTTCGAGCTGACGATCGACAGCGACGGGGACCAGTGGTACGCGGATCATCCGGTGATGATGGTCGGCTGGCTGGGCGCAGTGGCGTACGCCGAGTGGCTGAGCGCTCGTACGGGGCTCCCCTACCGGCTCTTGGGCGAGCTGGAGAGGGAGAAGGCCGCGCGCGGGGTGGACGGCCGGTTCTTCCCCTGGGGGGATACGCACGACTCGGCGTGGAGCTGTGGGCGTTTCAGCCACCAGAGCAGGGCGACACCGAAGTCGGTCACGAGCCATCCGGTCGATGAGAGTCCGTTCGGGGTGCGCGGCGTGGCGGGCGGGGTGCGCGACTGGTGTCTGGACGGCTACACCCCCGAGGGCCCCGACCTGTCGTCGCGGCGCGTCGCGATTCCCGTACTCGGCGATCCCACGTCCAAGGGCCGGCGGGGACTCCGAGGCGGGTCGTGGAACAGCGTCCCCCGAAACGCACGGTGCGCCTACCGAGGAGGCAACTACCCGTGGGTGCGCGGCGCCGCGCAGGGCTTCCGCCTCGCCCGAGAGCCCGAGGAGTGAGTAGATTCGCTTCGTGGACGACATCACGGACCGGACGTATCGCCAGCTGACCACACTCGCGGAGCGCATCCACTCGGAGCGCGGCAGGCCCGCGTCGCTCTTTCCCACCGACCTCCTGCACGAGGCGTGGCTGAAGCTCGACGACCGGAGTCGGTACAACGATCGAGTGCACTTCATCGCCGTCGCGGCGCGGGCCATGCGACAGGTCATCATCGACAGGGCCCGAGCTCGCACCGCCGCGAAGCGCGGGGGCGGCGCCGTCCAGACGACGCTCACGGGGCTGGGGGAGGGCGCTCGAACGGTGGACATCGTGGCCCTGAACGACGCGCTCACGAAGCTGGAGTCCATCGACGCGGAGTGCGCTCTCGTCGTGGTGCACCGCCTGCTCGCAGGCATGAGCGTGCCGGAGATCGTGGACGTCACGGGGATGTCGAAGTCCCGGGTGGAGCGGCACTGGCGCTTCGGTCGGGCTCTGCTGGCACGAGAGCTCGCCGGCTGACCGGGAGGGAAGAACGGCGAGGGGGAGGAGCACACGCCCCTCCCCCTGGGAGTGGTCCTCGCCCGCGGGCTAGAAGAGCCCGCTGATCCAGTTCTCCGCCGAGATCAGGCCCGACCCGATCGTCCCGAACACGGGGTTCGTCGCGTTGCCCGCCGAAGCCATGGCGCCGTACCACCAGTTGACCGTGCTCCTGCACGCACCCACGCTCCAGCTCCAGCCCGACTCTCCGGCCCCCGTGGCCCAGTTCCCCGTGGCCCCTGCGGCGTCGGCCATGTCGTCCGCGAAGTCGTATCCGGCCGTGCGCAGGGCCCGGATGTCGTCCTTGACGCCGTTGCTCACGTTGCTGTCGCACCCGGACTTGTTCTCGCTCGAGCACTTGTCGTTGCCCGAGCCGCCGTCGGCCTCGTCGCTTCCGTCGCCGCCCCACAGCAGGTCCCGGCTCGTGTCGCCGTCCATGTCGTCGTCGTCGTCCTCACCCACGAGCACGTCGCTGCCGCTGTTCCCGTACAGGTCGTCGTCGCCGTTCCCGCCGTACAGGATGTCGTCGCCGCTGTTCCCGTGCAGGTCGTCGTGGCCGTCGCCGCCGAAGGCGAGATCGTCGTCCTCGCCCAGGTACAGGGCGTCGTTGCCGGAGCCCCCGTACACCAGGTCGTCGCCGTAGTAGCCGTTGACGTAGTCGTCGCCGCCGCCCGCGAATACGACGTCGGCGCCGCGGCTCGCCCAGATGGAGTCGTCCCCGCCGAGGGTGCTCACGAAGTCGTCGTCGTGGCCCGAGTTCACGCGGTCGTCCCCGCAGCCGGTGACGACCACGTCCTCGCCGCCGTAGGTGCTGGTGAACGTGTCCAGGCACTGGGTGGCGTCGTCGACCACGAAGACGTCGTCCTCGGCGCTCGTGCCCTCCATGTGGATCTGCTTGATCCAGCGGCTGCTGTTGCCGTACTTCCGCAGCAGCGAGCCGTCGGCGAAGACCTTCACCGCCCGGTCCTGGACCCAGACTTCGACCTCGCAGGGCCCCTGGCAGTTGATGAACAGGTGGTTCTGGAGCCGGAAGGACGACGTCGTGCCGTCCATGCGGCACTTCGTGATGTCGCCGGCGACGACGTCGTCGAACTCGACGAGGGAGTTGTAGGCGACGTCGCCCGCCAGGGAGTCCAGGCGCGCGGAGTCGCAGTCCTCCGCGGCGGCGGCGGTCGAAGGCGACAGGCAGGCGAAGACCACGATGGCCAGGCCGAGGGTTGCGATGGGGGTGCTGACGGGACGGACGAGGTTGAAGCGGACCATTTCGGCTCCTCCTTGTGGCTGGTCTGCTCTGTCCAACGCCGTAGCCGGCCGAATCGCTTCGAGAATCTCCAACAGAGTTTCGACGGCACCACAGGACTCACGACCTCCCCCGGCGCCCTCCACTCTTCGATGCCGAACCCGGCTTGCTTCGGCGCGCAAGGAAGCAGCCCCCGAGGAAGAGGGCGTACACCAATCCCAGCGCGAGGAGGGCTCCTCCGGGGGAGCCCGCGCCCGCGATGAACCCGATCACCATGGCCGGCCCCGCCACGATCGCGCCCGCACATCCGGAGGAGAGCGACCACCCGGGGGAGCGCGCCCCGGCGGGCCGGGCAACGAACGCGTGCGTCACGGCGAAGACGACCGTGAGGACGGCCGCGATCAGCGCGACCCAGAGGAGCAGGGCGCGGAGGTCTTCCGAGTCGAAGAGGGGCTGATTGAAGGACGCGAGGGCGGTCGTCGTCCCCGACGCCGGGAGGAAGGGCGACCCGTGGAGCATGGGCGATTGTAGGGCCGGCTCGGTCGGCGGGCGGCGTCCTGCGCCCCCTCGAACCCTAGAACTCGATCTTGAGACCGAGCCAGGGGCGCACGGGCGGGAGGAACCCGAACGGGGCGCACGCGGGGTCGTTGCCGTCTTCGTCGCGCACGGAGTCGCAGTTCTCCACGAAGCCCGTGCCGAGCGGCTCCGCGTTGATCTCGGCGATGCCTCGCACGAGGACCTTCTTGCGCGCGATCGTGTGCTCCAGCCGCAGGTTCACGCGGTGCGCCGACGCGAATCGACGGGTCCCGACCTCCACCACGCGCCAGGTCCAGGTGTCGTCGTCGTGGGCGATCGACTCCACGTCCGCGATGGGCCACCCGCTCTTGAACAGGTACATCAGCGAGATCCGGAAGTTCCGCTTCTTGCCCACGACCACGTCCATCGACGCGTTCACGCCGTGCCGCTGGTCGCCGAACGGCGCGAGCGGATCGGAGAACCGGGCCGCGAACGGGCTCGTGCGCTCCGTCCGCATCAGCGTGTAGGAGACCGAACCCCCGAAGCGATCGACGCGACCCTCGATCGACGCCTCGAGCCCCGCCGCCCAGCCGACCCCGTCGTTCGTATACGTGGGCGCGTCCTCGTAGAGCGGCTCCCAGTCCGCGCCCGCGCCCCCGGCGGACACCACGAGCCGGTCGTAGCGCTTTCCGAAGCCCGTGAGCCGCAGGAGGCCCGACCCGGGGAGGGACTGGGCCACGGAGACGTCGGCGACCACCGCCCGCTCCGGGGCGAGCTGGGGGTTCCCGAACCGCGGGTGGAGGATCTCGGCCTCGAGCCGCTGCTGGGTGACCACGCCGACCGACGCCGACAGGACGGTGGACGTCGGCAACGGGAGCGCGACGCTGAGCCGCGGCTGCAGGTCGATCCACCCGAGGCCCTGGATCGACACCCGGAGTCCGCCGTCGACGCGCAACGGGCCGGCCACGCGGCGCGCGTCGGCCTGCAGGTAGAACGCCACGTCGGGGCGCCACCACCCCGCGGCCATGTCGATGCGGTCGAGGCCGTAGTCGGCCAGCGGGAGCGGGGCCCAGGTCGGCAGGGCCGACGTCTCCAGGAACGTCCCGTCGCCGCGCACGTACACCGCCGCGCCGTCGATGCCCGCGTGCAGCGTCACCCGGTCCGACACCGCTCGGGACACCCCCACGCGCCCCGCGATCCGGTGCTCGGTCTCCACCCACCGCCGCGGGTCCGGATAGACGAAGTCTCCCGAGTCGGGCTCCGCGGCGCGGTTCAGGGACCAGCTCAGGCCGACGTCGAAGGTCGTCGCCTCGCCCTGCCGTCGCCAGTCGGCGGACGCCCCGCCGACGTGGGTCTGCTCGTTGACGTCGTCGAGCAGCATGCGGTCGGTGGAGAAGAGCCCGGACACGCGGACCCGGTCCTGCGCCGTGGGGCGGATCGTGGTGCGCAGGAACCCGTCGACGTAGCGCAGGGTGTCGAACTCGGGGTCGATCTCGCCGGTGGCCTTCCACGCGAGGAGGTACAGGTCGAGCAGCGAGTAGCGCGCGCCCGCCACCACCGACGCGCGGCCGTGCTCGCGCTTGTCGAGGTCGACCGCCACATGCCCCGACAGCTGGAGGAAGTTCAGGTCCAGGAGCCCGTCGACGCGGTCGTGCGGACCGTCGATGTAGTCGATGTGCACGGCCCCGGACAGGCCGCTGCGGACGAAGGCCGGGCCCGCCCCCGTGTACACGTCCACCCCCGCGACGAGGTCCGGGTCGAACAGCGACGTGAACCCGGCGAGGTGCGTCGCGCGCTTGATCCGGATGCCGTCGAGCTCGACCCAGGCTTCGCGGGGCTCGCCGCCCCGGATGCGGAACGCGGAGAGGTTGCCGGTGTCCCCGGTGATCCCGGGCAGCCGATGCAGCGCGCGCTGGAGGTCCCCGTACGTGCCGGGGCGCCAGTCGAGGTCGCGGCGCGTCAGCCGATACCGCCCCGACGACGCCCCCGAGTCCAGCGACATCGTCGCGCGACGGTTGCCTCGCCAGGGCCGCGCGCTCGTGACGACGGTCTCGTCCGCCGACGAGTCGGCGGGAGCCTCCTCCGATCCGGACTCGTCGTCCTCCGCCCGAACGGGGGACGCGGCGAGGATGCCCGCGAGCACGAGAAGGCAAGGGAGCCGCACGGCGCGATGGTACCTTTTGGGGAGGTCCACCAATTCCCCCGGAGGAACAATGACTGTTCGACTCGCGTGGCTGATCTTCGCCCTCCTCATCGCCGGATGCGACGGGAGCGGCCTCCTCGGCAGCATCGAGACCGTCGAAGACCTGCGCTCGGCCTGCGAGGCCGGCGAACCGCAGGACGTGGAGCTCGAGATCTTCTTCGAAGACCCCGATCGCATGTGCCCGTTCGGGGAGGGCGACAACCTCCGCCGGGAGCAGGGCGTGATGACCGCGCGGATCGAGCAGACGGCCGAGGTCGAGCTGCCCGCAGGCGGGCTGGCCTGCGATCTCGAGTTCGACTTCCAGGGGATCGACCCGTCGACCGAGCAGATCATGGAGTACGACGACAACTTCCTCCTCACGTTCAACGACGTCGTGCTCGCGTCCAACAACGCGCAGGTCACCGACGAGCTGGGGACCGACGAACAGGACCTCCTGCTCTACGAATGGGACGACGTCGTGGGTCTCGAGTTCGACTTCGGGGAGACCCCCAACTACTGCCTCGGCGAAGAGGACGGACTGTCGGACTGCACCATCCCGGTGCCGGAGACCCCCGGCCCGATCTCGCTCGAGTTCGACGGCCCGCTGGTGGACGCCCTGTCCCTGCGGGCGGTCCAGCTCGAGCGCTACGTGTTCGGGTTCGTGACCACCGGAGACAACGACGACAGCGACTGCTCCCACGAGGACTTCGAGTTCCTCGTGACCGCTCCCGTGGTCTTCCCCTAGGACGGCAACCGGAGGGTCACCGGAGGCCCGAGGTCGAGGCGACCGCCGTGGGCCTCGGCGATCCGCTCCACGACGGCCAGCCCCAGCCCCGTGCCCGGTCCGGCCCCGCGCTTCGTGAACGGAGCGAGGAGCCGACGATCGCCGATCCCGGGGCCGTGGTCGTGCACCTCCACGACCCCCGGCCGCACGCGCACGAGCTTCACGCCCCCGCCGTGGCGACGCGCGTTCTCGACCAGGTTCGACACCGCGATCCGCACGAGGCGCGGGTCGGCGTGGAGGGTCGCCTCTTCGGCGTCCAAGGGCTCGTCGTCCCCCAGACAGAGCTCGACCAGGAGGTCCAGGCGGACGGCCTCCCGCTGCGGCGCGGCCTCGGCGAGTCGGCTCCAGGTCAGGAGGCGATCGACCAGCTCCGCGGCGTCGCGGGCGGTGGCGCCGACCTGGGCGAGGGTCGCCTCGAGGTCCTCCAGGGGAGAGTCGGCGAGGGTGGTGAGGGTCGCCAGCGGGGTCCGCAGCTCGTGGGCCGCGCCCGCGAGGATCCGCTCGCGCTCGGCGATCGACTCGAGCATCGCGCCCAGCACGCGGGCCGACAGGCGACGGCTGAAGGCCACCCCGAGCCCCGCGAACCCCAGCGCGATGGCGGCGGCCATGAGCCCGAAGCGGAGGGTCGCGGCCCTCGCCGGACCGACGGGCGTCGCCACGATCACGGCCCCCGCGGGGCGGTCCGCGTCGTCGAAGGTGGGGAGCGCGAGGACCCGCTCCGAGGCCCGGTCCCTCCACACCTCGTCCCCGGCCTGCAGGGCGTCATCGACCAGCCCCACGGCGTCGGGGTCGGCGGGCCCGAAGACCGTGGCCGAGGGCGTGGCGATCGAGATCCGGACATCCCCGGCCAGGAGCGCCGTCTCCTTCTCCAGGACCTCCCCGTGGAAGGCGCCCGACGCGTCGAACCAGCCGAGCCCGTAGGCCGCCAGCGCGTGGGCCCGGAGGCGGCTGTCGACCTCGGCGTCGTGCCCGCGCGCGGCGACGACGATGCACAGCGCGGTGAGGGCGACGACCCCCACGATCCACGCCCCGGCGGTCGCGGTCGCGATGCGGCGCGCGACGAGGTCCGCCCGTCGCCGGGCCCCGAGGCGCTCAACCATCGAGCACCCACCCGAGGCCCCGGCGGGTGCGGATCAGGGGCGGCGCCCCGAGCTTCCGTCGCACGGCGGAGACGGCCGCCTCGACCACGTTCGAGTCCGAGGAGCGGGCGTCGTCCCAGCAGGCGTCCCGGAGCTGTTCGCGGCTGACGACGCGCCCCGCGCGCTCCATCAGCACCTGCAGGACGGCGAGCTCCTTCGTCCGCATCGGGAGGAGGACCCCGGCGCGCCTCACCTCCGCCCGGGCGGTGTCGAGCTCCAGGTCGGCGACGCGCAGGACGACGTCCCGCGTGGCCGGGCCGCGACGGGCGATGGAGCGGACCCGGGCCAGGAGCTCGGCGATGTCCACGGGCTTCACGACGTAGTCGTCGGCCCCGGCGTCGAGGCCCGAGACCCGGTCGTCGACGCTGTCTCGGGCCGTGAGGACGAGGACGGGCGTGTGGTCGCCGGCGCGACGCCAGCGGCGCGCGGAGTCGAGGCCGTCGCCGTCGGGGAGCCCGCGGTCGAGGATGATCAGGCCGTAGTCCCGCACGTCCACGGCGACCTCGGCGTCCTCGCGGCTCCCGGCCTCGTCCACGGCGTGCCCGGCGCCTCGCAGGGCCCGCGCCAGGCCCTCGCGGAGCAGATTCTGGTCCTCGACGAGAAGAATTCTCACGGAGCGGACCATAAATCAGGTCCAGTTCAGAAAGCGCTCGCAGTGTGCAGTCGAACCCCGGAGCCCCCATGACCCGACTCCCCCTGCTCGCCGCCCTCCTCGCCACCTCCGCCGCCGGATGCACGCCCATGCTTCAGCCCGACGAGTCCCCCTTCACCGAGCGCGTCGACGGGGACGTTCGGCGCACGCCCGCCGAGTGGGAGCCCCAGGCGGCGGTGTGGCTGCAGTGGCCGCAGGCCTACGAAGGGGCCGCCGTCGAGCGATCGTTCGCGGAGATCGTGACCGCGATCGCCGACTACGAGGACGTCCACCTGCTCGCCGCCGACGCCCGCACGGAGGACTCCGGCCGCGCGGCGCTGGCGGGCGTCGACCGGATCACCTGGCACCGCATCGCCAACGACAACTCGTGGATGCGCGACAACGGACCCCGCTACGTGGAGGTCGACGGCGTCCTCGTGAGCCAGAACTGGGAGTTCGACGCCTGGGGCGGGGGCTTCGGCGGGGACATCCCCTACGCGGCCGACAACGTCGTGCCCGACGCCGTGGCCGAGTACCTGGGCCTGCAGAACGAGCAGGTGCGCATCGTCCACGAGCGGGGCGATCTGGAGGTCAACGGGACGGACACCGCGCTCGTGAGCTGGAGCGTCCTGTCCGACCGGAACCCGGCGATGACCCGCGAGGCGATGACCGCCGCGCTGGGGGAGGTCCTGGGGGTGACGTCGGTCATCTACACCGAGGGATTCGACCCGCTCGACGGGACGCGCGGGCACGTGGACGGGATGGCGCGCTTCGTCTCCGAGGACACGATCGTCGTGGGCCGAGACGGGTCCCGGCTGATGGACGACGTAGCCGCCCAGATCGCCGAGCAGCGACCCGACCTGAACATCGAGCGCATGGACCTGCCGGACGCGTCGCGCTACCTGAACTGGCTGGTCGGCGACGGCTTCGTCGTCACCGCCGCCGCCGGCGACGACGACGTAGCGCGCGCGCTGCTCGAGGGGTGGTTCCCGGGTCGCGAGGTGCGGTTCGTGGACGTCGACGCGCTGTGGGCCAACGGCGGCGGCGTGCACTGCGTCACGAACGACCAGCCCGAGTAGGGCCCGACGGGATGGGGGGCGCGCGGTCCTCGGCCAGATCCCGGATGTCGCCCGCTTCCGAGCGCGGACGAACCACGCCACGCCGGGCGGCTCGCCTCGGCGAGCTTGCTAGGGACAGGTGGGGGCGACGAAGCAGTCGATGTCGGCGCAGTCGATGGCCCCGTCCCCGTCGTCGTCCACGCCGTTCGTGCACACCTCCGGCGTGCAGTTCGTGGCCGCCGCGCAGTCCGCGTCGCCGCAGTCGATGCCCGTGTCGAAGTCGTTGTCGATCTGGTCGTTGCAGATCTCCCCGGGGATGCACGTGGGGAAGATCGCGCAGTCCGGGTCCGCGCAGTCCACGAGCGTGTCGCCGTCGTCGTCGACGGTGTTGGTGCACTCCTCGAACCCCGGCGCGCCGGGCGGGTTGCACTCCCACGTGAGGGTGTAGGTGTCGGCGTCGTAGGTCGCGGGCCCGTCCACGATGATGTGGTACGTCGAGAACTGCTGCGTCGTGACCACGAGCGACTCGGGTGACTGGTAGACGGTCGAGGCCGCCAGGCACGACGCCGGGTCGCAGGTCGTGCCCGGGTTCTCCAGGACGATCAGGTCGAGGTTCGCGCTCGACGTGTGCGTCAGGGAGATCACCAGCGCGTCTCCGTTGGACGCGAACTGGTACACGTGCTCGGGCCCGAACTGGGAGATTCCCGGCCCGCACGCGTAGTGGTCCGTGGCCGACGTCCCCGCGGTCGTATTCGTGACCGACGTGGTGCCGCCGCCCGCGGGGCACGTGATCACCGTGCCGCTCGCGCACGTCCCGGTGATGCAGCCGGGGTCCGGGCCGCAGTCGGGATCGGCGCAGTCCACGAGCCCGTCGGCGTCGTTGTCGATGTTGTCCCCGCACACCTCCTCGGCGCAGTTCGCGGCGCCGGAGCAGCCCGCGTCCGCGCAGTCGATGTACGTATCGCCGTCATCGTCCACGCCGTTGGTGCAGACCTCCTGGGCGGGGGCGCCGCAGGCGATGTCGAGGATGCAGTCCGCGTCCGCGCAGTCCGTGTCTCCGTCGAGGTCGTCGTCGATCCCGTTGGCGCACAGCTCGGGCTGGCAGAAGGGGCTGTTCGCGCAGTCCGCGGCGTCGTCGCAGTCCACGAGACCGTCGGCGTCGTCGTCCTGCCCGTTGTTGCAGACCTCGACGACGCACGCCGGGTCCGTCGAGCAGTCGGAGTCCGCGCAGTCGATGTCGAAGTCGCCGTCGTCGTCGACCCCGTTGGTGCAGTTCTCGGGAGGCAGGCAGGGGGTGGCGGACGCGCAGTTCGGGTCGAGGCAGTCGACGAGGCCGTCGCCGTCGTCGTCGATGCCGTTGCCGCAGTCCTCGACGGTGATCGTCGCGCACTGCACCTCGATGGTGAAGGTGTCGGACACCCCCGCCGCGGCGGAGTCGACGCCGAAGTAGAAGACCTCGTTCGCCTGGCCGCCGAAGAGCAGGCTCTCGGGGTTCTGGGTCGTCGCGGCGATGGCCCCGCACGAGGACGGATCGCAGCCCGCGCCCTGGTTGAACAACAGCGCGAGGTCCAGGTCCGCGCCCGAACCGGACGTCACCTCCACGCCGTACGTGCCCTGCGCGGGCGTCACGAACGCGTAGACCTGGTCCGGCCCCGGGGCCACGAAGTTCTGGCAGCCGTACTGGGGGATGCCGTCGGCCTGGCCGATGGTCGAGCCGCCCACGGGCGTGTCGCAGATCAGCGTCGAGACGACCGTGCAGGCGACGCCCGGACAGGACAGGTCCTGGAAGCAGTCCGAGTCGTCGCAGTCGACGACGCCGTCGCCGTCGTCGTCCACGCCGTTGCTGCAGTTCTCGAGGCCGGTGCAGGCCGGGTCCAGCACGCACTCCGTATCGGCGCAGTCGATGAGGCCGTCGCCGTCGTCGTCCACGCCGCCCGTGCAGATCTCGACGATGCAGGCCGAATCCGTGGAGCAGTCGCCGTCCGCGCAGTCGATCGCGGAGTCGCCGTCGTCGTCGATGCCGTTGTTGCAGATCTCCGTCTGGTTGCACACGGCGGCGTTCGCGCAGTTCGCGTCGGCGCAGTCGACGTCGCCGTCGCCGTCGTCGTCGACGCCGTTGTTGCAGATCTCGGCGGTGGGCGTGCCGCACACGACGTCGAGCTGGAACCCGCCGAAGTCGGACGCGCCGAAGCCGTCGACGCCCACGTAGTAGGTGTCGCCCGCGACCGTGCTGAAGACCAGCGACTCGGGGTTGCCGGCCGTGGCCGAGTAGGCCGAGCAGTTCGCCGGGACGCAGCCGCCGCCGGAGTCGTCCAGGACCACGAGGTCGAAGTCGTCCGAGGGATCGGTCGCGGTGAGCGTGAGCTGGACCGTCTCGGGGGCCGCCGTGCTCAGCCGGTAGAAGAGCTCGCCGCCCAGCTCGAGGTTGCCGCAGCCGTAGCCCGTCACCTCGGAGAGCGCGACCGTCGCGTCCGTGATGCTCGACCCGCAGCCGATGACCGACTGGATCGCGCAGAAGGTCGCCGGGCAGGCCGGGTCGCCCGCGCAGTCCGGGTCCAGGCAGTCGGCGAGGCCGTCGCCGTCGTCGTCGGTCCCGTCGTTGCACACCTCGGCGAGGCACGCGACCGCCGTGGCGCAGTCCGCCGTGTCCAGGCAGTCCACGAGGCCGTCGCCGTCGTTGTCGATGCCGTCGTCGCACACCTCGGCGGTGATGCACGCCGCGTTGGTGCCGCAGTCGACGACGTCGGCGCAGTCGATGAGCCCGTCGCCGTCGTTGTCGATGCCGTCCGTGCAGTTCTCCGTGCAGGCCGCGTTGCCCGCGCAGGAGCCGTCGGCGCAGTCGATGAGCCCGTCGCCGTCGTTGTCCACGCCGTCCGTGCAGATCTCCGGGCAGTTCGTGGCGGGGATGCAGTCGGGATCCACGCAGTCGATCAGGCCGTCGTTGTCGTTGTCCACGCCGTCCGTGCAGACCTCGAACAGGCACGCCGGATCGAGCCCGCAGTCCGCGTCGAGGCAGTCCACGTCGCCGTCGCCGTCGTCGTCGAAGGCGTTCGTGCAGGAGACCTCCGTCTGGCACGACGGGCCACCGAAGCACGACAGGTCGGCGCAGTCCACGAGGCCGTTGTTGTTGTCGTCGATGCCGTTGGTGCAGACCTCCACGAGGATGCAGTTGATGTCCGTGAAGCAGTCCGGGTCCTGGCAGTCGACGAGGTTGTCGAGGTCGTTGTCCACGTTGTCCGCGCACAGCTCGACGAGGGCGCAGGCGGGGGAGCCGACGCAGTCCGCGTCGAAGCAGTCGACGAGCCCGTCGCCGTCGTTGTCGATGTTGTCGGTGCAGATCTCGGAGGGCACCAGGCAGCTGGGATCGGCCACGCACTCGCTGTCGGCGCAGTCGATGTCGCCGTCGTTGTCGTCGTCGAGGCCGTTGGTGCACACCTCCGACGTGGTCGTGGTGCCGCAGGCCAGGTCGAGTGTGAAGTCCCCCACGTCCAGGGCGGTCTTGCCGTCCACGAACAGGTGGTACACGCCGCCCGCGACGGCCGCGAACGCCACGGTGTCGGGGTTGGTGGTGGCGCCCGCGACGGTGGTGCAGTTCAGCGGGTCGCACCCGGTGCCGGCGTCCTCCACGACCACGAGGTCGAGGTCGATGCCCGCCGTGATGATCGTGAGCTCGGCCGTGATGAGCTGGGTGGCGACGGCCGTGTACTCGAACACCACCTCGGGGCCGAGTTGGCTGTTGAGGCAACCGTAGCCGCTGACCGAGTCGGTGGACCCGGTGGTCGTGTCCGTGGTCGTGGACGGACATACCAGCGTGGACTGGGCCGCCGGACACGTGCCCGTGATGCAGGCGGGATCGGCGACGCACTCGCTGTCCGCGCAGTCCACGGCGCCGTCCTGGTCGTCGTCGAGGAGGTTCGTGCAGTTCTCGACGATGCAGAACGTCGCCGCCGTGCACTCCGAGTCGTCGCAGTCCACGTCGCCGTCGCCGTCGTTGTCGATGCCGTCGCTGCAGTTCTCGGGCGTGCACAGCAGGTTCAGCGCGCAGGCCGGGTCCAGGCAGTCGACGAGACCGTCGCCGTCGTCGTCGAAGCCGTTGTCGCAGGTCTCCGTGGCGCAGGCCGCGTCGCCGAAGCAGTTGCTGTCGCCGCAGTCGATGTCGCCGTCGCCGTCGTCGTCGATCGCGTTCGAGCAATTCTCCAGCGTGGTCGACGGGCAGACCACGTCCAGGATGTAGGTCCCCGACGTGTTCGCGTAGCCCTCGACGCCCACGGCGTAGTCGTCGCCCGCCACGGTCGCGAGGATCAGCGTGTCGCTGTTGCCGCTGGCCGTCGCCGCGTCGAGGCAGAGGGTCGGGTCGCAGGCGCCGGTGTTGTCGTCGAGCGCGTACAGATCGAGGTCCGCGCCGGGATCCGTCGTGCTGAGCTGGAACTCGACGTTGCCGCCGCCCGCGGGGCCGACGAACGAGTAGAAGACCTCGGGACCGGTGGCCGGGACCCCGCAGGAGTACGTGTCGATCAGGTCCGCCGCGCCGGTCGTCGTGCCCCCGATCGAGTCGCCGCAGGAGAGCGCGATCGTGGTGCTGCAGGTGACCTGGCAGGTGCAGTCGGAGTCCGCGCAGTCGATGTCGCCGTCGAGGTCGTTGTCCACCCCGTCGGTGCAGTTCTCGACCAGGTCCGACGGGCAGTACGTCAGCAGGTTGTAGGCGCTGACCGCCCCGAACCGACCGTCGACGGCCACGTAGTACGTATTGCCCGCGACCGCGGTGAAGGAGACCGACTGGTCGCCGAAGGCCACGCAGGAGCTCGCGTCGCAGCCCGGCGCCGAGTCGTCCATCACGTACAGGTCGAGGTTCGCCGCGAGACCGGACAGCGCCACGACGTGGTTGCCGGACTCCGTGGCCGTCCACTCGTAGACGATCTCGCTGCCCGTCGCGTCCCAGCCGCCGCAGGTGTAGGAGTTGTTGGCGTCGGTGGAGCCGGCGGCGATGTTCAGGCCGCTCACCGCGCCCGTGCAGCCGAGGACCGGCGTCGGGAGCTCGACGCACGTCGTGCAGTACGCGGCGGCCACACACTCGGTGTCGTCGCAGTCGATGAAGGCGTCGTTGTCGTTGTCCAGGCCGTCGTCGCACACCTCGGGGATGCACGCCGAGTTGCCCGCGCAGTCGTTGTCCGCGCAGTCGACGAGGCCGTCGCCGTCGTTGTCGATGTTGTCGGTGCAGACCTCGCCGCAGGCGATGTTGTTGATGCACTCGAGGTCGTTGCAGTCGACGGTGCCGTCGCCGTCGTCATCGATGCCGTTGGTGCAGTTCTCGACGATGCAGCTCGGGTCGAGCGGGCACTCGGGATCGAAGCAGTCGACGAGGCCGTCGCCGTCGTCGTCGATGCCGTTGGTGCAGTTCTCGGGCGTGCACGCCCCCGCGCCGGTACAGTCCGGGTCCGCGCAGTCGATCAGGCCGTCGCCGTCGTCGTCCACGGCGTTCGTGCAGATCTCGGGCGTGCAGGCCGCGGCGGTCGTGCACTCGGGATCGTTGCAGTCCACGAGGCCGTCGCCGTCGTCATCGAACCCGTTGGCGCAGTTCTCGGGGATGCACACCGGGTCGGTGAAGCAGTCCGGGTCGAGGCAGTCGATGAACCCGTCGTTGTCGTCGTCGGTGCCGTCGGTGCAGACCTCGGTCCCGCCCAGGGCGCACGCGATGTTCCCGAAGCAGCCCGGGTCGGCGCAGTCGACGAGGCCGTCGCCGTCGTCGTCCACGCCGTTCGTGCAGTTCTCGGTGGTGCAGGCCGCGTCGGTGAAGCACTCGCTGTCGGCGCAGTCCACGAAGCCGTCGCCGTCGTCGTCGAGGCCGTTGGCGCAGAGCTCCGTGATGCAGGCGGGGTCGGCCGCGCACTCGAGATCGGTGCAGTCGATGTCGCCGTCGCCGTCGTCGTCGATGCCGTTGCCGCAGATCTCGGCGATGCAGAACGGCTGCGTGCTGCACTCGGTGTCGAGGCAGTCGACGAAGCCGTCGCCGTCGTCGTCGATGCCGTTCTGACAGAGCTCGGGGATGCACGCCGGATCGAGGGTGCACTCGGTGTCGTTGCAGTCCACGAGGCCGTCGTTGTCGTCGTCGACGCCGTTGCTGCACACCTCGGGGATGCACACGGACTGGGTGGTGCAGTCGGTGTCGAGGCAGTCCACGGCGCCGTCACCGTCGTCGTCGAACCCGTTGGTGCAGCTGACCTCCGTGGAGCAGAAGGCGGTGCCGTTGCACGTCGGGTCCTGGCAGTCGACGAGGCCGTTGCCGGAGTTGTCGATGCCGTCGCCGCAGTTCTCGATGCCGATGCAGTTGATGTCGCCCACGCAGTCGCTGTCCTGGCAGTCGATCAGGCCGTCGGTGTCGTCGTCGACGCCGTTGGCGCAGTTCTCCGTCAGGACGCACACCGGGGAGCCGAAGCAGTCGGTGTCGAGGCAGTCCACGAGGCCGTCGCCGTCGTCGTCCAGGTTGTTGGCGCAGTTCTCGGGAGGCGTCACGCACGCGGGGTTGGTCGCGCACACCGGGTCGTTGCAGTCGACGAGGCCGTTGCCGTCGTCGTCGATGCCGTTGCCGCACAGCTCGGTGCCGGGGGTGCTGCCGCAGGTCAGCGACATCGTGAAGTCGCCGGACACGCTCGGCAGCTTCGACTCGACCAGCAGGTAGTAGGTGTCGCCCTGGTTGACGGGGAACGCGAGCAGCTCGGGGTTGAGCGTGGTGCTGCCCGCGAACGCGTCGCAGGCGCCGGGCTCGCAGCCGTTGCCCTGGTCCGATACGACGACGATGTCGAGGTCGGTGTTCGGGGTGTCGATCTGCAGCGAGATCGTGGCGAGCTGGGTGGCCGTCGCCGTGAACTCGTAGGTGACGTCGGGCCCGGGGCTGACGTTGCCGCAGGAGTAGCTCGTGAGGGAGTTCGCGGCCGTGGTCGTGGTCCCCACGACGGAGCCGCCGCAAGCGATCGTGCTCACCACCGACGAGCACGTGGGGGGCGGACAGCCGGGGTCGTTCTCGCACTCGAGGTCGTCGCAGTCGGTGTCGCCGTCGGAGTCGTCGTCCACGCCGTTGTTGCAGACCTCGGGGATGCACAGCGTCGCGTTGATGCACTGGGCGTCCGCGCAGTCGGTCAGCCCGTCGCCGTTGTTGTCGATGAAGTCGTTGCAGATCTCCACCGCGCAGGACGGGGCCGTGCTGCAGTCCGGGTCGGCGCAGTCGATGAGGGCGTCGCCGTCGTCGTCGAAGCTGTTGTCGCAGACCTCCACGGAGCAGCCCGCGTCGCCGAAGCACTCGGAGTCGGCGCAGTCCACGTCGCCGTCGCCGTCGTCGTCGATGAAGTTGCCGCAGATCTCCAGCGTCGTGGTGGGGCAGAGGACGTCGAGCACGAACGCGCCGGAGTCGCCGGAGAAGCCCTCCACGCCGATGAAGTACTCCGTCCCGGCGGTGGTCGCGAGGGACAGGAGCTCGGTGGAGCCCGAGCCCGTCGCCGCGTCGGCGCAGACCGTGGGATCGCAGGCCCCGGCGTTGGACTCGAGGGCGTACAGGTCGAGATCGGCCGTGCTGAGGCTGGCGAGCTGGAAGTCGACGGTGCCGCCGCCGGGCGGGCCGATGAACGTGAAGAACTCCTCGGGCCCGGTGGCCGGGACGCCGCAGGAGTAGGTGGAGATCTGCGACGGGCTGCCCACGGTGGTGGCGGTCAGCTGCTGCCCGCAGGTCAGGGTCGACGTGGCCGAGCAGGTGACCGCGCAGGAGCACTCGGTGTCGGCGCAGTCGACGTCCCCGTCGAAGTCGTCGTCGATGCCGTTGGTGCAGTTCTCCACGAGGTTGCTCGGGCAGAACACGTTCACCACGAAGTCCGACTTGGCGCCGAAGCGGCCGTCGACCACCAGCAGGTAGGTGTTCCCCACGACCGCGGTGAACGACGCCGACTGGTCGCCGAACGCGATGCACTGGTTGCTGTCGCAGGCGCCCCCCGCGGCGGTCTCGTCGATGATGTACAGGTCGAGGTTGGCGGTCAGCCCCGCGAGGGCGACGAAGTGCGTGCCCGCCTCGGTGGCGACGTACTCGAAGACCATCTCCGGGCCGGTTGCGTCCCAGCCGCCGCAGGCATAGGAGTCGACGGCGTCCGTGGAGCCCGGGTCGTCGTTGTTGGAGGCCGCGTTGCCGCCGCACGCGACGGCGCCGGTGGACGAGCAGGTGCTGCAGTACGTATCCGTCGCGCACTCGGTGTCGTCGCAGTCGACGGTGCCGTCGCCGTCGTTGTCGATCCCGTCGTTGCAGATCTCGGTGATGCAGGCGTTGTGCTGCGCGCAGTCGGTGTCGAGGCAGTCCACGGCCCCGTCGCCGTCGTCGTCCACCCCGTTGTCGCAGACCTCGCCGCAGGTCAGCGTGTTGAAGCAGTCGAAGTCGAGGCAGTCGATGTCGCCGTCCCCGTCGTCGTCCACGCCGTTCGTACAGTTCTCGGTTGCGCAGGCCGGGTCGGCGAGGCACTCGCTGTCCGCGCAGTCGACCAGGCCGTCGTTGTCGTCGTCGAGGTTGTTGTTGCAGATCTCGGGGGTGCAGGCCGGGGACCCCGCGCAGTCGCCGTCGAGGCAGTCGACGGCGCCGTCGCCGTCGTCGTCCACCCCGTTGTCGCAGACCTCGGCGATGCACGCGGGGTCGTTGGTGCAGTCGGAGTCCGCGCAGTCCACGTCGCCGTCGAGGTCGTTGTCGAAGCCGTCGGCGCAGAGCTCGGTCAGGCATGCCGAGTCCTGGAAGCAGTCGGGGTCGAGGCAGTCGATGAGGCCGTCGTTGTCGTCGTCCGTGCCGTCGGTGCAGTTCTCCGTGCCGCCGGAGACGCACACCGCGGCGCCGAAGCAGCCGGGGTCGAGGCAGTCGACGAGGCCGTCGCCGTCGTCGTCGGCGTTGTTGTCGCAGACCTCGGACGTGCAGGCCGCGACGCCCGTGCACTCGGGGTCGGCGCAGTCCACGAAGCCGTCGCCGTCGTCGTCGATCGTGTTGGTGCAGAGCTCGGGGATGCAGGCGGGCTCGGCGGCGCACTCGGAGTCGGTGCAGTCGATGGTGCCGTCGCCGTCGTCGTCCAACCCGTTGTCGCAGATCTCGACGATGCAGGCGGCGTTGGTCGTGCACTCGGAGTCGTCGCAGTCGGCGTCGCCGTCGCCGTCGTCGTCGATCGTGTTGTCGCAGACCTCGACGATGCACACGGCCGCGGCCGCGCACTCGGGGTCGAGGCAGTCGACCAGGTTGTCGTAGTCGTCGTCGATCCCGTTGCCGCAGTTCTCGACGATGCACCCGGTGAACAGGCCGCAGTCGATGACGTCGTCGCAGTCCACGAGGCCGTCGCCGTCGTCGTCGAGGCCGTTGTCGCAGGTCTCGAGGCTGCACGCTGCGTCGAAGAAGCAGTCGAAGTCGAGGCAGTCGACGTCGCCGTCGCTGTCGTCGTCGAGGCCGTTGTTGCAGATCTCGGGGATGCAGGCCGGGTCCGCGGTGCACTCGCTGTCGGCGCAGTCCACGAGGCCGTCGCCGTCGTCGTCCACGGTGTTGGTGCAGATCTCGACGATGCACACGGCCTCGGCGATGCAGTCGGGATCGACGCAGTCGATGAAGAGGTCGCCGTCGTCGTCGGTCCCGTTGTCGCAGACCTCCACCGCGCAGCCCGCGAACGCGGCGCAGTCGGTGTCGGTGCAGTCCACGAGGCCGTCGCCGTCGTTGTCGAAGCCGTCGTCGCAGATCTCGGGGTTGCAGACCGGGTCCGCGACGCACTCGGTGTCCACGCAGTCGATGTAGTAGTCGCCGTCGTCGTCCAGCGTGTTGTCGCACAGGCCCGCTTCGCCGGTGGCGAGGCACACCGCCTGGGGGATGCAGGACGTATCGGCGCAGTCCACGTCGCCGTCGCCGTCGTCGTCCACGCCGTTGATGCAGTTCTCGGTCTGGCAGGTCGCCTGGATCTGGCAGGTGGCGTCGGCGCAGTCGATGAACAGGTCGCCGTTGTCGTCGATCCCGTTGTCGCAGATCTCCACGAGACAGATCGTCTCGGTCGCGCACTGGGGGTCGGCGCAGTCGACGAAGCCGTCGCCGTTGTCGTCGACCGAGTTGGTGCAGATCTCCACGGTGCAGGCGGGATCGCCGGCGATGCACTCGGCGTCCGTGCAGTCGATGAAGCTGTCGCCGTCGTCGTCGATCCCGTTGTCGCAGATCTCCACGATGCAGTTCGCCGCGGTCGCGCAGTCGGCGACGTCGAGGCAGTCCACGAGGCCGTTGGCGTCGTCGTCGACGCCGTTGTCGCAGATCTCGAGGGCGCAGGACGGGGCGTTGGCGCACTGCAGGTCGTCGCAGTCCACGTCGCCGTCGCCGTCGTCGTCGATCGCGTTGGTGCAGTCCTCGGACGTGCAGGTCGGGATGAACGTCCAGGTGCACTCGGTGTCCTGGCAGTCGGTGCTGCCGTCGCCGTCGTTGTCCAGGCCGTCGTCGCAGATCTCGGCGGTGGCGCAGAAGGTGGACGTGGCGCATTCGGGATCGGCGCAGTCGACCAGCCCGTCGGCGTCGTCGTCGGAGCCGTTGTTGCAGGCCTCGACGATGCACGTCGGGTCCGCGATGCACTCGGAGTCGGCGCAGTCGATCGCGCCGTCGGCGTCGTTGTCCAGGAGGTCGTCGCACACCTCGACGACGCACTCGGGGTCGGTGGCGCACTCGGAGTCGGTGCAGTCGATGAAGCCGTCGCCGTCGTCGTCCGCGGAGTTGTCGCAGATCTCCACGACGCAGCCCGAGGTGGTGGCGCAGTCGGCGTCGCCGCAGTCGATGAAGCCGTCGCCGTCGTTGTCCAGGCCGTCGTCGCAGACCTCGGCCGTGCAGGTGGTCAGGGCGGCGCAGGCGGCGTCGTCGCAGTCCACGAAACCGTTGCCGTCGTCGTCGAGGCCGTTGACGCAGTTCTCGCTGCCGGTGCACGACGCGAGGAACTCGCAGGCGATGTCGTCGCAGTCGGTGTCGCCGTTCACGTCGTCGTCGAGCCCGTTGCCGCAGATCTCCACGAGGAGGCAGTTCGCGAAGGTCGAACACTCGCTGTCGGCGCAGTCGATGGCGAGGTCACCGTCGTCGTCGAGGCCGTTGTCGCAGGTCTCGGTGATGCACACGGGCTCGAGCAGGCACTCGGCGTCGGCGCAGTCGAGGTCGCCGTCGCCGTCGTTGTCCAGACCGTCGTCGCACAGCTCGTCGATGCACTCGGGCACGCCGGTGCAGTCGGCGTCGACGCAGTCCACGAGGCCGTCGCCGTCGTTGTCGAGGCCATCGTCGCAGGTCTCGGGGGTGCACACGGGCTCGGTGGCGCAGTCGGGGTCGTCGCAGTCGGCGAGGCCGTCGAGGTCGTTGTCGAAGATGTCGTCGCAGATCTCGGTGAGGCAGGCGGTGTCGTTGGTGCAGTCGGAGTCGTCGCAGTCCACGTCGCCGTCGAGGTCGTCGTCGACGGAGTTGTCGCAGAGCTCGACGGGATCGCAGGCGGGGTCCTCGTCGCACTCGTCGTCGTCGCAGTCGATGAGGCCGTCGGTGTCGTCGTCG
>CAZEKB010000023.1:0-72288 GCA_964512225.1 uncultured Rickettsiales bacterium | reverse complement strand
CCGCGGCCGCCTCGATCGTGAGCTCGTATTGCACCCATGACCCATACGGCGGGCCCCAGGGGAGCTGGTAGCGACCTCGCCGCCCGAGCGATCGGGGGGTCTCTAGGGCGAGGCGGCGCAGCGGAACCCCGTCGACGACCCGCCCATCCCGGGCTCCCGCGACCAGCGGTCGTACGTCTCGAGCGAGACGCTGTTGCTCTCGAAGCCGCCGCCGCGGACGCTCTTGGTCGACCCCGTGAAGGGCCCGGTCGGGTTCGTATCGGGCTGATTCTCGTGGTAGTCGGGGTCGTACCAGTCGGCGGTCCACTCCCAGACGTTGCCCGCCATGTCCAGCGCGCCCACCGGGGACCTCCCGCCCGGGACCACCCCCACGTCGTACGGCCCGCCGCAGGCGACGTAGACCGCGCGGTTGCAGTCGACGTCGTTCTCGCCCCAGGGCCAGGTGCGCCCGTCGGTGCCCCGCGCCGCACGCTCCCACTCGGCCTCCGTGGGCAGCCGCTTGCCCCGGGCGGCGCAGAAGTCCCGGGCGCCGTACCAGGTGATCTCCGCGGCGGGCCAACGCTCGTACTGCTTCTGCGTCTGCCAGACGTCGCCCACGAGCTCGATCTCCGGCTCCGAGAAGCCGCCCACGCAGTCGGCCTCGCCGCAGTCGTTGCCGTGCTCGTTGAGGAACGCCACGAACTCCAGGACCGACACCTCGAGGGCGTCGATGCGGAAGGCGTCCAGCGTCAGCGTGCGCTGGGGACCCTCGTCGCGGTCGCAGTCGTCGCAGCCGAAGAGGAAGGCGCCGCCCGCGACCGGGACCATGCCCTCGTCGTCGGGGCCGATCGCGTCGTCGTCGTCCACCGCGTCGTCGTCGTCCACCGCGTCGTCGTCGTCCACCGCGTCGTCGTCGTCCCCCGCGTCGTCGTCGTCCCCGGCGTCGTCGTCGTCCACCGCCGGGCAGGGCCCCATCGCGCCGCCCCGGGGCCAGCAGAGGCCGCAGCCCGCCCCCGCCCCGACGAGCAGGGCGAGGGCGGCGAACGCGGCGGAGCGGAGCGTCATCGGGGCCGAAGGGTATCAGCCCCCCGGAGGTCTAGAACACTCCGGCGAACGTGAGCATCGCCTGGGGGGCGACCTCGCCCTTGGTCGGCTTGATGACCACGTCCACGTCGAACATGACGCGCAGGCCGAAGTCGCCGTCGTAGGGGCGGAGGATGAAGCCCGCCTGGGGGCCGACGGTCACGTGGGGGCCCGCGCCCTGGTGGTCGAGGTGACCGCCCGCGCCGACCTTCACGCCGATCAGGGGGTGCACCACGGGGACGGGGACGGCCATCCCGGCGTAGCCCACGGCCGTGGCCGAGATGGGCGTGGCCGAGCTGCCCGCGACCTCGAGGCCGCCGCCGCCGTACAGGCCGATCGTGTAGCCGCCCGCGCCGAGCTCGAACCGACCCATCGGGGTGGCCGCGTCGAACGCCGGGACCCAGGCGGTGCCGAAGCCGCCGCCGACGTGGCGCCAGCCTCTCGTCATGCCCGTCCGGGGTCGCTTGTTGCCGTGGGCGACGACCACCGGCTCCTCCTCGACGACGATGCGGGGCCGCGCCGTTCGATGGCGGAGCACGACGTGGCCGCAGCCGTGGCGGTGGCGGTGGCGGTGGCGATGGGCTCGACGCTTGCGGGAGCGACGGTCCCGGGCCTTGCGGGAGTGATCCTGCTTCGCCTGCTCCTCGAGCTCGTCGAGGTCGTCCGCGGGGGAGGCGTCCCCCGAGGTGGGCGCGCCGGTCGGTTGCGCCAGGGCCGGACCGGCCGCCGTCAGCAGCAGCAGCAGCAGCGTCGCGGGCGCCGAGATCAACAGGGTGCGTAGCATCGTCTCACCTCCACGGGCCCGAGAGGGCCGTTGCAAGGAGTGACGAGGGTCGCCGCGCGGTTATTCAGAGAAGGTCCTCGAGCGCGGCCTCGAGGGTGGGGAAGGCGAACTCGAAGCCGACGGCCAGCGTGCGATCCGGGACGACGCGTCGGCTGCCCAGGACCTCCACCGAGAACTCGCCGAGGGCCACCTTCAGCGCGAAGGCGGGCGCGGGCATGAACGCGGGCCGACCCAGGGCCCTCCCGAGCGCCGCCGCCAGCTCCGCCTGGCGCACCGGGTGCGGAGAGGTGGCGTTGAGGGGCCCCGACACGTCGCTCCCGATCGCGAACCGGATCAGGCGCACGAGATCCGCGCGGTGGATCCACGCGACCCACTGACGCCCCCCGCCCATCGGTCCGCCGAGGCCGAGCTTCCACAGGGGCAGCATCTTGGCCAGGGCGCCCCCCGACGGGTCGAGCACCAGCCCGATGCGCAGCCGCACGACCCGCAGGCCGAGGCCCTCGGCGGCTTCGGCGGCCGCCTCCCAGGACGCGCACACCTCGCCCAGGAACTCGTCCGCGGACGGTGACGTCTCCGTCTTCTCGTCGTCCCCGGTCTCCCCGTAGTAGCCGATCGCCGAGGCCGAGACGAGGACGCCCGGGCGCGCGTCGTCGGGCAGGCGCGCGAGCGCGGTGACCAGGTTGGCCGTCCCCGCCACCCGGCTCTCGCGGATCCGTCCCTTCTTGACGGCGGTCCAGCGGCCGTCGACGGGCTCCCCCGCGAGGTTCACGACCGCGTCCACGCCCGCGAACGCCTCGGTCGGCGGCGGGCCCTCCTCGGGCGCCCAGTCGAAGGCCTCGGCCCCCGGCACCCGCTCCCGGGCGGCCGCCGCGTCGCGGGACAGCACCACGACCTCCGAGCCGTCCTCGATCAGGGCCGCGGCCAGGCGTCGGCCGACGAGCCCGGTCCCCCCGGTGATCAGAACGCGCGCAGGTCGTGTCATGTCGGGAGCCTAGGGCAGCGTCGAGAAATCTGTTGACCCTCCCGGATCTCTCTGTTTTTATAACGAGCGTTCGAAATAAATCCCAGGCACGATTCGACCGAAAGCAGCCCCGATGCACCCCGCCACCTACCTCTTCGTCTACGCCTTCCCCGCGATCGCCTTCGTCGCCCTCCACCTCGGAGGCGCCTGGCTGCTCGCGCTGCCCGCCGTGGCGTTCGGCCTGATCCCCCTCGCCGAGCTGGTCTTCACCGGCACGACGGACAACACCCGCGCCGAGGCCGATCCGACCCCCCTGCGCAGGCGCGGGCTGGACGCCCTCGTCTACGGGCTCATCCCCCTGCAGATCGGCCTCGTCGCCTACCTGCCCGCGCAGATCGCGGCGGGCGCGCTCACGGGGTGGGAGATCGCGGGCGCGATCTTCACCGTGGGGATCTGCTGCGGCGCGTTCGGCATCAACCTCGGCCACGAGCTCGGCCACCGCGCGAACAAGCTCGACCAGGCCGCGGCGAAGGTGCTGCTCGCGACCAGCCTCTACATGCACTTCATCATCGAGCACAACCGCGGCCACCACGCCCGCGTGGCCACGGAGGACGACCCCGCCACCTCGCGCCGCGGGGAGTCCGTGTACCGCTTCTGGCTCCGCAGCTCGATCGGGGGTTGGCTGCACGCCTGGGAGCTCGAGGCCCAGCGGCTCGGTCGCAAGGTCGCGAACCCCACGCTGTCGCTGCGCAACGAGATGCTCCGCTTCCAGCTGATCCAGGTCGCGATGGTCGCCGGCGTGGGTGTCGTGTTCGGCCTCGTCCCCGCGCTCGCGTTCGTGGGCTCGGCGATCGTCGGGTTCCTGCTGCTGGAGACCATCAACTACGTCGAGCACTACGGTCTGCGCCGCGATCGCCGCGCCGACGGCCGCCTCGGTCGGGTCCTCCCCGCCCACAGCTGGAACAGCAACCACACCATCGGACGCGCGCTGCTGTTCGAGCTCACCCGGCACGCCGATCACCACGCCAACGCGCGTCGTCACTTCGCCCAGCTGCGACACCACGAAGGCGGCCCCCAGCTGCCGACGGGGTATCCGGGCATGATCCTGCTGGCGCTGCTGCCCCCCGTGTTCCACTCGGTCATGGATCGGCAGATCGTTCGCGAGCAGGCGCGCCTGGCCGCCTGACCCCGGAGAGTCGTTGCCCCGAATCGTCGATCACGATGCCCGCCGCGCAGAGCTGCTGGACGGAGCCTTCGAGCTCTTCGCCGAGCGGGGCTGGAGCGCCCTGACGATGCGCGGGATCGCCCGCGAGCTCGGGGTGTCGACGGGCACGCTCTACCACTACTTCGAGGGCAAGGTCGCCATGGCCCAGGCGATGTACGCCCGCCGCGTGGGCCGCGACGTCGCCGAGGCGTACGAGCGGATCCCGGCCGGCGCCGACCCCGCCACCGCCGCCGCCGCGACCGCCGCGTTCATCGTCGGGCGGGCGGACGACCTGCAGCGCTCCCTGCTGGTGGCGCTCGACTTCAGCCGCCAGGAGGGAGACGAGGTCCGCGGGATCATCCTCGAGAACGTCGCCGCCTACCGGGGCGTCCTGTCGGACCGCCTCGGCCTCGATCCGGCGGGGGCGTCCACGGTGCTGAGCTTCTTCTTCGGCATCTTCGTGCTGCGCCACCTCGACCCGGACTCGGTCGACCTCGGCGCCCAGCTGACGGCCCTGGCGACGCTCCTGCCCACCGCGCGCCCGTAACCTCCGCCCTCCGGGCAGACTCGGAGGTGCGTGAGGCATCTCCCCGCCATCGCCCTGATCGCCCTCGTGGGCTGCGTCCCCGACGGACCGGAGGACCCTCCCGACGGGGCCACGCCCCCCGAGTACGAGTCCCCCTACGGCGATCCGGTGGAGGTGCTGGACACCTACGGCGGCCCGTCCTTCAGCGAGCTGAACGAGGTCGAGTACCGCGACGGCCTCGTCTACTTCTGCAGCGGCGTGCTGGGGATGAACGTGTACGACGCCTCGGACCCCGAGGACCTGGACTACCGCAGCCGCATCGGCTTCTCCCTGGGCAGCCGGAGCTTCCCCCGGTGCCAGCACGTGGTGGTCGACGACCAGCGACGGGCCTACGTCACGAACCGCGCGAACTCGATGCAGCCGCAGTCGTGGATCGGCGTGGCCGACCTGACCGACGTGGAGCGCCCCGACGAGATCGGCATGCACCCGATCCCCGAGAACCCCGAGGGCATGACGATCCACGGCGACCTGCTCCTGCTCGCGGCCCACGAGGCGGGGCTGATCGTCCATCGACGCGAGGGCGGCGACCTCGTCGAGCTGGGGCGCGCCCCCACGACGAACGCGTGGGCCGTGGCCGCGCGGGGCGATCGCGCCTGGGTCGCGGACGGGGCGGGGGGCCTCGTCACCGTCGACCTCGCGGACCCGGCGGCGCCCACCGTGCTGCACACGCTCCCGCTGCAGGGCGCGGCCAAGGACCTGGCCCTGCCCTCCGAGCAGACGGCGCGAGCGCACGCCGACGCGGGCCTCCCCCCCGTCCTGGGGGTCGCGATGGGGACGGCCGGGGTGGGCGTCGTCGCGCTCGAGGACCCGTCGGCGCCGACGCTGCTGCACGCCGTCGACACCCCCGGCGCGGGCACGGCCGTGGCCTGGCTCCGACCCCCGTCGGCCTCGGACCGACCCGCGATCGCGCTCGCCGACTGGGCCGACGTCCGCGTGTTCGAGGTGACGCCCAAGGCCCTGCTGCCCGTCGCGCGCGAGCCCCTGCCGCTGGGCCCGAGCGATCGCCGGGAGAGCCGGACGATGGGCATCGCCACCCACGAAGACGTGATCTTCTCGGGCAACTGGACCGAGCTCGTCTCGTATCGGTGGTTCCCGGACCGCGCGGCCCCGGACCTCGAGGTGTCGCCCAACCCGGTGCTGTTCTCGAGCACGCCCCCGGGCAGCTCCTCGTCGTTTCCGGTGCGGGTCACCAACGGCGGAGAGACCGAGCTCACGTTCCGCGGCGTCGACCCCCGGATCGAGGAGCTCTCGGTGGAGGTGCCGGAGGTGCTCGCGCCCGGGGAGACCGCGACCGCGACCGTCACCTACGACTCGATCACCGACGCGGGCGTGAGCACCGACGTCCTCCTCCTCACGGACGACCCGGAC
Organism: uncultured Rickettsiales bacterium; assembly: GCA_964512225.1. Classification (GTDB taxonomy): domain Bacteria; phylum Myxococcota_A; class UBA796; order UBA9615; family UBA9615; genus CAZEKB01. The sequence goes on along the minus strand of CAZEKB010000023.1, from coordinate 66,323 downwards.
CAGCCCGAGCTCCGGCTTCACGTCGAGGCGAACATGCCCGGGATCGGGGTCGGTGAGCCCGCGGCCGCGTCCGTCTTCGACGACATCGACGGCCCCGCGATCGCCCTCGAAGACCTGCGCGGGAGCGTCGTGCTCCTCGCCTACTTCGCCACCTTCTGACCCGTGTGCAGTCTGGAGTTTCCGGACCTGGAGTCGGCCTTCCACCAGGCCTACGCGGACGACGGGCTCGTGCTGATCGGAGTCGCGTCCGGCCAGGTGGCCGAGACGGACGCCCTGCTGCGGTCGTTCCGCGAGGTCACGGGCGTCACCTTCCCCCTCGCCTGGGACGACGGCTCACGCAGCGCGTACGCCTTCCCCGAGTCGATCTCCCCGTACCCCCGGCAGGTCGTCGTCGACCGCGAAGGCGACGTCGTGCACCTCGCGTCGCTCCACCGACCCGACGTCCTCGCGGGCGTCGTGGAGGCCGCGCTGGGCTTGCAGCCGGGCGCCCGTGAATCCAAGCTCCAGCCCTAGGAGAGCTCCTTGTCGACCGCGCTTGCCGTCCTGTCCCACGACCCCGCTCCGTTCGAGCGCACGCTGCGCGCTCACGACCTGGGCCCGCTGCGCGCGGCGCCCGTGACCTGGCTGCAGGTCAACCTGGGCAAGCTGTGCAATCAGGCCTGCCGTCACTGCCACGTGGACGCGGGCCCGAAGCGCACCGAGATCATGGAGTCGCACACCGTCGACCGGCTCATCGAGCTGCTCGAGGGGGCGCCCGAGGTGGAGCTCGTGGACCTCACGGGCGGCGCGCCGGAGCTCAACCCCGACTTCCGTCGGCTCGTAGCGGCGGCCCGAGGGCTCGGCAAGCGCGTGATCGATCGCTGCAACCTCACCGTGCTCTTCGAGCCCGGCCAGGACGACCTGGTCGACTTCCTGGCGCGGGCGGGCGTGGAGGTCACCGCGAGCCTGCCCTGCTACTCGGAGAAGAACGTCGACAAGCAACGCGGCGGGGGCGTGTTCACGAAGAGCATCGAGGCGCTCACGAAGCTCAACGCGGCCGGGATCGGCGTGCCCGGGGGCGGCGTGCTCGACCTCGTCTACAACCCCGGCGGTCCGTTCCTCCCCCCCGCCCAGGCGGGCCTGGAGGCCGACTACAAGCGCCGCCTGCGCGAAGACTTCGGCGTCGAGTTCAGCAACCTGATCACGATCACGAACATGCCCATCAGCCGCTTCCTCCACGATCTCGAGCGCGACGGCAAGCGCGAGGAGTACGAGGCGCTGCTGCTCGAGTCGTTCAACCCGGGCACGGTCGACGGCTTGATGTGCCGCAGCCTCGTCTCCATCGACTGGCGCGGGCGGATGTACGACTGCGACTTCAACCAGATGCTGGAGCTGCCGCTCCTCGACGCCGTGGGGGCCCGCACGGTGTGGGACGTCCGGAGCTTCCAGGAGCTGGCCGAGCGTCCGATCGCGGTGGCGAAGCACTGCTTCGGCTGCACCGCGGGCGCGGGCTCCAGCTGCGGGGGGGCGCTGGCCTAGCCCGACGGACCGGGGTCGGTGGAGGCGTCCGAGGCCTCCTCGGCGTCGACGATCGCCTTCGCCTCGAGCGACCGGAACGACGTCATCAGCTCCTCACGGACGGGCTCGGCGAGGGGCGGCCCTTCGGGCGCGGGCATCGCCTTCAGCGCGGCGATCGTGGCCGCGAGCTGGTCCACGTACCGGCGACAGTGGTCGCACATCCACAGATGCAGCCGGACCTGGGCGCGCGCGAACCACCCCAGGTCGCCGGCCAGGTAGGCGTCGGCGTTCTCGGTGAGGTCCTTGCAGGTCGAGATCAGCGGCATCGTCCGGGTCGGTCACTCTCCGAGGTGCTGCTCCAGCGCCGAGCGCAACCGACTGCGTCCGCGGTGAAGTAGCACCCTCTGGTTGGATTCGCTGATCTCCAGAAGGTTGCACGCATCTTGCGCCTCGACGCCCTCCACGTCACGCAGGAGTACGACCGCCCGCTGGCGCGGAGGGAGCGCCTCGATGGCCGCCTCGAGGGCTTCCGCCGTCTCCTTGGACAGGGTCACGGCCTCGGCCGAGAAGTCCTGCCATCGTCGAGGCGGCTTCAGCCACGTCCCCCGATCGGTGAACCGATCGGCGATCGGAGAGGCCTCCCCGGGCTCGGACAGGGCCGACTCGGGGACCGTCCGCGCGTCCTTGGCGCCCCGGGTCCGCGCGCGGTTCGCGAGGATGGTGAACACCCAGGTCTTGAGCGAGCTGCGCCCCTCGAAGCGGGCGAGGCCCTTCACGACCGCCGCCCAGGTCTCCTGGACCACGTCCTCGACCGACGCGTCGGTGCGCACGAACGACCGGGCGAGGCGGCGGAGGCTCGGCGTCCAGTGGTCGAGCATCGCCCCGAACATGGCATCGTCCCCGCCGCGCAGCGCGGCGATGAGCTCGGCGTCCGGGGGCAGCGGCGTCCGCATCGGCCGAGTCAGCCTATCCAGCCCCCTGCGCTTCGGTGTCAGGGACCGGTACGGAATTGTCGCGGCCTTGTCAGAGATTTGTGTGAGGACGGCGACGGGGACATGCTCCGCACGGAGGCGCCATGCGCGGAGTGCAGATCGCGAACGACGACGGGGGACTCGACCTCGACGACATCCTGCAGCTCTGCGAAAAGGACGCGCTGCGGTCCACGTGGCGGTGCCGGTACGTCGAGGTCGAGGGCGCGGCGATGCAGGCGCTGGAGCACGCGGCGGACGAGGGCCTGGACATCCCCGGCGCGGAGTTCCTGGAGCTGGTCGCGGGCATCGATCGCACCGTCGAGGGCGACTTCGAGGCGCGCCGGTCGGGCGCGAGCGCGCCGTGGCTCCTCATCCGCGCGATCGACGGGACGTCGTTCGAGGTCTACAGCTCCGATCGGGGCGTGCTGACCCACGTCGAAGCGACGTTCCGCGACGTCTCGCGCGCGGGCTTCGCCGACGACTGAGGGGGATCCGGTAGGCGCGAGGCGGCAACAACGCGCCCGGTTCGGAGAAACACCCGAGTTCTTGCCGCAGAACCGGCAACAACGCGCCCGGTTCGGAGAAGCACCCGAGTTCTTGCCGCAGAACCGGCAACAACGCGCCCGGTTCGGAGAAACACCCGGGTTCTTGCCGCCTGCAGCGGCTTCGGACTGCCGCGCGGCTCAGAGCCCGCAGGCGGCGATGTCGGCGGCGGCGGTGCGACAGCCCGCTTCGCCCGTGAGCGTGCAGTGCACGGACTTGGCCTCGCCGCCCCCGATCGTGACCGTCTGCTCGACGCTCGGGGTGCTCACCATCCCCATCTGCACGCGATGCTCACCGGCGGGGACCACGACCCCGAACGGCGACCCCGCGGACCGGTCGTTCAGCGCTCCGTCGATCCAGACCTTCGCCCCCCGGGGGGAGGCGCTGACCACGACGCACGCGTCGGTCGAGCCCGCCTCGGCGGGGGTCGCTTCGGTCTCGGCGGCCGGGTCCTCGGTCTCGCTCCCACCGTCGCCCGCGGCCTCGCCGTCGGGGGCCGCCTCGCCCTCTTCGGCAGGCGCTTCGGCGTCCTCCCCCGCGGCCTCGGCGTCCTCCCCGGGCGCATCCCCGTCCGCCGGGGTCGCCTCCGGCTCCGCGTCCGCCGCGTCGGCGTCCGCCCCCGGCGTCCCCTCGGCCTCCTCGGACGACCCCGCCTCCGGGCTCGCATCCGCCGGCTCTTCGCCCGCCGCTTCGCCCGAGGCCGGGTCCGGAGACGCCTCGCCGGACGCCTCCTCCCCGTCGTCCCGCACGATCATCAGGTCGGGCACCGCCGCCGGCTCCCCCTGCTCGGCCGACTCCCCGGCCCCCTCCTCGGTGTCCTCCCGGCCGAGGATGAGGCCGCCGATCACCGCCAGCACGCCCACCAGCACGAGGATCACCATCTGCAGCCGACGGCGGGACTGCACCACCCGCTGCTTGCGCTTGCGGGCCTCGATCCGCGCGCTCTTGTCCGCCTTGAGGGCGAGCTCGACGTTCATCGACGTGCGCTCGCCCGCACCCTCGGAGTCGCGGGGCGGCAGGAGCTGGGTGCGCAGGACCTCCCCGCTCTTCGGCGGCGGGGTCGGCGGCGTGGGCGGGGGACCCTCGACCGCCGAAGCCTGGGGCGCGGTCAGCTGGACGGGCTTGTTCGAGGGCGGTCGCTCGGGGGTGGGCAGCTCCACCGCGCCGCCGGACGTCGCCAGGGGGAGCACGCCCACGCTCTGCCCCAGCGCGCGCTCGATGGCGACGGCCCAGCCCGCCTCGGTCTGCTCGGGGATCTTGAACGGGGCCGCCCCGTGCGTCTCGTCCTCGGCGTCCACGTCGGACTCGTACGCCTCGATCCGGTCGAGCAGCCACAGGAAGTCGTGGATCTCCCCCGCCGCGGGCGTCCGCCGGAGGAGCTCGAGCAGGTCGTCGGCGACGTCCTTGGCCCGCTGATACCGATCGGCCGGGTCTCGCTGGAGGAGCTTCTCGGTGATGGGGGCGAGGCCGGGGTACTTGTCGCCCACCGGAGCGGACTCCTGCTCGGGGCTCCGCTTGCAGATCTGCCCGTAGATCGACGCGACGTTCTCGCCGTCGAAGAGCCGCTTGCGCGTGACCAGCGAGTAGGCGATGCACCCGACCGCGAACAGGTCGACGCCGGGGGTGAACTCACGCGCCCCCTCCCAGACCTCGGGGGCGACGTACGCGGGCGTCCCCTTCACGAAGCCGGTGGCGGTGGCGGTCATGTCCCCCGCCGCCTTGGCCATGCCGAAGTCCGCGACCTTGGCGACCCCGGTCTTGTCCAGCAGCACGTTGCCGAGCTTGAGATCCCGGTGGATCACCTTGAGGGGGTGACCGTCCACGTCCTCCGCCTCGTGGGCCGCGGCGAGGCCGCGACAGATGTCGATCAGGAGCGAGCACACCACGGAGTTCGGGAGCGCGAGCCCGAACCGCAGGCACCGGTTCACGAGGTCGTGGAGCGTGCCGCCGTCCACGAACTCCATCGCGATGTGGAGCGTGCCGCCCTCCTGGGAGACGCTCAGCGTGTCGACGATGTTGGGGTGCCGCAGGTTGGCGACCAGGCTCGCTTCGCGGAGGAAGGCCTGGGTCTCGTCGTCGTCGTCCTCCTTGCCCGGACGGACGAGCTTCAGCGCGACCTTCTTGCGAAAGCCGAGCGTGCCCCCCTCCTGGACGGCCAGCCACACCTCGGCGTACGCACCCTGCCCCAGCTTGCGCCGCAGGGTGTACGTCCCGATCTGTTGTCCGGGCTCGAAACGAGCGATGCCGACCTCCGCGGCGCGGAGAATAACCGACCCGACGCCGCCCGTCGGAGCCGGGGGCGAAGGGACTCAGAACCCCTCTGGACGCCAGGCCGACCAGGCCTCCCGGGGCGGTGAGGCGACGCCCACCCCGATCGCGATCCCGAAGGCCATCCCCGAGACGATCCCGGTCCCCGCGGAGCTCGCGAACAGGCCGTCGTCGTAGGTGTCGAGCCCCCCCGCGAGCAGGGCCCCCGCCACCAACGCGGAGCCGATCCCCACGGCGAACGGAGGCACCCAGGGCGGCGCGCGCATCGACCGGCGCCCCTCCTGCGTGTTCTTCCACCGGGCGAACTCGTCCTTGACCCCGTCGACCCCCTCGAGCGTGCGCCACGCGAAGGTCGTGGCGTTCACTCGGCCGGGCTGCAGGGAGACGTCCGCCGCCGCGACCCCGAGGCGCGGGTGCTCCAGGAAGATCCCCCCGCTGCCGCCCATGAGCGGGCCCATGCGCAGGGGCGGCGCGATGAGGACGCCGGTCTCGTCGTCCACCGTCGCGCCCTCCCGGTCGACGCGCACCTCCCGCTCCGCGTACGTCCCCTCCTGCATCCCGTCCACGTACGCCCGGACCGTCGACCCCACGGGCAGGCCGACGACCGTCAGCGTGGACGGAACCAGCGGCAGGGGGTCGATCTCGACCGTCTCGCCCGGGGGCACGCGGACGTGGTGGGTGAGAGTGCCGTACTCGTTGGAGACGTAGACGCGGACGTCCCCCGCCGTGACCTCCACGACGCCCCCGGGGCCGACCTCGGGCCCGTTCGCGTCGCGCACCCGCACGCGGCAGTCCGACGGCTCGTGGGGCCCCACCTTCAGCGTGCCGACGCCCACGTACGTCGTCTCGATCTCGACCCGGCGATGCTCGCCCGGGGCCAGCGGATCGACGGCCCGCACCTCTTCTCGCAGGCCGAGCCCGCTCACGACGAGGGTGAACGTGCCCGGCGAGTCGAGATCGCGGAACACGGACTCGCCGCCGCGGCGGAAGTCCGGCTTCCGCTCGCGATCGCCCATGTGCAGGACCACGCGCGGGACCTCCAGCGGACGGTCGAGCACCACCCGCACCCGCAGCTCCCCGAAGGTCGCCTCGAGGCTGCGGAGCACGACGAGGACGCCGGGGTCGTCGCTGCCCAGCGCCCGCGCCCGCCGGTACGCGTCGACGGCGCCGAGGGTGTCGCCCGCACAGCGCCGCGCGTCGCCGAGCAGGGCCCAGCCGCGCGGGTCGTCGAACGCGGCGTCCACGATCGACTTCGCGTCGGCGATCGCGGCCATGCATCGGCCCGCCTCCACCGCCTCGCGGATCCGGCGGGTCAGGGCCTCGACCTCGTCGGGGTGCAGGTCGGAGCGGACGAGCAGGTCGACCTCGACCTCGTCCTCCGGGGCCGCGACCTCCGCGGCCGCGAGCGTCGATCCCTCCTCGCGACGGGCGGCCCGCACCCGGTCGAGAGCGTCGTTGGCCTCCTTGGGGATCAGCCGCCCCGAGACCAGCTCCTGGAAGGCCACGAGGAGGGACTCGGCGCGCTCGAGATCGCCGCGACCCTCGTAGGCGAGGGCCTTCACGAGGAGGGCGTCGTAGTCCGCGGGGTCGGCGCGGAGGGCCGCTTCGGCGGCGGCCAGCGCGTCGTCCCAGCGCTCCTCGGCGAGGGCGACGCGGGCGTCCGAGCGGGACTCGTCGGCGGGCTCGACGGCGGGCTCGGAGGCGGGCTCGTAGGCGGGCTCGGAGGCCGCGGGCTCGACGTCCTCCGCCGCGGTGGCGACGGGGACGAGCAGGATCAGTCCGACGATCAGGAGCAGCCGCGGCACCGCGGGAGTCTACCGACGCGGGTCGGCGAAGGGCGAGCGACGGGCGAGCATCGCCATCGCGTGTTCGGTCTCGCGCCGCTCCTGCTCCACGAAGCCCCCCACCGCGCGCCCGAGGCCGGGGTGGGCGAGCCAGTGCGCGCTGTACGTCGGGGCCGGCAGGAACCCCCGCGGGATCTTGTGGCCGCCCTGCGCGCCCGCCTCGTAGCGGCTCAGGCCGGCGTCGATGCTGTGCTCGATGGCGGCGTAGTAGCAGGTCTCGAAGTGGAGCGCGGCGTGCCCCTCGTCGCAGCCCCAGTAGCGCCCGAACATCGCGTCGTCGCGCTCGAAGTTGAGGGCCCCGGCGATCAGGCGGCCGTCCTTCTCGGCGGCGGCGAAGCGCACGCGGTGGGGCATCGTGCGGCCCACCGTCGAGAAGAAGGCGGGCTCCAGGTAGGCGCTGCCCCACTTGCGCCCGGTCGTATCCCGGTAGAAGCGCTGCATCGCGGACCAGTGCTCGGACGTCATCTCCGAGCCGGAGAGCATCCGCACCGCGATCCCGGCGTCGGCGACCTTGCGACGCTCGCGCCGGAGCTCCCGGCGACGCTTCCCCCGCAGCGCCCCCAGGAAGTCGTCGAACGTCGACCAGCCGCGGTTGAACCAGTGGTACTGCATCGTGAGGCGGGCCATCCACCGGTCCGAGGCGAGCAGCTCCTGCTCCTCGCGGGTGCAGAAGAGCCAGTGGACGGAGCTGAGGCCGACGTCGCGGGCGAGCTCCCGGACGGCCCGCGACAGGGCCAGCGCCGTCTCGCGCCCCTGCCCCGGCGCCAGCAGGATCCGACGCCCTGCGGCGGGCGTGAACGGCACCGCGACGACGAGCTTGGGGTAGTAGGGCAGCCCCGAGCGCTGGGACCCGTTCGCCCAGGCCCAGTCGAAGATGTACTCGCCGTACGAGTGGCTCTTGATGTAGGCGGGGACTGCGCCCAGGAGCTCGCCGTCGTGGACCAGCGTCACGAAGAGCGGCTTCCAGCCGGTGCCGTCGCCGACGGAGCCGGACGTCTCGAGCGCGTGCAGGAACGCGTGCTCCAGGAACGGCGAGGGGCTGTGGTCGAGGCGGTCCCACTGCTCGGGATCGATGCCCGCGACACCCTCCTGGATGGTCATCTCCATCTACGGATCTATTATGGCGCCGCCATGGCCGACGATCAGACGGGCACCCGCCGGAAGGGCGGCGTCGCCACCAAGGAAAAGCCCAAGACCAAGCGCCCCAAGCGCTACAAGGTCCTGCTGCACAACGACGACTACACCCCCATGGAGTTCGTGGTCGCCATCCTGCAGCAGCTCTTCCGCCTCAACGAAGTGGACGCGACGCGCGTGATGCTGCACGTGCACCACCACGGGGTGGGGATCGCCGGCGTCTTCACCCACGAGATCGCCGAGACCAAGGTGCAGCAGGTCCTCGCCGCGGCCCAGCGGCACGAGTTCCCCCTGCAGTGCTCGATGGAAGCCGAATAGGAGCCCCGATGCGCCTCTCCCCCGCCCTCGCGGTCCTCGCCGCCGTCGCCCTGGCGGGCTGCGGCTCCGACGTCTGCTCCTGCGACCTGATCGCCGACGAGTCCCGATGCGTGGAGTTCGCGGCGCCGGACAACCCCCTCTACGCGACCCAGCTCAGCGCGACCTGCGCGAGCTCCCTCAGCTCGCTGTGCGACAGCCTCGGGGGCGTGTACGCCTACGGCACGGCCTGCCCCGACGCGGATCTGACCGCCGACTGCGAGGCCGGGCTGGCGTCGTACACCGAGACCGTGCACTGGTACTCGACCGGCGGCGATCCCGTGGACGCGAGCAGCACCGAGCCCGAAGACGACTGCTCCGACGCCGGGGTGGTGACCCGGTACTGACCCCTGCCGCCGCGTCGCGCCGCGAGCCCGAGGATGTCACGGTTCGCGCGCCGCACTGGCGCCGGCACGGGGGCTGCGGAATGATTATCAGTACGCCATGCTGACCCGAGAGCTCCAAGAGACCCTTCGCCGCGCCGTCGAGACCGCGATGGAGATGCGCCACGAGTACCTGCTGCTCGAGCACCTCCTGCTGGCGATGCTGGACGACACCACGGCCAAGGACATCCTCGGCGCCTGCGACGCCGACCTGGAGGAGCTGCGGGCCCAGCTCACGGCGTTCCTCAGCGAGGACGTCGAGCCTCTGCCCGAGGGCGCCGACATCGAGCCCCAGCAGACGATCTCCTTCCGCCGCGTACTGCAGCGGGCCGCCATGCACACCCGCAGCTCGGGCCGCGACGAGATCAACGCCGGCAACCTCCTCGTGGCGATGTACCGCGAAGAGGAGAGCAACGCGGTCTACTTCCTCGAGCAGCAGGAGGTCACGCGCTTCGACGTCGTGAACTTCATCTCCCACGGGATCACCAAGGACGGGACCGGCGGGGTCACGTCCAAGACGCCGAAGGGCGTGAGCGAAGACGGCGAGCGCGAAGGCGCCCTGTCGGACCCGCTGGGCAGCTTCTGCATCGACCTGATCGACCGCGCCGCGCAGGGGAAGATCGACCCGCTCATCGGCCGCGACGCCGAGATCGAGCGCACCGTCCAGGTCCTGTGTCGGCGTCGGAAGAACAACCCCGTGCTGGTCGGGGACCCCGGCGTCGGCAAGACGGCGATCGCCGAAGGGCTCGCCCTCGCGATCCACGAGGGCAAGGTCCCCGAGGTCCTGCTGAACGCGAAGCTCTACTCGCTGAACATGGCCTCGCTCCTCGCCGGCACCCGCTTCCGCGGCGACTTCGAGGAGCGACTGAAGGCCCTGATCGAGACGATCACCGGGGACCCGGACAACATCCTGTTCATCGACGAGATCCACACCGTCGTGGGCGCCGGGGCCACGTCCGGCGGGACGATGGACGCGAGCAACATGCTCAAGCCCGCCCTCAGCTCCGGCGAGCTCCGCTGCATCGGGTCCACGACCTTCGCCGAGTACAAGTCCGCCTTCGGCAAGGACCGAGCGCTCGCGCGTCGCTTCCAGAAGATCGACATCGTGGAGCCGACGGTGGAAGAGACGGTCAAGATCCTCCAGGGACTCAAGGACCGGTACGAGGAGCACCACGGGATCCGCTACACCACCGCGGCCCTGCGGGCGGCGGCCGAGCTGGCGGCGCGCCACATCAACGACAGCAAGCTGCCGGACAAGGCGATCGACGTGCTCGACGAGGCCGGCGCCTACGTGATGCTCCAGCCCGCGCACCGGCGCCGCAAGACGATCCGCCCGAAGGACATCGAGCAGGTCGTCGCGAAGATCGCGCGCATCCCCCCGCGCACCGTCAGCAAGGACGACAAGGTCAAGCTCAAGGACCTGGCGCGGGACCTGAAGCTCCTGATCTTCGGGCAGGACGACGCGATCTCGACCGTCACGGCCGCGATCAAGATGAACCGCAGCGGCCTCGGCGCGCCGGACAAGCCCATCGGCAGCTTCCTGTTCTCGGGCCCCACCGGCGTCGGCAAGACCGAGCTGGCGAAGCAGCTGGCGTCGGTCATGGGCGTCAACTTCCTGCGCTTCGACATGTCCGAGTACATGGAGAAGCACACGGTGAGCCGCCTCATCGGCGCGCCCCCGGGCTACGTCGGCTTCGATCAGGGCGGCCTGCTCACGGACGCGATCGTCAAGAACCCGCACTCGGTCCTCGTCCTCGACGAGATCGAGAAGGCGCACCCGGACCTGTTCAACATCCTGCTGCAGGTCATGGACCACGCCACGCTCACCGACAACAACGGCCGCAAGGCCGACTTCCGCTCGGTCGTCATCATCATGACGACGAACGCGGGCGCCCGAGACGCGGACCGCAACAAGGTCGGGTTCGGCGGGGGCGCGCCGGGGGCCAAGCAGGGCAAGAACAAGGCGCTGGAGCGGGTGTTCAGCCCCGAGTTCCGCAACCGGCTCGACGGGATCGTGCAGTTCAAGGGCCTGCCCCCGGACGTCGTGCGCATGGTCGTCGACAAGTTCCTGCTGGAGCTGGACGGCCAGCTCGCCGACAAGAAGGTCGCCCTCGAGGTCACCGACGCCGCCAAGGAGTGGCTCGCGAAGAAGGGCTACGACCCGAAGTTCGGGGCCCGGCCGATGTCGCGCGTGATCCACGAGCACATCCGCAAGGTCCTGGCCGACGAGCTGCTGTTCGGCGCCCTGCTCGACGGCGGGAAGGTGCACGTGGACCGCAAGGTGAAGCCCGATCCCGTGCCCGACGGCTGGGAGGACGGGCTCGAGCTCAGCTACCCCGAGTAGCTCCTCCGCTTCGGCCCGGACTACGCTGTCCGGGTGCGCACCTTCGCCCTCACCGCAGCCTGCACGACCACCCTGATCCGGGGCGACCTGACCGAGTGGGAGGGCGACGCGATCGTGAACGCGGCGAACGAGGGCATGCTCGGCGGCGGCGGGGTGGACGGCGCCATCCACCGGGCCGCCGGGAAGGCGCTGCGGAAGGCCTGCGAGGCGGTGCCCCAGGTCGCCCTCGGCGTGCGCTGCCCCACCGGCGAAGCTCGGATCACGCCCGCCTTCGGTCGACTCCGCGTGTCGTGGGTCCTCTACACCGTCGGCCCCGTCTACCGATCGCCGGAAGCCTCGGCGCCGCTGCTCGAGTCCGCGTACCGGAGCACCCTGCGGCTCGCCGACCAGCGCGGCCTGCGTCGGATCGCGTTCCCCGCCATCTCGTGCGGCGTGTACGGCTACCCCCTGGACGAAGCGGCGGAGATCGCGTGGGCGACGTGCCGCGCGGAGGCGGGCGCGCTCGAGGCGATCGACTTCGTGCTGTTCGGGGAGCAGGCCTACGCCGCCTGGGAGGCCGCGGCCCCGTCCTAGCCCGTCAGGCCTCGCCGATCGGGTGCTCGCGCAGGCCCTGCAGGATGCGCGCGAGGTCGGGGACGCCCACGTCGTAGACCGCCGCGCAGAACTCGCACCGCACCGCCGTGGACTCGCCCGCGGCGATCATCTGCTCGAGGTCGGACGCCCCGAGCAGGCGGATGCTCATCTCCACCCGGGACCGGCTGCACGCGCACTGAAAGCGCAGGGGCGTCTCCTCGAGGATGTCGATGGCCAGGCCCGGCAGCGCGGCGGCGGCGATGTCGTTCAGGGGACCCGGAGCCCGCGTCCGCTCGCGGAGCTCGTCGGGCAGGATCGCGCGCCCCGGGTCTCCGCCCGGGAGCGTCTGCACCAGCACGCCGACCACCTCGCGAGGCCCGCCCGCGGCGTCCTCCGTGGCGAGCACGCGCAGCCCGGAAGCGACCTGCTCGCTGCGTCGCAGGTAGGTCTCGACGTCCACGTCGACCTCGCCCGGATCGATCGGGATCTGTCCCTGGGAGAAGCGCCCCGAGGCCTCCTGCCGGAGCGCGACCAGGAGGCCGGGCCGGACCCAGTCGATCAGCGGCCGACCGACGGACTCGGCGGCGTCCTCGGCGAGGCTCACGTACCCCCGCAGATCACCGGGCGCCCGCACGTCCACGTGCATCGTCCCCAGCGCCGCCCGCGTCGCCCACTGAAAGGAGACGCGGTGCCACTCGGGGTCGGTGACCGCCGCCATCAGCGCGGCGGTCATGCCGCGGGCGAGGGCCATCGCGGGCACCCCCGCCAGCTGGTGCCGGGCGGTCGCCTCCCGGACGGCCTCGGTGGTGCGGGCCACGAAGACGCGGTGGAGCTTGTCGCGCGAGATCCCGCGCAGCAGCCGATCGGTCACTCCTCCTCCTCCTCGGCGAAGGTCCACGTCCGGTCCAGGACCACCTCCAGCGCGTCCGTCCCGGTCCGGGGGTCCGGAGGGGCGAGCGCCGGGGTCGTGAGATCCCCGAGGCCGGCCTGCGCGTCCCCGTCGAGATCGACCACCACGAAGTACTTGCCCTCGCGGGGGACGCGCGCGGCGACCGTCATCGGCCAGGTGATCTCGTCCTGGATCACCCTCCAGAAGAACCAGGCCTGCGCGTCGGGCATGGGCTTGCCGCCCTCGAGCTCGGTGTCCTCGTAGCCCACGAACAGGATGCTCCCCCCCGCGACCTTGACCCGCGGATCCGCGTCGATCCGGAACGTCGTGCTGCGGCCCGGCGCCGCGTCCACGCCCGAACCCTCGGAGGGGTCGACGTCGCTGAGGCGCACGTCCCCCCACAGCTCCCCGAACGAACGATCGATCGTCGCCGTGAAGGTCGCCGCGTCGCCGGGTCCGCGGAGCATCTGGGTGCTTCGCTCTCCGGGCGAAGGCCGCCCGTCCTCGTTGGCGTCGACGATCACGATGAGGTTCGTCCGGTCGGGCATGTCGACCTGGAGCTTCATCTCGGGCCGGATCTCGAGCCGCTCGCTGCTCCAGTACCAGTTCGGCAGCTTGCGCTGCTTCGGGTGCCCGCCGTCCACGTCCGCGTCGGCGAAGCCCAGGAAGACGAGGGCGGACTCCGACGGCAGCGTCGCGTGGGGGCGAACGCTCACGGTCACCGCCCGGGGCCGGACCTCGGAAGGCGACGCGGAGGGGCCTGCGGGAGCGGGGGTTTCGCTGGGTCGCTCGGCCGGGCATCCGACCGCCAGCGAAAGCAACGAGGCGAACAGCAGGAGGCGAAGCATCACGGGGGTCTATCACGGGGCGGCGCGCGCGTGTCGCCGGCGCGACTCACCGGGCCGTCGGCACCTCGAAGACCCCGCACCCCGACGCGCCGAAGACGCGCCCGCTCACGGGATCCAGCCCCAACCCGCGGAGCAGGGGGCCCAGGCGGACCTCCGCGACGGGGCGGGCCTCCGCGCCGGCGACGTCGAAGGTGGTGACCACGCCGTCGCCGTACCCCGCGACGAAGAGCAGGCCCCGGTCGGCGTCGAAGACGACGTCCCGGGGGAACGCCCCCGTGGGCAGGCGCTGCAGGAGGCGGAGGTCCGCCGTGGACCGGATGTCGAGGGTGCTCGCCATCGAGTTGGTGAGGTGGATCCGCCCCCGGCGCCCGTCGGCGGCGAGGCCCACGGTGGGGTGGAAGGTCTCCCGACGGCGAAGGCTGCGCCCGTCCTCCGCGCTCACCTCCACGATCGCGAAGCGGACGAGGTCGATGAACGCGGGCACGTAGTAGGCACCCGACCACGCGTCGACGGCCACGTAGTCGGCCATCTCGAACACGCCCCGCGCGTCGTCGGCGAGTCGGTCGGGCAGCCGGCCCTTGAGCGTCTCGAGGTCGTACGCGCCGAGCAGCGGGGGCGCGCTCTCCTCCCGGTTGGGCACGAGCGACACCACGAGCCGATCGAGGCGCTCGTCGATGCCGGGGCTCCCGGGCTCCCACAGCAGGGGCACGCGCCGCCGGAGCTCGAGCCGGGTCGGGGCCGTCGCCGGCGTCGCGGCGACCTCCCACATCGAGTAGCTGTCCCCGGCGAGGATCTGCACCCACGCGGTGCCGCGCCGGGGGTCCCACTCCATCCGCTCGGGCCAGGTGGCCGGGCTGCCGGGGACGCGGAGGTCGCCCGGCCGCAGCCGCCCCGTCTCCACGCCTCGCTCGACGTCGATCAGCGCGAGGTGCCCGCCCGTCTTCTGGTACCGCTTCTGCGCCACGATCACGTGGGACGTCCCCCGCACGGGGAGCACGTCGTAGGGCTCCACGAGGGTGCGGTCGTGATCGGCCCCGAACCGGGGGAAGACCAGGTCGGCGCCCCCCGTCGCCGCCACCGTCGCGCAGTGCTGCTCGGACGGGCCCGTCTTGAACGAAGCGACGATCGCGAACGTCGCGTAGAAGCAGCCGTACACCACCCAGCGGGCCCGCACCCGAGTCGTGGCGAGCACGACGGCGGCCACCGCGAGCACCGCCAGGACCCACTCCCGATGCAGCCCGTAGGCGACGGCCACGAACATGGGCAGGTAGGCCGAATACACCCACACGAAGAGGGTGCCCGCGTACCCCCAGGGGGCGTCGGGCGGCCCCTCGAGTCGACCCGCCAGGGCTCGACCCGCGAAGCCCCCGATCAGCGCGCCGACGCCGAGCTGCAAGGCGACCGGCGACATCATCGGGAGGAAGGAGGCGCATACGATCCGCCCCGCGGTCGCCCCCACGACGGCGGCCAGGACCACCGGGCCCGCCCCCAGCGCGCGCCCCGCCGGCGAGGGGCCGCGGAGGAGCGCGATGGCGGCGACGCCCGCGCCGAGCGACGGCAGGATCGAGGCGAGATCGGCCGCCGGCGTGCCGTACAGCACCCCCACGAGGGCGGCGCCGACGAACCCCACGGCGATCCACGCCCCGGCCCCCAGGACCCAGCGCCGATCGCCCCCGCGGACGACGTGCGCGAGCCCCACGAGCCCGAAGCCGATGGCGGGGACGCGAACCCAGGCGGCGAAGGCGCGGAAGCCGTCCGGGTGCTCGGCCGGGAAGAGCGAGGCAAGCGCCCCGGCCGCCGCGGGGATCACGGTGAGCAGCAGCCAGGCCGCGGGGACGAGGAAGACCGCGGCCGCCGCGAAGCCGAGGGTGCTCAGCTCCGGCGGGATCCGCAGCGCGCCGCGCCCGGACTGGCCGAACCTCCAGGCGATGGCGACCACCGCCGCGTCGAGCAACAGCGACGGCAGCGTCGGGGGGGCGACGGCCCCCACCGCGAGCACGCCCGCGACGGCCAGGGCCGCCCGGGCCGGGACGGCGTCGAGGGCCTCCTCCCAGGCCACGCCCCGGGGCAGGAGCAGCGCGGCGAGGAGGCCCCAAAGCGCCCACCGCGGGACGGGTCCGGCGACGGCGGCGAGCTCGGCCAACCGCGCCCCGGCGACCCCGACGCAGGCGATCAGGGCCACGTGCGGGCCCGCGTACGCGACGCCGCGATGCCGTCGGATCGCTTCGCCGATCGCGACCAGCGCGATCAAGACGAGGGTCGGCGCGTCCGGCACGTACCGGTCGCCCCAGCCGTAAGCGTCGGCGGGGAAGACGTCGAGCAGATCCGCCGCGCGGTCGGCGGCCCGCACGGCGATCCACGGCAGCGCGGCGATCGTCGCGGCGACGCCCAGGACCACGGCCCCCGCCCGACCGAGCCGCCGCAGGAAGTCCGCCCCGCCCCCGCCCCCGTCGAAGCCCCGGACCAGCCCGATCACGGCGCCGAGCAGCGCCAGCGCGATCGCCTCCTGGACGTGGACTCCGTGGCCCTGATGAAGGTCCGGCGCGTCGATCGTGAGGAACGCCGGCATGACGAAGAAGGGCGCCGCGAAGGCGCCCCGCCCCGCCGCGACGGCGAGGCTTCGTCGCGCGGACGAGGACTCCGTCATCGGCTCTCGATCACGGCGGGGTCGACTGACCCACCTCCTCGCCCTTCTCGGTCTCGTCGCTGCCCCAGCAGCCGAGCTCGCCGCCGGTCGTGATGCCGCAGGTGTGACTCGATCCCGCGTCGATCGCGACCCAGGTCGACCCCGCGGGGACCTCGGTCTCGCCGCTGCGGCCCACGCCCCAGCAGGTCACGCTCCCGCCGACGTTCAGGCCGCAGGCGTGCGCCTTGCCGACCGTGAGGGCCGTGAACGGCTCCTGCGGGGGGCTCAGCAGGTCGCCTTGGTCGATCCCCCAGCACACGACGTCGCCGCTGCGGAGCACGCCGCACCCCGCGAACTCGCCCACCGCGAAGTGCTCGTACGGGCCGGGGGGCGCCTCGAGCTGCCCCTCGCTCTCGTCGCCCCAGCACGTGATCTCGCCGTCGGTGCGCAGCCCGCAGGTGTGGAACTTGCCGCCCTGGATCTCGACGTAGGCCCCCGCGGGGACGTCGGTCTGCCCGTCCTCGTTGCGACCCCAGCAGGTGGAGGCGCCGTCCTCGCCCACGCCGCAGGTGTGGTGGGACCCGACGCCCATGCTCGCGAACGGCGACTCCGGCGCTTCGCCCTGGCCCCAGTCGAGCTCGTCGTCCCGGCCGAAGCAGTGCACGACGCCCGCCTCGTCCTGCCCGCAGGTGTGGGACCACCCGGCGCCGATGTTCGTGAACGCGACGCCGGGGGAGGTGCCCTGGCCCGCGTGGTTCCAGCCCCAGCACGCGACGTTCCCGTTCGAGTCGAGCGCGCAGGAGTGGAAGTCGCCGGCGGTGATGTCGACCCAGTCGCCCGGGCCCGCGTCGTCGTCGTCCACCGCGTCGTCGTCGTCCACCGCGTCGTCGTCGTCCACCACGTCGTCGTCGTCCCCGGCGCAGTCCGGCGACCGGAGGCACTGCTCGTCGGCGCAGTCGACCGCGCCGTCGTTGTTGTTGTCGATGCCGTCGCTGCACTCGCCGGGCTCGTCCCCCTCCCGGGGCGGATCGCAGGCGAGGAGGGCGACGGGGAGGAGGCCGACCAGGAAGCGTTTCATCGCAGAGCCGCCCGGATCCGCCGGAGCTCGGAGGCCACGTCGACCACGCTGCGCGGCCGCTGCCCGGGCTCGGGCGCGACCATCGAGCGCAGCAGCGCGTCGAGCGAGTGGGGCACACGGGAATCGATCTTCGTCAGCGGCATCGGAGACTCCTCGGTCATGGCGCGCAGCAGGTCGGCCGGGTTCCTCCCCTGGAACGGACGCCGCCGCGCGAACAGTTCGTATCCCACCACGCCGAGGCTGAAGATGTCGGACGCCGGAGCGTGCGGCCCGCCCACGACGAGGCGCTCGGGGGCGACGTAGCCCGGCGTGCCCACGACGATCCCGATCGTCGTCATCGCCGAGCTCGGATCGTCGTCCCGGGCGATGCCGAAGTCCGTCAGCTTGACCTGGGGCCCGTCCCCCACGACGAAGAGGTTCGACGGCTTGATGTCGCGGTGGATGACGCCGAGCCGATGGGTCGCCGCGAGCCCCCGGCAGATGTGAAGCAGCAGCTCGATCGCGAAGCGGGTGGACAGGTCGCGAGCCGAGACCTCGCGCATGAACCGGCGCAGCGTGCGACCGTCCAGCGCCTCCATCGTGAAGTAGGGCCGACCGTCGAGGCGGCCGTTGTCGTAGGTGCGGACGATGCTCGGGTTCTCGAGCGACGCGAGGATGCGCAGCTCGCGCTCGAACCGCCGCTCCGCGTGGGGGTCGAGCGCGTTGGCCTTGAGCAGCTTGAGGGCGAGCTCCTCGTCGCGGACCCGGTCCTTGACCCGGTAGACGTGGGCCGCCCCGCCCTTGCCGAACAGGCCCAGGACCTCGTACCGACCGTCGATCACCTCGCCCGGGGCTCGCACCTCGCCCGACGGCACGACCTGCACGCGCATCGAGGGCTCGGCCTCCTCCACCACCGCCACGTCTTCGGTCTCCGCGACCGTGGCCGCGCCGATGGGGGCGAGCTCGCGCAGGCGCACCCGGCCCACGGCCCCGGCCACCGATCCCGCAGTGAGGGGGGGCGACACCAGGGCCTCGACGCCCGCGTCCTCGAGGAGCGCTCTGCGGAAGCCGTCGTCCTCCGACGGCACGAGCGCGATGACCGACGCGCCGAGGTCGGGGCGCATCCGCTGGGCGACGTTCAGGAAGGACATGGGGTCCATCTCGGACCGCCAGCAGTCGAGGAATACGACCTCGGGCGACTCCGAGTCGAGCGCGAACACCGCGTCGGGCCCGGACTGCTCGACCCGGGTGCGGTAGCCGAGCGCCCGGAAGGCCGTCTCCGGAGCGGCCGCGCCGGGCCGGCCGTCCACCACGATGAGGACCAGCGGGGCCTCTTCGGCGCCCGTGTCGAATGTGTCGTCGGCGTCCCCCTCGGGCACGACGAGGTCCGCCCCGGACCGAGAGATCTCGGCCCCCGGGAAGCGCCTGGTCGCCTTCTCGTCGCGCCGCCCGGGGCGCTTCTTCCAGATCATCAGGGGAGGCTCTCGTGGTACGTCACGCGACGATTCGGGGGGCCCACTCGCCACCCGTAGCGCACGGCCTCCCACAACGGGACACCGCTCCACCGCATCTCGACGCTCGCATCGTACAAGACCAGAGGCAGCAACCACTTCGCGTCCGGGATCCGAGTCATGAGGCGCCGCAGGAGGGGCTCGGGGAGGCGGCGGCGCACGGCGAGGCGGAACAGCCGAGCCAGGACCTCGTAGGGCACCGGGTCGCCCTCGGCGCACCACGCTCGCCAGTCGCTGCGCTCGTGAGCGTCGGGGGCGATCGGGGGGATGCCCCGCTCCGCCATCAGCGTCTCCAGGTGCGACCCGGGCGCGGGGTAGGCCAGGTTGATGCGGGGGAAGTCCGTGCCGAGCTCCTGGTTGAGCCGCACGGTGGCGATCGCGTCCTCCACCGTCTCGCCGGGGTTCGCGATCATGTTGAACGTCAGCAGGCGCACGCCCTGGGCCTTGAGCCGCGACGCCGCCGCGCGGATGGCCGCGTCCTTCGTGGGCCGACCGAGCAGCTCGCTGCGGTTGCGCTCGGTGCCCGTCTCGAGGCCGATCCCCACCACGCGCGCGCCCGCGATCCCCAGCAGCACCGCGTTGCGCTCCGTGATCGTCTCGGGCGACGTATTGCAGGAGAAGGGGACGCCGATCTCCCGGGGGAAGCGCTCCGCCAGCTCCTCGAGCCACGCCCGCTTCGGGGCGAACAGGTCGTCGGCGAAGTGGATGTGCGTGAGCGGCCAGCGGGCCCGCACCGCGCGCACCTCCTCGATGACCCGGCTCACCGACTTGCGCCGCACCGCCGCGCGGGCCCCGCCGTAGCTCTCGCGCAGGCCGGGCAGGTAGCAGAAGCCGCAGGAGTGGACGCACCCCCGGCCGGTCGCGAACCGCTTCCAGGGGAACCGGCCGAGGGCGGGGTAGCGGTCGAAGTACAGCGCGCGGTCCGGGAGCGGTCGAACGTCGAGGTCGCCCGGGGGATCGCCCCAGGGGACGCCGGTCGTGCCCCCGACGCCGTCGGGCCGGACCAGGCCGGGGACGGCGGCGAGGTCGCCCCCGGCGAGCGCAGCGACCAGGGCGGGCCCGGAGTCGTCGAGCTCTCCCTGGAGCGCGCCCCAGGCCCCCACCCGCACGACGAGGTCGGGGTCGAACGTCGCCGCGGTGCCCACGAGGACGGCGGGGACGCCCGGGGGCAGGCGGGGGAGGATCCGCCGGACCCACTGCTCGCCCATGAACGCCGCCTGCACGAACACGACGTCGGGGGCCAGCCGCGCGACCGCGGCCTCGAAGTCCGGCTCCTGCGCCTCGAGGACGAGCCCGACGTCGTGACCCGCCGCTCCGAGCTCCCCGGCGAGGTCGCAGAGCGCGAGCGACTCGTCGACCGCCCCCGCCTGAACGATGGCCGTTTGCACGGTCGCATCATGCCCGCCGACACCGCCCCCGGGACCGTCGTCGTCTACTCTTGGGGTCCATGAGCCGGTGGGAGGATCCCAGGACGCAGCTCGCCGTCGCCGGGGTCGCCCTCGCCGCGCTGCTCGGGCCGCTGCTCGTCGCCGACGGCGTCGACGTGCCCGACGACGCGCTCTACTACGCGCTGCCGTCGTGGGAGTGGCTGCGCCACGCGCTCGCCACGGGCACGTCGCCGTGGTGGGTCCCGGGCAAGCTCGGCGGGGTCTCGCTGTTCGCGGACGTGGTCCCCATGGGCCCCTTCTATCCGGGGGTCCTGCCGGGCCTCGTCGCCCCCGCGCTCCCCGCCCTGCTCGTCGTGACGATCCTCCATGGGATCGGGACGTTCGTGGCTACGCGCTGGGCCGTGCGAGTCCACGGGGCGAGCTCGGCGTCCGCCACCATCGCGGGCCTGGCGATCGCCGTCGGACCGATCGGCGCGTCGGCCGTGATCGACGCGCAGTTCGACTCCTGGCCCGCCTTCGTGTGGTTCCCGGTCGTGCTGGGCTGCCTCCACCTCGCGGCCGAGGCCGAGGGCCGACGACGACGACGGCTGCTCGCCGCCGGGGGCGCGGCGATCGCGCTCCTGCTGCTGGGGACGCACCTGCGCGTCGCGGCGACGGCCGGGGCCGCGCTCGCGCTGTGGGCGGTCGTGCGCGGACGGGACCTGCGCGGCGCGGCCATCGCGGGCGGACTGGGGTTGCTCGCGGGCGCGCCCGGGTACGTCCCCATGCTCCTGGAGCTGGGGGAGGCGGGGGCCCGCGGGGGCGGCCTGCCCGTCGACCAGGCGCTCGGCCTCGGCAACCTCGCGGGGTGGCTCGCCCCCACCCCGCGGGTCCTCGTCCGCGACCTGACCCCGGGGCCGGTGCTCGCCGTCGCGTTCGTGCTCGGCGCCCTTCGCGTGGTCCCGCTCCGCGACCGCCGGATGGTGCTCTGGGCGCTCCTCCTCTTCGGCGCGGGCGCCTCCGCGGTGCCCGGCCTGCGCTGGGTGTTCGCCCCCCTGCGCGTGGTGTCGTCGCCGGTCGACCTCGTCTACGCCGCGCTCGCCCTCTACCCGGCCGCGATCCTGGGGGCGCAGGCGTTGGACCGCCTCACGGAGATCCCCGCCCCCGCGCTCGTCCGACGCCTGCGGGCGGGGGCCGCCCCGATGGCAGTCCTGGGGCTGTTCGCCCTGGCCACCCTCGCGCGGCCCCTCGCCCGGTGGCTGCTCGGCAGCGAGGCGCCGGTGGGCACCTCGGCGCTGGGGGCCGCGCAGGCCGCCGCGACCCTCGCGCTCGTGGTCGTGATCTTCCGCTCGGTGGAGTCCGCCGACCGCCGTCGGGGGCTGCTGCTCTTGGTCGCGGCGGCGGATGTCGCCCTCTTCTCGATCCGCGCCCACGCCGTCGTGCCGTCCACCCCGCTCGTGCCCGCCTCGGCCATCCGCACCGATCCGGCCCTGCTCGCCGACGGCTACCTCGACATCCAGGACCTCGCCCAGGGGTTCGACTCCGCGCTGACCGCCGCCGGGGAGGCCGACGTGCGGACCGGCGTCGAGTGGGACGTCCGTGTGCCCGAGATCGACGCCCCCGCCCAGCAGGCGGACCTGCTCGGGCGGGCGATCCCGCCGCACTACGGCGTGGCGACGGGCATCCGGGGCGTCGCGGGACGGAGCAAGCTGCCGCCCGCGCGACAGATCGCCGCGCTCACCCCCCTGGCCGATCAGCTGCAGACCGTGCAGGGGGACGACGACGTCCTGCGGGCGCTGTTCGGCACCCCCGACGGCCTCGGCACCCGCACGATGGCCCTGCACGCCGTGCCCGTCGCCGTGTGGGGCGACGAGATCGCGTTTCGGTCCCCCGCCCCGCCCCCGCCGTGCTGGTTCCCGACGCGGTGGGAGCGGGTGGACGATCCCTCGGCGCGCGTGGAGGCGAGCCTGGCCGCGGGCCTCGAGCTCGGTGTCCTGGAGTCGGCCGACTCCCCCGGCCTCCCCGGAGGCGCGACCTGCTCGGTGGACGGGGGCCGCGTCGTGGTCCGGGCGGACCGCGAGGTCGTGGTGGTGCTCCCCGAGCGGACGCACGCCGGCCGCCGGGCCGAGACCGCGTCGGGCACGCTGCGCACCTTCCCCGTCAACCAGGTGCAGACGGGGGTGGTGGTCCCCGCCGGGACGACGTCGTTCCGGCTCCGCTTCCGGCCCCCCGGCCTGGTCGGGACGCTCGCGGCGGGCGCCGTCGGCTGGATGCTCCTCCTGGGGCTCGGCGCGGGCCTGCCCCGCCGGGACCCGCGGACGACGCTCACCGCCCTCGCCCTGACGGCCGTGCTCGCCGGGACGCTCGCCGCCCCCGCCGCCGCCGCGGAGCTGCGGGGGTCGGTCGCTCCCCTCGACCCGAGCTCCACCCACGAGGTGCTGGTCGTCGGATCGCTGGACCTGGCCGAGCCCCCGCTCGCCACGGTCCCGGTGCGGGAGGACGGGACCTGGGTCGCCGAGTACGACGAGCCCGACGGCGACGTGTGGGTCTTCCTGCGGCAGCGGATCCTCCGGCCCGACGGCCCGACGGTGACGTTCCACCTGCCCCACGACCTCGCGCCGGTCCCCCCCCGGGGCCCCCGCGGCTTCGTCCGGTTCCGGGCCCTGCCTCGCGGCCCCGCGCTGGCCCGCGCGGACGGGGGCCCGCTCGCGGGCTGGTGGATGGCACCGGTCCTCCTGGTGCTCCTGCTCTACGGCGGGGGCTTGCTCGGGCTGCGCCTCCTGCGACCCGCGGCGCCCGCCCCGGGCCCGGGGCCGAGGACGGCGTCGATCGGACCCGGCGCGGGCCGACGCACGGGGGCTCCACGGGCCGGGGGGGAGGCCCCCCCGATGGTCCCCGGCGAGCGGATGGGGCTCATCGCCATCCTGGTCGCGGCGGCGATCGCCCGGATCCCGCGCCTGGTCTCCGGTCCCCTCGAGCTCATCGAGCACACCTACGGGCCCGGCTCGCGCCGGATCGTGCCGGTGGACGTCGACGGCACGATCGCCACGCCCCTGGGCGAGCGCGTCCTGCAGGCCGTGCTCGAGCCCGCGAGCCTGGAGGTCACCCACCCCCCGCTGTGGCACGCGCTCCTCTCCGGGATCGGCGCGATCACCGACGCCGCGTGGGCCCTGCGCCTGCCGTCCTTCGCGGCGTCCCTCGCGACCGTGTGGGTGCTGCACCGGCTCCTGCGCCGGGTCGACCCCACCGCGGGGCTGCTGGCCGCGGGGCTGTACGCGCTCACGGCCACGGGCGTGCACCCCGGCGCGGACGCCACGCCGTACGCGTTCACGGCCCTCGTGTCGGTGGGCTCGATCGAGCTGATGATCCGCGCGCTGGAGCAGGGCACGCCGGGCTCGTGGCGGGCCTGGGTGGGGTGCCTCGTGGCGGGGTTCCTGTGCCACTACACGGTCGCGATCCTGGGGGCCGCGCAGGTGGTCGCGGTGAGCGTCTTCGTGGCCCGGCGCCGGGACGATCCCCGCTGGGCGGAGGCGGGGCGCAGCGCGCTGAAGGCCGCGCTGCTGCTCGCGCCGCTGCCGCTCGGCTGGTCCTTCCTGCACTTCGCTTCGTTCGCGACCGTCGCGCTGGATACGCGACTGTTCGCGTCCGTCTATCCGCTCGACCCGGGCCGGTGGGCGTTCCTGGGCGAGTTCGCGACGGTCACCGCGGGCGCCCACCCCGGCGACGGGCCCGGGGGGGCGCTCCTCGGGTTCGGCCTGGCCGCGGTGGGGCTCGTGGCCGTCCTGCGTCGCGACGCCCAGATCGGCCTGCTCCTCCTCGCCGCCGCGGCCGCCTGGGCGGGAGGCACCTTCTTCTTCCACGCCAACCTCGTCGACCACCTCGACGGGCGGGTGTTCTACGGCTTCCGCTGGGTGTCGTGGTTCGCGCCGCTGCTGATGGGGTGCGGCGCGCTGGGCGTCGTCTTCGCGTTCCGCGCGGGCCGGGTCGAGCGTCTCCTCGTCGTCGCGGCGGGGCTGCTGTGGACCCTGTCGGCCTTCCGCCTCGCGATCGCCCCGGCGGCGTCGCCGCGGCCCGCCTACGACGACGCCGCCGACCGCATCCTCGCCGAACTCGCCGACCGCGACGCCGTGGCCGTCCTGCCCCTGTGGGGCCAACGCGGTCCCCTGAGCCACTACCTGACGCGGGGGGACGCCCGCCTCGTGGACCGCGAGGACGGCGTCGCGTGGGAGATCGACGGCAAGCGCGTCTTCCTCGAGGCCATCGACGAGGCGCTCCCGTTCGAGACCAGCGCGACCAACGGGCACTTCCACCGGCTGTGGGTCGGCGTGGTCGACGAGCGCATGTTCGGGCGCGCGAAGTTCTCGGCCGACGCCGCGGCGAGGGCGCTGCAGTGGGCCGACGACCACCTGCTGCCCGACGGCAGCTGGTCCTTCGAGCACCTGGAGCTCCGACGCTACCGAGTGCCGCCGACGCCCCCCGGGCGGGTGCGGGTGACCGACCCCTCCGAAGACATGCGCTCGGTGCGGTTCCTCGAGCC
Source organism: uncultured Rickettsiales bacterium (assembly GCA_964512225.1). Taxonomy (GTDB): domain Bacteria; phylum Myxococcota_A; class UBA796; order UBA9615; family UBA9615; genus CAZEKB01. Next base: position 41,577 of record CAZEKB010000023.1, on the reverse strand, counting down.
GAACGCGCCGACGTGCACCGATCAGGGGCTGGAAGAGGGGGCCGAGCCTCGGCACCGGCTGAACGTCAGGATCGTCTCGCCGGGAGGCCGCGTGCACGCCGAGACGATCGAAGGCGGGCCCTGTACGGACCCGCCCCCCGAGGTCTTCTTCGACCTGTGAAGCCCCAAGTAGAAACGCCGTCGCGAGCGACGGCGGTCTACACGAAGTTTGTCGACTACTTCAGCGCCGGGCGAACCGGCAATTGAAGACCCCGGGTGAGGGGCGAGGCGCCGCCCTTAGGACTTGGGGCGGGGCTTCGGGGTCGGCTTCGGAATCGGAGCGGGACGCCAGTTCATGCCATGCCTCCTCGAAATGCGGGGTGGGTCCGTCTGCGAGCACCATCATGTTGACCGTCGCGGTGGGCGAGTGTCAACAGGAACCTTCGGACGCTGCCTCCCTGCGGGGGTTGACGGGATGACTCCAGCGAAGTCCCGAAGGAGCTCCGAAAAAGCCGGGCTTTGACCTCTAAGACGCAGTTTAGCCTCGGATTTCCGGACGTCCACTCGATCCCGGGGGGCGCCGCGTCGCCCGACCCCGCGGACGCCCCCCGCAGACCGGCGCCGTGACGCCTGCGAACGGGCCCCGCGACGGCTAACCTCCACGCGCCCATGACCTTCACGCGCGCGAACGTCACGCCCCTGGAGCCCCACCGCTCGGTGCGTCGCGTCGCCAGCTCGCGCTACACGGACCCCGAGTTCCTGGAGGTCGAGCGGCGCGCGGTCTTCCGGCGCGCCTGGCTCTGCCTGGGGCCGACGTGGCGGGCGCCGAGGCCGGGCGACTACTGGACGGTGGACGAGCTCGGCGAGTCGATCGCGGTCGTGCGCGACGAGCGGGGCCGCCTCGGCGCCTTCCACAACTCCTGCCGCCACCGGGGCTCGAAGATCCTGGAGGGGCGCGGCACGACCGACCGTCTGCACTGCCCGTACCACGGCTGGGGCTACGGGCTCGACGGCGAGCTCGCCCACGTCCCCCGCCCCGACGGCCTGAAGCGCCTGAGGAAGGACCGCATGGGGCTGCACCCGGTGCGCACGGCGGAGTTCATGGGTTTCCTGTGGGGCACGCTCGACGACGAAGCCCCCCCGCTGCTGGACACGCTCGCGGGGATCCCCGAGGAGCTCGAGCCCTACCGACTGGAGGACATGCGGGCCATCAAGGAGAAGGTGCTCACGGTCCCGGTCAACTGGAAGGCGATGCTCGAGAACGTCGTCGACTTCTATCACGTGCCCGTCGTGCACTCCCGGACGGTGAATCGGCACGTCTCCGACGGCCCCGACTTCGCGTCGTACGGGGACCACACCCGCCAACGGCTGGACATCGCGCTCTACTCCTGGCGTCGCGCCCTCGACCGGCGCTGCACCCGGGGCGGCCCCTACACGGACAAGCAGCTGACGGCCCTGCACAAGTACCTGATCTTCCCGAACTTCCTCGTCAACGTGCTGCCGTACCACCTCACGGTGATGCAGGTCTATCCGGTCGACGCGACGTCCTGCCGCCTCCACTACCTCTTCTGCAAGCGCCGGGGCGCCCGCGGCCTCGAGCTGCTGCGCGCCCACGCCACCGCGGCGGCGTCCCGGTACATCCTCGCCGAGGACCTGGACATGCTCGACCGCTTCCAGGCGGGGGTCGCGAGCGGGCGACTGGAGACGCAGGTCCTGCACGACGACGAAGCGGCGGTCTCCCACTTCCACACCGTCCTGAACCGCTGGGTGGGGGGCCCCGAGTGATCGAGCCGTACGCGGGGATGCTCCCCGAGATCGACCCGACCGCCTGGGTGCATCGATCCGCCGTCGTGATCGGCGAGGTGCGCATCGACGCCCGCGTGTCGGTGTGGCCCACCGCGGTCCTCCGCGGCGACGACGGCCCCCTCGTGGTGGGCGAGGATACGAACGTCCAGGACGGCGCCGTGCTGCACAACACCGGCGGCAAGTCCGTGACCGTCGTGGGACCGCGGGTGACCGTCGGACACCGGGCGATCCTGCACGGCTGCAGGGTCGAGTCCGGGTGCATCATCGGGATGGGCTCGGTGATCATGGACAACGCCGTGATCGGGGCCGGGAGCATCGTCGGGGCGGGCGCGCTCGTGACCATGGGGACGGTCGTCCCGCCCCGCTCGCTCGTGCTCGGCAGCCCCGGCCGACGCGTCCGCGAGACCACCGCCGAGGAGCTCGAGTGGATCCGCTACTCGTGGAGCCACTACGTCGAAGGCGCGGCCGTGTACCGGGCCCGCGACGAGGGGCCGCCCCCCGGCTGACGGTCTATCCTGAGGCCATGACCCGGCGCTCCCGTCCCCTCCTCGGCGCGGTCGCCGCGCTCGGCCTCTTCGCCTGCCCCTCCCCCGACGTCGACGACGACGACTCGGCAGCCGATGCCGACGACGACGACGCGACCGACGACGACGACGTGGTCGGAGACGGCCCCGACAACGACGGCGACGGGTTCGGGGACGACGTCGACTGCGACGACGACGACCCCACCGTCCACCCGGGCGCCCCCGAGCTCATCGACGGCCTCGACCAGGACTGCGACGGCACCCTCGACGAGTACTCCTGGACGCAGATTCAGCTGGACGTCTTCACCGTCAGCTGCGGCTGTCACCGGGCCGAGACCCACGTGAGCGGCATGTTCGGGATCACGGAGCCGGACGGCTGGGACCGGGTCGTGGGCGCGCAGTCGACCGAGAGCACGTGGCTGAGGGTCGACCCCGGGAACCCGGCGGAGAGCTTCCTGCTCGCGAAGATCAACTGGACCCAGGGGAACGCGCCTCCGGCCGAGGGGGAGGACACCGGGGCGACGATGCCGTTCGGCGCCATCCTCCCCATCAACCAAGATCACCGCACGGGCATCGAGAACTGGATCGACGCGGGCGCCGCCAACGACTGACGAGCGGTCAGCTCGCTGCGGCCCGGGTCCTGGCGGCGAGGAGCCAGGCGAGCGCCTCGTCCCGGTCCGTGAACATGCGCACGGGGTAGGCGGGGCGGGTGAACCGCACGAAGAAGTTGGCGATCATCCGCGTGAGCGGCGAGGAGGTCAGGAGGGCGATCGCGGCGATGTACGGGACCATCTCGGGGGTCGAGCCGAACGCGCGCGCCTCCGACGACGCCCCCTTCACGTGTCGCATGTCCGTCAGGAGGAACGCGGGCACGTCCCCGGTGAGCTCCCGGACGGCGGCGATGGCCTCACGGGAGTCGGCGACCTCCATGTAGGCCCCCTCGACGAAGTCCTGCCGGACCACTCCGTCGTCGCCCAGCCGGACCGTGCCCACCCGGATCGTGACCTCCCGCGTCATCGGTCCCGCCTCGACTTCGGGCTCGCCAGGGCCGCGGCCAGGGCCGCGAGGAGGTCGGACGCCGCCCAGGGCTTCTGGAGGAAGCCCGCGAGCCCCTTGCCCGCGAAGTGGCTCGTGGCCTCCTGCTCGTTGTACCCGCTCGTGAGGACCACCCGGATGTCCGGGTTGATCCGCCGCATCTCCCGGAAGGCGTCCTCGCCCCCCATGCGCGGCATGGTCATGTCGAGGAGGACGACGTCGATCTCACCGTGCTTCTGGGCATAGAGCGCCACGGCGTCGACCCCGTCCCGCGCGGTCATGACGCGGTAGCCGCGGCTCTCGAGCACCGTCATCGACGCGCCGATGACCAGGGGCTCGTCGTCGACCACCAGGACCGTGGCGGAAGACCGGGCGTCGGGATCCACGGCCGGGACGTCCGCTCGCGGGGTCGCTTCTCCCTCCACGGCGGGCAGGAGGACCTTGAAGGTCGTGCCCGAACCCCTCTCGCTGTACACCTTGATCGCTCCGTCGTGCCCGCGGACGATGCCGATGACCGCCGCCAGCCCGAGCCCGCGGCCGTGGCTCTTGGTCGTGAAGAAGGGGTCGAAGATGCGCCGCCGCGTCTCCGGGCTCATCCCGACACCGGTGTCGGAGACCTCCAGGAAGGTGTACCTCCCGTCCTCCAGGGCGTCGTCCAGGTACGTCTCCGCGAGATACGCCCGGTCCACCTCCTGCACCCCGGTCCGGATCGTCACGATCCCCCCGTCGTCGCCGACCGCCTCGGCGGCGTTGGTGATCAGGTTCATCACGATCTGGCGGATCTGCGCCGCGTCGGCCTCGACGGAGGGCAGGTCCGGCCCGTAGACGCAGCGCAGGGTCGCGCGCTTGTTCAGGGACACCTCGAGCAGCGAGACCATCTCCCGCACCACCTCGCCGAGGTCGAGGCGCTCGACGACGAACCGACCGCGCCCGGAGTAGGCGAGCAGCTGGTGCGTGAGCTCGGAGGCGCGGCGCGCGGACGTCTCGATCTGCTTGACCGTGCGGGTCAGCGTCGAGTAGTCGGTCGGGTCCAGGAGGATCAGGCTGGCGTTGCCGAGGATGCCGACCAACAGGTTGTTGAAGTCGTGGGCGATGCCCCCGGCGAGCAGGCCGAGGCTCTCCAGCTTCTGGGCGTGCTGGAGACGGGTCGACGCGGCGCGCACCTCGGTCACGTCGGTGGCGACGGCGATGGCGCCCACGACCTCCCCCCGCGTCGTACCGTCGCCGTCGGCGAGGAGGGGCTCGATGCGGAGGGTCCACGTGCCCTCGTCGGTCTCGAACTCGAGCTGGTCCGCCTCGCCCTCGAAGGCGGCCTCGTGCGCAGCCACGACGGTCGCGCTGTGGGGGCGGTGGCCGAGGAGCGCCCGGAGCGTCCGCGGGGGCAGGGTCCACCCCGTCAACGCGGCGCGCCTCCCTCCCGCCAGGGACAGGACCCGCAGGTCGCGATCGACCGTCCACACCACCGCGGGGAGCTGTTGCAGCAGGACGCGCATGCGCTGCTCGCTGGTCGCCAGCTCCCCGGCCACCCGCGCGAGCTCCGCCGAGCGCGCGCGCTCGTGTTCGCCGCGCTCGAGGTCTTCGGCGAGCATGTTGAGGCCGGAGACCACGGCGTCGTAGGCGTCGCCCGAGCCGGTGACGCGGCCCCGCGCGGACAGGTCCCCGGCCCCGAGATCGAGGATCAGCTGTTGAATCTCCCCCAGGCGTGTCTCTGCCACCGTCGGTCGGCTCCTCCTCGGCGCCCGGTCACGATAGCGCGGCGTCGACGCGCTCGCCGCTCACGAACACCGCGGCGACGGCGTCGTCCCAGCGATCTCGGAACTCCTCGAAGATGCGCGCGAGGACGCTGTCCGCGTCGTCGCTCCGGCGCAGTCCGCCGGGCACATGGAGCCCCACGACGTCGGCGTGGAAACCCGGCTTCAACGCTCCGCGCGCGGGCTCGCCCATGGCGGCGGCCCCCGCGACGGTGGCCAGACGGAGCGCCTCGGACGGAGCGACGTCCACCACGCCCCGGTGCACGTCCACGCACGTCGCCATGACGTGCAGCATCGACAGCTCCGGCCCCGCCCCCACGTCCGTCGCCAGCGCGATCGGGATCCCCGCCGCGCGGATCCGCTCCAGGGGCATGCGCCCGCTCCCCAGCGCGACGTTCGACGTGGGGCAGTGAGCGACCCACGACCCCGACTCGGCGAGCATGGTCAGCTCGGCGTCCGACAGGTGGATGCAGTGCCCGAAGATCGAGCGCGGCCCCAGCAGCCCGTGCTCCGCGTACACGGCGGTGTAGGAGTCGCACTCGGGGTGCAGATCCCGCACCCACGCGACCTCGTCGAGGTTCTCGGACAGGTGCGTCTGCATGCGCGCGTCGGTCGTCGCCAGCAGCTCCCCGCAGGCGGTCATCAGCGCGGGGGAGCAGGTGGGGACGAACCGCGGGGTCACCGCGTACCGCTCCCCGAACGTCGCCACGTGCTCGGCCGCCTCCTTCATCGCCGCCGGGGCCGCGCGCAGGGTCGCGGCGGGGCCGTTGCGGTCCATCAGCACGTCGCCGCCCTTGATGCACAGCGGCGCGAGGTCCTCCAGGACGGCGTAGGCGGAGTCGCCCAGCGGGGAGCCGTACACCATGGCCGCGGTGGTGCCCGCCGCGATCAGCCCCTGCCGGAACTCGCGCGTGCACCCCTCGCGGTACTCGCGCTCGGCGAAACGCATCTCCTCGGGCCAGATGCTGTCGCGCAGCCACGGCAGCAGCGCGTCCTGAAAGCGGCCCCGGACGCGGTGCTGGGGGAGGTGGACGTGGACGTCGACGAGCCCGGGGATCAGCAACAGGTCGCCGGTGCCGGAGCCGATCTCGGTGATGCGCCCGCCCGCCCACGCCACGCGGGCGTCGCGCAGCAGGGCCGTCTTCCCGTCGCCGCGGGGAGTCAGGACGTGTCCGGCGATGGATCCGGCGGGGCTGGTCAAGCGGCGGCGTCGCCCGTGAACGCGAAGCGGACGGACAGCGTCAGGTCTTCGCCGTTGATGCCGACGAACAGGTCCTCGATCGAGGCCGACAGCCGCAGCGGCCCGCCCGCGGGCAGGACCATGTTCTCGATGGTCGAGCTCGGGATGAGGGGCAGCGGGTTCATCTTGATGATCTGCTGCTCGATCAGCCGGTCGGCGACGGTCTTCAGCAGCCGCAGGGGGAGGCTCTCACCCAGGGACAGCGACACGCTGCCGAGGCTGCCCTCGAGCTGGTTGCGGTCGCTGTTGAAGCCCACCTCGTCCAGGGAGGCGGTGCCGTTGACGTCGTGCGTGATCGTGAACGGGATCTCGAACTGGTCGCCCAGCAGCAGGGCCCGGCCCTCGACCTCCACGCCGACGCGCGCGTCCAGGGTGACTCCGTCGTCGTGGTAGTCGAACGAGCTGCCGTCCTTGGCGACGTTGACCTTCCAGTTGCCCGTGACCTTCACGCTCTCCTCGACCTTGCGCGAGAGGAAGTTCCGGCCCCGCTTGGCCACGCCCTTGAGCTTGCCGCGCACGCCCTTGCCCACGGACCCGCCGATGACGGGGGCCGAGTCCATGGCCTCGCCGGCGCCGGTGAGCAGCCCCTTCACCTGGTCTTCGGCCATGTGCAGCAGCTTGCGGCTCTGCTCGATGAGCTCGAACTCGCCGGTCCCGACCTGGATCGGGAGGGCTTGTCCCAGCAGGTCGGACCACAGCGACTGGGAGATGGAGAGCGAGAGGTGGTATCCGTCGGGGAGCGCCTTGGGGGCCATTCGAACTCCTGCAGACCGCTCGCCGATCGGCGGGCGGGGATCCTGAACGCCTACAACATAAGCGACGAAGGAGCGGGTGTCGCGGCTACCAGTTGATGGGGATGTACGCGCTCTCGTTGCAGCTCGCGGCTCCCCCGCTGAACGCGACGGCGCCCACGGGATACGTGTCGCAGTAGTTGATCTCGCTGCAGTACCCGACCCCGAAGGCGACCTGCACGTTGCGACCGATCTCGCCGTTGGTCCCGAGGTCGTCGAGGTGGAGCCGGACCGTCGAGCTGAGCCCGTCGCTCAGGACCGTGGGCATCATCGTCGGCCCGACGATGTCGTCGCCCGCCACGCAGCCCTCTTCGAAGTCGAGGCCCGGGGGCACGTACTCGATGCTGTAGAGCAGGGGGACCTCGTACAGGAAGAACCACACGGCGGTCGTGGCCGGGTTGAACGGGGTCCAGGAGTCCAGGCGGATCTGCAGCAGCGTGTCGTCGCTGCGGCTCGCGCAGCCCTTGATGTCGAAGTCGAAGGTGCCGACGCTGTCCCCCATCGGGTCGTCCGGCTCGGAGCAGTCGGTCCAGGGCAGCCCCGTGACCTCGACGACGACCTGCTCGGTCCAGGTATCGCCGTCGGACTCGTAGACGGCGTCGAAGACCATCGTGTCGCCCATGAGCGCCGCGCCGTCGACGGCCAGCGAGAAGCTCTGGTCCGCCTCGGCGGACGTCCCCGGATCGAAGGCCGCCGCGCCGAAGGTCAGCGCAGTGCTCCCGGGGGCCACGAACACGGCGGTGCTGTCGGCGGGGGCGGGGGTCAGCGTGGCCGTGACGGCGCCGCCCGTGGGGAGCGCGCCGTCGTTGGTGACGGTGATCCACACGTCCACGGTCTCGCCCGCGTCGGCGTAGCCGTCGTCGTTCCCCGCGTCGTCGTCGATGCGGACGGACAGGGTCGTCATGTTCGGGTAGGGCACGGGGACGTCCAGCCCGGGGGTGAGCGTGTCCGCGCCGTCCGTGCATACCAGCGTCACGGGGATGTCGGTGTTGTCGGTGTGCTGGGGCGCGATGTCGAAGGACAGATCGGTGTCCGACGTGCCCGTCGCCCCGGGCTCGAGGATCGCTCCGCCGAACCCGGACGGGGCGGTGGAGAAGTTCACGGCGTGGGGGTGAGCCGAGCCCGCGATGCAGTCGACGGCCCCCGCCGTGGCCGCGCCGTCGTTGCGCAGGACGACGTTCTGCAGCGTGACCCTCGTGCCCGGGGCCGCCGGATCGGGGTCCGTCTCGAAGCTCTCGACCACGAGCACCGGCGGGGGCGGGAAGAGGAGGTGGTCGCCTTCCCGATCGTTCACGACGGCGGGCAGGTCCTCGGGGGCGTACTGCACCCCGCCGACCTCGAAGACCAGCGAGTCGACCGTCGCGCCCACGAAGCCCGTGTCGTTCTCCCACTCGAGGTACCAGCGAGCGTCGCCGGGACCCGGGGGCAGGACCGCCGCGTGCTCCGTCACGTCCAGCCGCCAGGTGCGCGTGTCCGTGTCCGGCACCTCCGGCTGGAGCTCGCTGTTGGTCGCGACCGAGAAGGTGGGCGCCGCGAACGACCCGTAGCCCAGCTCCAGGTCCAGCTCCGAGAGGGCGGGCGTGGTGACCGTGACGGTCACGTAGCTCTCCTGGCCCATGAGCATGCGGATGGGGATGGTCCAGGTGTGGCCCGCGTCCCCGTCGTCGAGGACGAGACCGAAGTCGAGGTACGCGTTGTCCGGGTGCGTGGCCAGGACGTCGAAGACGAAGCTCGCGTCCAGGGGCGCGCTCTCGCCCACGGCCAGCGGGGGCAGCGTGGTCTCGGCGGCGGTGATGGAGAGGTCGTCGTCGCCCGTGGTCAGCGTCGCGTTGAGCTGCGGCGAGCCGTACAGCTCCGACGTGTTCCGCACGGTCAGCGCGAGCTCGATGCCGGTGGTGCCGGGCTCGACGGTCTCGTCCAGGGTCGGCGCTTCGGCGAGCACGAGGTCCGCCAGCGGCTCGCCCACGTAGAAGTCGTCGATCTGCCAGCGCCCCGCCGAGCCGCCGAGGTAGCGCAGCGCGAGGTAGACGCGCTCGGTGCCCGCGAGCTCCGTGAGGTCGTACCAGTCGGACGACTGCCAGGACGCCCCCGGCAGGGGCAGGTCGCCCGCCAGCAGCTGCCAGTCCTCGCCCGCCGGGTCCGGCGAGCCGGTGCTGACGTACAGCTCGTGCAGCTCGGCGCAGATGCCCGACTCGCGGTGCCGCTCGAACCAGCGGACCGCCACGGCCTCCTTGGTGGTGAAGTCGAGCGCGGGGGTGATCAGCCAGTTGTCCCGCTCGATGCCGCCGCCGTCGGCGGGGCAGGGCCACAGGCCCCCCGGGATGCCCTCGTCGTGGTAGGCCGAGCACCCGCCCGACAGGGGGCCGCGGGGGTCGGTCTTCCAGGCGTGGCGCTCCTGGGGGAACGACCCGATCCACGAGGTCCAGCCCAGGTCGTCGAGGTCCTCGCCGCAGTTCTCGGTGTCGAAGTTCTCGGACACCGGGATGGGGTGCACCGAGACCTCGGTCTTGAAGTTCAGCCAGCTGTCCGGGGCGTCCGGCGGCAGGCGCGCGTCGGTCGCGCACTCGCCCACGTCCTCGGCCACGATGTACCAGTCGACGCCGGGCTCGCGCACGACGCCCGCGGGGATCTGGCCGCCGTACAGGTTCTCCTGGTCGGGGATCTCGCTCAGGAAGATGAAGGCCCAGTCGAGGACGCCCTCGGTCCGGTAGTACAGCAGGACGTTGTTGATGCCGTCCTCGTCCACGGCCTCGACGATCACGTCCACGGGGAAGCCGGTGGGCCGGCCGTCCTCGATGGGGACGATCGCCAGCTCGGGCGGCGTGTACTCGCCGTCGCAGTCCGGGGGCGTGGGCTCGGGGGTGGGATCCTCCCCGTCGGTGGGGCACCCCACGACGACGACGCAGGCCAGGGCGAGGACGAGGCGAGCGGCTCGCAGCATGGTCTCAGAGCTCCCAGCAGGCGGCGATGCACTGGAAGCCGACCGTCACGTCCCCCAGGCTGCGCACGCGCGCGCACTCGTACCCGCGCGGGCACTCCTGACCGCCGGAGCAGTCGACGCCGCAGTAGGTCTGGTTCGAGCCGCCCATGCGCAGGCACACGTTGTTGGCGGAGCCGCAGTCTTCGCTGCTCTCGCACGTGGAGCAGTAGAACCCCCCGGCGTCGTAGCACTCGCCCGTGAGGTTGTTGCAGAACTCGCCCATGTTGCAGTCGAGCTGGGTGTTTCGACAGCCCGGGCGCACGCAGGTGCGCGACTCGGTCTCGCAGGCGTGCGTGGGGAGGCAGTCGCGGTCGTTCAGGCAGCCGCTGGTGCAGTTGCCGCTCTCGAAGTCGCAGAACTCCTCGATGTTGCAGTCCAGGGAGCTGCCGCAGGTCTGGATCTCGCACCGCCCGTCGGCGTTGCACACCTCGCCCTGGGGGCAGTTGGCGGACGTCTCGCACTCGGCCTGATCGCACGCCCCCGCGCCGAGGATCAGGGCGCAGGCGCACAGCGCGGCGAAGAGGGCCGCGAGCCGATTCATCGGGCGTCGTCCTCGGACTCGGGCTCCGGCTCGGCCTGTTCGGACGGCGGTCGGGTGGCGCGCGGGTAGGTGACGTAGATGATCGTGCCCTCGGGGGGGATCGCCTCCTCGTCGAAGACGATGCGGTTCTGGTCGACGTCGTGGGCCCACCCCTCGGTGATCAGCTCGTCCGACCGGGCGTCGTTGTAGCGCATCTGGATCTTCCCGCGCTGGGGCCAGGACGACAGGTAGAAGATCGAGCGCAGGCCCGAGATGTTCAGGCCGAGCTCGCGCACGAGGCCGGAGAACTCTTCGGCGCAGATCGACGTCACGATCCCGCCGCTGCGGTGCGACACGTCGATGTACCGGCTGCCCGGGTCGATCGGGTAGGGGTTGTCGCAGAAGTCCGACTCGAGGCAGTCGAGGTCCTCGCAGTCCTCCGCGCCGTCCCCGTCGTTGTCGAGGCAGTCGCCGCACTCGGCCGTGCCCTCCACGTCGAGGTTCGGGACGGCGCACAGCCAGTAGGTCGCGCAGTCGGGGTCCGCGCAGCCCGCCAGCTCGCCGTCGAGGCCGGACGCGTCGTCGATGTCGAGGCCGTCGGCCTGGTCGAGGCTGCCGTTGGCGGCGTCGTACTCGACCGTGAGCTCGCAGCGGTCCTTGTAGCCCCCGCCCCAGGTCGGGTCGTCCACGCCGATGTCGAACCGCCCGCCCTGGCACAGCTCGGCGGTCTCCTCCTGGGCGAAACACGACGGGTCGCCGCAGTCGAGCCAGAAGTTGGGCACGCGGTCCTGGGGGTCGGGGCTGTTGTGCAGCAGCTCGCCGTCCTCGCAGTCGAGCTCCCCGCACACCTCGGGCTGATCCACCAGGCAGTCCATGTCGCGGCAGTCGGCCTGGCCGTCGCCGTCGTCGTCCTCGCCGTCGGCGCACTCGCTCTCGCGGCAGTGGTTGAAGCCGCCGCAGTCCGCGTCCGCGCAGTCCACCGCGCCGTCGTTGTCGTCGTCGACGCCGTCCGTGCAGTCGAGCTCGCCGAAGTTGTCGAACAGGCACCAGCGGGAGGTCGCGCAGTCGTCGTCCGCGCAGTCCACGTCGCCGTCGGGCTCATCCTCTTCGTTGTCGACGCCGTCCGTGCAGTCGGGGATCACCGGGGCGGGCTGCTCGCAGCCGCTCGGGGGATCGCCGACGACGGACGAGATGTTCACGAGCGTGTCGTCCCGGTAGCCGGCCGCGCCCTTCACGCCCTTGATCGTGGTCAGGTACTCGCCGACCGGCTTGGGGCTGAGGTCGTCCTCGTCGGACACGATCACGACCGACAGGGCCGCGTCCTCGCGCAGGAACCCGACGTTCGCGCCGCCGTCGTCCATGTGGGTCGTGAGCGCGGCCTCTGCCGCCGCCAGCCCGCGCTCGAAGCCGCTGCCCTGGGAGCAGACCTTGACGTTGTCCTGGAACAGGCCGCGGGCCTCGTCGATGGGGATGTCCGCGGTGATGATCTTGGTATCGCCCACGAGCCGCCCGCTCTGGGTCGGGTCGGACATGTCCGTGGTCGTGACGCCGATCTGGTAGTTCACCTCGGCGTTGAGGAACTGGGCGATGAAGTTGTCGAAGTTCGCGGCGAGCTTCTGCTGCTCGTCGATCATCGAGCACGAGTTGTCGACGACGAGGAGGACGTCGACCTTGCGGCGGAGCTCCTGAACGAACACGTCGTTCTGGGTCTTCTCGAAGAGCCGGATGTCGTTCTCGCAAGCGCCCGCGGCGAAGGCGAACACGAGCAGGACGCCCGCGGCGAGGCCGCGGCGGAAGATGCGTGGGGTCATGCCTTCAGTTTCCTGCGAGCTGGCCGAGCTGGAAGCGGAGGACGTCTCGGGCGTCGTCCGTCAGCTGCGCCTCGTTGTGGAACGCGGTGTAGACGATGCGTCCGCTGCCGGTGGGCGAGTCGAAGGCCACCACGAGCGGGGCCCCCGCGATCGCGCGCGGCTGCCCGGACTCGACGTCGTCCACGAGGATGTCGCCCTCGACGAGGACCTCGACGTCGTCGGACACGCTCTCGATCACGGCCCACCCGCTCTGGTTGAACTCGATCTCGATCTCGGTGCCCACGGGCACCTCCATCTGCTCGGCGAGCGCCTCGTCGACCACGCGCGCCGCCACCGGACCGGCCATGCCCTTCTGGGCGGAGTCGAGGTCGTCGTCCCCGAGCCAGTCGATCTGGTCGGGCCACGACGCCTTCACGAAGTCGTACGTCCAGTCGGAGAAGTACAGGTTCGCGCCGCGCCGGGCCGTGTTCTGCAGGTTGTCGATCACCGTGCCGTCGATGACGAGGTGATCGTCCTCGGCCACGCCGTTGTATCGGAACTCGCCCACGCCCCGCATGCCGCAGGAGAAGAAGACGGTCGAGAAGGACGACAGCGTATTGATGTTGCCGCGCAGGAGGTCTTCCACCTGGAGGCTGGGGGCCGGGTCCACCTCGGTCTCGAAGTGGGGACCGTCGACGTACCCGTGGTAGCGGTGGATGTCCGCCTGGACCTCGCTGACGTTCGCGACCTCCTGGATGAGCTGCTCCACGGTGTCGAAGTCGCCGGTGATGATCGCCGTCTTGCCGAAGTTCAGCGCGCGGATCCCGTTGTCCTGGCAGCCGGTCGCGCCCAGGAGCGCGCCGGAGATCAGGAGGATCGAGAGGTTCGTCGAGAGTCGCGTCATGCGGGCCTTCTTCCTATTCCTCGTCCTCTTCGGCGCCCTGCAGCAGCATGAAGCCGCGGTAGGAGAGGCCCGAGCGAGCCTGGTTCTCGAGCCCCACGGGGCCCTCGCCGAAGTCCAGGAACCACTTCGGCTCGTTCACGCCGGCGCCGAAGATGAAGTAGCCGCCGCCCTCGGGGAGAGCGCCGAGCCAGTCGGACGGGAACTCGTACTCGCCGTCGTCCCAGGGGAAGGCGAGCAGCTGGTAGGCCTGCCCCTCCGCGTCGGACGTGGCGTACACCGAGGACAGCCCGGCGACGTCGTACGTCTGCGCGGGGGTCCAGGCGATGGGCAGCTCGAGGGCCGGGTCGTGCGTGAAGTTCTCGCAGACCATGGGCTCGAGGAGCTGGAAGTCGGCGGGGAGCGTGAAGAGCACGTCCTCCATCGTGAACGCCGGGATCTGGGTCGGGTCGTCGCTGCCCTCGGCCCGCAGGTCGTAGTCCACGTAGCCGAACTTGTAGTCGTCGAGCGTCAGCGGGGCGATGGGCGAGTAGCCGATCTCGCCCGTGAACGGGTTCTCGTTCTTCGCCATCGTGATGACGTTGAGATCCGACTCGAAGTAGACGAAGTCGCCCGCGTCGCACGTGCGCGGCCCGGGGCAGTCGGCCGGGGGCGGGGGCGTGAGGATCCCGTTGACGTCCCAGGGCGGGGGCGGCATCTGGCCGGGGTTGCCGCAGGGCGGATCGAGCGGCGTGTAGAAGACCACCCCGGCGGACACGCGCTCTTCGATGGCGCAGGTGTCGTTGTTGATGTTCCGGGAGATGCTGAAGGACAGGCTGACGCCCGGGTTGTCCTTGCAGTTGATCGGGACGGGTCGCACCTCGAAGCAGTCGTGGCAGATGACCTCTTCGACGATCGTGTACTCCTCGGGGGGCGCGCCGAGGAGCTCCTCGAGCACGTACATGCGCACGTCGTACGTCTGCGGCTGGGCGCCGTTGCTGATGTGCATCTGGCCGAGCGCGAGCTCGCCGTTGACGACCTGCACTTCGCCGCCGGGGCGCACCCGGTCCTGGCAGTTGGGCCAGAACTCGTTGACGCAGATGCTGGGGCCGAGGTCCACGAGCGTGGTGCGACGGACGGTCAGCCCGGCCTCGTTGACGAGCGTCGTGTCCTGGAAGTGCGTGTTGCGACCCTGCAGCGTGAACGAGAGCTGCTCGCCCTGGTTGCCGAAGGCGGGGTCGATCTCGATGGCGATGGCGGTGCGGTCGACGAACAGCCCGTCCTGCAGCGACCAGCCGGTGGGGCCGTTGAAGACGACGATGTCGTGGTTTCCGGGGAACGCGCGCTGATCCACGGAGACCGAGGCGACGGCGTGGGTCTCGTCCAGCACCGTGACGTAGTTGACGAAGACGCCCTCGCCGAAGTCGACCCAGGTGGACCCGTCCTGGAAGTTGGTGTTCGTGCCCACGATGTCGATCGTGAGCGTCTCGCCGAGGCGCGCGGTCGACGGCGACACGGTGAAGCCGCCCGTCTCCACCAGGAAGCCTTCGTCGCCTTCGAGCGTGAAGCTCGTGGCCTCGCCGTCGCGCAGGAACCCGACGGTGATGGGCCGGAACCCCAGCTGGGCGCTCTCGCCGACCTGGATCGCGGCCGTGGCGTGGTTGGGGCCGGTCACCTCGACCGACGCGATCTGGATGTCGGGGCCGAGGTCGAGGGTGACGTCCCCCGGCTGCCACTGGGTGTTGAGCCCGCGGAGCTTGACCTCGTAGGCCATCCCTTGGCCGCCCGCCGAGGGGCTGACGCGCACGAGGGGCTCGGCCTCCACGACCTCGACGGTGTTGGGATCGGCTTCGATCGTGCAGCCCGCGACCGCGAAGGCGGCGGCGAGGGCGATGGGGAATCGGGTCCTGAACGTCATCGGGCGGAACTCCTCCCCCGTAAGACTCCCCTTCATGGGGATCGGTCTCAGCCTGTCGCGCGCGGAGGGCAAACGGGGACCCACCGCGGCCGGGACCTCGGGAGCGTCAATATAAGGACGCGCGGAAATGGGTGTCAATGAGCCTGATTGCCGATCCGCGTGCCGATTTCCAGCCGATTGCATACGAGACAACCGAAGCACTCGGCGGACCGCGAGACCGGGCGAGTTTCGGCCCGTGGATCTGTAGGCTGGGGTCGGGAGGAGCGGGCAGCCGGGAACCCGATCGAGGGCAGGCTGTCGAACCTCCCGTTCTTCGGGAGCCTCCATGACCCTGATCGCACGCGCCTTCGCCGCCCTCGCGGCCGTCCTCTTTCTCTCGCCCGCGATCGCCGCCGCCGCCGACCGAGAGGCCGTGCCGGCGCCCCTGCAGGAGTGGATCCCGTGGGCTCTGCGGGGCCAGGAGAAGGTGGCCTGCGCGCGCCTCGCCGAGAGCCCCCTGTGCGTGTGGCCCGGGCGCCTGACGCTGGATCTGGACGATCGGGGCGGCCGCTTCACGCTCGACGCCGTGGTGGACGCCCCCGCGGTGGTCGCGCTCCCGGGCGACGCGATCCGGTGGCCCCGCGACCTCCGCGAAGGGGGCGCGCCCGCGGTGCTGGCGTCGTCGTCGAGCCCGGCGGTGCGGCTGGAGCCGGGGACGCGGCGGGTGTCCGGCAGCTTCCGCTGGGCGCGCCTCCCCGAGTCGCTGGCGGTCCCGCCCACGATCGCGCTCGTCGATCTCACCGTCCACGGCGCGACGGTGCAGACCCCGCGCCGCGACGCGGACGGGCTGCTCTGGCTCCGGGGCGGCAGCTCCGAAGAGGCCGAGGAGGATCGCCTCGCGATCGAGGTGCATCGACGCATCGAGGACGGCGTCCCGGTGACGGTCGCCACCAAGCTGCGCCTGCGGGTCTCCGGCCGATCCCGGGAGGTCGACCTCGGCTCCCCGACCCTCGCCGGCACCACCCCCACGTCGCTGTCGAGCAGCCTCCCCGCGCGCCTCGACGGCGAGGGATCGCTGCAGGTGCAGCTGCGCCCGGGCGACTGGGAGATCACGATCGCGTCCCGGTCCGACGGGCCCGTGCCCGGGCTCACCGCCCCCAAGGTGGGGGATCCCTGGCCCGCGGAGGAGGTGTGGGTGTTCCAGGCCGCCCCCGCCGTGCGCTCGGTGCGGGTGGACGGCGCCCCCGGCGTGGACCCGTCGCGCACGTCGCTGCCCGACGCCTGGCGCGGGCTGCCCGCGTGGCGCGTGGGCGTGGGGGGCTCCCTGGACTTCGTGGAGCTGCGCCGGGGCGAGGCCGATCCGCCCCCGGATCGCCTCGAGGTGAAGCGTGAGATCTGGCTGTCCCTCGACGGCGAGGAGTTCGCGGTGCGCGATCAGGTCACCGGCAGCCTGTTCCAGGGCGGCCGCCTCGAGCTCGCGGCGCCGGGGACGCTCGGCCGGGCGCGCGTCGGCGGCCAGGACCAGCTGGTCACCCAGGGCGACGGCGGCGGCGGCGGCGTGGAGGTGCGGGACGGCGCCCTCCGCCTCGTGGGCGCGAGCGTCTGGGCCCGCAGCGCGACCCTCCCCGCGGTGGGGTGGAACCGCGACGCTCGCAGCCTCCGGGCGAGCCTGCACCTGCCCCCCGGCTGGCGCCTGCTCGCGGCGAGCGGGGTCGACGAAGCGTCCCGGTCCTGGCTCGAGCGATGGACGCTGATGGACCTCTTCCTCGTGCTGCTGATCGCCCTCGCGGTGGGCCGCCTCACGTCCCGCGGCTGGGGGGCGATCGCGCTGGTCGTTCTCGCCTTGTCCTGGCAGGAGCCGGACGCCCCGAAGTTCGCCTGGATCACGCTGCTCGCCCTGCTCGGCCTGCTGCGCGTCCTCCCCGCGGGCCCGTTCGGGAGGCTCGTCCACTGGGTCCGCTGGGCCGTGGTGTTCAGCCTCGCGGTCAACGTCGTCGTGTTCTCGTGGGAGGCGAGCCGCGCGGCGTTCTTCCCGCAGCTCGACCGCGACGGCGCGGGCGCCATGAACAGCTACGACTACACCCTGGGCGACGCGGGCGGCGACGTGATGAGCCAGGTCGCCGAGGAGGACCTGCAGCACGAGCAGAAGGTGATCCAGGCCAACGTCGACGCCTACAAGAAGCAGAGGCCGAAGAGCCCGCCGCCCGGAAAGGCGGGGGCGAGCTACGGGTACTCCGAGAGCTCGATCGGCTGGGGCAAGCGCGCGGCGCGGCTCGATCCCCAGGCCGTCGTGCAGACGGGGCCGGGGCTGCCGCGGTGGGTCTGGGAGCGGCACGAGCTCCGTTGGAACGGGCCGGTGTCGGCCGATCACACGATCCGCCTCACGCTGCTGGGGCCCGGGACGAACGGCGCCCTGGGGCTCGCCCGGGTGGCGGGAGCGATCCTCCTCCTGCTCCTCCTGGGCGACCCGCGTCGCACGGGGACCGTGCCCCCCGACCCGGAGCCGGACGACGAGCCGGACGACGAGCCCGAGCCGGAGCCGGGACCCGAGCCGGAGCCCGATCCCGACGGCGACGACGACCCCGACGGCGACGACGACCCCGACGGCGACGACGACCCCGACGGCGGCGACGACCCCGAGACCGACACCGACGAGGACGAGCTGACGATCTCCCACGGCACGCTGCCGAGGATGGGACCGCTGGTCCTGCTGCTCGCCCTCGCGCTCCCCGCCCTGCCCGGGGTCGCCGCGGCGCAGGCCCCCTCCCCCGAGCTCCTCGCCGAGCTCCGCGACCACCTCGTGAAGCGGCCCGCCTGCGAGCCGAACTGCGTGCAGAGCGCCGAGCTGGAGCTGCGCGCCGACGCGGCCGGGCTCACCCTCGTGGCCGACGTGCACGCCGCGGCCCTGGCGCCGTGGCGGCTGCCCGGTCCCGACTCGGCGTGGGCCCCGGCGCGCGTCCGCCTCGACGGACGAGACGTGGTGGCGCTCCACCGCGACGCCTCGGGGTTCCTGGTGATGCGCGTGCCCGCGGGCGTCCACCGCATCGAGCTGTCGGGCCCCGCCCGCGACGAGGTGGCCCTGCAGTTCCCGGCGCCGCCGCGCGTGCTCACCTGGAAGGGCGACGGCTGGACGCTCGCCGGCCACCGGCCCGACGCCGCGCCCCCGGGCGCCGTGCAGCTGTCGCGGAGCCGCCCCCTGGACGACGCCCTCGAAGGGACGTCGGCGGAAGAGAACGCCGAGCTGCCGCCGTGGCTGCAGATCCATCGCGAGCTCGACCTGGGCGTCCCGTGGCTCGTCCACAACCAGGTGCTGCGCCTCGGCGGAGGGAACCGGGCGGTGTTGCTGCGCGTCCCGCTGCTGCCGGGCGAGTCCGTGACGACGCCGGGGATCGTCCAGGAGGGCGACGTCGCCGTCGTGGCCCTGGAGCCCGGGGAGACCGCGCGGGCCTGGGACTCGACGCTCGCCGAGACCGAGCGCCTCGAGCTCACGGCGCCGACCGACCGCCCCTGGACCGAGGTCTGGAGCCTCGACTGCTCCCCGATCTGGTCGTGCGCCGCCGAAGGGCTGGCGCCCACGCGGCACCTCGCCGAGGGGCGATGGCTGCCCCGGTGGCAGCCGTGGCCCGGGGAGACGCTGACGCTGGGCCTGGCGCGCCCGACCCCCGCCGAGGGCGCCACGACCACCGTCGACACCGTCCTCATGAACCTGACGTCGGGGCGTCGCCTCCAGGAGGCGAACATCACGGTGTCGCTGCGCTCGAGCCAGGGCGGAGAGCAGTCGCTGACGCTGCCGCCGGGGGCGATGCTCCGCACGTTCCGGCTCAACGGCCGGGACCACCCGGCGCAGCCCGAGGGGGACCGGCTCGTATTCGCGATCGAGCCGGGGGCCACCGAGCTGTACGTGGAGTGGGGCCTGCCGGTGGCGTCGGGGTTCGTGCAGTCCGCGCCGCCCGTGGACATCGGCCAGGACGCCGCGAACGTCCAGATCCAGTGGACGCTGCCCGATCACCGCTGGGTGCTGTGGACCTGGGGGCCGGCCTGGGGGCCCGTCGTGACGGTGTGGCAGTACATCCTGCTGCTGTTCCTGATCGCGTTCCTGCTCGCTCGCTACGCGCCGACCCCGCTCTCGGGCGTGGACTGGTTCCTCCTCGGGCTCGGACTCACCCAGGTGCCGCCCGCGGCGTCGAGCGTGCTCGTGCTCTGGCTCATCGCGCTCTCCCTGCGCGGGCGTCGCAAGCCCGACGAGTGGGCGCTGCACGACCTCGGGCAGCTCGTGATCCTCGGCCTCACGATCGGCGCCCTCGGCGTGCTCTACGCCGGGGTCTACGCGGGCCTCGTGCTGCAGCCCGACCTCGGGGTCGCCGGGGGCGGGAGCTGGGGCAACGTCCTGCAGTGGTTCACGGACACCAGCGGCGGGGAGCTCCCCCGGCCGGGCGTCCTGTGGCTGCCGATCTGGGTGTGGCGCGTGGCGATGCTGCTGTGGGCGCTGTGGCTGGCCTCACGCCTGCTGCGGTGGCTCCGCTGGGGCTGGGAGCAGTTCCGGTCGGGCGGCATCTGGAGCTGGCCGGAGTCGCCGAAGCCGCCGTCGCCGCCCGGCGCGGCCGCGCCTCAGGGCACGCAGGAGGCGAGCACCGGCCAGTCGTAGGACATCTGGTGCCGGGTCTGGACGTTGCCCGTGAGGCCGTCCAGGACCGTCCCGTCGGCGATCGCGCCGAGGCAGCGCAGGCCGTCCACGAAGTCCACGAGGTCGCGACCCGCCACGCCGCGGTCCGCGAAGTTCGCGCCCGGCAGGTACGTGCCGAACGACGCCCAGATGCCCGCCGTCTGCCCCTGGAGTGAGTCGAACACCTCGTTCGTCGTATCGAAGAGGTCCCACAGGATCATCGTCACGACCGCCTCGCACACCTGACCCGACAGCTGCGCGGGGCTGTTGCCCAGCGGCATGCCCCCGCCCGACTCGGCGTTGTAGCGGACCGACCACACGTTCCCGGCGCGGTCGAGGTACCACGGGCTGCCCAGCGCGGCCTGACCGAACCAGGTGGCGAAGCCTTCGCTCCACGCCAGGCGAGGGTCGGAGTACCCGTTGATGAAGTGCTGGCCGCCGGGGCTGTCCCCGATGGAGTAGTCGTCCTCGACGAAGTGCCCGTACTCGTGGGCCATCACCGTGTCGTCCCACTCGTCCGTGTTGTTGGGGATGCCGTTGTTGATCTCGCCCTGGGTCGACGCGCCGCGGATCCACAGGTTGCTGTCGCGGGTGTAGTGGGAGCCGCCGCCGCCGAACCCGTTGAGGTGGTTGGCCAGCTGCCCCGACGTCCAGTGCCACGTGGAGTCCGACGGCCGTCGCCCGGAGAGGGTGCGGGCGTAGGCGGCGAGGGTGACGCCCTGGTCGAAGATGTTCAGGACGGCGGCTCCATCGACGCCCAGGATCTCGAAGTCGACGTCCGTCTCGACCGGGTTCGCGGAGCTGTCGAAGGTATCGACGGAGTTCCACACCCACAGGCTCCCCGCGTTGGTCTGGACGCGCTGGGACACGGTGGGGCCCACGTGCTCGGCCACGACGCGCACGGTGTAGGCGGGGTCGCCGCCGTTGAAGAAGTCGATGCGGTAGTCGCCCGCCGCGTCGGTCGTGGCCCGCCCCAGGACCGCGCCGTCCGTCCCCCGCACGGCCTCCACGTCCACGTTCCGCGCGGGGAGCATGTTGCTCGCGCCCCACCCCCCGGTCGTGACCGGGAAGTCCTGGTAGCGCACCCGTCCGCTCACGGTGGCCTCGCAGTCGCTGGTGAAGGAGGTCCGATGGATCCCCCCCGTCACGCCGAGCTCGAGCTGCTCGACGGTGGGCGAGCCCGCCCCGCAGAAGACCATCGACAGGGTGACCGGGGTGAAGAAGTAGTCGCAGTCGTTCGTGACCTGCACCTCGACGTCGTAGACGCCGGGCAGCGAGACCCCGGGGGCCCAGGAGATCGTCTCGGTGTAGGGGGCGGACCCGGTGCAGCCCTGGTCGCCGCTGTGCGTCCCCGGGCCGTTGCTCCCGGCGATGCTGACGCGCTCGCCGTCGGGGCCGATCACCACCAGGTCGATGTCCGCGTTCGTGCCCCACTCGACGACGACCCCGACCTCGCCCGGGACCCCGCCGACGGACAGCGCGCGCGACAGCGGCGGGGTCACGAGGCTGCCGACGCCCACGAGGAGGGCGACCTGGATCTGGACGTTCAGGCGCTCGCCGAGGCGATTCAGCAGCTCGGGATCGAGCTCGAGCTCGACGGAGGCGTCCCAGAGGGTCGGGTCCTCGATGGGCAGGTACCACCAGGCGTCGTATCCGTCGACGGCGACCAGCACCCCGCGGGCGTCGGCGGCCTCGTCGCGGTCGAAGCTCACCACCACGGGCTCCCGCACGTCGACGAGCTCGGGCACGGTCAGGGTGGTCAGGGGGGGCGCGTCCGGGGAGGGCTCGGGGAACGCGTCGTACCGGAGGATGCCGCCCACGACGCCCACGTCGGGCACGTCCGGTTCGAGGGGCTGGACGACGAACCGCGCCTCCTCGATCAGGTCCTCGTCGGGCGTGGTGATGAGCGCGCTGAAGAAGCACTCCCCCTGGGCGCCCGCGAGGGCGGTCTGCTCGAGGGGGAGCTCGCCGGACAGGGGGCGGAAGCCGCCGCAGCCGGGGCCGGAGACGTCGAGCGTCGCGGAGACGGCGCCTTCGAGGTCCAGGACCATCGCGACCTCCATCTCGGAGTGGGGGCGCGCGGGGAATACGGAGAGGGTCGGCTCCTCCCCGAGGAACGGGACGGCCATGCCCCGGTCGTCGGGGATGCCGAGCTCCTCGTACATGTCGTCGTCGTCGAGGGCGGCGTCGTCGTCGTCGGTCGGGGCGGGCTCGGGGGGGCACGCGGCGAGGACGGCGACGGCGGCGAGGGCGAGGACGGCGCGAACGGACATGAAGAACCTCCCGGCGGGGCCCCCGGTTCTACCGCGCGCCGCTACCCTTCGCCCATGGCGACACGGTTGGGGATCGACGAAGCGGGGCGCGGCTGCGTCCTGGGGCCGATGGTCTTCGGGGCCTGCCTCGTGGACGCGACCCGCGAGAAGCGGCTCCGCACGGCCGGGTTCCGGGACAGCAAGAAGGTCCCGGCGGACAAGCGCGTCAGGCTGCGCGACGAGGCGCTCGCGATGTCGGAGACGATCCTCGCGCACCGGGTGGTCGAGCTGTCCCCCGCCATCCTGGACAGCAAGTCGCTGAACGTGCTCGGCAAGGAGGTGATCGTCGACCTCGCGGTGGAGCTGCGGCCGGACATCCTGGTGCTCGACGCGCCGGTCCCGCCGAAGCAGATCCCCGGGTACGTCGAAGACATCACGATCCGGCTGAGCGCGCGCGGGGTGTGGGGGATGGTGATCGTGGCCGAGAACGGCGCCGACGACACCCACCCGTGCTGCTCGGCGGCGTCGATCTTCGCGAAGGTCCACCGGGACGCGGAGCTGCGCCGCATCGAGGCGTTCGAAGGGGAGCCCCTGGGGTCCGGCTACCCGGGCGACCCGCACACCGTGGCGTTCCTGAAGAAGCGGTGGGCGGAGAACCGGGCGTGGCCGGCGTGCGTGCGCACCAAGTGGGAGACGGCCCGACGGATCGTAGCCGCGGAGGCGCAAGGCAGCTTGTTCTGACTACGGCGTCGGGGTCAGCAGCGCCCGATACCAGTCGACGGTGGCGGCGATGCCCGCCTGCAGGTCCGTCGCGGCGCGCCACCCCAGGAGCCGCTCGGCTTTGCTCGGATCGAGGGACTGGTCGGGGATCTCGCCGTCTGCTTCGGCGGTGCCCCGGACGTCGTGGGGCGGCTCGTGGATGCCGAGGGCGTCGTCGATCGCCCGGCAGACGGCGAGCACCGACGCGGGCTCCCCGGGGGCGACGTTGAAGGCCTGGCCCCGGACGTCCGCGTCGCCGGAGCGCTCGGCGAGGCGCACGTAGGCGTCCACGGCGTCGTCCACGAAGAGCCAGTCGCGGGTGGCGTGGCCGCTCGAGCGGAGCACCGGCGTCTCCCCGCTCAGCCGGGCGCGGATCATCTCGGGGATGAGCCGGTTCCAGTGCAGGTCGCCGGGGCCGTAGAGGTTGCCCGCGCGCACGATGGTCAGCGGGAGGTCGTACGTCGCGGCGTAGGACTGCGCGGCGATGTCGGTCATGGCCTTGCTGGCGTCGTAGGGGCCGACGGCCGCGAGGGGGTGCGTCTCGCGGTACGGCAGGTCGTCGCTGGGGCCGTAGGCCTTGTCCGAGCTCGCCACGACGATGCTGCGGCAGGTCCCGACCCGGCGGGCCGCCTCGAGGACGTTCCACGTGCCGCGGACGTTGGACTCGAAGGTCTGCCAGGGCGACCGACGGGCGGTGCCCACGATGGCCTGGGCGGCGAGGTGGAAGAGGACCTGGACCTCGCGCTCGGCGAGGCCGCGCTCGACCTCCTCGACGCGGGTGATGTCTCCCCGGACGCGGATGACGCGGTCGATGTCCCCCGATCGCACGAGGCGACAGTCGGGCACGTCGTCGCGCAGCAGCACGGAGACGCGGGCGCCCCGATCGAGGAGCGCGGGCACGAGGGCGCCGCCCAGGAGGCCGCTCGCGCCGGTGACGAGGACCGAGCGTCCGCCCCAGAAGCTCATCGCTCCCACACCGCCCACGGCCGGTCGCCGGCGTCCCACCGGCGGTTCATGTCGAGGTACTCGCGGTAGGTGTCGATCGACTGCCAGTAGCCCTCGTGGGTGTACACGGCGAGCTGCCCGTCGGCGGCGAGGCGGCTCAGGGGCTCGCGCTCGAAGACGCACTCGTCGTCGAGGTAGTCGAGGACCCCGCGCTCCAGGACGAAGAAGCCGCCGGAGATCCAGTCCTTCATCCGGGGCTTCTCCCGGAACCCCACCGCGTTGCCGTCGCCGTCCCGCTCCATGACCCCGAAGCGCGACAGGGGGCGGAAGCCGGTGACGGTGGCGAGCTTGCCCGAGGCCCGGTGGTGGGCGAGCAGCGCCTGGATGTCGATGTCGGCGACGCCGTCGCCGTAGGTCATGAGGAAGGGGCCGTCGCCGAGGTAGTCGCGCACGCGGTGGATGCGGCCGCCGGTCTGGGTGAGGGCCCCGGTGTCCGCGAGGGTGACCTCCCAGCCCTCGATGTCGTGGGGGGCGTGGAAGGTGAGGTCGTTGTTGCGACCGTCGCGGCCGAACTTGACGGTGACGTCGGCGGTCTGCTCGCGGTAGTTCAGGAAGTAATCCCGAATCATCTCGCCCTTGTAGCCCAGGCACAGCACGAAGCTGTCCAGGCCCTGGTGGGCGAAGATCCGCATGATGTGCCACAGCAGGGGCCGCCCGCCGACGCTGACCATGGGCTTGGGGCGGTACTCGGTCTCCTCGCGGAGGCGCGTCCCCTGCCCGCCGCAGAGGATGACGACGCGCGGATCGCTCACCGCAGGTCCGCCTCGCCCTTGTTCACCTTGGCGCGGGCGCGCAGCAGGTTGACGATGAACTCGGCGACGGTGCCGGTGCCCACCTTGCTGACGCCCTTGGTCCGCGGCTTCGCGAGGACGTCGACCTCGGCCAGCTTCAGGCCCTTGCGGCCGTAGCCGATCATGACCTCGGGGTCGAGGAACCAGTCGGTGGACTTCGGGGCCAGCTCCTCCCACGCGGCGCGGGTGAAGATCTTGGGGCAGCCGTTGGTATCGACGCTGGGGACGTGGAAGAGCCACAGGGTCGCGAGGTTGTAGACGCGGGTCACGATGCTGCGCTGCCAGCCGTCGACGCGCTGGACGCGGCGGGCCTTGGCGAGGTCGGCCTTGTCGGTGAGGAGGCGCCGGTACACGCGGACCACGTCGCCCGCCTCGATCTGCGCGTCGCCCCACATCCAGCCGAGCAGCGGGGTGTCGGCCTCGGCCATGCCCGCGAGGATCCCGCCGCCGTACCCCGCGTTCTCGTCGAGGTAGATGCCGCGGACCTCGTCGTTGTTCGCCTCGAGGACCCGCACCTTGGCGCGGGTCCCGTCCTTGCTGCCGTTGTCGACGAGCAGGAGCCGGAGCGGGATGTCGGCGGTGCGGAACGCGAACAGGAGATCCTCGGCGACGGACTCGACGTTCCCCTCTTCGTCCAGGAGGGGCACGACGAGGGTGAGCGCGGGGTTGCCGTCGATGTCGGAGCTGGTCACGGCGCCGATGATAGCCCGCTGCCGCGTCGGCTGCCCTCGCCCCCCCCGGGGGCCCCGCCGACTGGTGCGGACCCCCCGGGCACGCGTAGAGTCCCCGCCGATGGACGCCGTAGAACAGGATCGCATGGCGCGGATGGAGGAGAAGTACTGGTGGCACGTGGGCCGCCGGTACCTCATCCGCCGGACGCTCGAGCGGTACGTCGGGCCCGAGGCCTCGATGGACATCGTCGACGTCGGGTGCGGCTCCGGCCGCAACCTCGAGCTGCTCGATCAGTTCGGCCGCGCGGTGGGTGTCGAGCCCCCCGGCCCCGGCCTCGACGCGTGCCGGGAGCGGGGCCTCGGGCCGGACCGGGTCGCCGAGGGCGGCGCGCTGGCGCTCCCGTTCGAGGACGGCAGCTTCGACCTCGCGTGCGCCTTCGACGTCATCGAGCACCTGGACGACGACGCCGAGGGCCTCGCCGAGATGCGGCGCGTCCTGCGCCCGTCCGGCCTCGTCCTCCTCACCGTCCCCGCCTACCGGTTCCTGTGGTCCGTGCACGACGAAGCCCTCGGCCACCGCCGCCGCTACGTCGCCTCGGAGCTCCACAGCCTGCTCAACCGCGGCGGCTTCTCCGTCATCCGCCGCAGCTACGCCATCTCCATCCCGCTGCTCGGGATCATCGGCTTCCGCATCGCCCAGGGCCTCGACCCGACGTCCCACGAGAAGGGCGCCTCCTACGTGGAGGTCCCGGACTGGATCAACAACCTCCTCATCGGGGCGCTCAAGGTCGAGTCGAAGCTCATGAAGGCCGTCGACCTGCCCGCCGGGGCGTCGATCATCGCCCTCGCCCGGCGGACCGACTGAGCGCGTCGCCGGCATGAGGGCGTGGGCGCTCGCCCTGGGCGTCGCGACCGTCGCCCTCGCCTGGGTGTGGCGCCCGCTCTGGGACATCGACGTCTTCTGGCACGTCGCCGTCGGGCGCGCGATCCGCGCGGGCGGCATCCC
Organism: uncultured Rickettsiales bacterium; assembly: GCA_964512225.1. Classification (GTDB taxonomy): domain Bacteria; phylum Myxococcota_A; class UBA796; order UBA9615; family UBA9615; genus CAZEKB01. Next base: position 15,237 of record CAZEKB010000023.1, on the reverse strand, counting down.
CACCACCGACGTCTTCAGCGCCGCCCACCCCGAGGCCGCCTGGTCGACGTTCCAGTGGCTCTACGAGCTCCTCCTGTCGGGCCTCGACGACCTCGCCGGCCCCGCCGGTCTGCGCGCCCTGCACGCCGCCGTGATCGCCGCCGCGGTGGGGGCCTGGGCGGGCATCGTCCGCCGGGCGTCGGGCTCCACCGGCGCCGCGCTCGTCGCCGCCGCCGTGCTGCTCGTGCTGTTCGAGGACCGCGTCCGCGCCCGGCCGCACGTGTTCGAGCTCCTCTTCGTCGTCGGCCTCGTGGGGCTGGTCCGCCGACGCGCGCTGGGCGTGGCCGAGCTCGCCGCGGTGGGGCTCGCCGCGGTCTGGGCCAACCTCCACGCCGTCTCCTCCCTGTGGTGGCTCGCCCTCGTGGGCGCCTGGGCCGTCTCCCTGCGCACCCGCCGGGCCTTCGGGATCCTCGCCCTGGGGGCCGTCGCCATCGCGAGCGCGCCCGGCGCCTGGGACGGGCTCGCCGGGGCCGTCGCCTCCCACGCCGAGTGGCCCGCCGAGTTCGTGCCGGAGCTGCGGGGCACGCGCGTGTACCTGCGGGAGGGATGGTGGGGGATGGTCATGCTCCTGGGCGTCGGCGCGGGGCTCGTATCGGCCGTCCTCCTGGCGCGCGACGACGACGCGGTCGACGTGGAGAAGTGGACCGCGATCGGCTGCGCGCTGGCCGCCTGCGGCCCTGCCCGGTGGGCCTGGTTCGCCGCGATCCCCGTCGGGCTCCTCCTCGTCCGCCGACCCCCGTCCCGTCGGGCCGCCGCCGCCCTGATCGCCGCCTGCGTCGTCGTCGCGGGGGCCCGGGCCGGGGGCCGGTGGTCCCTCGACGAGCGGTTCGACGTCCTCCAGCGCGACCGCTTCCCCGTGGCCGCCTGCGACTTCCTCGAGCGGACGGGCGTGCCCGCGGGCATCGATACGACCGGCGCCTGGTCCGGCTACGCGCTCTACCGCCTGTGGCCCACGTCCACCGTCCTCGCCGACGGCCGCCTGGTCTTCGGCCCCGACGTCGCCGACCTGCTCCGCCGACGCACGGGAGACGCCTCGACCTTCGACGAGGCCGTGGGCCGCTTCCGCACCGGCGTCCTGCTGTGGCCGACGGGCGCCGTCCCCCCGCTCGACCCGTCCCGATGGCGACGCATGTACGCCGATCCCGTGGCCGAGGTCTGGTGGCCGTCGCCCATGTGGACCCCCGCCAACCTGGAGGCGGCCCGGACCGCGTCGCAGTGAACGACGTTGTCACGGGCGCTCTGGCGCAGGATGATCTCCCCATGTCTCCACGTTCTCTGCTCGGCGCGCTGCTCCTCCTCGTCCTCCCGCTCCACCTCGCCGGCTGTGCCAAGGAGGGGTGCCTCGACCCCGCGGACGGCTGCATCGTCCCGTCGCCGTGCGCCGAGCTCACCTTCGGGGACTGCCCCGAGGCGACCTCCGGGCTCGTCGTCGAGTTCATCGACTCCGAGGACCAGGTCCCCGGCGGGATCGCTTCTCTCGGGGCCGTCGGCGACATCCTCCTGAGCAACGGCCGGGCCACGGCCGTCATCGACGCCCTGGACCACCCCCACTACATCGCCCCCACGGGCGGCGTTCTGCTCGACCTGTCGACCACCGGCGACGACAACGACTCGCTCCGGCACATCGAGCACGGTGTCGGGGTCCTGCCCGACGAGGCCTTCCACTACACCGAGGTCCTGCCCCTGCGCGAGCCGGGCATCGTCGGCGTGCAGTTCCGGGGCACGCTCCAGGGCCGCCCGGACGTGCCCGTGGCCACCCGCTACGAGATGAGGACCTGCGATCCCGGCGTCCGCGTGCGCACCGAGGTCGTGAACCTCGAGGCCGACACCTGGTCCTGGACCATGTCCGACGCCTTCTACTGGGGCGGCCGGGAGAACGTCGGCTTCAGCCCCGTCGCGGGCCGCGGGTTCGAGCACCCCTCCTTCGGCCTCTCCACGCTGCCCGACGCGATCCACACGATGCCGTTCATGGTCGCGGGCGAGCACACCGCGCCCGCCGCCACCTACTTCGCGGTCTCCTGCAACGACGACGAGCCCGACCTCTCCGGCCTGCAGAGCGAGGACCTGACCCTCGTGGGCCGCAAGAACCGCATCGTGGCGCCGCGCGACTACATGGTCCACGAGCGCTTCATCGGCGTGACCGAGGGCCCCGACCTGGCCCCCGCCGTGGAGCTCGCGATGGTGACGCGGGGCGACGCGGTGGCCACGCTCGGGGGGACGATCACGATCGACGGCGCCGACGGCACGGAGCTGCCCGAGGGCCTGCGCGCGGTCGTGCTCGTGACCGAGGGGACGGCCGCCACGCCCGTCGAGGAGCGCGTCCCGTGGACGCAGACCCGCCCCGGGGGCGACGGCACCTGGAGCGTCGCCGTGCCCCCGGACCGCGACTACCTCGTGGAGATCGAGGTGTTCGGCGTTCGGACCCCGCCCGCGGCCGCCACCGTGGACGCGACCTCGGGCACCGTCGACATCACGATCCCCGCCGTCGGCCTGCTCACGATCGACGGCACGGTCGACGGCGCGGACGACCACCTCCTCGCCTTCGTCCACCCCGCCGACGACGCCACCCACGACGCCGTCGCGGCCGCGATGCACGGCGTCTTCCACGAGTGCGCCCCCCTCCTCGGCCCGCCCCACGGCGGCTCCCCGGCCTGCAACCGCGTCCTCGTGCCCCCGGACGGCGCCTCCACCGTCGCGATCCTCCCCGGCACCTACGACGTGTTCACGTCCACCGGGCCCTTCTCCACGCTCGCGGCCGCCCGCGGCGTGACCGTGACGGCGGGCGGAGAGGCGACGGCGGACCTCGCGGTGACGTCGCTCGACCTGCTGCCGGCGGGCGCGCTGTCGGCCGACTTCCACGTGCACGGGAGCAAGTCGTTCGACGCCTCGATCCCCGATCACCCGCGGGTCGCGGCGTTCCTCGCGTCGCGGATCGACGTCATCGCCGCCACCGATCACGACGCCGTGGGCGACTACGCCACCGCCATGCTCGACCTCGAGGCCTACGACCGCATGGAGCTGATGGTCGGCATGGAGACGACCGGGCACATCCTCTTCGACCTGATCGAGGATCCCGAGTACCCCCAGGTGATCGGCCACTGGAACCTCTGGCCCTTCACGTACGACCCCACGCTCCCCTACAACGGCGGCCCCTGGGACGAGCTCGCCCTGCCCGGCGAGCTGTTCACGCGGGCGCAGGAGGTGGGCTGGCCCGCGGACACCGGCGTGATCCAGCTCAACCACCCCATGAGCGGGTTCGACTTCGGACGCGACACCGGGTGGGCCGCCGCCATGGCGATCGACGCGAACCAGAACCTCGCGGACGCGCCCGAGGGCTCCCTGCCGGGCCTCTTCGACGCCGTCCCCGAAGGCGCCGCCTTCTCCAACGCGGACTACCACGCGCAGGAGGTGATGAACGGGACCGACAACGAGTACCTGGTGCGCTACCGGGCCTACTGGCACTACCTGCTCGACCAGGGCGTGGTCCGCGCGGGGACCGCCAACAGCGACTCGCACAGCCTCGGCGGCAACGTGCTGGGCACGCCCCGCACGCTGGTCTGGAGCGACGACGAGGTGGGCGCCTTCGACCAGGCCCGCTTCAACCGGGCGATCCGCGAGGGCCGGATGATGGGGACCAACGGACCCGTCGTCGAGGTCGCGACCACGGACGACGGGGGCGCCGTGCGCACGCCGTCGACCGAGGGGTTCGTGCCCGGCGCCGACGCGACCCTCGACATCACCGTGACCGGGGCGCCGTGGGTGCCGATCACGGAGGTCCGGGTGGTGGTGAACAGCGAGGTCGTCCGCACCTTCGCGACCGAGCTCGCCCAGCCCGCCGATCCGCTCGGCGAGGACGGGCTGCTGCGCCTCGATACGAGCATCCCCCTCGCCGACATCCTCCCCGCGAGCGGCGACGCCTGGATCTCGGTCGAAGCGGGCGTCCCCCTCGAGCCCAACGCCGACCTGGACTGCGACGGCTTCCCGGACACCGGGGACAACAACCGCGACGGGACGATCGACTGGCGCGACGTCGAGGGCCTGGAGGAGGACCCGGGGACCGAGTGCCTCGAAGACGTGGGGCCGGTCACGGACCCGCCGATCCCCACGGATCGAACGTCGCCCGGCTACCTGTTCCAGACCGTGGTCAAGCACGGCTTCCCCATGTCGTTCACCAACCCGCTGCTGATCGATCGCGACGGCGACGGCTTCGACGGAGCCGACCGATGAGCCCGCGCACCACCCTCGCCCTCGCGACCCTCGCGCTCGCCGCGCTGCTCGCCGCCCCGAGCACCGCGCAGGCGGGCCCCTGCGACGACTTCTCCTACGGCCTCGGCCAGGGCGCGCTCCAGTCCGGCGTGCTCGACGGGGACCTCGGCACGGCGCGCAGGCTGTGCGGCCGCAACGAGTTCGGCGTGGTGGGCGGGCTGTCGCTCATCGCCGACGCCGCCAACTTCTACGGGCGACTCAAGGGCGCGGTCACGCTCGACGGCAGCTACGCCGTGCACGAGCGCATCGAGATCTTCGCGAGCTGGGAGGCCTTCCGCTACGAGCAGGTGCTCGCTCCCCTGGGCGCGAGCTTCATCGGGCTCGGACACCTCTCGCTGGGGGGCACGGGCCGCTTCCTCGACCTCGAGCGGGCGACGCTCGGGGTGACGGGCAAGGTCGTCCTCCCCACCACCTGGCTCTACAAGAACGCCCGGCCCATCGCCTTCGACGTGGGCGTCGGCGTGCTCGGCCGGGTCCACCCGACGGTCCACCTGCGCGGCCAGGTCGGCCTCATGGCGTCGGCCGCCATCAGCGCGGGGGCGGCCGGACCGCGCGCGGGCTTCGCGGGCAACTTCGGCGTGGAGCTGCGGCCGCTGCCGGCGCTCGCCATCGTCGTCGACCTGCAGGGCAACTTCGGGTACCAGGCGCCGGTGGAGATGGTCGCCGCCGCCATCGGCCTGCGCCTGTCGGACCGCCACCGGTTCGGGTTCGAGCTGGGCGCGACGATCCCGATCGTCGGCCGGGAGCGCGCCGCGGTGGCCCTGGACATGCGCTGGTCGGTGCGCTTCGGGGCCTTCCCCCCCGTGCCGCCGGCGCCCGCCCCCGGAGGCGAATCTTGAGACGCCTCCTCGCCGCCGCGGGGGGGATCGGGGTGGTCGCCGCGAGCTTCGCGCTCGCCGGCTGCGGACAGCTCGCCGGAGCCGGGCCGCCGACCTGCTTCATCGTCGCGCCGGGCGAGGACGGCGCCACGGTGTACGTGGGTGACGAGGTCGCCTTCGAGGTCCACGCGAGCGACGGGGGGACGACCCCGAACCTCATCGGGTTCGCCTGGACGTCCAGCCTCGGCGACGCGCTGCCGTCGGGCTCGCTGAACGACGACGGCGACCACGCCTTCAGCACCGACGACCTCGCCCCCGGCGCCCACACGATCACGGCGACGATCACCGACCCCGACGGCGAACAGTGCACGGACACGGTGCTCGTGACGGTGCTCTCGGGCGACGCCCCGGTCATCGTGATCGACACCCCCCGGAGCGACGGCTTCTACTACGTGGACCGCCCCCTGAACCTGCGCTCGCGGGTGTCCGACACGGAGGACCACCCCCAGGACCTGCGCGTGTTCTGGGCGGTGGAGGACGGCGTGGGTCTGGCCGAGGGGCTCGAGCCCGACGCCGAGGGCGTGACGACGATCGAGCGCGGCTTCGAGATCGGCCGCCACGTCCTGCAGGCGCGGGTGGTGGACACCCACGGCAACATCGGGACCGCGGGCGTCGCGGTCGAGGTCGGCGGGCCGAATCAGCCCCCGGACTGCGCGATCCTCTCGCCGCTCGATGGAGCGGTGGTGCCCCACGGGCCGGACCTGGAGCTGCTCGCCGAGGCGACCGATCCCAACGTCCCCGGGCCCGTGCTCGCGGTGAGCTTCTCCAGCGACGTCGACGGCCCCCTGGGCGACGCGACCCCGGACGACGACGGGGACGTCGCCCTCACCGCGCCGACCCTGAGCGTCGGCGCGCACGAGCTGACCCTCGTCGTCGTGGACGACCTCGGGCTGGACTGCACGGACCGGGTGGACATCGTCGTGGACGAGCCCCCCGTCGCCGAGATCACGGCCCCCACCGCCACCACGCCCGCGAGCAGCAACCTCGCGCTCGTCCTCGGGGGCCTCGCCACCGACCGGGAGGACGCGAACGAGGACCTGACCGTCGAGTGGTTCAGCGATCGCGAGGGCCTCGTCGCGGACAAGGCGGCCGAGCCGTCGGGCGTGCTCGACGACGAGGTCCTGCCGGACACGCTCGTCGGGGGCGCGCACCTGATCACGCTCGAGGTCACCGACTCGATCGGGAGCACCGCGACGGACTCGGTGACGATCCTCGTCAACGGCGCCCCGAACGCCCCGGTGGCCGCCCTGGGCCCGCCGGGGCCCACGACCCTCGATACGCTCACCGCGTCCGTGGCGACGCCCGCGAACGACCCCGAGAACGACCCCCTGACCTACGCGTACTCGTGGACGATCGACGGCGTCCCGGCCCCCGCCTACGACGGGCTGCAGTCGATCCCGGACACCGCCACCTCGAAGGCCGAGACCTGGCAGGTCCTCATCCGCGCGTTCGACGGCCAGACCTACGGGCCGCCGGGCACGGCGGACGTAATCATCGACAACACGCCCCCGGTGGGCGGGTCGGCGACCGCATCCCCCACCCTGGGCACGACGGCGACGACCTTCAGCCTCACCACCACCGGCTGGCAGGACGTCGACGGCGACCCCGAGGGCTACCTCTACCAGTGGGTGGTGAGCGGCGCCGCCGTGGCGGGCGCCACGAGCGCGACCTTCGTGCCCGGGACGTCGGCCGTCGCCGGGGACCCGCTGCACTGCGAGCTCACGCCCTGGGACGGCGCCGACATCGGCCCGATGTTCCTGTCGGCGCCCGCGTTCATCAACGTGCCCGCGGCGCCCACGGCCGTGACCGTGACCCCCACGCCGGGCTACGAGGACACCCCGCTGCAGGCGGCCTACACCGGGGGCGTCGACCCCGAGGGCGCGAGCACCACGGTGGCCTACCAGTGGTACCGCGACAACGCGACGATCCCCCCCACGGCCATCGCCGGCGCGACGACCGCGGCCCTGACCGGCGCCGACTTCGACCACTTCGACGATGTCTGGGTGGGGGTGACCATCGACGACGGCACGGAGGTCGGCCCGGAGGTGCTCTCCAACGTCGTGCCGATCCTCAACACGGTGCCCGCGGCGACCGCGCCCGCCGTGGTCCCCGCGATCCTCTACACGGAGACGCAGGCGACCTGCGCTACGGGGGTGATCACCGATCCCGACCCCGACGCGGTCACGTGGGAGTACGAGTGGCTCGTCCAGCCGGTGGGGGTGATCGGCGGCACCGTCGTGGCGACGACGGCCGGCCTCGACGGGGGCGCGATCCAGACCGGGACCGCCACGTTCTTCGACCGGGGGGACTCGGTCTGGTGCCGGGCCCGACCGCACGACGGTTGGGACTACGGGGCGTGGCAGGAGAGCACGCACCTCACCGTCGCCAACTCCCCGCCGCTGGCTCCCGTGGTCGACATCACCCCGGACGTCCCCGGGGTGCTCAACGACCTGACGTGCCTCGCCACGACGCCCGCGATCGACCCGGACGGCGACCCGGTCTCCACGGCGCGCTTCTGGACGCGGAACGGTCAGTCGGTCCTCCAGACGGGCCAGACGATCGACGAGAGCCTCACCTTCGTGAACGACCTGTGGACCTGCTCCATGAACGGGCACGACGGCTTCGATCCGGGCCCCTCGGGCACGGACTCGGTCACCGTGCAGCCGGCCCTCACGCTGGGGCCGGGGGCCGCGGGCTCGACCTACTCGCAGGACACCGAGACGCGGGGCATGTGGTTCGAGGCCCCGGCCAACATGACGATCACGACCCTGTGGATCCCCGCCGACTCGAACGCCGGCGACTTCCAGAACGTGGAGGTGCTGGTCTTCCCCTCGACCTGGGGCGCGGGCAGCAGCACCACGACGCCGATCAGCCTCTTCTACGCCGCGCTCCAGCCCGCGGCCGACGTGATGGTCGTGAACATCCCGGTGCTGGCCGGGGAGAAGATCGGCGTCCTCGGGGGCCGCGGCAATACGCCGATGCACTCGATGTACAGCCAGGACTCGACGGTCCCCGGGGTCACCCCCGTCGTCGTGCCCTACGGCAGCGCGACGGTTCAGGTGTGGCGCCTGGAGTACGACGCCAACCTCGCCCTGAACCCCACCGGCACCACCCCCCTGGGGGCGCCCGGCCCCGTAGCCGTCGAAGACGCGGCCGGGCCCATCGGTCGCGTGGAGATCGAGTACATCCCCTAGTCCTTCGGAGCCCCCGCGAGGATCCACTCCTCGATGGCGTCGAGGTCCGTGTCGGGCAGGCCGTACTCGGTCAGCGGCATGCGGCCCCCGTCCCCGCCGACGGAGTCCTGCGTGTTGTTGAGCTTGTGCCACACGTAGCTGTTCTCGGGCTCGAACGGGGTCACGCGCGGCATGTCCGGCAGGTCCCGGCTCGCCGCGCCGACGAGCACGTCCCAGCCCCGGTCGTACGTGGCGAGCCCCGTGAACCCCCCGCGGGACTGGGATACGTGGCAGCTGCACCGGGCCTCGAAGCGCTGCTGGATCGCCGTCCAGGTCGGCTCCAGGGGGACGGCGTCGTCGTCGTCGGAGGTGTCGTCGTCGTCGAGCGCGTCGTCGTCGTCGAGCTCCGGCGGGCACGCGGCGGCGAGGGCGAGGGACAGCGCGAGGGCGAGGCGACGCACGGACGTACCGTAGCGGGCGCTCCCCTAAGCTGCGGGGCGTGACGACGCCCGAGCAGAACTACGCGCGCCTGCGGGCGGTCGTCGAGGGCGAGCCGATGCCGTGCGCGGTCGTCGACCTCGACGCGTTCGAGGCCAACGTCGACCGGCACCTCGCGGTCACCCGGGACGCGGGCAAGAAGCTGCGGCCCGCGAGCAAGTCGCTGCGCTGCGTCGACCTGATCCGGCGGGTGCTCGAGCGCGGCGGCGAGGGCGTCATGTGCTTCGCCGTGGACGAAGCGGCCCACCTCGTCGAGCAGGGGTTCGACGACCTCTTCGTGGCCTACCCGACCGGCCTGAAGCGCGACGCGGAGCGCCTCGCGGACCTGGCCCGAGCGGCCACGGTCGGGATCGTCGTGGACTCGACCGAGCACCTCGACCTGCTCGAGACCGCGGCCCGCGCCGCCGGGACCGCGATCCCGGTCGTCGTGGAGGTCGACCTGGGGTGGCGACCGGCGGGCGTCCACCTCGGCGCGCGGCGGAGCCCCCTGCGGACACCCGAAGACGTCGTCGCGCTGGCGCGGTCCGCCCACGAGCGGGAGCACCTGCGATTCCACGGGGTGATGGGCTACGAGTCCCAGGTCGCCGGGCTGCAGGACCGCAACCCCTTCGCGCCGCTCCTGAACCCCGCGAAGCAGCTGATCCGCGCGCGGTCGCGCCCCGCCGTGCGACGGACCCGGGCGGCGATCGCCGACAGCTTGGCGGCGGCCGGGATCCCGTGCCCTCTCTTCAACGGCGGGGGCACCGGCAGCCTGCGGTGGACGGCGGACGAGGCGGCCGTGACGGAGGTGACCGCGGGCTCCGGCTTCCTCGCCCCGCACCTGTTCGACTACTTCTCCGGCGGGGCCGTCGCCCTGGAGCCCGCCCTGGCGTTCGCCACGCAGGTCGTGCGTCGACCCGGGCCGGGCTTGGTGACCTGCCACGGCGGGGGGTACGTCGCGTCCGGGGAGGCGGGCCCCGACAAGCTGCCGGTCCCCTGGCTGCCCCCGGGCGCGCGGCTGCTCTCCGCGGAGGGCGCCGGGGAGGTCCAGACGCCCCTGACGGTCCCGACGTCGATCGATCTGCCCCTCGGGGCGCCCGTCTTCTTCCGCCCCGCCAAGGCGGGCGAACCCGCCGAGCACTTCACCGAGTACCTGCTCGTTCGCGGGACCTCGATCGAGGCCCGGGTCCCCACCTACCGGGGCGAGGGCGCGCGCTTCCTCTGACGCGCGGTCACGGCAGCGGCACCTCGCGCAGCGCGGCCGCGACGTCCGAGGCCTCCGCCAGGAAGTCGTTGACCAGCGCCACCACGACCGTGCCGTCCGCCGTCGCGAACGCGTCGGACTGGAACCCCATCGTCGAGCCCGTGTGACCCAGCCTCGTCCCGTCGTCCAGCACGTACAGCCCGAGCCCGTAGCGGGGCAACCGCCCGTCCGGCAGGGGCACGCGGGTCCGCATCGCCGCGCGCGAGGCCTCCTCCAGGACGTCGTCGTACAGCAGGGCGCGGAGCCAGGCGGCGAGGTCGGCCGCGTCGGACACCATCCCCCCGCTCGCCCACGACCAGCTCATGTCGAGGCGGTCGGTCACGTCCACGCCCTCGAGGTACCCCGACACCGTCGGCGGCGACGGCTCGTGCCCCTCCGTCCACACCCTGGCCAGGCCCCGGGGCTCGAGCAGGCGCGCGCGCACCGTCTCGTGCCAGGGCCGCCCCTCCACCGCCTCGACGACGCGCGCCAGCACGAAGTAGTTCGTATTGCTGTAGGCGAACTCGGTCCCCGGCTCGAAGTCGAGGCCGTCGTCGAGGCAGAGGTCGATCACCTCCCGGGGCGTGTGCTCCTGCCCGAACCGCGTGACGAACTCCGGCGTGTCCGTGTAGCTGACGATGCCCGTGCGGTGGGAGAGCAGCCGCTCGATCGTGATCGGCGACGCCGGCGGCTCGGGGAGCGCGGCCCACACGTCCGGAAGGTGCTCCTCGGCGGGGTCGTCCAGCGCGACGACGCCCTCCTCGACGAGCTGGAGCACCCCCGCGGCGACCCAGGTCTTCGTGATCGAGCCGATGCGGAACAGGTCGTCCGGCCGCGTCGAGGTGCCCGCGCCGACCGACGCGAAGCCCGTGGCCCCGATCCACACCCGGCCGTCCTCCGCCGAGACCAGGCCCACGGCCCCCGGCGCGTCGATGGACGAGGCCGTCGTCTCCAGGGCGCGCTGCAGCGCGTCCTCGGTCCCCTCGCCGAACCCCGGCGCGGCGGGCGGCGCGGCCTCTTCCGCGGGCGTGCACCCGACCAGCACGGCGAGCCCGGCGACCCCGACCGCGAACGCCCTCACGGATCCCGGGGGCGGAAGCGGGCGTCCACGGCCCGGACGCGGTCTTCGGCTTCGAGCAGCGCCAGCAGCAGGTTCGGGTCGAACGCATCGCCCGCCCCGTCCGCCAGCTCCCGGAGCGCGTCCGAGAGCTCTCTCGCGGGGCGGTGGGGACGCTCCGAGAGCATGGCGTCGAGCGCGTCGGCGATCGCCACGATCCGACCCTCGAGCGGGATCGCCTTGCCCGCGAGGCCCTCGGGGTAGCCCGAGCCGTCCCAGCGCTCGTGGTGGGAGCGCGCGATCGACCCCGCCAACGCCAGCACGGGGAGGGTCGAGTCCGCGAGGATCCAGGCCCCCGCGTCGGCGTGCCGCTCCATGACCGCCCGCTCCGTGTCGTCGAGCGAGCCCGGCTTGTCGAGCACGTCGTCCGGCACGCTGAGCATCCCCACGTCGCGCAGCGCCGAGGCCCGACGGACGCGGTCGCACGTGGTGTCGTCCAGCCCCGCGAGCTCCGCCACCAGCTCGGCGAAGGCGCTCGTGCGGTCCACGGCCCCGCCCCGCCGTCGCAGCGTGAGGGACGCCGCCGCCCGCCCGAGGATGCGCTCCAGCTCGGCTTCGACCCGCTCCTCGCGCTCCTGGACCCGGGCCAGCCGCTCGCGCAGCTCCCCGTCGGTGACGTCCGGCCGCTCGATCAAGCGCCGCTCGAGCTCCGCGTTCGTCCGCTTGAGCCGACGGTGCAGGCGGCGCATCCGCAGCAGGTTGCCCACGCGGATCAGCAGCTCGGCCTCGTCGAGCGGCTTGCCCAGGAACTCGTCGCCGCCCACGGCCTTGCACCACAGCCGCGTATTGCGGTCGTCGCTGCCCGTCAGGAAGATGATCGGGAGCTCCAACGAGCCCCGCGTGCGCCGGATCTCGGTGCACACCTCGATGCCGTCCACGTCGGGCATGGTCACGTCCAGGAGGATCAGGTCCACCTTCTCCTGCTCGAGGGTGTCGATCGCCTCGCGACCCCCCGCGGCCTCGATGACCTGGTGCCCCGCGCGGTCCAGCGACGTGCGCACCATCCGACGCAGGCTCGGGTCGTCGTCGACGACCAGGATGACGCCGCCCCGCTCCCGCGCGCCGTCCCCGAACGACGGGCGGGTGGGCGGCTCCGAGCGCGGTCCCGCCATGCGGTCATCATCGCACGAACGAACCCGTCGCCTTGCACGCGCAGGGCCCGCCCCACAAACTCCGGGCATGTCCCTCACCGACGATTTCAAGGCCGCCCTCGGCTCCTGGGCGTCGGGCGTCTCCGTCGTCACGACGAACTCCGGCGGCAAGCTCTACGGCCTCACCGTGTCGAGCTTCTCGTCGCTCTCGCTCGACCCCCCGCTCATCCTCGTGTGCCTCAAGAACGAGAACAAGCTGCCGTCGATGATCGCGGACGCCGAGGGCTTCGCCGTCAGCATCCTGTCCCGGGAGCAGGAGGCGGCGTCCAACTACTTCGCCCGCGCGAACCGGCCCGCCACCACCGACTTCACCGAGGTCGAGGGGCGGTGGACCCCGTCGGGGCAGCCCGTCATCGCGGGGGCCCTGGCGACCATCGTGTGCGAGCTGCAGGACCGGCTCCCCCAGGGGGACCACACGATCGTGGTGGGCCGCGTGATCCAGGCCGAGACCTTCGACGGCGACCCGCTGCTGTACTACCGGCGCAACTACCGGGGCGTCACCGAATGACCCCGATCGGGTAGGCGTTCAGGGTCGCCCGGGCGATCTCCTCCCAGCTCGGCAAGGCCTCGGCCGTGGCCGCGCCCCCCACCGCCAGGCGCTCCCGGTGGGCGTCCAGGAACATCAGCTCGATCGCGGCCGCCAGGGCGCTCACGTCGCCGGGGGGCACCAGCGCGGCGTCGACGCCGTCCGTGAGCAGCTCCCGGGGGCCGCCCACGGCGGAGGCCAGCACGGGCGCGCCCCGCCCCAGGACGGTGAGGAGCGCCCCCGACGCGTCCACGTGGTGGTACGGAAACACGTGGACGTCGGCCCAGCCGAGCACGTCGGGCACCTCCGCGTCGGGCACCCGGCGCAGGTCCCACTCGACCGCGCCGTCGGGCGCGCCCGGCGAGGGGACCTCCATGCGCGGCGCGCCCACGACCCGGAGCCGTACGGGGACGCCGTCGGCGTGCAGCGCGCGCACGGCCGCCACCGCGACGTCGATCCCCTTGTAGGGCTTGAGGGCGCCGAACAGCAGGAGCCGCAGCTCGATCCCCCGGGGCGTGCGCTCGATCGGTCCGGGATCGAGCCGACCGTGGTCGATCCGGACGATCCTCGCCGGGTCGAACCCACGCTGCTCCAGCACGTCCCGACCCCCCTCCGTGTGCACGATGAGGCGGTCGACGGACTTCAGGGCGGCGTCCCAGCCCACCTCCTGCAGCCGGGAGCTCGGGCTGCCCCGGAACGGCGTGGTGTCGTGGACCGTGGCGACGACCGGAGCGACGGACTTCAGGGCGGCCACGAAGGCCCGGTCCAGCAGCGGCACCGGCATCCACTGGAGGTGCACGACGTCGGGGGGATCGGCCGCCAGCGCGGCCACGAGGCGCGCCGCGTCGACGCCGTACTCGAGTCCCTTGACCGCCAGGCGGAGGCGGTCCGGCAGGCGGCGCCCGAGGCGAGACTCTCCGGCGTGGTGGAAGTGCACGGCGTCGAAGGGGTCGCCGGGGGCCTCGCCGGGGCGGGCGGGCCGGGTGTAGAGGACCACCTCCGCGCCCGCCGCCACGAGGCCGCGGCACAGCGCGCGGTCGTACGGCAGCGTGAACCCGGACGGGTCGAGCATCGCGACGCGCGGTCCTGTCACCCCGCGAACCTACGTCCGCCCCGTCTCCGCCGTCCACCGAGCCGACGGCTCGACGCCTCCCTCGCCGGCACGCCGCCTGCTTGAATGCCGACCATGCGCCCCGCCCTGCTGCTCGTCGTCGCGCTCCTCGCCGTCCTCCTCATCCCCGCCGGAGCCGCCGCCGAGGAACCGACCCGGGAGATCCACCTCAAGTCCGGGGAGGTGCTCGAGGTGGTGGTGGTGGGAGAGACCGACTCGGGGCTCCGGGTGCGCACCGCCGACGGGGCCGTGATCGAGGTGCCCTTCGGCGACATCCGGTACGTGCGCGCCATCGCCGCGCCGGTGGGCCCGCCTCCCGAGGCCGCGCCTCCCGCGCCCCCCGAGAAGACAGCGGAGGAGCGCGAGCGCGAGCGGCTCGACGCCGAGATGGAGGCGGAGCGGCGACGCTGGCAGAGGGCTCGCACGAAGGCGACGCGTCGGGGCAAGGACCCCCGGGTGGAGCTGTGGCGCAAGCCCGCCCGGGGCATCGGGCTGGGCACGGGGATCCCGTTCTTCACCGCGGGCGTCGGCATCGCGTCCATGGCGACGCCGTACTCGATCATCGTCGGGTTCGAGGGCTTCGAGCCGGCCCGCAACACGGGCGTGCTGCTCATGGGCGCGTTCATCCCGTCGGGCGTCCTCGGCTCGCTGTTCGCTCACGAGGCGCTGCTCGAGGCCGGGGGCTCCTTCGACACCAACATCGAGTTCGCGATCGCGGGCGGCGTCAGCTACTCGATCGGGCTCGGGCTCTTCATGATCGCCCTCGACTGGCAGAGCTTCGAGACCCCCGAGATGGCGGCGCCGTTCGGGATCGCGTCGATCCCCACCCTCATCGTCGGCTTCGTGCTGCTGTGCAGCGACATCGACCTGACCACCCGGGCCGCCGCCACCATGGTCAAGAGGCACATCCGCGGTACCACCGCGGTCCCGATCCGACCGGTCCCCTGGGCGGCGCCCGCGGACGACGGAGCGATCTTCGGAGTCGCGGCCCGGTTCTAGGAGGTCGCGACCGGCGCCGAGCTGTCGCCGCGAACCCGTCAGCCGGTCTGCGAAACCGGGGGGAACGAGGCGTTCACCCCGACTTCGCAGACGATGACCACTGCGAAACCGGGGGGAACGAGGCGTTCACCCCGACTTCGCAGACGACAACCACTGCGAAACCGGGGGGAACGAGGCGTTCACCCCGACTTCGCAGACGACAACCACTGCGAAACCGGGGGGAACGAGGCGTTCACCCCGACTTCGCAGACGACAAC
>CAZEKB010000022.1:0-74999 GCA_964512225.1 uncultured Rickettsiales bacterium | reverse complement strand
CCGACGGGCTGCAACAACACCCCCCCGGGCCGCGGGGGGGGCGGGGGGCGCGCGGCGCCCCCCCCGCCCCGGGGGGCGGCGGCCGCGGGGGTCCGCCACGTGGGGCCGTCGTCGCCCGCGTCGGCCCCGAACAGACGCCGGGCGAGCCAGGCCCCGAGGGCGATCGGGAGCACGAGCGCGGACAGGTGGTAGCTGAACGCGTAGGCCGCGGCGACGAAGAAGAGGGCGCGGTCCCGTCCGCGGATCGCGAGGACGAGGCCGGCGCACAGGAGGACGGTCGACAGCGAGATCGCGCGGACCATGCCCAGGCGGAAGACGAACCCCCAGGACGCGGCGATCGGGACGAGCGCCAGGAGCGCCGGGTGGGGCACGCGCAGGGCGCGCAGGGCGAGGAAGAGCGCGCCCACGGCGGCGCCCGCGAACAGCCCCGCGGCGAGCTTGCCCCCCACGATGCCGCCGGGCCACGCCACGAAGGGCACTAGGGCGACGTGGTAGCCGAGGTGGTGGTCGACCCAGCCGTTCTCGAACACCGAGAAGCGCATCCAGGGCATGGCCGCGCCGAGCCCCTCTTCGAGCAGCAGGCGGGTCTGGGCGAGGTGATAGAAGCCGTCGACGCCGAGCAGGAACGGGAACGAGGAGTGCCAGAGCAGGCCGCCCAGGAGGAAGGCGGCGACGACGGCCGCGGGTCCGAAACGGGGGCTCGTCATCGCCCCGGACTTTGCCACGTTGATACGCTGGCGGTCGTGGCGGACCCCGAGGAGACGACCCCCGGTCGCGGGCTGATGATCGTGGCCGGCGTCCTCGTGGCGGCCGCGGCGGTGCCGGGCTTCCTCGCGGCGAGCGGCGCCCGGGCCGGCGAGCTCTTCAGCGGCTTCCTTCTCCTCCCGTCCGACCAGCACCAGTACATCGCCTGGATGCACGACGCGGCGGCCGGCGACTGGCTGCTCACCAACCGCTACACCGCCGAGCCGACGGGCGCCGTGGTCCTGCGGCCGCTGTTCGTGGTCCTGGGCAAGGTCGCCGGGCTCCTCTCGCTCGACCCCCGCCTCGTCTACGAGGCCTCGCGCTGGGTGCTCGGCTTCGCGTGCCTGCTGTCCCTCGACCGCTTCTTCGCCCTGTGGCCCGCCCTCCGCCCGCGCCTGGCGGCGGTGGTGCTCGCGGCGACCACGTCGGGCCTGGGGGTGGTCCTGTACGCGGCGGGGGTGCGCCGGGACGCGGCCGCGGGGGACGTCCCGGGCTTCCCCGTGGGGCACTGGTGGACGGACGTGTACCTCGGCCAGCTGCTGACGTTCCTGCCCCACCTGCTGTTCGCGGTGGTCCTCCTGCTGCTGTCGGCGACCGCGGTCGTGCGGTGGTGGCGCGGGGAGGGCGCGCTGTGGAAGGCCCTGGTCCCCGGGCTCCTGCTGGCCGTAGAGCACCCCCCGGACGTGGCGATCCTGCTGTCCTGGAGCGCCGCGCTCGGGGTCGCCCACGGGGCCGCGCGGGGCGACCGGCGGCGGGTGGCGATCGGCCTCGGGGCCCTGATCGCGGTGACGGTCCCCGCCGTCGGGGCGGTGGCGGCGCTGCTGCGGTCCGACCCGGCGTGGGCGCGCGTCCTCGCCGAGTCGCTGGTGCAGGCGTCCCCGTCGCCCGTGCTCCTCGCGCTGGGCCTGGGCGTGCCCCTGCTGCTCGCGCTGCCGACCCTCGCGGACGGGCTCGGCGCGCTGCGCAGCGGCGAAGCGGAGCGGTACGAGGCGGAGGTCGCGGCGACGCTGCTGCTGGGCACCCACCTCGTGCTCCCCTACCTGCCGTTCGACGTCCAGCGACGCCTCGGGCTGGTGCTGACCATCCCCGTCGCCCTCGCCGCCATGCTGTGGCTGGGCCGCCGTCGCCCCGCCCTGATCGCCGTGGGCGTCGCCGTGTGCGCCCTGGGCACGCCCCTCAACCTCGCCGACAACCTCCGCTACCTGCGCGGCGCCGGCCCCGTCGACCGCGACGTCTACTACCCGTCCGCCGCCCTCGTGGACCTGCTGCGCACGGCCGAGACAGAGCTCGGCGCCGACCACGCGGTCCTGTGCGACGCGCGCATCGGCATGCTCGTCCCCGCCTACACGAGGCTGCGAGCGGTGGTCGGGCACAGTCGACACACCCCCGGGTTCGCGGCCAAGGCAGCCGCTTGGCGGACGTTCATCGCCCCCCCGACGCCCCTGGACGAACGCCTCGACGTCCCCCGATCACTCGGCGCGGACTGGGTGTTGCTGCGAATCGGGGGGGACCCCTCGCACCCCGAACGCGCCGCGGAGATCGCTCACTACCGCAGGCTGCGCGAGGAGCTCGGGAAGTCGCCGCGCGTGCGGACGCTGATGAAGAACGCCGAGTGGGAGCTGCTCACGACGGAATGACGGGCAGGCGCCCGGCCGCGTGGGCGAGGAGCTTCTTCTCGTGGCGACCGAGCGTCTTGAGTCGGTCGTTCATGGCGAGGTTGCGGCCGAGGTCGTCGCAGGACTTCTCGCAGCCGCAGGCGACCCCGGGGTCGTTGCCGATATTGCTGAACCACGGGTCGCGCTTCTCGAGCACGTTCGTGCGGCGCCGGAACTCGCGCTGCTGGTGGTTGTTCCACAGCTCGGGCAGGCGCTGCTCGTTGATGTTGCCGATGGGGATGCGGTGCGACTTGAGGCAGCTGGCGACCTTGCCGTCGGGCATGACGCGCAGGAACGTCCAGCCGATGGTGCACGGGAAGGTGTGCACGATCGAAACGTCGCCCCGGCCGTCGACCACGTCCTCGGTGCGCAGCCGCCGCAGCCAGTGGTCGAAGCCGAAGAGGCGGTCCGCGTCGCCCGACGCCTCGAGCCGCCGCTGCAGCGCGAGCGACTGGTCGAGCAGGCGGGCCCGGGCCGCGTCGTCGAAGAGCAGGACGTCGGTCTTGCCGGGCACGGTGTCCACGACGGTGAACTCCACGGCGTCGCTGCCGGTCTCCTCGACGAACCGGTACATGGCGTCGAACTCGTGGGCGTTGAGCTTGCTGACCACGTGATAGACCTTGACCGTCGGACCGCGGCCGACCTCCCGCTTGCGCCGGTTGAGGTACGCGACCTGCTTCTTCAGCTTGTCGAAGTCCCTCGGCTTCTTGTTCGGGTGTGTCGCGTCGTACGTCTCGGGGGACCCGGCCCACACCGAGATCGTGATGTCGTCGAGGCCCACGTCGCAGGCCCAGTCGCACCAGTCGTCGTTGGCGAGCGCGAAGTTCGTATTGATGGCGACGGTCATCCCGTGGGACTTCGCCCGCTCTACCGTCTCCCGCAGCCACGGGTACACGATCGGGTCGCCCCCGCCCGCCATGTAGATGTCCCGCGTGCCCAGCGTGGCGGCGTCGTCGAGCAGCTGGGCCACGACGTCGAACCGGAGCTGCGCGCGCAGGTCCTTGGCGTTGGGGCCCGACTTGCGCAGCAGGGGCGAGTGCAGCCAGCAGGCGATGCAGTCGTTGTTGCAGCGGTTGGTGACGTCCAGCTGGATCGTGTAGGGGCCCGTGAACGCGGCCTCGCCGTGGAAGACGCCCGCCATGTCCAGGCGGCCGCGCAGGGCCTCCCGGAGGCGATCGGGGGTCGCCTCGGCGAGGCGACGGACGGTGGCCCGGTTCAGCGGCGGCGGGGGAGGCGGCGCGATCGTGGACTGGGGGACCGTCGCGCCGGGGGCGACGCCGCGGCCGTCGGGGCCCAGACCTCGCGACGGGGGTCGGCCGCGCGGGTCGAGCCCCCGCTTGGTCCGCGCCCGCTCCCAGGCCCGCTCGATGCGGTCGGCCGTGTGGTCCCACGTGAAGCGGTCGCGCAGGTGCTCGCGGGCACCCACGCCGAGCTCGTCGCGCAGGTACGGGTCGGCGAGGAGCCCCTCGATGCCGTCGGCGAGCGCGTCGGCGTCGCCGGGGGGCACGAGGCGACCGACCCGGCCGTCGTCCAGGAAGCGCACGGCCTCGCCCACCCGCGAGGCCACGATCGCCTTCCCCGCGGCCATGTACTCGACGATCTTCAGCGGCGACTTCGTGGCCGCCTGCTCCGTGTTCGGGAGGGTCGCGACCGCCACGTCGGCGACGTCCAGGTAGTCGGCGACGGCGGCGTGGGGCACGGCCCCGGTGAAGCGGACTCGCTGCGCGATGCCCAGGCGGGCGGCGTGGGCCCGGACCTCGGCGAGCGTGCGCCCGCCGCCCACGACGACGAACCCCGCGTCCGGCACGCGCTGCAGGACGAGGGCGGCCGCGTCGAGGAACAGCGGCGCCGCGTGGGCCCCCGCCAGCTGACCGAGGTAGAGCGCGATCGGCCCGTCCAGGCCCAGCTCGGCGCGCAGGGCCTCGCCGTCGCCGCCCGCCCGGAACCGCTCCAGGTCCGCGCCGACCGGCGCGTCGAAGAGGTCCTCGTCGCGCACGCCGAGGGCGGTCGCCTGGTCGCGCAGCGCCGCCGACGCGACGGACACGGTGTCCGCGATCTTCGCCAGCCCCACCTCGAACCGGTGGATGCGTCGCCAGTGGGCGTCGCGCGAGCCGACGGCGTCGGCGTAGATCTGCGCCTCCCAGTCGTCCCAGTCGTAGTGCAGGGGGATGCGGTTCCAGAAGGCCGCGACCGCCGACGGCAGGGCCGCGTGGCCCAGCGCCTTCTGCACGTGTACGAGGTCCGCCCAGCCCGCGAGCTCGGCCATCGCGCGCGACTTGCGCAGACCCAGCCCCATGTGGCGGATCCACGGGATGGTCTCGAAGGGGAACTCCTGCCGCCCGCGCACGTCCTCGGGGAGGACGCGGGGATCCGCGAGGTGATGCACCAGCTTGATCTCGTGGCCCCGAGCCGCAAGGCGACGGGCGAGCGAGGTGATGCGAATGGTCCACGGCTCCACCGGCGAGTGGATGTCGTGGGGATGGACCATCAGGACGCGCACGGGGGTTGATTCTGACAGCGGATCGTTCCGGCGGCGACATCGACCCGTTTCGCCCCCCGCAGCCGGCCTCGATCCTGCAAAGATGTTCGAGGGCACCCCCTCGCTTGTCCCCGGAGACTCGCTTCCATGCTTCGAGCCGTTCGTTTCTTCCTCCCCCTCTCCATCGCGGCCCTCGGCGCCGCCTGCACCGGCGCCGCCGGACAGTCCTCCCTCGAGCTCAAGACGAGCGGGGGGCACGTCCTCGACGACCGGGACTGGGCCGTCGGCAGCGACATCGGCATCTCCGCCACGGGGATCATGCTCGGCACCAACGAGGTGATCTTCGAGAACGAGGGCGACCCCGTCGTCGTCGAGAACACCGACCCGATGTACGGCGGATTCGCCGTCCCGTCCCTGTTCCCGGGCATGGGCGAGTACCGCTACAACTACGGCACCGTCGAGCGCGAAGGCGAGTTCGACATCGTCGTGGCCGACGGCTGGGGCATCGAGCGGGGGCGCGTGAGCACGGCCGCCCGCGAGGTGGACGACGTGGCCCTGGGCGTCGCCCTCGACGACTGCCCCGAGTTCGCCGACTTCGTCTTCGACCGCGAGAGCACCCCCGCGCTCCTCGAAGGCTCGACCGTGACCCTGACCCCCGCGCCCCTGGACGCCGACGGCAACCCGCTCGTGGGCACCGTGGACGTGAGCTGGGACACGGACCTCACCACGTGGAACGACGACTGGGGCCTCGAGGCCTGGGGCACGATGCTCACCGTCGAGATCACCGAGAGCGGCAGCGTCACGATGGACCTGGGCGACGGCGTCTCCCGCGAGATCGAGGTGCTGGCGGTCGACGAGGACGAGCTGGCGGACCTGCACATCCTCGCCATGCCCGAGAAGCACGGCGAAGCCGACGCGTCCCTGCTGTCGGTCGTCGCCACCACGGACGAAGGTCGCGTCGTGCACGGACTCACCCCGCAGTGGTCCACCGGCGGGACCACGCAGACGGTCCACGCCGACAACGGCTCCCCCGTCGAGGCCTGCTTCGGCGGCCTCTGCGCGACCTGGGAAGGCCCCGAGTAGCCGCTCCGCCTGATCCCGGCGCCCCTTCCTGCTAGGACTCCCCCATGCGCCGGGGGTCCCTGTTCGTCGTCCTCTGCCTCGTGCTCCTGGGCTCGGGGTGCGTCACCCCCGGCTATCGCAACGCCGTCTCTCGGTTCGCCACGTCCACCGTCACGGTGTCCGAGGCCCTGCGCGCGCAGCTCGCGGTGACCGACGTCCAGGCGCGCGAGCAGGCCGTGTTCGAGGGATACGGGGGCTTCGAGGACCTGGCGAGCATGGCGTCCCCGCCCGCGGCGGCGCTGAGCACGCAGGGGCGCTTCACCGACGAGCAGCGGCTCGTCCGCACGAAGGCCCTGGCCGCGCTGTCGCTGTACGGAAAGCTCCTGATGGCGCTGGCGACGGCCGAGACGCCGGGTGAAGCCGCCGCCGCCGCGAAGTCGCTGGGCTCGGCCGCCGACGACCTCGTCTCCGTGGTGATGACGTCGGACGCGGTGGGCGGCGAGAACCCCTTCGCGGGCCTCGCGGACCCGATCTCCGCCCTCGCGTCCGCCGCGCTCCGAGCGGCCCTCGACGTGGCCGTCCGCAACGCCCTGGACGGCGCGATCGGGGGCGGCGAAGACGCCGTGGCCCTGTTCGCCGAGGCGCTGAGCACCGACCTCCGGGCGTTGCACGCGGACCGCGAGGCGTGGCTGGGGGAGCGTCGCAACCTGCTCAATACCGCCCTGAAGCACACGGTCGAGGCCGCGAAGACCGACCCGTCCGCGCTCCTGCAGGTCATCGAGCTCACCGAGCGGGTCGTGGCCGCCGACGACGCCCTGCGCCTCTGGAGCCGGATCTCGCCCGAGGCCGCCCCCAAGGCGCTGGCGGTCGCGCACGAGAAGCTGCGCGCCTACATCGAGAGCGGGCACAAGAAGGAGGCGCTGGTGGAGGCCGGGACCGCCGTCTACGCCCTGGGCAACGCGACCTACCAGCTCGTCTCGGCCCTGCACGCCACCGCGCCCACCGGTGTCACGGAGATCGAATGACCCGTGTCGAGCTCATTCAGGCCGTCGGCGACGCGCTGACCAACCTCGACCTGATCCGGTTCGACCTGTCGCTGAGCGACCCGCGTCGGCCGGAGCTGAACGCACAGCGCAAGGCGCTCGACGACCTCCTCGACGTGCTCGTGGACGCCGAGATCGACGACTCGACCCCCGCCTACGCCGAAGCGAGCGCCCTCCTCGGCCCCCTCAACGAGCAGCTCAAGGCCACTACCAAGGACCTCGATCAGCTCAAGGCGGCCCTCGAGGCCGTCGTCGAGGTCCTGGGCGTGGTGAAGCAGGTCGCCGGGGTGGCGCTCCCGCTGCTCCCGGTCTAGCGACGCGGGGCGACCCTCCTGCCGGGCGTTTGCGGCAAGAACGCCTCCCTTCGAACCTGGACGGCTCGCCCCACCGCGGCTCCGCTCGCTGCGCTCGCTCCCTGACGCCGCGCGGGGCGACCCTCCAGGCGGGTCGGCTCCTCGGTGGGTCCCGAGACCGATCCCGGCAGGCGGCAACAACTCGGGCGTTTCAACGAACCGGGCCGGTTCTTGCCGGGTTTGCGGCAACAACTCGGGCGTTTCAACGAACCAGGCCGGTTCTTGCCGGGTCTGCGGCAAGAACTCGGGCGTTTCACCGAACCGGGCCGGTTCTTGCCGGGGCGCCCGCCTAGGCGTCGCGATCGACGGCGTGCTCGGCGAAGAGCTTCGCCAGGCGCGCGCCGGGCCCCAGGCGTCCGGGCAGCGCCCCCGCGCTCGGCCCCCGCCCTCGGAGCAGCAGGTCCTTGAGCCTGCGGCCCACGACCATCGCGACCCCGGACCGGAGCCGCTCGATCTCCTCGGTGAGGACCTGCCCGCGCGCCTGCTCGGCCCGCAGCTCGACCTCCAGCCGCGTGCGCGCCTCGAGGGCCTTGTCCCGGTCCTTGCGCCGCTTCTGCTCCGTCTTCTCGTGCCGCGCCTGCCAGTCCGCGACCACCGCCTCGATCTCCGTGCGGTGACGCTCGTCGCGGGCCACCAGCTCCGACGCCGTGGAGGCGGAGAGCCGCTCGATCTCGGCGCGACGCTCCGCGGCGACGCGCGCCGTGTGCTCGTCGTGGGCGGCCGTGATCCGCCGGGTCTCCGCCCGGGCCGACGTCGACAGCGCGTCCACCTCGGCGCGGTGCTCCGATCGCAGCGCCTCGACCTCGTCCCGGTGGGCCGTCACCAGCCGATCGTGCTCCGCGCGGTGGGCGTCCTTCAGCGACCGCAGCGCGTCGTCCATGTGGGCCTCGCGGACGGCGACCATCGCCTCCACCAGCGAAGCCGACGCCCGCGGGGGACGCGACGGCGCGGCGATGAAGTCCGTGAGGGCCCGCGCGGCCTCCGCCGGGGCGTGCCGGTCCTTCACCAGCGCAGTCGCCGACCGGCTCGCCGCCGCGACCCGGGAGGGATCCGCGTGCAGCCCCTCGAGCAGCGAGCGGAGGGCGTCGTCCCCCCGCGGCCCCGCGGGCACGGTCCAGCCCGCCCCCGACGCGACGAGCTCCTCGGACCAGGCCGCCCCCTCGACCGTGATGACCGGCAGGCCCGCCCACAGGAACTCGATCGTGCGGGTGGTGGCGGCGAGCGTCCGCTCGGGGTTCGGCTCCCATACGTCCAGGGCCACGGTCGCCCGCTTCAGCGCCGCCCGCCACGTCGCGTGGTCGGTGCCGGCGTGGGAGGTGATGCGCTCTCGTCCGGCCAGGGCCGCGTCGACGTCGGTCCACGTGCCGAGCGCCTCGTCGAAGGCCATGCCGTGTCGCGGCGGCGCGTACGTGTGCACGTCCAGGGTCGCGCCGGAGAGGGCCTCGATCGCGTCCGCCGACGTCGTCAGCGCGGCGAGCGAGTCGATCCAGGGCCACCGCGCTCCGCCGTAGATCAGCGCGAGCTTCGGCGACTTCGCGCGGCGCGCCGAGGGCGGCTTGCCGGGCAGCGCCAGCGGCATCACGCGCAGGGGCAGCCGGCGGGGGTCGAAGCCGGCGACGGTGAGCCACGACGCGAAGTGGTGGACCTGCACGAGCGCCGGTACCAGCACGAGGTCGGCGCGGCGCAGGCACTCGATCTTCGTGCCCGCGTCCATCGTCAGGTCGAGCCCGCCGCGCCGGTAGACGTTCTCGAGGAGCAGGGAGCCGTGCAGGTCCACGACCACCGGGATCTCGTCCGCCACACGCCCGATCGACGCCGCCAGGGCCCACTGCTCCAGGACCACGACGTCCGGGCGACGGGCCGCGATCGCGTCGGCGAGGCCCGGGGGGTCGAAGGCGGCCTCCGCGAGGACGGGCGGGGGGTCGTCGCCCAGGGCGGCGCGCTCGATCATCAGCGTCACGGCCTGCCCCGCGGCCTCCGCCGCCGCTGCGAGCTGGGCCGTGCGCAGGCCCCCCCCCGTCACCGGCCGACCCGGCAGGGGCGGGGCGCACGACGAGACGATGAGGACGCGCTTCTTCACGGGGCCGCCGCCGCGCCCGGGGCCAGGACCGGGCGGGGGCCGCGATCGTCGGCCGTGCGCCCGTCCACGTCCCAGGTGCACGGGAAGCCCGCCACGCCCGCGCCCGCCGACCGCGGCGCCTCGACGTGGAGGATGCAGGCGCTGGGGCGGTGGTCGTACGCCTCGCCCGTCGTATAGGAGCGGTATTCGTCCGGCCACACGCCCAGGGATACGTAGTAGTCGCCCGCCAGCAGGCCGAACCGCTCGTACCGGATCGTCGCCCGCCCGCGCCCCTCCGCGAGGCCCGGGTGCAGACCCGCGCGCTCCGTGTTCTGGCCGTGCACGAAGAGGCCGTCGTTGCGGAAGAACTGCACGCGGAACAGCGCGTCGTCCACGGGGTGGTGCGCCTCGTACTCGATCGTGATCTCCAGCGGATCGCCGACGGTGAGCTGCACGTCGCCGGGGTTCTCTCGCCCGTTCACGACGATCCGACGGATCTCCACCTCCGCCGTCGGTCGCACGGCGCGGGCCCCGGCCACCTGCGGCCCCCCCGCTTCGATCCGTCCGCCCGCTTCGTCGACGCGCTGCATGTACGCGGCCACGACCTCCTCGGCGCGCCCCTCGGCCACGACCGCGCCGCGCTCCAGCAGCATCAGGCGATCGCACAGGGTCGCGAGGTCGCCCAGGGCGTGGGTGGAGATGAGCAGCGTGGTGCCCTGATCGCGCAGCTTGCGGGCCATCCCCTGGGACTTGCGCTGGAACGCCAGATCCCCCGCGGAGAGGACCTCGTCGACGATCAGGAGGTCCGGCTCCAGGTGGCTCGCGGTGCTGAAGCCGAGGCGGATCATCATCCCCGCCGAGTACGTGCGCAGCGGCTGGTCGATGTAGTCCTCGAGCCCCGAGAACTCGACGATGGCGGGCACCTTGCCCTCGATCTCACGACCCGTGAGGCCGTACAGCGACGCGAGCATGCGGATGTTCGCGCGGCCCGTGAGGTCCGGGTGGAAGCCCGCCGTGGGGTTCAGGATCGCGATGCGTCGCCCGCTCGACTCCACCGACCCCCGGGTCGCCCGGAGCACCCCGGCGACGATCTGCAGCAGGGTCGACTTGCCCGAGCCGTTGGCCCCGATGACGCCCAGCGCCCCGCCCTCGGGCAGCGCGAAGTGCACGCCCTGCAGCGCCCAGTGCTCCGCTGTCGCTCGATCCGCCCCCGGCTTGAGGCGGAAGCGCTTCCACAGGTCGTGGACGACGAGCCCGGTCACATGCGCTCCGCCAGCTCGGGGCCGAGCCGCCTCACCATCACGGCCCCGAGCGCGAGCAGGACCAGCCCCACCGCCGTCGCGTAGAGCAGACCGCCCGGCTCGGGGAGGCGCCCCACGACCAGCAGATCGCGGTACGCGACCACGATCGGCGAGAGGGGGTTGAGGTCCATGACGACGCGGAGGGGCTCGGGGACGATGTGGGGAGGATAGATGACGGGGGTGGCGAAGAAGAGCGGCAGCATCGCGGCGCCGACGGTGGGGGCGACGTCGCGGTGGCCGACCGTGAGGCAGGCCGTGACCATCGCCCCGCCCGCGGACACCACGAGGAGCAGGGGGAGGACGGCGACGATCCCGAACCACCAGGTGGTCGGCGGGATGCCCACGAAGGCGAGGATCACGACGAAGATCACGAGCACGGCGACGTGCCGCAGCAGCGCCGAGCCGACGTAGGCCAGCGGGAAGAGGGCGGCGGGGATGGGGATCTGCGTGAGGACGTGACGCTGCTCGACGTACGCGTTCGAGGCCCGGGCGACCGCCTCCTGGAACAGCAGCCACGGGATCAGCCCCACCACCAGGTTGATGCCGTACCCGCCGACGGACTCGTGTCCGCCGAACCGGAAGCCCGGCGTCAGCTCGAAAACGAGCAGGTACACGACGACGACGAACCCCGGCAGGAGCACGTTCCACAGCAGGCCCACCCACGAGCCGAAGTAGTGCGAGACGAGGTCCCACCAGGTGAGGTGCACGAACAGGCGCCACGCCCGACGGAAGCCGGTGGCGGGGGGCGGCAGCGAACGCGCGACGTCGTTCATGCCACGACCTTCAGGGGGCGCCGGTGCGCGGCGACCGTGGGGACGCGGAACGCGCACGAGCGGCACGGTCCGGGGAGAGCGTCTTCGTCGTCGGCTCGAACCGCGGCGCGGTACTGCTCCAGGACCGGCGCGCGCCAGATCGCGGCGACGTCGTCCCGGGTGGTCGACCCGTCGATCCGGCCCGCCACGAGCCCGTGCAGGGGCGGGTCGAAGAGGGCGGAGCAGCAGCCCCGAACGGCCCCGTCGTGGCGGACGAAGACGTGCTCGAAGGGCTGCGTACACACGATCGGAGCGGGGTCCAGGGGAGGGAGCGCCAGGAACACACCCAGGTCGGCGGCCCGACGGGCGGCGGCCTCGAACGCCGGGCGGGCGCGGGCGGGATCGGTGAGGAGGCAGCGATCCTCCGTCGCCGGGGTGTAGGCCTTGAGGTGGAAGACGTGGATACCCGCCGCGTCCTCGGCGTGGGCGAGCTGCACGAGCGCGACGAGCTCGTCCAGGTTCGCCCACTGGGCCACCACGTTGAGCTGCACGAGGGGCCGCAGACCGTCGCCCCGGGCCGCGGCGGCCGCCCGGATCCACTTCAGGTAGGCGCGCAGCGGCACGCCCCGCAGCGCCTTGAGCGTCGCGTCCGCGGCTCCGTCCATGGACAGGACGAGGCGGTCGAGCCCCGCGGCGGCGAGCTCCCCCACGAGCCGCTCGGTGAGCTTCGCGCCGCCGGTGATCATGCGGACCGAGCAGCCCGCGGCCTTCGCGGCCCTCAGGGCGGGGAGCAGCATGTCGCTCTCGGTGGGGTCCCCGTAGCCGCCGAGCGTGACCTCCACGGCGCCCTCCAGGAGCGGGGTCAGCGCCGTCAGCAGCTCCTCGGTGAGGTCGCCGACGGGGTTGACCGCGGGATCCCAGTGATGGCGCGCGCACGACGCGCACCCCAGGGCGCAGCGGTTCGTGACCTCCAGCTGGAGCCGCGGGGGCAGCTCGGAGACCTCGGCGAGCATCGGCACGCCCCTCAGGGTAGCCGCCCGCGCCGGGTGCGGCCGTGCACGCGGTCCCCGCCCACGTTCGCCTCCCACGTGAGGTCCCAGGGCAGGTGCCGCAGCTCGCCCTCGAAGGCGTCGATCCAGCCCGGGAAGGCGCCCAGGTCGGCGTCGTCGAAGAGCAGGTGTCCGGCGGCGTGGGTCTCCACGAGGTAGACGATCTCGCGCACGACGTGGGCGAGCGGACGCGGACGCGGACCCCGGGACGCGAGCAGCCGAAACGCCCCGCCGAGCGGCTCGAAGCCCGCCCAGGTCGTGATCGGGAGGGCGGCGACGTCGCACATCCCCGGCTCGGGGTCCCCGCGCACGATCTCCGCCCCGGGGTGCCACCGTCGGACGGCGTCGCGCGCCGCCGGGTCCTCGACGCCCGGACCGAAGAAGTGGAGGTCCGTCGCCGCGTGGTCGAGGCGGAGCGCGGGCGCCCCGTCCTCCAGGTGGACCCACAGGTCCTCCGCCTCGGCGCGTCCGCGCACGATCCGGACGGCGTCTCCGGCGCGCCGCCACCACGCCGAGAGCGCTCCCGCCAGGGGCGGCGGCGGGCCCGGAGAGTCCGCGATCGACAGGGTGCGGGTGGGGCGGTCGCTCACCCCTGAATGCTACCTTGCGCCCGTGCAGCCCCCCTCCGAAGCGCCCGGCTCCGCGACCTCCGGCGCCCTCGGGTATCGCCTCACCGTCGCGGTCCTGATCGGGGCGCTGATCGCGATCGTGGCCGTCCGGGCGTCGACCCGCCGCGTCGATCCGGCGCGCACGCCCCTGCGACCCGACATCGTCGTCCTGCACTTGTCGGGCCTGCGCGCGGACGCCGTGGACCCGGAGGTCCTCGCCGCCGAGGTCGGGCTCGCGCCCGAGGACACGATCGTCTTCGGGAACGCCTTCGCGCCCTCGAACAACGGGACCCGCTCGGCGCTCTCGGTGCTCGACGGCGACCTCCGGATCGACCTGCATCGCCCCCTCGGTCCGGGGGGCCTGGCCACGTCGCTGCGCGCGAAGGGCTGGCGCTCCCTGCTGATCGACGACGAGGGCGAGGTGGCCACGACGGCGGGGGCGAGCTTCGACTCGGTGGCCCGCGTGGGCGGCGCGGGGCTCCCGGCGGAGGCGATCCGCACCTTCTGGAAGAAGGGCGACGGCCCCCGCTTCGTCTTCGTGCACCTCGGCCTGGGCGACGATCCGCTCCACGCCGACACCACCGAGTCGTACGTGCTCCGCGAGCGCTACCGCCTGCGGCTGCGGGCCCTGCGCATGGCCGCCAAGGCCGCGGCCGAGGCCGCCACCGTCGACCGCCCGCAGCTCCTCGCGCTCGTGGGCGCCAGCGGCCTCGAGCTCGGCGAGCACCCCGGCGCGCCCGACCGCCCCTACGACTCGCAGCTGCGCGTGCCGTTCGTGCTCGGCGTCAAGAACGGGGGCGGGCTGCCCGCGCAGGACCACGGCGTGCTCGTCCAGACCTCGGACCTCGCCCCCACGCTCCTCGACATGCTCGATCTGCGCCCCCGGGAGGTCCGCGACACCGACGGCGAGCTGCGCACCGGCGTGTCCCTCGAGCCCTACATCCACGGCTGGGTGCCGACGGTGCCCCACGAAGCCATCTACGTGGCCGCGGCCGACCACGTCGCCGTCCGCACCGACCATTGGAAGCTCATCGCGCCCCTGTCGTCGCCGCGCCGCCCGCGGGCCGAGGGAGCGGAGCTCTACTCCCTGACCGAGGACCCCGCCGAGGTCCACGACCTGCTCGCCGGCCGCGCGATGGGCCCCACCGCGAAGAAGCTCTTCGAAGACCTCGCGGCGCGGCTCGACCGGGGGGCTGTGCGCTCGACGGCCGCGCAGTGAGGCGGGCGCACCCCGATCGCCCCGCCCGCCCGCTGATCATCGTCGGCTGGGACGGCGCGACCCCGGAGCTCGTCGAGCCCTGGATGGCCGACGGGACCCTGCCTCACCTCGCGGCGCTCGCCCGGCGGGGCAGCTGGGGCCCGCTCCGATCGCTGGTCCACCCCCTGTCCCCGGCCGCGTGGACGTCGGCGTTCACGGGGCTCAACCCCGGCCGTCACGGCATCTGGGACTTCGGGCACCGGGTGTTCGGCACCTACCGGGTGGAGCCTACGAACGCACGACGGCGCCACGGCGCGACCCTGTGGGACGTCGCCTCGGAGTGCGGGCTGAAGGCCGCCGTCCTCAACGTCCCCCTGGCCCACCCCGTGGCCGACGACTTCGACGGGATCTTCGTGCCGGGGCTCGGCGCCGCGGAGCTCGAGGGCGCGACGATGCCCCGGTCCCTGGCGGAGCGGATCGCGGCGACGCACCCCGAGTACCGGATCGACGTCCACTCCTACGAGCACGCCGACCCGGCCGACTTCCTGGCCGCGCTGCACCGCCTCGTACGCGCCCGGACGGACCTCTTCCTGGACGTCCTCACGTCGGAGCGGCCGGACCTGATGGTTGCCGTCTTCACCGCGACGGATCGGGCGCAGCACGCGTTCTGGGGGCAGGCGGCCCGGCCGGGGGGCCCGCCCGAGCGCGAGGAGTGGCGGTTCGGGCCCGCGGTGCGCGAGACCTACCGGCTCCTCGACGACGCCCTGGGGCGAATCGTGGCGGCGGCGCCGGACGCGACCGTGCTCGTCGTCTCCGATCACGGCTTCGGCGACCTCGACGGAGACATCAACCTCAACGCCGTGCTCGAGGGCATGGGTCTGCTCGTGGTCGACCGCGCGTACGTCCCCGCCACGTCGCCCTGGGAGCGCCTGCTCGAGTGGCTGCCGCCGCTGCTGTCCCGCCGCCGGCCCGGCACGGAGGCGCCCCCCTGCACGTTCGGCGACATCGACTGGGCGACGACGCGGGCCTACTCCCGGGGGCTGTTCGGCTGCGTTTGGCTCAACCTGCGGGGGCGCGAGCCGCGGGGGTGCGTCGAGCCGGGGCCCGAAGCGGAGACCCTCCTGCAGGCGATCACCGACCGGCTGCTCGCCCTGCGCGCGCCGGACGGGCGTCCCGCCATCCAGAGCGTCTTTCGCGGCGAGTCGCTGTACCACGGGGCCCTCGCCGAGGAGGCTCCGGACCTGGTCGTCGTCCCTCGGGACTATCGGTGGATGACGCGGTCGGGGCGGGAGATCGGGGACCCGGGCGTCGTGTTCGGGCCCCCCGCCGTGAACCACTCGGGGAACCACCGCATGAACGGCGTGTGCGTCGCCGCCGGGCCCGGGATCGCTCGCTCGCGGCCCGAGCTGCTGCGCCTCCTCGATCTCACGCCGACGTCCCTGGCCCTCCTGGGGATCGAGGTCCCGCGGCGCCTCGACGGGGTCCCCGCCGAGTACCTGGACTGCGACGTGGGCTGGACGGACGAGCTGCCCCACCGCGAGCCCCTCGGACAGGCGCCCGACGCGGAGGAGACCGCCGCGCTCGAGGACCGGCTGCGGGGGCTGGGGTACCTCGCGGGGTAGGCGTCGCTACTCGATGCACCCCAGCATCGTCACGTCCAGCGTGAGCGTGCCCTCGACGGCGGCCGCGGCGTCGAGCCCCAGCGACGCGGTCGCGGCCGAGGGGTTGTCGCGGCTCAGGACGACCCGCGAGGACAGGATGGCCGAGCCGGCGTCGTCGTCGTCCGTCGCGTGGAAGAGCGCGTCCCCGGCCTGCCCGACGGCCTGGTCCAGGTGGAGGCGTCCCTCGATGTTCCCGGTGCCGGTGCCCGTGAAGTCGTAGTCCACCAGCACGTAGAGGTACAGGTAGCGGCAGCCCGCCACGTTCCACGGCGTGGTCACCGTCACGGACGGGGCCGCGTCGGTGATCTGGAGCGTGACGGCCGAGCTCGCCTCGGGGTCGTTGTCGATGTCGAAGTCGGTGCTCAGCATGTAGCCCGCGGCGGAAGCGACCGGGTCCGTCTCCGTCGTGATGTAGCCCGCCGCGCTCGCCACCGGGTCGGTCTCGGCCGTGATGTAGCCCGCCGCCCCCGCCACCGGGTCGGTCTCGGCGGTGATGTAGCCGGCGTTGGAGGCGACGGGATCGGTCTCGGCGGTGATGTAGCCCGCCGCCGACGCGACGGGGTCGGTTTCGCTGGTGATGTACCCCGCGTCCTCCAGCTCCTCGAGGCGCGCCTTGACGGTCCGCGGCCCCGGGAACGGCATCCCCACGGCCACCTCGAGGGCGTTGATGCGGGCCTCCCGCTCCACCGCCGCCGCGACCTCCGCGTCCAACTCCGCGCGCAGCGCCGTGAGCTCGGCCGTGAGCGCCTCGGTGTTCTGCTCGGCGTGGGTGTGGTCGAGGATCTCCGCCTGGGCCGCCTCGGTCGCCTCGTCGAAGTTGCAGCCGGCGAGGCCCGCGGCTCCCAGGACGGCGGCGAAGGCGAGCGCCCCGGAGGTGGTCTGTGTGCTCATGGCTCGTCCTCGTCCCCCGCGAGTCCGGACGCGGGATTGGGTTTCTCGCTGGGCGACGGCGCCCGATCGCGGGACCAGGGGTCCCAGTCACCGGGGTCCGGCGCGGCGGGGGTCGCCGGACCGCCCAGGCTGATGGACACCCCCACGAAGCCGACGCCCACGCCGACGCTCACGCCCGACGCGATGGCGAGGCCTGTCTGGAGGGACTCGGCGCGGACCTTGGCGATGCAGGTGTCCCGGCGGACGGTGTGGTCGGCGGCGGCCCAGCCGTCCGACTCGAGGACCGCGCACTGCAGCGCGAGCCGCGCGCGGGTCTCCGTCTGACGCACCGCGAAGGCGGCGAGCGCCGCCCCTCCGCCGAACATCAGCATGGCGCCCACCGCGGGCCCGATCGGGGCGGTGCGCGGGCGGACCTTGGCGGCGGCTCGGTGGCGGGCGTTCCAGGCGAGCCACGAGGCCGTGATCCCGGGGACGCCGGGGATCGACTTCACGTCCACCTCGAGCGAAGCCTCGCCGCCGGGCTCGACGACCGTCTCGCCGCTCCAGGCCCCCAGCCGGGGGTGCTGCACCACCACCACGGCGGTGCCCCCGATGAGCCCGGTGATCCGGTGCGGGGCCGCCAAGCGCAGGCCCGTGGCCGTGTCGATCTCGCCCACGTGCGGCGGCAGATCGGCGACCAGGTCGATGGCGGTGTCGTCCGCCCCCGAGATCTGCACGCGCACGAACGCGCCCGCCGGGACCTTCGATACGACGAGCGTCGCGGGGCGGAAGGGCGTCGGGTCGACCTCCAGCAGCTGACCGACGACGACGCTCCGCTCCACGGTCGTGCGCGCCCCGTCCTTCTCCACCACCAGGTCGAACGACCCCGCCGTCACCTGCTTCTCCACGCTCGGGGGGAGCTCGATCGTCTCGCCCCCGGCCTTCACCGTCACGGTGCCGACGTCGGCGGCGTCGTAGGCTGCCCCCCGGAGCCGCGCGAAGCCGGCGTACTCGGGCGTGACCTCGACCACGCGCAGCTCGCCGGGGCGCACCGGATAGACCGTCTGGCGGACCGGCTTGAGCATGCGCGCCTCGACCTCGAGGTGGAGGTTCGTCCCGGTGGGCACGTCGGCGAAGGTCGCGCTCGCCGGATCGTGGGACGCGGGCGTCGCGAGCTCGCCCCCGACGAACAGTCGGCAGACCGACGGGTGCTCGACCGAGGCGCCCAGGACGCGGATCTCCACGACCCCGAGGGTGCCCGCGAGCTGCTCGAGGGCCTCCAGGCGACCCGCGTCGTCCCCGCCTCGGGACGCGTACCCGCGGTACCTCAGGACGGCGTCGCGGGTCCGGCCGGCGCAGCGCATGGCGTCGCCCAGGAGCCCCCAGGCCTCGGCGGAGGAGTCGTCGAGGCGCCTCAGCTCCTCGGCGGTCCCCCGGGCGAGGGCGCACCGGCCCGCGGTCACGGCCTCGCCGACGCGGGCGGCGAGCGGGGCCGGGTCGCCGCCGAGCGTGAGGCCCTCGCGGGGTTCGGCGCCGGTCGTCATGGCCCGGGCGCGCTTGTCGATCGCGTCGAGCCGCGCCAGCTCGCTCGCGGCCAGCGCCTGGACATCGGGCCCGCCGGCCTCCAGCGCCGCCTCGAGGAACGCGCCCGCCTGAGCCCGATCGCCCGCGCACTCGTACGCGGCCGCCTTCAGCAGGAAGGCTTCGATGAACTCCGGGTCGGCCCGATAGGCGTCCTCGGCCGCCGAGAGGCCGCGGTCGCAGCGCCCCACGTCGAGCTCGGAGCGGGCCCGCGACGCCGCCCGCTCGGCGTCTTCCGGCGCCGCCTCCGCCGCGATCGGGCCGGTGCCCAGGGCGATCGCGGCGATGAACGGCAGGTACTTGGTCAGCATGGCCAAGCCACGCTACCGAACCCGGTCGGACACGTCTTGCCGCCCTTCCGCGCGGGGCGCCCTCAATCCGCGGCTTCGAGGATGCGCTTGAGCTCGCGCACGTCCTTCTCCGTGGCGCTGCGGACCTGCCGAGCGAGCAGCGGCGAGGCGATCGCGAAGAACCCGGCGGGGCCGCCCGAGTTGTTGAGGTGCATCCGCGTGCGCCCGTCCCCGGCGTCTTCCCAGGTGTAGGTGGTGACCATCGGAAACGGCCCGGCCTCGGCGCGCATGACCAGCCTCTCGCCCGGCACGAGCTCGTCGACGACGTACGTGTACTTGAGCTTCTTGCCCAGGAAGTGGGCGACGCGCGCGACGCGGGTGCCGACGCCCGCGGGCTTGTCCGTCAGCCACTTCACCTCCTTGATGGCGACGTACCAGGTGGTGTCGTTGTCGGGGTCGCAGGCGTAGGCGGCGACGTCCTCGCGAGGGCGGTCGATCTCGATGCTGACGGTGACGTCGATGGACATGGCGCTCTCCTCGGGGCGTGGGGAAGTTCTACCTGTCCCCGGCTCCGGCTACCGACTCCGCGTCGCCCCTGCGTAGCGAGCGGGCCCCGGGAGCCGGCAGAATCCCCTCCCGCATGCTCCTTCGCTCCCCCACGCCGATCCTCGTCGCGCTCGCCTTGTTGCTGGCCCCCGCGCCCGCGCAAGGGGCGCGCGCGGAGCTCCCGCCGGAGCTGGTGGACGTGGTCGGACAGGGGTGGATCTTCCTGGAGAGCGGGAACCTCGAGAAGGCCCTCGGCCGCTTCACGGACGCGTACGAGACCGACGTCGGCAAGGACTACGCGGAGGTCTACTACTCGCTCGCGATGGTCTGGTGGGAGCGTCGCAACGCGCTCGCGTCGCTGCGCTGGCTCGACGAGGCGGTGAAGGCCCGCAAGGACCGTTTCACGTGGAAGCGGGGCCCCAACAAGGACTGGGACCGCCGGATCGACGGGCGCCGACGCTACATCCTGCGCAACTTCACGGTCGTGAAGCTCCGAGCCCCGGACCGGTCCGCCGGGCTGCCGCCGCTCGCGGACCCCCCGCCGCGGGACCCCCTGCTCCGCCAGTTCACGGATCACGTGGCCCAGATCGTCTCCAACGCCCACCGCGACGGCGTCTACAACCTCTGGGCGCTGCTCCCCAACGGCACCTACTGGGTGGGCGACGACCTCCTGCGCCACGGCGGCGGGGAGACCGACATGACGAAGGCGGTGGAGTGGGAGCTGCCCTCGGACCGGAACCCGCTGCGCAAGTCCTTCAACCGCCGCACGACGGCCATCGCCGACGGCGCCTCGGAGGCGGCCGCGATCCTGGAGGCCGAGGAGGAGGCCCGCGCCGCGCAGGAGCAGCACGCGGAGACGGTCCGCAACCAGCGTCCCCTGAGCTACACCTCGATCGCCCCCGCCGACGCCGAGCGCGTGGCCGCCGACATCAGCGCGTCGTGGCCGCTCGACAGCTTCCGCATGCGGTACCTGGTGATCACCGAGAACGCGGCCAGCGAGCACGAGATCGCGTTCCCGAAGCTCGGCTTCTACGTCGCCTTCGAGGCCGACGGCCGCCTGCGCATCCAGGGGAAGAAGAAGCTCGTCGAAGACCTCGGCTCCGAGTGGCGCACGGGCCTCGCCGCCATGCCCAACAACGTCGAGATCGTCTTCGACGGGGTGGAGGTCTCGGTCACCGCCAACGGCCTCTCCTTCGGCCCGATCGAGGTGCGTCGCGGCAAGCCCAGCGGGCACGGCACGGAGTGGTCCCTCCGGCTCAGCGACGACGCGTCGGCGCTGCGGGCCGTGGAGATCAGCAAGTACTCGGGGCAGGCGAGCGCCGCGGTCGATCGCGGGCGATGACCCCGATCGGCGGATAGACTTCCACCCGGATGAAAGTGCTCGTCACGAACCCGCCCTGGCAGCGCCCGGGGTGGTACGGGGTCCGCGCGGGCTCCCGCTGGCCGCACCTCGAGCGCGCCGACTCGCCGTACATGCCCTTCCCGTTCCTGTTGGCCTACACGGCGGCCGTGCTGGAGGAGGACGGGGTCGACGTCGCCGCGATCGACGCGTGCGCCGAGCGTATGGATCGGGAGACGTACCTCGATCGGGTGGAAGCCGAGTCGCCGGATGTGATCGTCGCGGAGGTCTCGACCCCTTCGCTCTTCGAAGACCTGCGGACGATCCGGGCCCTCCGGGAGCGGGGCTACGACGGCGACATCCTGCTCGGCGGGCTCCACAAGGAGCTGGAGCGACCGGACTTCCTGGCGGCGCACCCCGAGGTCGGGGGGACCCTCGTGGGCGAGTACGAGCTCACGGTCCGCGACTGGCTGCGCGCGCGCAGCGGTCGGCCGGGCGTCCCCACCGCGCCGATCCCGGGGCTGATCCACCGCGCGGGCGACGACCTGCTCGACGGCGGACGCAAGCACAGTCAGCAAGGCCTCGACGCCTTCCCCTGGCCCGCCCGCCGGCTCTTCCCCATGGACCGCTACCACGATCTGCCGGGGGGGATCCCGTCGCCGTCGGTGCAGATGTGGGCGTCGCGGGGGTGCTCGTTCACCTGCAACTTCTGCGCGTGGCCCCAGATCCTCTACGCCGACAACGACTACCGCACTCGGGCCGCGGACGCGGTGGCGGACGAGGTGCTGTCGCTGCAGGAGCAGGGGTACCGATCGGTCTACTTCGACGACGACACGTTCAACCTCGGCAAGAAGCGCACGGCGGCCCTCGCGTCGGCGTTCGTGGACCGCGGGATCCGCATGCCGTGGGCCTTCATGGGCCGGGCGGACACGTGCGATCCGGCGCAGTACGAGCAGCTCGCGGAGTCGGGCCTCCAGGCCGTCAAGTACGGGGTCGAGAGCGCCGACACCGCCCGGCTCCGCCGCATCGGCAAGAACCTCGACGTCGACCGCGTGAAGGCCACCGTCGCGGCCGTGCACGCCCTCGGGATCAAGGTCCACCTCACCTTCATGTTCGGGCTCCAGGGCGAGACGCTCGAGTCGATGCAGCGCACGCTCGACCTCGCCTACGAGCTCGATCCGGACTCGGCGCAGTTCACGATCGCCGTGCCCTTCCCGGGCTCGCGCCTGCACGACGAGCTGAAGGAGGCGGGGCGGCTCGACGGGCTGGAGCTCGAAGACCTCGACGGGTACCGCACCGGCGTCGTGTCCACCGACGCGCTCGAGGCCGAGCAGATCATCTCCTTCGTGCACGGCGTGCACCGCCGCTGGGAGACCCGCCCGCGCGGCCTCGAGGCGGGCCCGGCGCCCACGATCCCCGTGGCCGAGATCGGCGGCTCGAACCTCGCCGTGGCCGTGCTGGCGCGAAGCGGGGAGGGAGCGTGGCTGCGGGAGGCGCTCCAGGCCGTCGCGGCGCAGGAGGGCCCGGCCCGGGAGATCGTGGTCGTGGCGCACCGGGACGACCCGTCCCTGGAGCCGACCGCCGCGGAGGTGTGCGACTGGGCGACGTTCGTCGACGCCGACCCGGGCAGCACCCCCCAGGCGATGGCGAGCGCCGTGCCGGACCGGTGCACGAGCGGCTGGATCGCGACTATCCACAGCGGCGCTGTCCCCCGGCCCGGTTGGCTCGAGGCCGTGCTGGAGGCCACGCGCGCCCACCCCGACGCGGGCGCGATCGCCTGCACCCTGGACGGCGACCCGGCCCCCGGCGGCGGCCCCACCTCCGCCCTGTCCATGTCGCGCTGGGGCCGGATCCTCCCCGCGCGGCCCGAGGACGGCGACCCCGTGTTCGCCACGTCGAGCATGGCCGGCATCTACTCCCGCGCCCTGCTCGAGGACGCCGGCGGGTTCGATCCCCACCTCCCCACCGAGCTCGCCGATCTGGACCTCGCCCTGCGGGGGCTGCTCCTGGGCCACCGCGCGACGTTCGACGCAGGCCCCCGCGTCGGCTTCTCGGCGGGGACGATGCCCGTGCTGCTGTTCGAGAACCGGCGGCGGGACGGGGCGCCCCTTCCGTCGGAAGGCGAGGTCGAGGCGTGGGCGTCGGGCCGCATCCGGCTGCTCCTCAAGTCGCTCCCGCGCGAGGCCTGGAGCTCCGCCGCGCCCGCCGTGTTGGCCGAGCTCGGCATGGACCTCGTCCGGGCCCGCCGCCA
Source organism: uncultured Rickettsiales bacterium (assembly GCA_964512225.1). GTDB lineage: Bacteria > Myxococcota_A > UBA796 > UBA9615 > UBA9615 > CAZEKB01. The sequence goes on along the minus strand of CAZEKB010000022.1, from coordinate 52,158 downwards.
CGGCCGGTCGCGCACGGCCCTGCTCCGCGGCTGGGTCCGCGGCGCCCGGGAGCGGACCCCCACGCTCGAGGAGCGTCGCCGGTCGCTCGGGCGGCGGCGCGCGTCGGAGGCGTGGGTCCTCGACGCGTTCGCGGAGTCCGAGGCGGACATGAAGCACTGCACGTGGCAGCGCGCGCTGGGGAGGATCACGCCGTGAAGGTCCTGGTGACCGGGGGCGCGGGGTTCGTCGGCACCGCGCTGTGCTCGTCGCTGCTCCGGCGCGGGGACGTGGTCGTGGTCGTGGACGACCTGTCCCGGGTGGGCTCGGCGCAGCGCCTGGAGATCCTCCGAGAGCTCGGGGGGGACCGGTGCACGGCCCGGCTCCTGGACATCACCGAGCGCGCCGCGGTGGACGCCGCCGTCGCCGCCGAGGGGCCGCTCGACGCGGTCGTGCACCTCGCCGCCCAGGTCGCCGTCACCTGGGCCATGGAGGACCCTCACCGGGACTTCCTGGTGAACGCGGCGGGCAGCTTCCACGTCATCGACGCCGTGCGCCGCCACTCCCCCGACGCCCGCTGCGTGTACATGGCCTCCAACAAGGTCTACGGGGAGCTCGACGACCTCGGGATCGTCCCTTCGGCCGACGGCCGTCGGCTCGTATTCGGCGCGCTGCCCGACGGCGTCGGGTCCGACCGCCCCCTCGATCCGGTGACGCCCTACGGCGTCTCGAAGGCCGCCGGGGAGTGCTGCTTCCGGGACGCGTCGCGCACCTACGGCATGGAGACGGTCGTGCTCCGCGCGTCGTGCATCTACGGCCCGAAGCAGTCGCAGCAGGAGGACCAGGGGTGGGTCGCCTGGTTCGCCAAGGCGGTCGCGGAGGGGCTCCCGCTGCGGATCTTCGGAGACGGCAGGACGACGCGCGACATGCTGTTCGTCGGGGATCTGGTGGACCTGCTCCAGCGGATCCTCGACGGGCCCGCGCCCGCCCGGGGTCTCACGATGAACGTCGGGGGCGGCGCCTCGACGGCGCGGAGCCTGCTGGAGGTCGTGGGGCTCATCGAGCAGCTGACCGGCCGGGAAGCGGACATGAGCTTCCACGCCGAGCGCCCGTCCGACCAGAAGTGTTTCATCACCGATACGTCGCGGGCCCGCGAAGTCTACGGGTGGTCTCCGACCACGAAACCGGAGACCGGGCTCCGCGCTCTATTGGGTCTCTAGAAGAACCGACCCGGAGGTCTCCCCATGCGCTCGCTCCTCACCCTTGTTCTCGCCGTCGTCCTCGCGGCCCCCGTGTTCTCCCCCTCCGCCGCCGAGGCCGCCGAGTGGACGATCGACGCCGCCCACTCCAACGTCGGGTTCAAGGTCCGGCACATGATGGTCAGCTGGACCCGCGGCTCCTTCGGCAAGGTCGAGGGGGCGGTGACCTACGACCCCGGGAACCCCTCGTCGCTGGCCGTCGCCGTGACGATCGACGTGGCCAGCATCGACACCGAGAACAAGAAGCGGGACGAGCACCTGCGCTCCGCGGACTTCTTCGACGTCGAAAACCACCCGACCATGACCTTCAAGAGCTCCACCGCGAAGGCGGGCGACGACGGCTCGATCTCGCTCGTGGGCACGCTGACCATCAAGGGCGTGTCGAAGGAGGTGACGCTGGCCGTGGAGTCCATGTCCGAGGTCATGACCGACCCGTGGGGCAATACCAAAGTGGGCACCAGCGCGACGCTGAAGCTCGACCGCAAGGACTTCGGGCTCACGTGGAACAAGACGCTCGACGGCGGCGGCGTGGTGGTCGGCGACGAGGTGCGGATCGCGATCGACGTCGAGCTCAACCAGAAGAAGGCGGAGTAGCCACTCGGCCTACTCCGGCCACGCCGCGTCCGGGCCCCCGTAGGCGCCGATGCTCGCGGGGGTGCCGTCGGCGTCCTGCTGAGCAGGGTTCGCGGCCCCGGTGTTGGGCGAGGCGCCCTGCAGGGTCAGGTCCCACGTCGTCGGATCGCCCGCCGTGGACGTGTAGAGGGGGTCGGCGCTGAGGTTCCCGTCGGTCCCCGTGGGGTCGTCCATGCCGTCGAACAGGTCCACGGACGCGGGACCGGTCACGTTGTTGTAGGTCCAGGAGAGCGGGACGTCGTCGGCGATGTAGACGGCCTCCCCGTCGAGGTCGCCCCCCGCACCCGCCTGCAGCGTGTTGTTCGCGATGCAGACGCCGGACACGGTCAACGATCCGCCTTCGTCCTCGCTCCGGTCGTAGAGCCCGCCCCCGCGGCCCGTGTCGGTGCCCGCGACCACCGTGTTGCCGACGATGTCCCCGTAGAAGAGGGCGGCGTGCTCCTCTTCGGCGTCGAGGTAGATGCCCCCTCCGCGCGCGTCCTCGCCGCCCCGGGCGGTGTTGCCCGCGACGATGAAGTTCGTGAACGTGGTGCTGCCGGGCGCGTCGTTGTCCTCGGACCAGCGGACGGCGCCGCCTTCTCCCCGGTCGTCGCCGTGGGCGGTGTTGCCGCGCAGGTCCACGTGGCTCAGGTCGAGCGGCCCGCGGTTGGTGATCGCCCCCTCCGCCACCCCGGACGTGGAGCCGCCCGTGGCGACGCCTCGCAGCTCGTTCCCGGTGAAGCTCGAGTGGCTCAGCGCCAGGGAGGCGTTGCTCCCCCGGACGACGCCGCGGGCGTGACTGCTCGATTGGTCGCTGGTGCTGACGCCGCGGTTGTCGTGGATCTGCATACCGCTCCAGGTGTGATCGCCGGAGGAGAGCTTCACGCCGACCCCGTCGATGGAGGCGCTGCCGGAGCTCGCGACCTCGACGAGCGTGGTCGTGATGGAGACGTCGCCGAGCGTCGAGTCGGCCTCGGAGACGTTCACGTAGAACCCGTCGACGTGGCTCTGGCCGCTGCAGTCCTGGTCCACGGTGCCGCCGTCGAGGACCCAGGCGGAGCCGAGCAGGGACCCTTCGCGCACGCGGACGAACGCGCCGTCGGTGGAGCAGGACGACGGCGCGTCCTGCGTCGCGACGGACAAGCCGGTGACGGTGGCGTCCTGGATGTCCGCGTGCCCGCCCTCGACGTTCACGAGACCCCCGTCGATGTCCTTGGTGCCGTCGCCCGCGCCCGCGCCGAACGTGAAGCCGACGTCGGTGACCTCGAGGCCGACCACGTCGACCGAGGCCGCGTCGGCGTCCACGAGCAGGCCCGCGACGTCGTGGGTGTCGATCAGGGTGGGGTGGATCCCGGTCACGACCACGCCCTCGAACCGCACCGAGCCGCCGCCGAGGTAGAGGAAGCCGCCGTCGACGTCGTCCGTGGTGGTCCACTCGGAGCCGGTGACCGTGACGCCGACGAAGGTGAGATCCGCGACGTCGCCGTCGACCACGTCGTGGTCCTCGTCCCAAGCGTCCGCCGAGAGGAGCGGCAGGTCGGTGCCGATGTCGAAGATGGTGACCTCGGGGCCGCCGCCGCCCACGAACGTCAGCTCGCGGCCCCCGAGATCGACGCGCTCGGTGTAGGTGCCGGGCTGCAGGCAGATCGTCGAGGCGTCGGGCAGGGCGGTGACGGCCTCGGCGATCGTGGCGTGGTCGGTGGGCACGGAGTTCACGTCCGTGGTCCCGTCGCAGTCGTCGTCGAGGGCGTTGCAGGCGACCTCGTCGGCCTCGGGGTGCACATCCGCGTTCGTATCGTCGCAGTCGGAGTCGTCCTCGACATGATCGGCGGGCGCGTCGCAGGCGTCGGTCGTGCTCGCGGGGTCGCCGAAGGTGTCGCCGTCGAGGTCCGCGTACCAGGGCACCGGGTCGACGGCTCCCTCCTGCAGCGCTCCGTCGCAGTCGTGATCGACGTCGTCGCACAGCTCGTCGGCGCCCGGGTGCACGTCGTCCCTCGCGTCGTCGCAGTCGGTGGAGTCGAGGACCCGGTCGGCCGCGGGCACGCAGTCCGCGGAGGCCGAGTCGGGGTCGCCGAAGCCGTCCGCGTCTGCGTCGGCCCAGCTCGTCACCTCGTCGGCCGGGTCGTCGTCGATCACGCCGTCGCAGTCGTCGTCGACGGCGTTGCACAGCTCGACGGCCGCGGGGTTCACGTCGGCGTTCGCGTCGTCGCAGTCCTCGTCCCCGTCGAACCCGTCGCCGTCGAGGTCGGCGGCGGGGGGGCAGGCGGTCAGCAGGAGAAGGGAGAGCAGGGCGGTGCGTCGCATGATCCGAACGGTACCCGCAGAGCCGGGCGGGTCCTATGGCCCGACGGCGACACTTCCCCGGGCAAGTCGCCGCCCGGCCGGGTCGGCACGGATCGCGCTCATGGGTGCCCCCGAACCGCGCAGGCCCCGCTCGCCTGCCGACCGAGGAACGACAGACATGCTTCACCGCACCCCCATCGCCCGATTCGCCGTCCCCGCCATCGCCCTCGTCGCCTTCGCGATGACCGGCTGCACCGTGGACAACTCGGGCGGCGAGCCCCCCGCGGGCGACCCCATCGAGTTCGAGATCGCGATCGAGTCCCCGGATCTCGTCTGCGAGTCCTTCGAGGACGGAGCCGAGCTCATCGTCGACCAGGACGGCATCGACGCCTTCATCGAGGCCTGCGGCACCGAGCTGATCGGCGACGAGAGCACCATCGCGGACGACCTCGCCCTGCAGCTCGCCGAGCTGGAAGAGGGCCAGGGCCTCCTGGTCGTGTCCGCGCAGCTCGGCGGCTGCCTCGGCGAGTGGGAGATCGCGGCCGTCCACCTCGACGCCGACATCCTGCGCCCGTGGATGCTCAAGGCCGACACCTCCTACGGCCGCGAGGACGTGGCCTGCACCGCCGACATCGGTCAGGACCACCAGGTGCTCATCGTCGACGCCGCGGACCGCGTCGCGAGCGTCGAGCTGACGGTCGGCGTCTACAACCCCGACCTCCCGGGCGCGCCCGGCGCCGACGAGGACGTCCCCACCGAGTAGAACGTCTGGTCCCCGGGGCCGGCTCCAGTCGCTCGGAGCCGGTCCTCGCGCGAGGAGACCAACCGATCGGCGCCGCGGCTCGTGCAGTCGCGGCGCCGATCTGCTTGGATCGGGTCGATGCGCGCCCCGACCCGGTGTCGACTCCTCCTGCTCGCGGCCTCCGTCACGGCGGCGGGGTGCCCTCCGATCGACAACTCGGGGGGCCCTGCGCCCGACGGCGAGCCGCTCGAGATCGCGATCGTGACCTCGTCCCTGGGCGTGACGTGCGCCGACGCGGAGGACACGGCCGTCCTGCTGGACGACCTGGCCGCCGTCGACGCGTTCGTCGCGGGGTGTACGGACGGCGCCTCCACCGTCCGCGAGGCGACGGCGGCCCTGGACGCGGCGGTCGCGTCGTCCTACGACGGGGAGCGCGAGCTCGTGCTGCCCCTGGCGTCGGGGGGCTGCTTGTCGGTCCTGCACCTGTTCGAGATCCGCCTCGACGAGCCGCAGGACGGCGACCCCGTCCTGCGCCCGTGGGTCCTGCGCGGGGACGAGTCGTACGAGGCCGAGTCGGACTGCGCTCCGGCCGAGACCCAGCAGGTCATCGTGGCGCGAGCGGCCGACGCCGCGGCCGGGGAGTCCGTCGCTCTCACGATCGGCACCTACAACCCCGACCTCCCCGGGGCCCCCCAGCCCGAGCTCTACGACCCGAACAAGTAGGCGCGCCTAGGGGGCGTCCGGAGGCACGAAGTCGTCCGTGGCCTGAACGACCGCGGAGAGGCCCAGCTCGGCGAGCTTCGCCTTCATGCGGGCGTGGCGCTCGATGCGCAGGGGGAGGGTGTTGGTGCCGTCGTCCGACGACCACTCGTGGTAGTGGCCCGGCTTCGGCCGCGAGATGCCGAACGTCTCGGCCTCGGTCCACAGCGGCGAGCCGGGCACGACGGCGCACACCGACAGGGACGTCACGCGGTCGATGTGGTCGCGGTGCTCTTCGAGTCGGTCGAGCGTCCGCTGGAACTGCTCCTCGGTCTCGCCCGGGAAGCCGCAGATCATGTTGATCCCCGTCGTCATGCCCGCCGCTCGGGTGAGCCGCAGGGTCTCCACCGCGACGTCGTCCGTGTAGCCCTTGCGCATGATCGCGAGCACGTCGTTGTCGAACGACTCGAGCCCGAACGTCATGTCGGTGCACCCCGCGCGCGCCATCTTGTCGAACAGCCACGGGCGCTTGTTCATGACCCGATGCGCCGTCGCCTGACCGTCCCAGACCAGCTCGACGTTGTTCTCCAGCAGCACGTCGCAGTAGCGGTCGAGGTGGTTGAGGTCCCCGTTGAGGATGAGATCGTTCCAGGTGATGCCGCCGATCCAGTACCGCTCCTTGTAGAAGGCGATGGCCTGCATCAGGGTCTCGAACCCGAAGCTGCGGTACCGGCCCTGGTCGGGCTTGTCGGAGCAGAAAGCGCAGGAGCGGAAGCAGCCGCGGCCCATGATCAGCGCCAGGTGGTCGCGGCCCAGGTACTTGGCGAGGTCGTAGCCCGCGAACGTGGGGTGCACGACGCTCTCGGGGGGGACGTCGTGGGAGACGCACAGGGGGCAGTCGGGATCGTTCGGTCGGTCGCGCCAGATCCGCAGCGTCTCGGGGGGCGTACCCCGCTTCGCCCCCGTGGGCGTGATCTCGTGCTCGAGGACGAGCCGCAGCGCCTCCTCGCCCGCGCCCACGACGAACAGGTCGACGGCGCCCCGCGGGAAGAGGTCGCGGAACTCCGGGAACGCGACGCCGGGGCCGCCCATCACGATGATCTTGTCCGGCGCGTCCCGACGCAGGCGGTCGGCCACCAGCTTCGCGAACTGGATCCCCTCCATCGTCAGCGAGAAGCCCACGTAGGGCGTGTCGGCCTCGATGATGCGGCGGGCGACCTTGTCGCACTCGTGGTTGAAGACCTCCGCCACGCGCTCCGGCGTGAACCAGAAGACCGCCGCGTCCATCTCCCACAGGGACGCGCGATCCATGCGGAAGCGCAGGTACGTGTCGATGTTGCAGTCCCAGACCGGCGCGTCGACGCCGCGGCGCTCCAGGTACGACGACAGGTACCCGACCCCGAGCGGAGGGAGCCGCGTGTCCCACGGGGGGGTCTTCAGGAGGAAGATCGAGGGGCTGCGGGGGACGTCGGCCTGGAGGCGATCATCGACGGTGTCGGGCTCGCCGCGCAGGCGTCCGAGCGCGCCCCTCAATCGTCGAAGCTTCGCCATGCGCCTCGCAGGATAGCCGGGGCGGCGGCGGGCGAACGCGGGGGGAGGCGAACGGGCTAGTAGCCGCCGAAGATCCAGTGCTCGGAGACCGAGTCCTGTTGGGGCTCGACCATGCGGTAGCCCGCGACCTCTTCGAACCGGACCCCGCGCTTGTGCACGATGCTGCCCGCGCCGAACGCCGACGGGACGCCCGTGTCGTTCATGAGCTTCTGGGCGATGTCCTCGAACCAGAGGCTCTCGGCGCTCTCGATCGCCCGGGACGCGAGGATCGCGGCGTCGTAGCCCGTGCCCGCGGGGAACTCCGGCTGCGCCTGGTGAGCCGTCACGTAGGCGTTGTGAAACGCGCCCGACGGCAGCGGACGGTTGACCCAGTGCATGCGGGACACGGCCGAGCCGCCCGCGCTGAGGACCGGCGGGTGCATCGACCAGTCGATGAACCAGGCCTCCATCGTCCGCAGCTCCACGGACGTGAGCGCGTGCGCGACGGACGCCGCGGGCTCGGCGGGGCCCACCACGAAGAGCGCCTTGGCCCCCGCGGCCGCCGCCTTCGCCGCCGCCGCGCCCCAGGCACCGGCATCCTCGAGCGGCAGCTCGTACGTGGCCACGACCGATCCGCCGCCCTCCTTGATCTGCTCCACGTAGGCGTCCTTGAGGGACTCGCCGAAGACCGAATCGATGTACAGGACGGCCGCGGACGTCAGCTTCTTCTCGTCCGTGGTGTCCCGGGCGGCGATCCGCCCCATGTCCGTGGCGGGCGGGGCCACGGCGAAGAGGTTGTCGCCCCACTCCGTGGGCAGCGCCGCCCCGATCTCGGGGATGAGCAGGATCGCGTCGTGAGCGGCCGCGACGGGGACCAGGGCGGTCGTCGCGGCGGGGTGCACCGGCCCGATGATGAAGCTGATGCCTTCGTTGAAGCACGAGTGGTAGGCGGCCACCGCGCCCGCCTCGGTGGACTTCGTATCCCGCTCGATCCACTGGATCGTGCGCGCTCGGCCCGCGTCCTTCTCGATCGCGTCGATCGCCACCGCGATGCCGCGGCGCATCTCGTTCCCCACGTCCCGGGACGGGCCGCTGCCGGGGAGGATCAGGCACACCTTGAACGACTGGCTGCCGGGCGCGCGCGTCGGGGTCGCGCCGTCGGGCGAGGCGTCCTCGGACGACGCGCCTTCGCCGGGGGTGCCCGCGGACGGGGTCTCACCGTCGGCCGTCGGCCCGGGGAACGAGGCGTCGGACGGGGTGGTCTCCAGGCCCGGGAACGTGGGCACGGAGCCGTCGTCCGGCGGGCACGCGGCGAGGAGAGCGATGAGCAGGATCGAAGGCAGCGAGCGCCTCAACAGCGACTCCAACAGGCGGTCGACGGACGGCGGAGGATACCACCGCCGATCCGGCGTCAGGGGCCGTCGAGGCCGCTGGTCACCAGCTCGGGGAAGACGCAGAGGAGCGCGAGCCCGACCAGCTGCACCACGATGAAGGGGACCGCGCCCCGGTAGATGGCCGTCGTCGGCACCTCTTCGGGCGTGACGCCCCGCAGATAGAAGAGCGCGAAGCCGAACGGCGGCGTCAGGAACGACGTCTGCAGGTTCATCCCCAGCATCACCCCGAACCACACGAGGTCGACCCCCAGGGCCCGCGCCGCGGGTACGAGGAGCGGCAGGATGATGAAGGCGATCTCGAAGAAGTCGATGAAGAAGCCCAGGACGAAGACCACGAGGTTCGCGACCACCAGGAACCCGATCTTCTCCCCCGGCAGCGAGGTCAGGAGGTCCTGGATCCAGATGTCGCCGTCGAGCCCGCGAAAGACGAGCGCGAACGCCGTCGACCCGAGCAGGAGGAAGACGACCATCGCCGTCAGCCGCGTCGTGTGCTCGGACGTCTCGCGCACCGCCTGCCACGTGAGGCGTCCGTTGAGGGCGGCCAGGATCATCGCGCCCAGGGCCCCCAACGCGCCCGCCTCCGTGGGGGTCGCGATGCCGAAGAAGATCGAGCCGAGCACCACCACGATCAGGGTCAGCGGCGGCACGAGCACGAGCCCCACCCGGCGCGCGAGCGCCCCTCCGGACAGCGTCCGCTCCGAGGCGGGCAGGGCCGGGGCCGCCGCCGGGCGCACCACCGCGACGATCACCACGAACACGGCGTAGAGCCCCGCGAGCAGCAGCCCCGGCTTGAGCGCGCCCACGAACAGGTCGCCCACCGAGATGCCCATCTGGTCGGCGAGCACGATCAGGACGACGCTCGGGGGGATGATCTGCCCGAGCGTCCCCGAGGCCGTGATCACGCCGGTGGCGAGCTCCGGCGAGTACCCGTAGCGCAGCATCACGGGCAGCGAGATCATGCCCATGGCCACCACGGACGCCCCCACCACCCCCGTCGCCGCCGCCAGCAGGGCGCCCACGAAGACGACGGCCAGCGCGAGGCCGCCCCGCAGGCCCCCGAACAGCATCCCGATCGTGGTGAGCAGATCCTCGGCGAGCTTCGACCGCTCGAGCATCGTCCCCATGAAGATGAAGAAGGGCACGGCGAGCAGCACGTAGTTCGCCATGACGCCGAACGTGCGCTGGGGGAACGCCCCGAGCAGACCCCAGTCGAAGACGTCCAGCGCGACCCCCACGCCCGCGAACAGCAGCGCGGTGCCGCCCAGCGAGAACGCGACGGGGAACCCGGTGAAGATCAGGACGAACGCCACCACGAACATGGCGGGGGCGAGCAGCTCCGCGCTCACCCGCCGTCGCCCTCGACGTCGACCCCGCGGAGGAAGGCGACCTTCCGGATCACCCACGCGACGCCCTGCAGCGCCACGAACGCGAACGCGATCGGGATGACGGTCTTGAGCGGGTAGCGGGGCAGCCCCCCGGGGTCGGGAGAGACCTCGAGGACCGCCCAGGAGTTCCGCACCGCGGGCCACGACATCCAGATCGCCCACACGCAGAACGGGAGGAGGAAGACGACGGTCCCGACGAGGTCGATCCAGGCCTTCGTACGCGGCGACGCGCGCCCGTAGAGCACGTCGACGCGGACGTGCTCGTCCTGCTGCAACGTCCACGCCGCGCCGAGCAGGAACAGCAGGCTGAACATGTACCACTGGCCCTCGATGAAGGCGTTGCTGCTGAGGTCCGTGCCGACGAAGCGGCCGAGGTAACGCGCCAGCGCGTTCCACGACCCGAGCACGACCATCACGAGCGCGAGCAGCGACGTCCATCGCCCGAGCGCGGAGTTCATGCGGTCGATCCCGCGCGCGAACGCGAGCAGCGGCTTCATGGAGGGCTGCTACCCGCCGAAGGCGAAGCGTGCGTAGGCGGCCTCGGCCGTGCCGAACCAGCGGTCGGCGTCCTTCTTGGCCTTGGACCAGACGTCGTAGACCTTGCGGTACGCCGGATCGGCCGCGGCGGCGTCCTCGAGCACGGCCCGCGACGCGTCCCGAGCGGCGGACATCAGGTCGTCGGAGAAGCGCCGCATCTCGGTGCCGCCCTCGAGCAGACGCTGGAGCGCGGCCGGGTTGCGCTGGTCGTAGCGGGTCTGCATGGCCAGCGCCGAGTCGGCGGCGGCGGACTGGAAGATCGCCTGGAAGTCGGCGGGCAGCTTCGCCCACTCCGCCTGGTTCACGTAGTAGCTGAGCGACGGACCCGGCTCCCACCAGCCCGGGTAGTAGTAGTACTTCGCGACCTTGTGGAAGCCGAGCTTCTCGTCGTCGTACGGGCCGACCCACTCGGTCGCGTCGATCGCGCCCCGCTCGAGCGCGGGCAGGATCTCGCCGCCCGGGATCTGCTGGACGGTCGCGCCGAGGCGGTCCATCACCTTGCCGCCCATGCCCGGGATCCGGATCTTCAGGCCCTTCAGGTCCTCCGCCGAGCCGATCTCCCGCTTGAACCAGCCGCCCATCTGGACGCCGGTATTGCCCGCGGGGAAGTTGATGATCGAGAAGTCGGCGAACAGGCCCCGCATGAGGTCGAGCCCGCCCCCCTCGAGCAGCCACGCGTTCTGCTGTCGCGCGTTCAGCCCGAAGGGAACGCAGGTGTCGAAGGCAAGCGCCTCGTTCTTGCCGGTGTAGTAGTAGCTCGCCGTGTGTCCGACCTGGACCGTGCCCTGCTGCACGGCGTCGAGGACCCCGAAGGGGGGCACGAGCTCGCCCGCGGGGTGCACGCGGATCTCGAAGTCGCCGCCCGACAGCGCCTTCACCCGCTCGGCGAGCACCTCGGCGCCCCCGTAGATGGTGTCGAGCGCGGGCGGGAACGACGACGCCACCCGCCACTTCACCTTCTTGCGGGTGTGGACGGCGGGGGAATCGGCGGAGGCCTCCTCGTCGCCGCAGCCCGCCACCGTCACGCCGACGGCGGCCCCGGTCGCCCCGGTGATCGCCTGCTTGAGGAAGTCGCGTCGCTTCATGGCCGCTTCCCCTCGAGGCCGGGGTGGAACTCGAATACGAGCCCGTCGACCTCGATGCGATCCCGCACCGCGAGCACGGCCTCCTTCTTGGCCTTGCCGTTGACCTTCACCTTGGCGAACAGGCCCTTCGCGCGGACCTTGTAGCCGTCCTTCGTCTTCAGGACCTCGGCCACGATCTTCTCCTTGCCGGGGCCGAGGGACACTCGCAGCGCGCCGAACCCGATGTACGTCGCGTCCAGGTCGAGGGGGTAGATCTCGGGCTCCTGGTCCCGGATGCGCCGCAGGAGGTGGGGCCGCGTGCGCTGCCGGGTCCGCGCCTGGAGCCGAGTCAGGGCGGCGGGCGCCATCATCCCCGTGGCGGGCATGTCCTGGGTCGCCTCCTCGAGGCTGCGGAACGCCCAGCCGGGCAGCTCGTCGTCCTCGGGGGGCGCGGTGCCCTCCGCGTCCGGCTGGAACAGCAGCATGTCCTTGCCGATCTGGATCGTGACCTTCCCGGAGAGCCGCCGGTTGTACTCCCGCACGCCGTCGACGATCGTCCCGTTGGACGTGTCGAGGTCCTTGAGGTGGAAGGCCCCGTCGGACCAGTCGATCAGCAGGTGCCGCCGCGAACACAGCGGGTCCGACAGCACGAGATCGGCGTCGCGATCACGCCCGATCAGGTGCGTCCTCTGAGACAGCTCGAGGGACTTCACCCACTTGCCGTCGCGATACAGGTCGATGCGCGCCATCCGTCTCCTCCAGCCGGCTCCCCGCGGACTCTACCTGCGCTCAGCGGCAGTCCTGCACGAACGTGGGATGCGTCGCGAAGTGAGCGCGACACGCGTCCGTCTTCGCGTACTCGGCGCAGTCGATCAGGGAGAGGTCGCGCCCCTGGGGATCCGTGGCGGCCCCCTCCTTGCACTCGGCGCAGCACGCCGCGCGGGGGTCCGGACTCGCGCCCTTCTGGGCCTTCGGCGGGCAGCCCGCCAGGAAGAGGACGCAGAGGATCAGCGCGAACGGCCTCACGACCACGGTCCAAAGCGGAACAGGCGGGACATGTCTCGCCGTCGCTGCGCCGTGGACATGCCGACCCCGAGGACCAGCAGCAGGTACGCGGCGGAGAAGACGTAGCGAGCGGCGGGGCTGGGGAAGAACCACTGCGCCACGAAGAGGACGAACAGGGCCCCCGCCTCCCACACGCTGAACTTCAGGTTCGAGAGCACGGCGATGGCGAACAGCGACTGGGCCGACGTGAGCAGCAGCTCCTCCACCTGACGGTGATCGAGGGGCATCGCCGACGCTTCGCCGACGGACAGCGAGTAGACGATCGGGATGGCGCCCACGAGGAGCGTCCACTGGTTGACCTTGCTCGAGATGAGCGCGCCCATTGCCGTGGACGTGCGGTGGCGCAGGACGAACAGCAGCGCGACGATGAACTCGGGCGACTCCGACGCGAGCGGAGCGACGAGCTGGATCAGGATGAACTCGTCGATGGCGAGCCCTCGACCCGTCTCCACGAGCCCTTCGGCGAACGGCTCCGCGGCCCACCAGATCGTGAGGCAGGCGTAGACCAGGAACACGCTGATGATCACCCACCGGCCGGTCGTATTGGTCTTCTGGTCGATGACGGCGGCGGGCCCCACCAGCGGATGGTCCTCGCCCTCGGTCTTCAGCGAAGCCCAGACGTACCCCAGGAAGATCAGGACGAAGACCAGCGAGTGGAAGAGGTTGAGCTCGCCCCAGACCGGGAGGATGAACGAGAAGATCGTGGCGACGAGCAGGAACCCCAGCTCCATGCGCCGGTCCGACGACACCTCGATGTGCTTCTTGCGCCCCTTGAAGCACGCCAGGAACACCACCGACGACCACCCGATGCCGATCAGCACGCGGTTCGCGCCCGTCATGTTGGCGACCGCGTACGGCATGTACGTCGGGTCCTTGCCCGCGTTCCACGCGAAGGTCATGTCGACCGCGTACTCGGGCAACACCGAGATGAGGGCGAGCACCACGAGGGCGAAGGCGGGGGGCACGTCCTGCTCGGCGAGCTCGGTCGCCCACGTGAGCAGAAACGCGGCCGCCACGATCGAGACCCCGGACAGGTTCGAGACCATGAAGGGAGTCAGGTCGTGCCCGACACCCATGTGGTGCGGCACCAGCCAGACGAGCGGGGCGAGGAACGCGCCGATGAGCCAGAGGATGTTGCCCACAGGTCTCCGAGCCCGGCGCCTTGCGCGCGCGAGGACCGGGTTTGTACCACGCCGGTAAAGTGGCGACCGTGACCGAACAACGCAGCGACGGGCTGCCCTTGGTGCGACGTCGGGTGGACGGCGATCGCGTGCGGGAGTTCGTACACCCCGCGGACGGCAGCCCGGCCGTGGAGCGCCCCGTGGGAGCGCGCGGCGACGGGGCGGGTACCCGCGTCCCCCGAACCGGTCAGCTGATCCCCCGACGCGTCCGCCTCACCGACGGGCGGGCCCCGATCGTCGTGCCCCTGCTGCGCGCGTCGTGCGACGGCTCCGGCGCCTGCTGCGGGCTGTACCACCACGTCCCCGCCACCCTCGAGGACCGGGACAAGGTGCTCGCCGCGTTCGGCGACGGCTGGGATCGCGAGATCCCGCTCGAGGACGTCTTCCACGGGGCCTTCGACGGTCGCGACGACCCCCTGAACATCGTCGCGATCGACGGCAGCTGCGCCTTCCGTCACGACGACGGGCGCTGCCGCATCCACGCCGCGGGGGGCGGGCAGGCGAAGCCGCAGTCGTGCCTGTCCTACCCGGCCCACCTCGTGGCCTGCGGCTCGGAGTGGCACGCGTCGCTCCGCACCGAGTGCGCCTGCGTGGCCCGGTCCGCCGTCGAGGGGGAGCCCCTGAACGCGGACCCGGAGGTGTGGGTTCGACTCCGGTCGACGCTGCCCCGGGTGTGGGCCGTGCCGAGGGAGGTCGCCGTCGACGAGCGGAAGATCCCCCGGGACGACTACGTCGCCTGGTTGCGGGGCCTCGTGGCGGGCCTGAAGACGACGTTCGACCCCCTCGCCGCGCTCGAGGAGGGGCGGCGCGCCCTGTGGGCCCGGGTCGGCGTCGACGTCGAGCCCTTGGGGCCGCCCCCGAAGCCGACCCTGGCGGCCCTCGCGGAGCGGCTGACCGCCGAGGCCGCGGACGCCGCGCGGGCCTTCGACGCGAAGTCGCCGTACCGCCGATCGATCGCGTGGGGGGCGGCCCTCGCGGCCACGCTGGCGCAGAGCGAACGCCCCGTCGTGCACTCCTGGTCGCGAGGCCGCGCCGCGGACTGGGCCCGACGCGCCGCGTCGACGGTCTCCCTCGTCCTCCATGGACACGCGCTGCTCGAGCGTCCCGCGCTGGGCGCCGCGTTGGACGAGCTCGTCCACCTCGTGCACCTCGCGCACGCCGCCGAGGCGGTCCTCCCCGCCGCCGACGCGGACCCCCGCCTCGAGTCGTTGACGACCTGGCTCTTCCTGCACCGCAACGTCCTGACCTGACGCTCCCCGCGGCGCGCCGCGGCCGAACGGGGGCTGCTACAACCCCTGCGATGGCCGCCAAGAAGCCCGATCGACGACGCCCCGGATCCCGGAAGGCGAAGTCCGCCCCGCCGCGCGACCGACGACGCGCGCCGCTGTCCCACGTGGGGGGCGACGAGGTGCGGCTCGGCGATCCGGAGACGGCCGAGCAGCTGTCGGCGATGTTCCGCGTCGCGGACCACGAGCGGGACCTCCCCATCGAGGGCGTGCACGGGCTGCACCCCTACCCCGCGCGGATGCACCCGGCGTGGGTCCGCCGGATCCTCGCGGCGCTGCCCGAAGACGCGACCGTGTACGACCCCCTCTGCGGCTCGGGGACGGTGCTCGTGGAGGCCGCTCGGTCGGGGCGGCCGTCGTTCGGGTCGGACCTCAACGGCATCGCGGTGCGCATCGCCAAGCACCGGACGCGTCGCCGACGGCCCGAGTTCCTGGAGCGGTTCGCGGCCGCCGCGATCGAGCTCCACGGGGGGGCGGCACACCGCCGCGAAACGCGGTTCGGGGCGCTCGCGAAGCGCGAGAAGCACTTCCCGCCGCACGTGCTCGGGCAGCTCATCTCCCTCCGGGACGAGATCGACAAGGTCGGGGATCCCCAGGGCAAGGAGGCGGCCCTGATGACCTTCTCGGGGATCCTGTCGAAGTTCGCCGCGCGCCCGGGGCGGCCCGCGCCCGAGGTGAACCGGCGCGCCGTCCGCGACCACTTCCTGCGGCGGGCCGAGCAGGCCGTCTACGCCTGGGCCGATCACACCGAGGCGGTGGAGCGCGCCCACCCCGGCCTCGGCAGCCCCCGGATCGAGCTCGCGGACGCGCGTCGGACCCCGTGGGAGGACGGGTCCGCGGACGCCGTCGTCACGTCGCCGCCGTACCCGGGGGTCTACGACTACGCGGGGGAGCAGCGGCTGCGCGCGAAGTGGCTGCGCGACGACCGCTGGGCGCGGGAGGCGCGTCGGGAGGAGATCGGACGTCGGGGAGCGGCGGAGGCGGCGGACTGGGGCTGGGGCATGCTCGACGCGCTGCTGGAGACGGCCCGCGTCCTCGCGCCCGGGGCCCCGGCCTACCTCGTGATCGGAGACGGCGCGATCGACCGCCGGGCCGTGCGCGTCGGCAAGCTGCTCCAGCGAATCCAGGAGGCGTCCGACGACGGCAAGCTCCCGATGCACCCGGTGGCGGCCGTGGGGCAGGAGCGCCCCAACTTCCACGGCGCCTCGGCCCAGGCCTTCCGGGACGAGCCCCGCCGCGAGTACCTGGTGCTGCTGAGGCGATCGAAGTGAGTCGAGACCTCGGGGAGCTCGCGCGCGCCGTGGCCGCCTTCATGGACGAGCGCGACTGGGCCCGATACCACTCGCCGAGGCAGGTCGCGGCCGCGCTCGCGGTCGAAGCCGCCGAGCTGCAGCAGCTCTACCTGTGGCGCGACGACGGCGACCCGATGGACGATCGCCGCGAGGCCGTCGAGGCGGAGGCCGCGGACGTGGCGATCTGCCTGCTGAACTTCTGCAACCGCGCCGGGATCGACCTGGGCCCCGCCATCGTGAAGAAGCTGGCCGCGGCCGAGAAGAAGTACCCCGCGGAGCGCGTCCGGGGCCGCCACGACAAGTACGACGAGTACCCCGAGTGGGAAGGCGAGTGAGCGTCCGACGGGCGGGCCTGCTCCTGCACCCCACGAGCCTGCCCGGACCGTGGGGCCTGGGCGACGTGGGCCCCGAAGCGCGGCGCTTCGTGCGTCGGATCGGGGCGGCGGGGCAGCGGCTCTGGCAGATCCTCCCCCTGGGCCCCACCGACGGCACCGGATCGCCCTACGCGGGGGGCTCCGCGTTCGCCGCGGACCCGCTGCTGATCTCCGTGGACGACCTGATCGAAGACGGCCTCCTGGCCCGCGACGAGCCCGCCGTGGTCGCGCTTCGTGAGGCCTGCGCGGGGAAGGAAGACCACGCCGTCCCCGCCCTGCAGCGAGCCGCGAAGACGACGCTGATCCGCGCGGCGGCGCGGCGCTTCCTGCAGACCGAGACACTCCCCGATCCGGGCCCCGACATGACGGCGTGGGCGGAGTTCATCGCCCCGCGGGCGGGCTCGACGGTCCCGATCGAGCTCGCGGTCCAGGTCCTGTTCGACCGCCAGTGGGCCCGGCTGCGCGCCGCGGCCGCGGAGGCGGACGTCGCGATCGTGGGCGATCTGCCCATCTTCGTGGGCGCCGACAGCGCCGACGTCCGGGCGCACCCCGAGCTCTTCCTCCTGGACGACGGGGGCGCCCCCACCGTCGTAGCGGGCTGCCCCCCGGACTTCTTCAGCCCCGACGGGCAGCGCTGGGGCAACCCCCACTACGACTGGGACGCCGCCCGCGGCGAGGACTTCGCGTGGTGGCGACGGCGGCTCTCCGCCCTCCTCGAGCGGGTCGACGTCGTGCGGGTGGACCACTTCCGGGGCTTCGCCGCCGCCTGGGCGATCCCCGCCGACGCGTCGGACGCGCGCGCCGGGACCTGGAGCCCCGCCCCGGGCGTCGAGCTGTTCACCGCGCTGCGCGACACGGTGGAGCGCGCGGGCCGCCTGCGCGACGGCCGCCTCCCCCTCATCGCCGAGGATCTCGGCCTCATCACCCCCGACGTCGAGGCCCTGCGCGACCGGTTCGACCTCCCCGGGATGAAGATCCTGCAGTTCGGGTTCGACGGCGACCCGGAGCACCCGTTCCTGCCCCCGAACCACGTCGAGCGCTGCGTCGCGTACACCGGAACCCACGACAACGAGACCATCCGTGGCTGGTACGAGGGCGCCGACGAGGACACCCGGCACCACGCCCGGGTGTTCCTGAGCAGCGACGGCGGCGACATCGCCTGGGACTGCATCCGCGCCGTCCTGGCGTCGCGGGCGGAGACGGCCGTCGTCCCGGTGCAGGACGTCCTCGACCTCGGCAACGAGGCGCGGTTCAATACGCCGGGCACCGCGTTCGGCAACTGGTCGTGGCGGATGCGCGACGGCGCGCTGACCGACGCCCACCTCGAGCGCCTGGCGACCCTCACCGCGGAGTACGGCCGATGACTGCGGATCCCGCCCCCCACGCCCCGCCCGCGGCCACCCTGATCGCCCGCCGCGCCGCCCTCGCCGAGGCCGTCGGGGCGCCGATCCTGCTCCTGGGCCACCTCCCCCTGGCCCGGAACTTCCGCCTCAACGTCTACCCGTTCCGCCAGGACTCGACGTTCCTGTACTACGTGGGGCTGTCGAGCCCGAACGCGGCCGCCGTCATCGAGCCGTCGGGGCGCACGACCCTGTACCTCCCCCTCCCCGAGCCGGGCGACGCGCTCTGGCACGGCGAGGTGCCCGCCGCGGACGCCCGGGCCGCCCGGGTGGGCGCGGACGCCGTCCGGCCCCGCCGCGAGCTCGCCCCGGGCGACTACCGGACGCTGGTGACGGCCGACCCCCAGGCGAACGCCGAGGGCCGTCGCCTCACCGGCCGCCCGCTCGACTCGGCCGACCCGGGCACGGGGCACGCGGATCTGCTCGCGGCCGTGGTGGCGCAGCGCCTCGTGCGCGACGACGACGAGGTGGACGCGATCCGCCGCGCCGCCGCGGTCACTCACCGGGCCCACGTCGCGGGGATGCGGTGCACCCGCGTGGGCACCACCGAGGACGCGGTCCAGGCGGTCATCGACGGGACCTTCCGCCTGCACGGGATGACGTGCGCCTACCCGTCGATCGTGACCGTCCGGGGCGAGGTGCTGCACGGCCACGCCCAGGGCCTGCGGCTCGCCGCGGACGACCTCCTGCTGGTGGACGCCGGAGCGGAGGAGCCGGGCGGCTACGCCTCCGACGTCACGCGGACCTGGCCCGCGGATGGGCGCTTCGACGCGCGCCAGGCCGCGATGTACGACCTCGTCCTCGCGTCCCAGGAGGCGGGGATCGAGCGGGTTCGCCCGGGGGTCCGATACCGCGACGTCCACCTCGCCTCGGCCCGGGTCATCGCCCGGGGGCTGGTGGACGAAGGGCTCCTGCGCGGCGACGTCGACGGCCTCGTGGAGCAGGGCGCGCACGCCGCGTTCTTCCCCCACGGCGTCGGTCACCTGCTGGGCCTGGACGTCCACGACCTCGAGCTGTACGGTGACATCGGCTACCCGCCCGGCCGCGACCGCTCGGATCAGTTCGGGCTCGCGTACCTCCGCCTGGACCGGGATCTGTGCCCGGGGATGGTCGTGACGGTGGAGCCCGGGGTCTACTTCGTCCCCGAGATCTTCGCCGACGACGCCCTGAGGGCGCGGCTCGCGGGGGCTGTAGACTGGGCCGCGGCCGAAACGTGGATCGGTTTCGGGGGGATCCGAATTGAAGACGACGTCCTCGTGACCGATAGTTACCCCGAGGTTCTGACCGCTTCGATCCCGAAGGACCGTCGCGCGGTCGAGACCCTGGTCGGGGCGGGACCGGCGGCCGAAGAGCGATTCGCGGGCTAGGCAAGACGCCTCGAGGGGACGAGTTGGGCGACAAGGACGACAAGAAGCGGGGCTCGGACGGCCGCGCGTGGACGAAAGAGGCCGAGGGCGGCGTGCGCCCGGCGTTCCTCGAGGAGTCCCGCCCCGAGAAGCTGCCGCCGCCGGACGGGTCCCTCGCGCCGGACGAGTCCGGAGACGACCTCGACCCGTCGCTCGACGCCCTCGCCAGCGGCGTCATGGAGGCCGCGGGGGGCCCGAGCCCCGAGTCCGCCGCCGTCGTGGCGGCCTTCCACCAGAACCTCAAGCGCGCCCGCCCCCGCATCCCCAACCTCGCCGCGGGCAAGGCGGCGCCGCCGCTCCCGAAACGACGCAAGGGGGGTGGGCGGCCGGACCCGCGCGACTCGCTCATCGCGGCGGCGCGGGGCGAGCCGACCCTCGCCCTCAAGCTGCTCCAGTCGCTGCAGGAGGGGCCCAGCCGCATGGCCCGCCGCAGCCTCGACCTCGATGAGATCGGCCGACGGCTGCCGCTCCCGATGCTTCGGGATCTCGTCGCCGGAGCGGTCGGCGGGGGCGGAGCCGGACCCGAGTCCCCGTGGGACCCGCTGCTCGCCAACGTCTGGCGGCACACGCTCATCTCTGCCCGCACGGCCGAGATCGTGGCCCGCGACCAGCTCCGGCGAGAGCCCGGCGCCATCTACACGATCGCGCTCCTGCACAACGTGGGGGAGGTCGCGATCATCGATCTCTTCCACGGGCTCGGCCGGGAGGCTCCGGCCGACGGGATCGCCCGCGGGCAGCTGGCGACCGAGCTCGCCCGCTTCCACGAGACGATCGGCGCGGTGATCCTGAGGCGCTGGCAGCTGCCCTCGATCCTCGCCGCCGTGGCCGAGAAGCACCACGACCCGCTCGCCCACCCCCCGGGGACTCCGCCCGCCCGCTACGCCGCCCTCGTCGCCGGGGCCTCCTCGGCGGCCACCCTCGTCGGGGTGCGCTACCGCGAGGGGGGCGCCGCCGAGGGCGTCCTCGCCACCTGCGCCGACATCCTCGGGGTCGACCCCGACGTCATGACGGCGGCGGCGAAGACCGCGCTCGCCGAGTGGTCACACGAGGAGCCGGCCGGCGCTGCGAAGACGTGACGATCGCCCTCTCGTCACGCCGAATCCACAGAGCCACCCGCCCCTGAACGCGGGCGGCAGCCCCAGGTGGTCACTACAGAGACCGGCCTTGACGGCGAACCTGCACCCCGCCTGGTCAGCGTAGTGACCGGCCGGAGGGCGAGCTCGCCTGCTCGGCTCCCCGCCCCAGCGCCCTGAACGCTGGACGTCGCGGCCTCGCGACGATCTCGACGAGGGCCGGCACGGGCATTGCTCAAAGGGGGCGCATGTCTGCACGCGCGTCTCTCGCCCTCGTCCCGTTCCTCCTCGTCGGCTGCTATGCCGACCCCTTCGACTCCGGCTCCCCGGTCGGCCAGGCCGACCTCCAGGAGCTCCGCGCCCGCCCCGCCGCCGACGTCTTCGAGGCCGCCGGCGCCCAGTACGGGGTCCCCGCGGACCTCCTCGCCGCCGTCGCGTGGCACACGTCTTCGTTCGCCCCCGGCGACCACGATCACGACGAGCACGCGCCCGCCCACGGCTGGATGGGGCTGCGGCCCGACCAGGTGGACGCCGCGGCCGCGCTGACGGGCTTCCCGGCCGCGGACATCGCCGAGGATCGCGAAGAGAACGTGTTCGGCGCCGCCGCCGTCCTCGCCGACCTCGCCGCCGACTCCGGCACCTGGGCGTCCGCGAACCGCGCGGACCACACCTGGTGGTCGACCCTGGTGCTGTGGAGCGAGTACGAGCAGGAGTGGATGAACCACGAGTTCGCCATGGACGTCTTCCGCACGCTCCAGCGCGGCCTCCACGTCCCGACCGAGAGCGGCGACGAGGTCGTGATCGCTGCGCGCGAGCTGCCCGGCCTGGCCGACGTCCGCTTCGTCGAGGGCCCGCGGGCCGAGAGCGGCCTGTTCGCGGGGACGATCGACTACCCCGGCGCGGCCCGGTTCGTGCCCGCCCACTCGAGCAACCAGTCCTCCCGCTCCGGGGGTGCGTCGTCGATCCGTCGCGTGGTCATCCACACGGTCGAGGGCTCGTACAACGGCGCCATCTCCTGGTTCCAGAACCCGTCGTCGAACGTGTCCGCCCACTACGTCGTGCGGAAGTCCGACGGCGAGGTCACCCAGCAGGTCCGCGACCACCGCAAGGCGTGGCACGTGTGCGGCAGCAACAACGACACGGTCGGGATCGAGCACGAGGGCGCCGCCAACAACGCGGGCACCTGGACGCCGGAGATCCTCGACGCGTCGGCGCGCCTGACCGCCTGGCTGGTCACGCAGTACGGCATCCCGATCGATCGCAGCCACATCGTCGGCCACGGCGAGATCCAGGGCTCCGGCTGCGCCTACCGCTACGACCCGGGCCCCCACTTCCCGTGGACGCAGTACATGCAGATGGTCACGAACTTCGCGAACGGCGGCGTGGACGGCTCCGCGCCCCCGGACGACGACGTGCCCGACGCGCCGACCCTGCCGGACGGCCCGGCCCCGGCCTCGATCACGTTCGAGACCCCCGCCCACGGCGCGACGGTCAGCAACCCGGTGATCATGCGCGTGGCCAACACGGGCGTCGATCACGCCGAGGTGTGGGCGGGCCCGTACCTGCTCGCGCACCACCTGACGGCCAACCCGGTGAACGTGGGCTATCGGTTCGACACGATCGGCACCCGGTCGATCACGGCGCGCGGCTACAGCAACGCGGGCGCGCTCCTGGCGACCGATACGATCAGCATCACGGTGCAGAACGTGGCCACGGGCATGACGCCGTCGGCGACGAAGGTCTCCGGCCCCACGTACCGCATGAGCGTCCCCGGCGCGGCGGGCGCCTCCTACGTGAAGTACTGGGTCGACGGCTGGGCGCTGCGCGACATCGGCACCGGCTCCCACCGGGCCCCCGCCCCCGGCTTCGCCCTGGACTACACGTTCAGCTGGCTCGGGCCGAACCGCCTCCTCCAGGCGCGGGCCTACGACGGCGCGGGCAACCTCGTCGCCGAGGGCTTCTCGTACATCGACGTCGACGGCACGACCACCGGCGGCGGCGGGCTGATCCAGGTCGACGGCTACGAGGTCACCGGCCAGGTGATCCGGCTCACGACGGAGGCCACCCCGGGCGTGGCCGAGGTCGAGTACGTGTGGAACGGCTCGGTGCTCGCGGACATGGCCACGGGGGCCACCCGCGGGCTCCCCGACGAGTACGAGATCTACTACGACTTCCCCGTCGCCGGAGAGCAGCCCATCGTGGTGCGGGCCTTCGACGCCGCGGGGTCGCTGGTGGACACGACGACCGTGACGATCGTGGTCCCGTCCAACGATCTCGACGTCACCTGGACCCGCAGCGCGTGGCACCAGTACAAGTTCGACGCGGTGGCGCCCGCGGGCACCTACAAGGTCGTGATCGAGATCGACGGCTGGGCCCTGCGGGACCAGAACACGAGCAACCAGTACACGCTCGGGCCGGAGTTCATCCTCGACTACCGGTTCAACTACGGAGGCACCCGCAACCTCGTGGCCACGGCCTACGACCCGGTCGGCAACGTGGTCGACACCTTCGAGACCACGATCGAGGTCTACTGATCGACCTCTGATCGCTGCACGTCGCCCCGACGGGCGGGCGGGGGCCCTACCGCGGGTGCGCCGCGCGCGTGGTAAGTTGACGGCGACCCAATGCCACCGAAGCGACTCATCGATGCGTTCCGCGAGCGGATGTCGAAGTCCGCGACCCCGGACCTCGACGCGCCCCGGCGGGCCTGGATCGCCCCCGTCCCCCCGCCCCGACCGCCCCCCCGCTCCTGGCGACGTCGCGCGGTTCAGTACGGCCCCTACACCCGCTTCTCCCTGAGCCTCCCCCACGACTGGGCCGAGCTCCCGGGCGCCGAGGACGTCGTCCGCGCCGCGCCCAGCTACTCGGTGGGGACGCGGCTCACCCTCGCCGCGCATCCGCTGGCGGTGTCCGGCCCCCAGGGGCTGCTGGACGCCTGCACCACCGTCCTCGGCGGCCGGACCGCCCTCGCTCCGCCCAAGGGGACCCGCCTCGCGCGCTGGGGAGAGGACGGCTGGGCCGCGTCCTGGGGCTGGGTGCTCCCCCCCACGGACGCGGGCGAGCCGGTCGTCTGGCGCATCCTCGCGCTCGGGAACGAGCAGGGCGTCGTGGTGGCCACCGCCGAGGGCCCGTTCGAGGGGCTCGACGACGTGGTCGAGGGCATCCTCGGCTCCATCGAGCTGGCCCCCGCGGACCTGCTCGCCCCGGAGTTCTTCACGCTCGCGCTGGTCCAACTCCTGAACGACCGCGCCGGGGACATGCGCGGCAATACGTGGTTCATCGACGAGGAGGGGATGCTCGTCGGGGGCTGCCTGCGCATCCAGCCCTCCAACGCCTACCGCGCCTACCTCGCGGACGGCGACCTCGAGTCCCTCGCGTCGCGCATGGACGACCGCGCCCACCGCGCCCCCGGGGCGGAGTGGGAGGGGCTCGAGTGGGACGACGTCCGCGACTTCCTGCGGGTGGTTCTGCGGCCCCGGACGGCCGTGGAGGCCCTGGACATCGTATGGGTGCCCATCGCCCCCAGCATCGTGGCCTGTCCGGTCCTGGACAGCTCCGACCGCATCACGTTCATCCCCGCGGCGGAGGCTGATCGCTGGGGCATCGACCGCCGGGAGCTGCTCTCCTGGGCGGTCTCCCAACAGGACGCCGGGGGAGCGGCCTGGGTGGAGCTGCGCGACGACTCGGACCGCCTGCACGGCGTCCAGCTCGCGGGCCACGGGTACGACAGCGGGCTGCTCCTCTGCCCGAGCCTGCGCGCCTCGCTCGAGGCCGAGCTGGGGTCGCCGCTGCTGGTCGCCATGCCCGCCGCGGAGTGCATCCACGTATGGCGGGACACCGCCGAGGCCCGCGATCACCTCGCGCGCCGCACCCAATCGAACTACCGACGTCGTCCTCGACCGCTGAGCGACGATCTGTGGCTCTGGACCGAAGAAGGCCTGACCCCCGTCCGGGCATGACGCCCCGCGTCGCCCCGCGCGACGTCGAGGAGACCCCCATGACTCCCAGCTCCCCCCGTCGCACGACGCGCACGCTCCTTCTGACCGCCGCCCTGCTCGCGATCGCGAGCCCGGCGGCGGCGCAGAACCTGACCCTCACGAACCAGACGGTCACGCTCGGCGGGACGCTGAACTACGCCGACGTGACGCTCGTGAACTCCACGATCAACGTCGCGACGTACAACACCGCCAACCCCAACAACACCGGCCTGCTGCACATCATCGCGACGGGCACGATCAACATCGACTCGAACTCCCGCATCCGCGCCAACGGCGACGGTTACCAGTCGAACACCGACCAGGGCGACGGCCCCGGCGGCGGCTTCGGCGGCCTCTTCGCCCTCGACGGCGGGGGCGGCGCGGGGTACGGCGGCGACGGCGGCGACGGCATCCGCGACTGGTGGCAGGGCCCCGGCGGCTGCGGCACGCCCGTGCCGGACGGCGCCCACGGCTTCTCCTACGGCGACCCGAATACGATCGCCATCCAGATGGGCTCCGCGGGCGGATCCGGCGGCGAAGGCGACGGCTTCGGCACGAACTTCGGCGGCGGCGACGGCGGCGGCGCCATCCGGCTCGAAGCGCCCACGATCATCATCAACGGCAACCTGATCTCCAACGGCACGAACGGGGCCGTCTTCGGCAACGACTCCGGCGGCGGCGGCTCCGGCGGCGGCATCCTCGTCCAGGGCAACTCCGTCGCCATCACCGGCCTCCTGCGCGCCAACGGCGGGAGCAGCACCGACTTCGACGACGGCGGCGGCGGCGGCTCCGGCGGCCGCATCAAGGTCTTCTATCAGGTGGACGCGGGCATCAGCCCGACCGTGAACGTATTCGGCGGACCGGGCGGTACCAGCGGGTTCGTGTGCCCGTCCGAGCAGGCGTACCCCGGCGATCCGGGCACCTACACGCTCCAGGACATCGACCTCGACAACGACGGCTCGATCTCGAACCTCTGGGGCGGCCCCGACTGCGACGACGGCAACGCGGCGGTGCTGCCCGGCGCCACCGAGGTCTGCGACGGCGTGGACAACGACTGCGACGGCCTCGCGGACGCCGCGGATCCCGCCACGGACACGGACGGCGACACCTACTCGTCCTGCGGCGGCGACTGCGACGACACCAACGCCTCCGTCTTCCCCGGGGCGGTGGAGCTGTGCAATACGTTCGACGACGACTGCGACGGCCTGATCGACGGCGCCGACCCCGAGACGGACGGCGACGTGGACGGCGTCAGCATCTGCGACGGCGACTGCAACGACCAGAACCAGAACATCTTCCCGGGCAACACCGAGGTCTGCGACGGGCTGGACAACAACTGCGACGGCAACGTCGACGAAGGCTTCGACTCGGACAACGACGGCATCCCCGACTGCCAGGACAGCGAGACCTGCGACGGCCTCGACAACAACGGCAACGGCCTGATCGACGAAGGCTTCGACCTCGACGGCGACTCGGTCACCACCTGCGGCGCGGACGGCGTGATCGGCACCGCGGACGACGACTGCAACGACGCCTCCCCGCTGCAGAGTCCGCTCCTGTCCGAGGTCTGCGACGGCATCGACAACGACTGCGCGGGCGGCGTCCCGTTCACCGAGGTCGACGACGACCTCGACGGCCTCTCCGACTGCCAGGGCGACTGCGACGACGGCAACGCGCTGACCTTCCCCAACGCGCCCGAGGGCTGCGACGGGCTCGACAACGACTGCGACGGCGTGGTGCCCGCCAACGAGGCCGACGGCGACGGCGACGGCTACCGCGTGTGCGACGGCGACTGCGCCGATACGAACGCCGCGATCTTCCCCGGGCAGGTCGAGATCTGCGACGGCGTGGACAACGACTGCGACGGCGTGATCCCCGTCACCGAGAACGACCTCGACGGCGACGGGGTCCAGGTGTGCGCGGGCGACTGCAACGACCTCGACAGCACGACCTTCCCCGGCGCGGCCGAGATCTGCGACGGGCTCGACAACAACTGCGACTCGATCACGCCCGCCAACGAGACGGACGCCGACGGCGACGGCTTCGAGATCTGCAACGGGGACTGCGACGACCTGAACGCCGCGGCCTTCCCCAACGCCGTCGAGGTCTGCGACGGGGCGGACAACAACTGCGACGGCATCCTGGGCCTCAACGAGGTCGACGCCGACGGCGACGGCAACCTAGTGTGCGGGGGCGACTGCGACGACAACGACCCCAATACCTTCGTGGGCGCGGCCGAGGCGTGCGACGGCCTGGACAACGACTGCGACGGCTCGGTGCCCGGGACCGAGTTCGACAGCGACAACGACGGCTTCCGGATCTGCGACGGCGACTGCAACGACACCGCGAGCGCCGTGAACCCGGGCGCGGCCGAGATCTGCAACCAGCAGGACGACAACTGCGACGGCGTGATCCCGGCGAACGAGTCCGACGCCGACAACGACGGCTGGGCCGTCTGCCAGGGCGACTGCGACGACACCCAGCCCCTCGCGGGCCCGTTCCTGCTCGAGGTCTGCGACGCGATCGACAACGACTGCGACGGCAGCGTCGACGAGGGCTTCGACGCCGACGGCGACGGCGTGCCGGACTGCCAGGACACCGAGGTCTGCGACGGCGTCGACAACGACGGCGACGGCGCGGTGGACGAAGGCTTCGACCTCGACGGCATCGGCGGCGCGGACTGCATCGACAACGACGGCGACGGCTTCAGCGAAGACGCCGGCGACTGCGACGACGCGGATCCGAACATCTCGGCGGGCATCGTCGAGATCTGCGACGGCTTCGACAACAACTGCGACGCGCTCGTGGACGAGGGCTTCGACAGCGACGGCGACGGCGTGGCCGACTGCTTCGACGTCGAGCTCTGCGACGGGCTCGACAACGACGGCGACGGCCTCGTGGACGAAGGCTTCGACGCCGACGGCATCGGCGGCTCGGACTGCATCGACGACGACGGCGACGGCGTGACCGAGGACGACGGCGACTGCAACGACGCCGAGCCCACGGTGTTCCCGGGCGCGCCGGAGCTCTGCGACGGCTTCGACACCGACTGCGATCCCACGACGTCGGACGGCGACGACCTCGACCTCGACGGCGTCACCGGCTGCGACGGCGACTGCAACGACTTCAACCCCAACACCTTCCCGGGCGCGCCCGAGATCTGCGACGGCCAGGACAACGACTGCGACGGCTTCTCCGACGACATCGCGGACGTGGACCTCGACGGCGTGACGGTGTGCGACGGCGACTGCGACGACTTCGACGCGCTCAACTTCCCCGGCAACCCCGAGGTGTGCGACGGCCAGGACAACGACTGCGACACCGCGGTGGACGAGGGCTTCGACGCGGACTTCGACGGCTTCTCGGCGTGCGCGGGCGACTGCGACGACGCGAACCCCCTGATCTTCCCGGGGGCGGCCGAGATCTGCGACGGGCTCGACAACGACTGCGACCCGACCACCGTCGAAGGCGTCGACCTCGACCTCGACGGCTTCACCAGCTGCGACGGCGACTGCGACGACGGCGACGCGGCGGTGTTCCCCGGTCAGGTCGAGGTGTGCGACGGCGTCGACGACGACTGCGACGGCGTGATCGACGACGGCTTCGACGCCGACGGCGACGGGTTCACGACCTGCGCGGGCGACTGCAACGACCTCGAAGCCAGCGTCTTCCCGGGCGCCCAGGACATCTGCGGCGACGGCGTGGACAACGACTGCGACGGCACGATCGACGAGTCGGTCGACGCCGACGGGGACGGCGTCGGCTCCTGCCAGGACTGCGACGACAACAACCCGGTGGTCAACCCGTCCGAGCTCGAGGTCTGCGACGGCTTCGACAACGACTGCGACGGCATCGTCGACAACGGCTTCGACGCCGACGGGGACGGCTGGGCGACCTGCGACGGCGACTGCAACGACGCCGACCCCGCCATCAACCCGGGCGCGGCCGAGATCTGCGACGGCATCGACAACGACTGCAACCCGTTCACGAACGAGCAGGTCGACCTCGACGGCGACGGCGTGACCTCCTGCGCGGGCGACTGCGACGACTCGGACCCGTCCGTGTACCTCGGCGCGCCCGACATCTGCGGCGACGGCATCGACAACAACTGCGACGGCTTCATCGACGACGGCAGCGACCTCGACGGGGACGGCGTCCTCGTCTGCGACGGCGACTGCAACGACCTGGACAGCCAGATCAGCCCCCTCGCCACCGAGTCCTGCGACGGGATCGACAACGACTGCGACGGCATCGTCGACGACGGCTTCGACCTCGACGGCGACGGCGTCACCACCTGCGCGGGCGACTGCGACGACGACGACGCGGACGTCTTCACGGGCAACGTCGAGGACTGCACCAACGGCATCGACGACGACTGCGACGGCGAGATCGACGAGGACGTGGACGACGACGGCGACAACGTCACCACCTGCGCGGGCGACTGCGACGACGGCAACGCGGACGTGAACCCCGGCGCCGAAGAGGTGTGCGACGGGATCGACAACAACTGCGACGGCGTGATCGACGAGGGCTTCGACCGCGACGGCGACGGCGTCAGTGTCTGCGCGGGCGACTGCGACGACGAGGACGCCACGTCGTTCCCGGGCAACGTCGAGGACTGCACCGACGGCGTCGACAACGACTGCGACGGCGAGATCGACGAGGACGCGGACGACGACGGCGACGGCTACAGCCAGTGCCTGGGCGAGGACTGCGACGATACGAACGCGCTGATCCACCCCACGGCCGAAGAGGTCTGCGACGGCGTCGACAACAACTGCGACGGCGAGATCGACGAGGGCTTCGACCTCGACGAGGACGGCGTGACGACGTGCGCGGGCGACTGCGACGACGAGAACCCCGACGTGTTCCCGGGCAACCCCGAGGAGTGCGACGGCATCGACAACGACTGCGACCCGACGACCGACGAGACCGAGGACAACGACGGGGACGGGCAGTCGGCATGCGACGGCGACTGCGACGACCTCGACGCGGACGTCTTCGCGGGCGCCGAGGAGATCTGCGACGGCAAGGACAGCGACTGCGACGGCGACCTGCCGCTCGAAGAGCTCGACGTGGACGAAGACACGTGGGCGCCCTGCGACGGCGACTGCAACGACACCGACCCCGAGGTGCACCCGGAGGCGCTCGAGGTCTGCGACGGCGTCGACAACGACTGCGACGATCTCGTGGACTTCGTCGACCTGGACGAAGACACGTACAGCGGCTGCGACGACGACTGCGACGACGAGGACCCGCGGGTGAACCCGGGCGCGGTCGAGGTCTGCTTCGACGGCGTGGACAACGACTGCAACGGCCTCGTGGACGGCGACGACATCGACTGCGGCATCGTCGAGGCGCCCACGAGCTGGGTGTCGGGGGGCGGCGGCTGCGCGTCGTGCGAGTCCAGCGTCGCGGGCGATCGACTCGGCGCCCCGTCTGCGGCACTCTTCCTCGCCCTGTTGGCGGTGGGCAGCGTCCGTCGACGGCGGGAGACCTCGAGATGAATCGTCCGACCCTGGCCCTGGCGGCCCTCGTGCTCGCCACCGGATGCGAGCCGCTCCCCGACGCCCCCGAGGGCCTCGACGAAGCGAGCTCCTTCGTCTTCCGCGAGTTCTACTCGGACGACGCCACGTTCGAGATCGGCATCCAGGGCTTCATGGACTGGTTCGTCGACGGGGGCGGCCAGGAGCTGACGGGCCTCTCCCCCGGCGGCGAGGACGAGGAGCCGGTCGACTCGTTCGTGGTGGCCGACCTGGCGCCGGAGGACGTCGTCAACTACCCCTACAACGGCGAGCGGACCCTCGGGGAGGCGCTGGGCGTGGTCTCCGTAGCGGAGATGGACTGCACGTGGCGCACCGCCGAGACGTTCCTCGTGCGCCCCGATCAGCACGTCGTGTTCGAGGACGCGTGGGAGGGCTACGACCGCACGTACACGTCGTCGCGCGACCGGTACGAGGACGGCAACGAGACGGGCTACGACCCGATCCCGGACACGCTCGACCCGTTCGCGGAGTCGTTCGACGTCGGCCCCTACGAGTCCACGCTGCTGTTCACCGAGAACATGGCGAACCCGGTGAGCGCGTTCGGCGTGGACCTGGACGCCTACCCCCTGTTCCTCGACTTCCGGCACGGGAGCTACGAGGTCGACGGCGAGGAGCTCGGGGCCTTCGTGATCGCGACCCACATCCGCGACCCGGTGGTGAACGGAGCGGGCAACGGCATCGCCCAGACCTACAGCATCGAGATCAACGTCGAGCGACCCGGCAACAAGACGGTGCGCATGCTCACCGTGTGGGCCCAGACCCTGAGCGAGAACCTCACGATCGACGACGAGCTCGCCCGGCGCGTCGCCGTGGGCAAGGCCCTGGACTCCAGCAACGCCTTGAGCGAGGCCTGCGCCGCGGTCGACCAGGTCGTCGACGACGCCCCCTCCGACTGCAGTCAGGTCGGGCGCGTCTCGGCGAGCCCCGCGTGGCTGCTCGTGCTCCTGCCGTTCGCGGTGCGTCGGCGCAAGTGACCGCCCCCCCGCGGGGCGTCGTCATAACTTGTCCATAACGCAACCCTTGCAATCACGCGTCGGATCCGCGAGATAGGGGCCGCAATGCGTACGTCCCGACTCCTCGCCGCCCTCCTCGTCGTCTCCTTCGCCGCCCTCGCGGGCTGCCGGCCGCCCCCCGCGCCGGAAGGGCTCGACGACTCCACCTCGTACATGATGCGCGAGTTCTACAAGTCCGATGCGGTGTTCGGCGCCGGCATCCAGGGCTTCATGAACTGGTACTTCGACGAGGGCTTCGAGCTCACGGGCGTGGGCGCGGGCGACGAAGAGGGGCAGGAGCCGCTCGACTCGTTCACGATCGGCGACCTCGTCTGGGAGGACGTCGCCCACTTCCCGCTCGAAGGCAACCGCACGATCGAGAACGCGAAGGGCGTCGTGTCCCTGGCCGAGATGGAGTGCGTCTGGACCCGCGCCGAGGACTTCCTGCTCCGACCGGACCAGGACACCGTGTTCGACTCGTCCTGGGAGGAATACGCGCGCACCTACGTGACCCCCCGCGAGGACTTCCAGACCGCGTCGGCCAATGGAGAGTTCGGTCCGATCGCGGAGGACCTGGAGCCCTTCGCGGAGGACTTCGACCCCACCCCGTACGGGACCTCGCTGCTGTTCACGGAGAACGTCGCGAACCCCGCGACCGTCGCCGGCGTCGACCTCCCCGCCTACGACCTGATGCTCGACCTGCGGCACGGCGTCGTGCCCCTGTCCGACCCCGACCAGGGCGACGTGGAGGTGGGCGTGCTCGCGATCCTCACCTACAACCTGGCGCCCGTGTACGCCAACAACGGCGGCAACGGCCTGATCCAGTCCTACAGCGTGGAGATCAACGTCGAGCGCCCGGGCGACAAGACCCTGCGCATGCTCGCCGTGTGGGCCGAGCCCCTGGGCGTCGACGCCGACTCGGACTTCGTGCTCCGCTACGCGGTCAACCAGTCGCTCACCGCCAGCAACCGCCTCTCCGACATCTGCTCCGGCGTCGTCGACATCCCCGCCGAGTGAGGACCGCACCGCCCCTCGCGCTCTTCGCCCTCCTCTCGGGGTGCGAGGCGCCGCCCCCCGCCCCCGAGGGGCTGGACGACTCCGTCCGGTTCATCATGAACGAGTTCTACTCGGACGACCCCACGTTCGGGGCGGGCCTCACCGGCCTGCTCAACTGGGTCGACGACGAGGGAATCGCCCTGCTCGACGTGGACCCGAACATCGGCAACGTCGCCGACTTCCGCCTGGAGACGCGGCTCGCGGCGGCCGACGTGGACCACATGCCGATCATGCACGGGCGGGACCCGGCCGACGCCCCCGGCGTCGTCGGGATCGCCGAGATCGACTGCGGATGGGACGAAGGCGAGGCGATCCACGTCCGGCCGGACCAGGACGTCGTCTTCGAGGGCGAGTGGACGAGCTACGACCGCACCTACGAGTCGCCCCGGAGCGAGTTCGAGACCGCGCGCGCGGACGACGACTACCCCACGGTGCCGACGGACGTCGATCCGGCGACCGCCGCGTGGGACTCGGACGAGCTGTCGCCGGTCTTCCTCAAGACCCGCAACGCGCTGGGCACGTCGAGCGCGGGGGTCGACTTCGACTACACGCTGAACCTGCACTTCCGCCACGGCGTCTTCGACGTGCAGGGCGAGCCGACCCACGCGATGGTGATCCTCACGTGGCTGGGCGAGGTCGCCGAGAGCACGAACTCGGACAACTTCCTGTATCAGGTCTACAGCGTGGACATGATCATCGAGAACGGCGACGGCAAGGGCCTCCGCATGGTCGCGAACTACACCGAGGTCGGCCCCGTCGACAGCGACGCCGACCTCGTGCAGGTGCTGGGCGTCAACCGGATCCTCGACTTCGCCGAGCACCTGAACACGATCTGCACCGGCGGACGGGATCTGCCCGACGAGTAGCGTGTCCCCGGGGGTCCCATGAAGGCTGCGGTCGCGATCGCCCTGCTGCTCCCCACCGCGGCGTTCGCGTCGCCGGCGGAGGACCTCGACGCGCCCTTCGGCGTGGTGCGCGAGCCCGCCGTGTCGATCTCGCCGCGCTTCTCGCCGATGGCGGGAGCGGCGGGCAACGACGACGTCCTCGCGGGCGTCTCCCTCACGATCCAGCCCCTCTCCTTCATCGGCTTCGAGGCTCACTTCGCGGGCTTCCCGCGCGGGGGCGCGGCGAACACCTCGTCGACGACGCAGGCCACCCTGCAGCTCATCGACGAGGGCGCGTTCCTCGAGACCGTCGACCGCGCCTTCCTGTTCACCGCGGGTGCGCTGTTCGTCCCGGTCTCCGGTCACCTCGCGCCGCCCGGGCTCCCGGGAGCCCACCTGGAGATGCTCCTGGGCGTGGGCGCGGGGCTCGAGGTCGTGCAGCTCGAGAACCTCCGCCGGACCGGGGACACCTTCGAGCTGGTGACCGACCCCGTCACCCACCCGCGGGGGGTCTTCGACGTGCTCGTCGGCATGCGGCTCCTCCCCGTCCCGGAGGTCGGGTTCCGGTTCGACGCGCGCGTCGCCACGGGGCTCGACTCGGTCCTGGACCATCGCTCCGAGGAGTCCGCCATCATCAACCGCAGCCTCCCCGAGGGTCGCACCGCCAACCGCACCCTGTGCGCGGCCGACGACACCGAGGCGCGGTGCCGGGTCGAGGGGTTCGCGTCGCTCACGCTCGAGCTCGCGGTGGAGTTCACGTTCGGCGCTCGGGCCGGGAGCGCGCAGTGAGGGCGCTCCTCGTCGCGGTCGTCGTCGCCCTGCTCGCGCCGTCGCCGGCTCGGGGGGCCGAGCTCGATGACGCCGTCGGCGTGCCGCGCATCGACCTGGCGGGGTCCCTCTTCGGCTCCGACGACACCTTCGTGCGCCGCCTCGGTCACGGGTTCCGGATGACGGTGCGGCCGGTCCGCTTCGCCGGATTCGACTTCGTCCTGGCGGGCTTCCCGGACGGGGGCGAAGCCGACCTCACGGCGCAGACCCTGGACCTCCGGGGGGGCCCGGAGGTCGTGCCCGCCCTCAGTCGCGTGCTCTCGATGACGCACATCGCCGCGAACCTGGCGCCGCTCGTGGGCCGCGTCCGGGCGCCCGGCGGCGGCGACGGCGGCGAGGTGGCCTGGTACTGGATCGTCGGGGCGGGGGCGATCTCGACCCGGGACGACATGGCCCTCACCCAGAGCCCGTGCCTGGAGCTGGCGACGCAGGCGGAGCGGCAGGCGGACGCGAACTGCTCCCTGGTGGATCAGCTCCACCCCGCGTTCGTGGTGGGCAGCGGCCTCCGACTGGTGCTGGGGCCGGGCCTCCTCGTCGGCTTCGAGGGTCGGCTCACCGTGTACCCGGAGGAGCACTTCGTGGGCGGGGACACGCCCCTGACGTCCGTGATGCGGACGTTCTGGGGCTCGGTCTACGTGGGCGGCTCGATCCCCCTGAAGCCGCCTCGCTGACTACTCCCACTCGGGCTCGGGATCCGGAGCCGTCTGCCGCTTCCGCCAGATCATCCCCGCCCCGACCGTCGCGTTGGTATGGGGGTCGATGACGATGAAGGACCCCGTCTCGCGGTTGTCCCGGTAGTAGTCGACGTTGAGGGGCCGCTGGGTCTTGATCACGACGCGCCCGATCTCGTTCATGCCCAGCCCGTCGGCGCCCGGGTCGCGATGGAGCGTGTTCACGTCGATGCGATAGCGGAGGTCGGTCACCATCCCCTTGACGGTGGTGGTGGTGTGCTTGATCAGGTACTTGCCGCGCCTTCGCATCGGCTCGTCGGACATCCAGCAGATCGCCGCCTCGAACTCGCGCTCCTGGCGAGGGACGTTGCCCGGCCGCACGACCATGTCGCCGCGGCTGATGTCGATCTCGTCCTCGAGGCACAGGGTCACGGACATGGGCGTGAACGCCCGGCCCTTGTCGCCGTCGAAGGTGCTGATCCGCGACACCCGGCTGCGGCGCCCGGAAGGCAACACCACGACCTCGTCGCCCAGGGCCACGGCGCCGGACTCGATGCGCCCCGCGTAGCCGCGGAAGTCGCGGTGATCGTCGGTCTGGGGGCGGCTCACGAGCTGGACCGGGAACCGGAAGTCCGTGAGGTTGCGGTCGGAGCTGATCTCGATGTTCTCGAGCATCTCGAGGAACGTGTAGCCGTGGTACCAGCCCATGTGGTCGCCGCGCTCGACGACCATGTCGCCGTACAGGGCGGAGATCGGGATGAACCGCACGTCGCGCACGTCGAGCTTGCGGGCCCAGTCGCGGAACTCCTTGCGGATCCGCTCGAACACGGCCTCGTCGTAGTCCACGAGGTCCATCTTGTTGATGGCGACGACGATGTGCGGGATGCCCAGCAGCGTAGCGATGAAGGTGTGCCGCTTCGTCTGCGTGATCACGCCGTGGCGCGCGTCCACCAGGATGATCGCCACCGACGCCGTCGACGCGCCGGTGACCATGTTCCGCGTGTACTGCTCGTGGCCCGGCGTGTCGGCGATGATGAAGCTGCGCTTGGGCGTCGAGAAGTACCGGTACGCGACGTCGATCGTGATGCCCTGCTCGCGCTCGGCGCGCAGCCCGTCGGTCAGGAGCGCGAGGTCCACGCCGTTGGCGCCCCGCTTCTCCGTCGCCCGCTGGGCGGCCTGGAGCTGATCCTCGAAGACGCCCTTCGTATCCACCAGCAGGCGGCCGATGAGGGTGGACTTGCCGTCGTCGACGCTCCCCGCGGTCGTGAACCGCAGCAGCTCCATCCGACGATCAAGCAGCTCCTCGGCGAGGGCGCGCGCTCTCTCTTGCGAAGTAGTCATGGGTGTTGCTCGTGGGCGGGAGGACCGTGGGTGCGGAGGTCCACCATCAGAAGTACCCCTCCCGCTTCTTGTCTTCCATGGTGTTCGAGCCGTGGTCGATGACGCGGGTCTCTCGCTCGGACCGCGTGGCCGTGAGGGCTTCGGCGACGATCTCCTCGACGGTCGTCGCGCCGGAGCAGATCGCGCCCGTGCAGGGCATGCAGCCGAGCGTGCGGAACCGGACCTGCTCGGTCACGACCTTCGCCTCCTCGTCCTCACGGATCGCGCGCCGGTCCCAGGCGGGGATGATGACCCCGTCGCGGTGGACCACCTCGCGGTCGGCGGCGTAGTACAGCGGCACGATCGGGATCTCTTCGGAGCGGATGTACTGCCAGATGTCCGCTTCGGTCCAGTTGGAGAGCGGGAAGACCCGGATCGACTCGCCCTCGTGCACGCGGGTGTTGTAGAGGTCCCACAGCTCGGGGCGCTGGTTCTTGGGGTCCCACGCGCCGAACTCGTCCCGGAAGCTGAACACGCGCTCCTTCGCCCGCGACCGCTCCTCTTCCCGACGCGCGCCGCCGATCGCGGCGTCGAACCGGTGCTTCTCCAGCCCCTCGAGGAGACCCTGGGTCTTGAGGTAGCCGCAGCACCGGGCCACGCCCAGCCGGTGGGGGTGCGCGCCCGCGGCGATCGCCTCCTCGTTCCGCTCGACGATGAGGCGGAAGCCCATCTCCTCGGCGAGGCGGTCGCGGAACTCGTACATCGCGGGGAACTTGTAGCCCGTGTCGACGTGCATGAGCGGGAACGGGATCGGCCCGGGGTGGAACGCCTTCTGGGCGAGGCGCAGCAGACAGCTGCTGTCTTTGCCGACGGACCAGAGCATGACCGGGTTCTCGAACTCGGCCACCACCTCGCGCATGATGTGGATGGCCTCGGACTCGAGCGTCTCGAGGTGGTTGAGGACGTAGCTCATCGGACCGCGGACCATACACGACGTGCGCGCCTCTGCATCCAGCGGCTCGATGGACCTCCGATGGCCCTTGCGAGCCGCGTCCACAAGCCCGATCATGCGACCTTGGGAGTCCACGATGCTGCGCTGGACCGTCTTGCTGCTGGCCCTCGCCGTCGCCGCCCCCGCGGCCGCTCGGGCCGCGCCGTGGGACGGGCCCCGGGTCGCCGCCACCAACGACGGCGACGTCCCCCTCTTCGTGATCCCGCGCGCCTTCACGATCACGTGGGAGCCCGGGGTGGAGGCCCACACCACGCCCGAGGCCCGCGACTTCCGGGGCCCCGAGGTGCTGGTGATGGACGGCCTGCGCCTCGAGCGCGTCGACCGGATCGGACCGCCCCGGATGCACACCGAGGAGTACCGGCTCGAGGGCGCGGCGAACCCGCGGGAGGTCGCCGTCGCGCTCGCCGCCCGGCCCGACGTCCGCGTGGCCGCGCCGCTCTTCCGGCTCTCGGACCACGAGGCCGCCCCCTGGCGGGCGGTCACGTCCGACCTCCTGCTCCAGCTCGACGACCCGGCCTCGGAGCCGCGCATGAACGATCTCGCGGCGGAGCTGGGGATCGACCCGGTGGAGCTGCGAGCGGGGCCGGCGGGCTCCTGGCGCCTGCGCCTGGACGCCGACGCGCCGGTCGATCCGGTCGAGGCGGCCTCGCTGCTCCGCGAGCAACCCTGGGTGCGCTGGGCGCAGGTCGACTGGCTCCAGCCGCGCTTCGAGCGCTACATCCCCACCGACGACCGCTTCCCCAACCAGTGGCACCACGACAACACGGGCCAGAGCGGCGGCACCCCCGGCAACGACGTGAACACCCCGGACGCGTGGGACCTGTCCCGGGGCGGGCCCGAGGTGATCGTCGGCATCCTCGACTCCGGGGTCGAGCTCACCCACGAGGACCTGCAGCAGTCGCTGCTGCCGGGCTACGACTTCGTGGACGGAGACAACGACCCGTCGCCCTCCGGGAGCCACGGCACGTCCGTGGCGGGCGCCGCGGCCGCCCCCGAGAACGGCTTCGGCGTGGTGGGCGCCTGCCCCCTGTGCTCGATCCTCCCCGTGCGTGTGATCGGCGCGGGCGACGGCGGCGAGGCGGACGCCCACATCTTCGCGGTCGACAACGGCGCGTGGGTCATCAACAACTCCTGGGGCCCGCCCGACGGCAGCGGACAGAGCACGCCGATGGGTCCCGCGATGCAGTCGGCCGTGGAGTACGCGATCGAGAGCGGACGCGGCGGCCTCGGCACCGCGATCTTCTGGGCCGCGGGCAACGGGCACCCGAACGACACCTGCAGCGAGGACGGCTACGCCGCGCACGACGACGTGATCGCCATCGGCGCGAGCGGCAACCAGGGGGTGCGGTCCAGCTACTCGGAGATCTGCCCCGAGCTCGACCTCTCGTCGCCCAGCAACGGGGGCACCACCGGCATCAATACGACCCGCACGGGCAACGGCTACACGGGCAGCTTCGGGGGGACGTCCGCGGCCGCCCCGGTGGCGACGGGCGTGGGGGCGGTCGTCCTGTCGGCGCTGCCGGACCTGACGGCCTCCCAGCTCCAGGCCCTGCTCGAGGCCACGGCGCAGAAGATCGACGAGGCCGGCGGCGACTGGGACGTCGACGGCCACTCCATCAACTACGGGTGGGGCCGGATCGACGCCGCCGCGGCGCTGCAGTCGGAGCTGGCCTTCCTGGACGTACCCGCGAGCCTCGCGGGCTGCAACCAGACCCTGTCCGCGTCGGTCTCGATCCCCAACGGCTCGGGCGAGGGGTGGGTGCTGGTGACGGCGTGGTCCGACGCCGAGTCGACCCCCGAGACGTTCCGCCTCGACGAGCTCGGCGGCGGCGTCTACGCCGGGGAGATCGCCCTCACGAGCGACCCGCCAACGGCGGACGACGGCGAGGTGTCGGTCCGCGACGGAGACACCCTGGTCGTCTCCTCCGACGACTCCGAGACCACGCGATCGGTCGCCCTGGACTGCCGGGCTCCGGAGCTCTCCTCCGTCACCGTGGACCAGATCACGCCGGACAGCGCGCGCGTCGGCTGGCTCACGGACGAGATCGCCGACGGACGAGCCCGCTTCGACGACGACCGAGAGGCCTACAACAGCGCCCTCGACCTGCTGCACCAGGTGTACCTGCTCGAGCTCGAGCCCTGCACGACCTACCGGGTGCACCTCGAGTCGACCGACCCGCTCGGCAACGTGGGGATCCTCAACAACGCCGAGACCTTCACCACGTACGGCCACGACGACGTGATCCCGGCCGGGGCCCCGGAGGACGCGGATCCGTGCGACCCGACCACGTGGTCGGACGAGACCCCCGAGCCCACGCCGACGCTCCGCCAGGACCTCGTGGGCGGCGACGACGACTGCGCCTGCGAGAGCTCCATGAGCCGCGGCGAGGGGGGGTGGCTGATGCTGGGGCTGGTGCTCCTCGGGCGACGTCGACGCCCCTGACCGTCCCGCGACTCAGCCGACGCGGATGACCTTCACCATGTTCGCGACGCCGCGCAGGTCGGTGAAGCCCGCCACCACGATCGCTTCGTCCCCCGCGGTCAGGAGGCCTCGGTCCACGAGCACCCGCTCGCCCTCGTCGATCATCTGATCCGAGTTGGCGGGGAAGGACATGTAGACGGGGACGACGTTGCGATAGAGCGCCATCGCCCGCTCCGTGTTGCGGTTGGGCGTGAGGGCGAAGATCGGGATGCCCGGGAAGAAGCCGCTGAGCAGGAGCGCCGTGCGCCCGGACAGGGTGAAGACGATCAGCGCCTCGAACTCGCCCGCGGCGGCGATCTGGGCGGCGGCGCGCACGATCGCGACGGTGATGGGCGGGAACAGCCCCCCCACGAGATCCACCTCGACGTGATCGACGCCCATCCAGGGCTCCACCTCGCGGGCGATCTTGTCCATCATCCGCACCGCCTCTACGGGGTACTTGCCCGCTGCGGTCTCCCCCGAGAGCATGACCGCGTCGCAGCCGTCGAGCACGGCGTTGGCCACGTCCGACGCCTCGGCCCGCGTGGGGCGCGGGTTGCCGGTCATCGACTCGAGCATCTGGGTGGCGACGATGTCGATGATCCCGCGGTTGTTGGTGCGCGACAGGATCTGCTTCTGGAGCACGGGGACCCGGTGGTTGCCGCACTCCACCGCGAGATCGCCGCGCGCGACCATGATCCCGTCGACCTCGGTCATGATCTCGTCGAGGTTCGCGATCGCCTGCGGCTTCTCGATCTTCGCGATGATCGGGACGGGCCCGCCGCGCAGGCCGGACATGGCCTCCTTGAGGTCGACGATGTCCTGCCGACGCTGCACGAAGGAGAGGGCGACGTAGTCCACGCCCAGGTCCAGCCCCACCGCCAGGTCCGCCCGGTCCTTGGCGGTGAGCGCGGGGATCGACACCGTGTTGTCCGGCAGGTTCATCCCCTTGCGCTGCTTGAGGACGCCCCCCACGACGACCTCCGTGGCCACCACCCCGTCGCGCTCCACGGCCACCACGATCAGCTCCATGAGGCCGTCGTCCAGCAGGATGCGGTCGCCCGCCTTCACGTCGTTCGCGATGCCCTCGTAGTTGCAGGTGATCCAGTCGTCCCTGCCGGGCGCGGTGCCGGGGCGGACGTACAGGCGCTCGCCCTTGACCAGGGGCATCGTCTCGCCTTCGAGCAGGCCCGTCCTGACCTTGGGACCCGACAGGTCGAGCAGCAGCCCGGCGGGCTTGCGGGCGAGGCGGGCGACGCGGCGGAACGACTCCACGAGGTAGGCCAGGTCGCCGTGGGACGCGTGGCTGCAGTTCAGGCGCGCGACGTCGAGCCCGGCGTGCAGGAGCCGCGACATCATCTGCGAGGTGTTGCTGGCGGGGCCCAGGGTGCAGACGATCTTCGTCCGCCGCATCGTCATCGGAGGTCCCAGAAGTGCAGCGCGTCCAGCGCGTACTCGCCCGCCGGGTCCCCGTCGTCCCCCGGAGAGCCGCCGTCCCAGGACTCGGGGGTGGCCACGAAGAGCGACTGGAACCCCTGCGTATCCCCCAGGTCGGGGCTCCACCGGGTCTGCACGTGGTGGGTGTAGCCGCGCTCGGCCCAGCTCTGGTGGTCTTCGCCCAGCGGGCCGAAGGCGTACGTGAACGCCCACGGCGCCCAGTCGGCGTCCGCGCAGGTGCTGTCGTCCGCGTCGATCGTCGCCGTGCCCTCGAACTGGTGCGTGCAGTCGCGGCAGGCCGGATCGACGGCCGCCGGAGCCAGCGCCAGGCGCTCCCAGATCTCGCAGTCGGCCGTGGCGGTGAACTCGTCGCTCGCGGGGTCCTCGGAGACGTAGACCCAGCGCAGGAAGCCGTCGACGTCGTCGCCCGCGATCGTCACCCAGCTCTGGAGGGTCAGCCAGCAGGGGCCGTCGACGCAGGTCTCGCCCGCGGGGGCGCAGGCCGACCCGAGCAGGCAGGCGACCAGCAGGGCCGGGAGGTGGCGGACGGACATGGTTGGCGGACTCAGTCGGTGAACTGCAGGTCCATGCTCCAGCTGATGCTCTGCTCTCGGCTCACGGCCCAGCGCCAGCGATCCCGGGCGGTGTAGGCGCGCGTGAACTCGACGCCGTCGGGGGCCTCGGGCCACTCCTCCTCGGCGACCTCGCGGAGCACGAAGCGAGCCTCCCAGACCGGGTCGTCGGTGTAGCCGAACACCGTCCAAGTGGTCCGCAGCGCGCCGATCACGTCGGCCTGCTCGGGCTCGTCCAGCCACTCCTCGGAGCTGGTGCCGTTGCCGGACCACGGGTCCTCGCGGACGTTGTCGATGATGTCCCAGCCGATGGCGTGGCTCTGGGCGACGAGGTCCTCGCACGTGGTGTCGTCGTTGGCTTCGCGGAAGAGCGTGTACGTGTCCGAGCAGGTCGTGCAGTCGCGCGTGGCGCTCGGGGCGCCCTTCCACCCGATGATGTCGTGCACGATCACGCAGTCGACGCCGTCGTCGTTCCGCGGGTTGAAGTCCAGCGTCCCGGTGCCGTAGACGACGACGTCCGGGTCGATGATCGACTCGTCGAGGCCGGGGAGGTTTTCGTCCACGGCGAGGGGGGCGTACTCGCAGCCCGCGAGGGGCACGAGGAGGGCGACGATCGGGGCAAGGCGCAGCATCGAGGTCATCGGCGAGCGAGCGTAGCACGGGGGCCTGCGCCCGGAGAGGGTCCGCTGGTCCCCGGGCGATCAGCCGCCCAGGTAGGCCTCCTTGACCACCTCGGAGCCCAGCAGCTCGGCCGACGATCCCTCGGCCACGACCCGGCCCTGCTGCAGGACGTACCCCCGCGACGCGACCTCCAGCGCCATGCGCGCGTTCTGCTCCACGAGGAAGATCGCGGTCCCCGAGGCGTGGATGCTCGCGATGATCTCGAACACCTGGTCCACCAGCGCGGGCGCCAGCCCCATCGACGGCTCGTCCATCAGCAGCAGGCGCGGGCGGCTCATCATCGCGCGGCCGATCGCGAGCATCTGCTGCTCCCCGCCCGACAGCGTGCCGCCCAGCTGGCCGCGGCGCTCGGCCAGGCGCGGGAAGAGGCCGAACACGTTGTCGAGGTCGGCGCTCTGCTCCGAGGCCGAGTCGGAGCGGCCGTAGGCGCCCAGGTCCAGGTTCTCGGCGACGGTCATGCGCGGGAAGATGCGTCGCCCCTCGGGGACGATCGCCACGCCCAGGGCGACGATGTCCGGCGGGGACATGCCCGAAATGAGGCGTCCGTCGAACGTGATCGTGCCTCCCCGCACCGGCAGCACGCCGACGATCGTCTTCATCGTCGTCGTCTTGCCCGCGGCGTTGCCGCCCAGCAGGCAGACCACCTCGTCGGCGGCGACGGTCACGTCGATGCCGTGCAGCACGGGGACGGGGCCGTACGCCGCGCGGATCCCCTGCAGGGACAGCAGCTCAGCCACCGGCCACCACCGCGTCGCCCGCCGTGCCCGCCGCGCCGCGACCGAGGTAGGCCTCGATCACCTGCGGGTCGCGCCTCACGTCGGCGAAGGCGCCTTCGGCGATCTTCGCGCCGTGATCGAGCGCCAGGACGTGGTCCGAGATCGTGGCGATCACCACCATGTCGTGCTCGATGAGCAGCACCGTCCGGCCCGAGTCCCGGAGGCGCACGATGTCCGCCATCAGCCCCTCCGTCTCCGTGGGGTTCATGCCTGCGGCGGGCTCGTCCAGGAGGAGGACGGGCGCCCCCGTGGCCATCGCGCGGACGATCTCGAGGCGACGCTGGTTGGCGTAGGAGAGGTTGCGGGCGGGCTCGTCCTGCCGGGGCAGAAGGTGGTCCCCGAAGAACCCGAGCAGCTCCCGGGCCCGGGCCCGCGACGCGGCCTCCTCGTCCCGGAACGACTGCAGCCGCAGCGCCGCGGACAGCCACCCGGCGTCGGTCTCCGCGTGCATGCCCACCAGCACGTTCTCGAGGACGGTCATGAGGGGGAAGAGCCGGATGGTCTGAAACGTGCGGGCGACCCCGGCCCGCGTGACCTCGTCCGAGCGCATGCCGATCAGCGACTGCTCGCCGGCCTCGCGACACAGCAGGACGTCCCCCGCGGTGGGGTCGTAGATGCCGGAGATGCAGTTGAAGAAGGTGGTCTTGCCCGAGCCGTTGGGCCCGATGATCGAGACGATCGTGCCCGGGGAGACGTCCAAGTCGACGGCGTCGAGCGCCGTGAGGCCCCCGAACCGCTTGGTCAGCCCCCGGATCTTGAGGATCGGCCCCGCCGTCACCCTCGGATCAGCGCGCCATGTCGCGGGCCGCCTTGAGCAGCTCCACGCGGTCGCGGACGGGGTCGTCGTCCGGATCGAACTTCAGGATGGTCTCGTACTCGCGGATCGCGGAGTCGTAGTCCTTCTGCTTCTCGTAGATCTTCGCGAGGTTGTAGCGGACGTCGTTGTCCTTGGGGTCGGCGTCGAGCACGGTGCGGTACTCGGTCGTCGCCTTGCTGTACTCCTTGATCCGCTGGTAGCTGACCCCGAGGCCGTAGTTCAGGTCGAGGTTGGCCAGCCCGAGGTCGCGCGCCTTCAGGTACGCGGTGATCGCGTCGTCCCAGGACTTGTCGTCGCGGTACTTCTCGCCCTTCTCGAACCACGCCTTCTGGTCGCGCTGACGCTTCGCCTCGGCCTCGGCGGCCGCCTTGAGCG
The DNA here is from genome assembly GCA_964512225.1 of uncultured Rickettsiales bacterium. Taxonomy (GTDB): domain Bacteria; phylum Myxococcota_A; class UBA796; order UBA9615; family UBA9615; genus CAZEKB01. Next base: position 8,194 of record CAZEKB010000022.1, on the reverse strand, counting down.
CCTCCTGCTCCTTGGCGATCGCGCCCTGGTCCACGTCGTGCCGCACGAACGCGCTGTAGCCCGCGAACGTCATGCGGGACTCCTTGCCCACCTGGAAGTTGGGCTTCGCGGACGTGAGGCCCTTCACGGCCGACAGGTCGAGGTACTTCAGGATCTTGTCGACGGAGATGAAGTCCTGGCGGGCCTTGTAGCCCTTGGACGTCTCCTCGTAGGCGTCGCCCGTCCAGGCCTGCAGGTCGTACTTGCGGCCGTAGAGCAGGCCGCCGTCGGCCTTGACCTCGAGGTCCCAGACGGTGGCGTACGTGTCCGTGAGGCGCGTGCCGGTGTCCACGACGTACTGCCAGATGCGGACGCGGCGGCTGCTGTCCTTGACCCCCAGCGGCCGGTTCTCGCCGATCGAGGGGTAGACGAACTTGCCGTCGCGACGCTTCGAGCCGATCTGGATGAAGTCGTAGAACTGACGCAGGACCTCGGACTTCTCGATCCCGAGCTCCTGACCCATGAGCGAGGGGCAGTCGCCGCACTCGACGGGCACCTCGTACCAGTTGCCGCTGTTCCCGTAGCGCTTCGGCTCCGCCTGGAGCTCGCGACCGACCTTCTTCTCCTCGACCTTCTTCTCTTCGACCTTCTTCTCGCCCTCGAAGGACCAGTCGTCGACGTCGTCTTCGTCCTCGCGCGTGATGTTCGGGTCGCCCTCGGAAGACTCCTCGTCCTCGTCCTCTTCGTCCTCGTCGTCGTCGTCCTCTTCGAAGGGGTCGTCCTCGTCCTCGTCCTGGGCGAAGGCGAGACTCGGGAGAGCGACCGCCAAGCCGAGCAGCCATGGGGCGAGGGTCTTCAGGAGTTCCGCGGTGCTGCGCTGCATCAGTTCGTCCATCTCCCGTCGCCCGTCCAAACGAGCGCACGAATGCCCCTCCACCGGGTCCGGGCAGTGGGCCCAAGATAGTGGGACCGCTCGGGGTGTCAACCGGGGTCCGCCGACGAAGCATCAGTAACCGCATCCGCCTCAAATCGCTCGGACCGGGTCGCCGTCTTACGGATCGTTTACATTTCCGGCCGATGCGGACGCACCCTCCCCTCACGCCGGGATCGCTCGACGACCCCGCCTTCCAGCTACACCTGCTGCGGCACCTCGTCACCGCCCGAAGCGTCGAGGAGCGGTGCATCCGCAACGTGCGGACCGGGCTCCAGGGCAAGTTCTTCTCGGCCTGGGGCAACGAGGCGACCTCCGTCGGCACGGCCGCGGCCCTCGGCCCGGACGACGTGCTCGTGCCGATGCATCGCTCCCTCGGCGCCCACCTCGTGCGCGGGCACTCGCTCTACGAGATCTTCCTGCAGGCGTTCCTCAAGCGGGACAGCCAGACCGGCGCGCGCGACACCGGCCTGCACCTCGGCGCGCCCGGCACCAACATCATCGGGATGATCAGCCCGCTCGGGTCGATGAACCCGGTGGCGGCGGGCATCGCCCTCGCGGAGCGGCGCCTGGGGCGGGACACGGTCGTGATGGCCTACATCGGCGACGGGGGTTCGTCCTGCGGCGTGTTCCACGAGGCGCTGAACCTGATCGGGGTGCGTCGCCTGCCCGTGGTCACCGTCATCGAGAACAACCAGTGGGCCTACGGCACGCCGAATCGGCTCCAGTTCGCCGCCGACACCCTCGCCGATCGCGGGCCCGCCTACGGGATGCCCGGGATCCGCGTGGACGGCACCGACGTGACCGAGGTGTACGCGGCCGCGCGCGAGGCGGTCGAGCGCGCTCGCGCGGGCGAGGGGCCGACCCTGATCGAGTCGGTCACCCTGCGCATGCGCGGACACGCCGAGCACGACGCCGCGGCGTACGTCCCCCCCGAGATGGTCGCCGCGTACGAGGACAAGGACCCGGTGGATACCTTCGTGCGATGGCTCGACGCGCACGGCGACGTGGACGTGGACATCGACGAGCTCAAGGCGGCGATCGCCGAGGAGGTCCTCGCCGCGTCGGATCGTGCCCACGCGGCGCCCGATCCAGCGCCGGAGTCGGGGCGGGTCGGGGTCTTCTTCGGAGACGGTGGGGAGCGTGAGCAGCCACGCAACGGGTCCGCCGTGGGGCTCGCCCCGGACGCGGACACCACGCGCGTGCTGGCCGCCGAGACGGCCGCCCGAGAGGCGATGGAGGAAGACCGGACCCCCGTCGAGCTGCCCGCCCCGGGGGATCCGATCAACTACCTCCAGGGGATCCGGGAGTGCATGCGTCGGCGCATGAAGACCGACGCGCGGACGGTCCTCATCGGCGAGGACGTGGGCCTCATGGGGGGCGCGTTCAAGATGACCGACGGCTTCCTGGGGGAGTTCGGCGAGGGCCGCGTGATGGACGTCCCGATCGCCGAAGGGGGCCTGATCGGGGCGGGCATCGGCATGGCGATCCGCGGCTTCCGGCCGCTGCTCGAGATGCAGTTCGCCGACTTCGTGGCGTCCGGGTTCAACGAGCTGATCAACAACGCCGGGACGTTCCGGTACCGGATCGGCGTGGGCGTGCCCCTGGTGGTGCGCCTCCCGGCGGCCGGGGGCGTGGGCGCGGGGCCGTTCCACTCGCTGAACCCCGAGGCCTGGTTCGCGCACGCGGCGGGCCTGAAGATCGTGATCCCGTCCACGGTCGAGGACGCCTACGGCCTCATGAACGCCGCCATCGACGATCCCGATCCGGTCCTGTTCCTGGAGCAGAAGTACTTCTATCGGCGCCTCAAGGGCGTCATGCCCGATCCCGACCACTCGGTGCCGCTCGGGGTGGCGCGCGTGGTGCGCGCGGGGGCGGACGCGACGATCGTCACCTGGGGCCTCTGCGTCGAACGGGCCGAGGCCGCCGCCCGCGCCCTGGCGGAGGGCGGGATCGACGTGGAGATCGTGGACCTGCGCTCGATCGTGCCCTGGGACAGGGCCGCGGTGACGGCGTCGGTGCGCAAGACGTCGCGGCTCCTCGTGCTCCACGAAGCGCGGCTCACGGCGGGCTTCGGCGCGGAGGTCGCTGCCTGGACCGCCGAGCACCTCTTCGAGTGGCTGGACGCTCCCGTGAAGCGGCTGGGCGCGGAATCCGTGCCGATTCCTTCCCACAGAGCGCTGGAGGCCGCGGTCACTCCTCAGGTCGACGACATCGTGCTCGCCGTCCGAGAACTGACGGCGTTTTGACAGCCCTGACTCGCTTTTGACACGCCCACACCGCGCCGGCCGGTTCCCCCCGGTCCACAAGTCGGTATATTTGCGCGCGTATCGTTGGAGGAGTCCGCCCGATTCGGATCGGAGGCCCCCTCTGCGACGTTTCCAAGACGGAGCTGACGAACCTATGAAGCCCTTCCGTTCCCTGCTCGCCGCCGCCGCGGCGCTCTGCCTGCTGGCCGTCGCCGCCCCCGCCGACGCACAGGTCCCGACGCTCACGCTCGGATCCGCCGGCTCCGTCACGCTCATCCCCCCCGGGGAGATCACGACCGATGGGAAGCGCATCTCGCTGCTGGTGATGGCCACGGACGAGTCCGGCTCGCCCGCGAGCGGCGTCCGCTTCGGCGGCTCCACGGCGACGCGCGGCCGCTTCGACTCCGAGTGCCGCCAGGTCGGCCCGGGTCTGTACGACTGCGCGTACACCACCCCCGAGGGGACCGGAGGTCCCGCCGAGCTGCGCCTCGCCGCGCGCCTCCCGTCGGGCAATACCCTCAACGCCTCGTACCCTCTGAGCCTCGTCCAGCGGGCCCGCGCGCGGGTCACCTTCACCGCCCAGCCCAGCCAGCTCGTCCTCACCCAGGATCCGCGCGCTGCGCTGACCCTGACGGTCGTGGACGCGGGTGGCCAGCCGGTCGACGGCATCGCCCTTCGCGCCTCCGCCAACGTGGGCACCGTGGCCGACGTCGCGGCCCTGTCCGGCGGGCGCTACTCCGCCACGTACACCCCGCCCTCCACGCCGTTCCCGCAGGTCGCGATCATCAGCGTGTGGGACGCGGCGGACCCGGACCGCACCTTCGGCTTCTTCACCGTTCCCCTCGTGGGCAAGGTCGACTACCCCGTGGACGCGCAGGCTCCGGGCGTCCAGCTCGTATTCACGGTCGGCGGCAAGACGTTCCCGGCCGCCACGTCCGGCGCGGACGGCGTCGCGCGCGTCCCGATCGAGGTCCCGCCCGGCGTCACCTCGGCGACGGTCGAGCTCACGGCCCCCGGCGGAGCGAGCCAGACCCAGAAGCTCGACCTCCAGGTCCCGCCCTTCAACCGAATCGCCCTCGGCGCCACGCCCAGCTTCGTGCCCGCGGACGGCAAGCACCAGACCAAGGTGCGCGTGTTCGCGGTCGATCGCACGGGCCGCCCGGCGGACGGCCAGCAGGTCGCCATCTCGGCCACGGCGGGCAACGTCGGGCAGGTGCGGTTCGCGGGCAACGGCCTGTACGAGGCCGTCTACACCGCGCCGCTCCTCGACACCCCCAGCCGGGCGACGATCTCCGCGTCGATCGTCGGGCAGGAGATGGAGTCGAACGACACCCTCGAGCTCGTGCTCGAGCCCGGCGGCGCCGCCTCCCTGGCGCTGAACGCCGACCCGTCGCAGATCACGCCGTCGGTCAACAAGTCGGTCCTCACCGCCCGCATCCTCGACCAGAGCGGCGGCGCCCTGGGCGGTCACAACGTGGAGATCCGCACGGCCTCGGGCCCGGTCACGAACCCCCGCGTGGTGTCCCCCGGCGTCTTCAGCGCCGAGATCCCGGTCCAGTGGAACGTCAAGACGAACGTGCAGGCGATCGCCGCCATGCGCGGCAACCGGCAGCCCGTCGACGCCCTCGTCGGTCTCGCCCTGGCGGACCAGGTGCTCACCGGACAGTCGGTGCCCATCACGGTCGTCTCGGTGGACATCTACGGCAACCCGGTCGCCAACGCCCCGGTCAACGCTCGCGTGCTGAACGGCGGCGGGTCGGTGACTCCGTCGGTCCAGACGGACTCCTTCGGTCTCGGCACGGTGCTCTACACCGCGGGCGCGCTCCCGGCCACGGCGGTCATCGAGTTCACGAGCGGACGCGTCCTCGCCCGGGTGCCCCTGTGGCAGGGCAACAAGGCCGTCGACAACTTCGCCTTCCCCATCTCGGGCGGTCAGAAGCAGGGGCGCCTGCAGGCCAAGTGGCGCAAGCTGCGCGGCCGCACCACGCTGGGCCAGTCGGAAGGCGGCGGGGCCGTCGCGGACACCGGCGCGCAGTCCTCCCCCTGGGGCGCGGCGCCCCCCGACACCTCCGACGTCTCCACCGATCTCGGCTCCGCGGGCGCTGCGGGCACGGCGGCCACGATCCAGGTCTCCTCGATCCCCACCACGGTCCCGGAGAACGGCGGCTCGGTGAACCTGCTGGTGCGGGTCATCGACTCCAACGGCATCCTCGTCCCGGGGGAGAACATCATCCTGCTCGCCGACGCGGGCACGATCTCGAACAAGGTCGACAACGGCGACGGCACGTTCAGCGCCGTCCTCATCGTCCCGCCGAACACGGGCAAGACGTCCGTACAGGTCACGGCCACCCGCGTGCAGGGCGACATCGCGTCGTTCGCCAACGTCGGGGTCGGCGGCGCCGTGGCCGCGACCACCCAGCCCACGACCCCCCAGCCGGTGACGCCGCGGCCCGTCGCGGACAGCGATCGCCTCGGCCACCGCCGCGCGCAGATCATGATCGGCTGGACGCCGGGCTTCTACACCTACAACAGCTTCCCCTGCGCCGACCGGAACCCCGAGGCCCCGTGCGAGAGCGCGGACGACGCCGTCCTCGAGTCCCACGACTTCCTGCGGGCGGCCGTCGAGGCGCCGGTGCTCGGGTCCTTCGCCATCGAGGGCGAGGTCTTCCCGGTCGAGTACGTGGGCTTCCACGGCGCGTACAACCGGATGAGCTACCAGACGAACTTCCGCATCAACGAGGACACGACCCTCGACCAGTGCGACCAGTTCTTCTGCGACGTCATGAACGTCGGGAACCTCGACGTCATGGGTCGCATCCCGCTCCTGAAGTCCGCGGGCCCGCTCGATATCCTCCCCCGCTTCGGCTACCAGCTGCAGGACCTCGTGGTCTTCCGCCGGGTGCTCGTCGAGGACCCGACCACGGGCGAGACGAGCAAGCAGCCCCAGTTCCAGACCATGCTCCTGCACGGCTTGCGGCTGGGCATCGGCGCGCGGTTCACGGTCATTCCGCAGGTCCGACCGCACGTCAACTACGACATCTCTTTCGGCGTCGCGGGCAGCCTCGCCGGCGAGGACTTCCCGATCTCGAACATCACGAACCACCAGTTCGGGGTGGGCGTGTCGCTCGTGCCCTGGAAGGGCCTGCTGGTCGATATCAGCTACGGCCTCTTCACCCGCGGCATCGGCAGCTTCGGCTGGGCGGTCCAGGAGGACGGCGCGACGGTCATCCACCGCGGCTCCATCTCGGAGACGGCGCACACGTTCCGCCTCTCCGCGGGCTGGGCCTTCTAGGCCGGACAGCCTGAGCTTCTTCCACAGCGCGGACGCCCTCGAGCTCGGGGGTGTCCGCGCTTTGCTTTGGGGCCCCCGAGAGCTCGACGACGTGCTCGCCTGGGCCGACCTCGGGACCGTGGGGAGGGTGGCCGACCTCGGCTGCGGCCTCGGCTTCTTCGGGCACCTGCTGCTGTCGCGCTTCCCCCGCGCGCGAATCGACGGGTTCGACCTGCACGAGGAGACGGTCGCCGAGGCTCGCCGCCGGGCCGCGGCCCACCGCGGGCGCCTGACCTTCAGCGTCGGGGACGTCGCGCACCTCGACGTGCGGGACGGGCTCTACGACCTGGTCACCACCCAGGCGCTGCTGGTGCACCAGTCGCGGCCGGAGGCGGTGCTCCGCGAGGCCCGCCGCATCCTGCGCCCGGGAGGCCGCGTCCTGCTTGTCGAACCGGACCCCCGGGCCGCCTTCGACGCGCTCGACCCCGCGCCCGCCGGGATCGAGGACCCTTGGCCCCGGGTCGTGGCGGGGGCGGAGCTCCGAGGCGCGGGCCGGTGGGGAACCGAGACCGAGCTCCCCCGCCTGCCGGCGGGCTTCGAGGACGTGGCGGTGCGACGGCACCCCGGGCGGTTCACCGCGTCGGAGGCGCTGCGCGCCCACCTCATGGACCGGGACGAAGCCGACGAGGCCGCCCACGTCGAGCTCCTGGGCTCCCTGCACGAGGCCGGCGGGGGCGATCCCGCCGCGTGGCGAGCCCATGCCCGCGCGCTCGCCGCGGGCCGTGCGCGGCGACGACGTGATCTGCGCGACGGGACCTTCGCCGTGGACCGCTGGGGGGGACTCCACGTCGCCACCGCGCGGCGGGTATAGTCGGCCGCCTTTCCGGCCCCCTTCTCGGAGATTCGATGCCTTCGCCGACACACCTGTCGTTGCCCCTCGCACTCCTGTTCCTCCTCCCCGGCTGCACCGCCGAGCTCAAGGAGGAGAACAACCGCCTGGACGCCAAGGTCGGGGAGCTCGAGCGGGAGCTCGCCACGCGGGACAAGCAGATCGCCGACCTGAAGCTGGCGGTGAAGGACGCCGAAGAGAACGCGCAGCGGGCGCAGACGGCCAAGGCCGTGGGGCTCACCGGCGGCGAAGAGATGTGGGCGAAGTTCGACACCACGATGGGGGAGATCCTCTGCAAGCTCGAACCCGAGAAGGCCCCCCTGACGGTCGCGAACTTCGTGGGCCTCGCCGAGGGCACCAAGCCCTGGAAGCACCCGAAGACGCGCGAGCAGATGACCGACACGCCCTACTACAACGGCGTGACCTTCCACCGCGTCATCCCGAAGTTCATGGTCCAGACGGGCGATCCCACCGGCACCGGTCGCGGCGACCCGGGCTTCACGATCCAGGACGAGTTCCACCCGGAGCTGAGGCACCGCCCCGGCACGCTGTCGATGGCCAACACCGGTCGACCCAACAGCGGCGGGGGCCAGTTCTTCATCACCGAGGTGGCCACGCCGCACCTCGACGACAAGCACTCGGTCTTCGGGTACTGCGACCCCGTCTCGCTCGTGAAGAAGATGACCAACGTGGAGAAGGCCCCGGCCGGCCCGGGGCCCCCCGCGCCCCCACAACCCCCCAACCGAAAAAAAGACAAGACGAAACACACACACGAGAACAGAGAAGAGAGACAGAGAGAGGACAGAGAGAGAGCAGAAGGAACAACTCGCCTAGTCTCGCCACGACCGCCGCATCGTGGCCCCACCGCGACGATG
>CAZEKB010000021.1:29615-77082 GCA_964512225.1 uncultured Rickettsiales bacterium | reverse complement strand
ACCCCCGTCCGAGAGGTCGCATGAGGCATCCGCTCAATGCGAGATCCAGACCCTGTCAATAGGGGAAACGAGCCCTCAGCGGTGGCCGGTGACCTCGAGCAGGACCCCCTGCGCCGCCTCGCTCCAGCGTCGCTCGGTCCCGTCGGGGTCCAGGGCGGGGAACTCCAGGGTCCGTCGCCACTGGACCGGGACGGACGACTCGGGGTGCATCCAGATCGTCTCCACGCCCTTCGTATCCGGCCCCGACAGCTTGGACTGGATGCGGGCGCACTCGACCCCGCGCACGGACTCCCACGCCTGGAAGGTGGATGTGTAGGTGAGGGCGACGGCGCGACCGTCGAGCACGCGCACGTCCTCGCCGCTCCAGGTCTCGCCCACGGAGCGCGTCCCCCGTTCGCCGGGATCGAAGAGCCTGCGACGCTGCAGACCGCCCTCGATCTCGGGCCGCAGCATCTCCGGTCGCATGCCCCGCTCGGGCCCGTCCTGGTGCCACCGAGCGGCCAGGACCTTGCCCTGCTGATCGATCTCGAACCGCATGGCCTGGCGCTGGTTCGACATCGTCAGCCGCACCGGCCACGGCAGCGTGTTGTCGAGCTCGGGGACCTCGAGCTTGCGCACCAGGAAGTAGGTCTCCGCGCCGGCCTCGCCTCGGTAGGAGATCTCCTCGGTCCAGGTGAGCTCGAAGGAGTCGGGGGTGTAGGCCGTCTGGCGGACGGCGTACTTCGCCGTCATCGGGACCGGCGGCGTGCGGGCGAACCCGGCGGGGTCGCGACGGTCGAGCTTGGCGTCCTCGGCGTCGACGTCGAGCGCCGTCATGAGGGAGTCGAGCTTGCTCGCGGCGCGGTTGCGGGCCGTCGCGCGCTCCGCGTTCAGCTTGTCGATCTCGGCCTTGAGGCGGGCCGCGTCGGGGTGCACGCTCGCGATCTTCGTCGCGTCCGCCAGGGCGCCGGGGCGGTCGCCTTCGGAGAGACGTCGCTGGGCCCGCACCCAGATCGCGTCCGGATTGTCCTTGCAGGCGCCGATGGCCTTCTCGATCGTGTCGGCGGCGGAGGTGTGGGTGCCCTCGGCGTCCTGCATCTCCGCGCGGAGCAGCAGGAGGCGGCTCCGCTCCGGGCAGTTCGCCTCGATGGCCGCGCGACCGTAGGCTTCCGCGGCGTCCGCCCACCGACCGTCGGCCCGGGCGGCGTCGGCGTCGGAGCGGTGAGAGGTGCACGCGGTGAGCAGCACGAGGACGAACAGGAGCACGCGCGACATGGACGGAGCCTACCCGGAAGACGGGCCCGCTCCGACCTCCGGCGACGATCCTCCCGCGCCTCGTCGTCGCCTGTCGCGAGGCCGGATGGCCCTCTTCTCCGTCCTCACCGCGATCTTCGTATTCACGCTGATCGAGTGGGGGCTGATGCTCGTCGCGATGATCTACGTGAGCGCGACGCACGCGGACGAGGAGGCCGAGGAGGGCCTGGTGGTGCGGGCGTTCGGGGACTCCTACACCTTCGGGATCGGGGCGGACCGCCCCGGGCAGGAGGGCTACCCGGAGGTCGCGGGTCGGCTCCTCGAAGAGCGCATCGGCAGCCCCGTGGTCGTGCGCAATCACGCGCGGCCGGGCCTCAACTCGACCCGGATCGTCCGCGAGCTCGACCGCGTCCTCACGGACGGGGCCGCCGACGTGGTGCTGATCCTGGCGGGCGTCAACAACACCCGGTGGCTCGGCCAGTCGGGACGCTTCTGCCTGGACGAAGGAGCCCCGCCGCCTCCCGGCCCGGTGCAGGACCTGCGCCTGTATCGGGTGATGCGGCACGCGCTGCTCGCCGGGCGTCCCCCGCGCCCGGCGGACGTGGCCTGCGCCGCCGTCGCCCAGGGGTTCCAGTTCCTGGACGACGGTCGCCCCGACCTCGCCGAGGCCGAGTTCGAGGCCGCGCGCCGGGCTTGGCCCGCGACGCGGTGGGCGTGGGTCGGCTCCGGGCTCGCGGCCGCGCGGATCGGCGATCACGAGCTCGCGGTGTCGCGGTTCGAGGGGGCCGCGGACCTGGTCGCGACGTCGCCCGCGCTCCCGCTGGCCTACGCCTTCGCGCTCCGCTCGGCGGGTCGCGCCTCCGACGCCCGGGACGCCCTGAGCGGCGTCCCGCGGGACGGCGACCTGGCGGAGGCCGTCGCCCTGCTGGAGGGCCTGCTGCTGCACGACGAGGGTCGGCACGACGAGGCGGAGCGCGCCCTGCTGGCGGTCGCCCGCGGCGAGCCGGGGCGCCCCGCGGGCGGCGGCGTCGTCCCCTTCGCGATGAACGGGGTGGGGTGGAGCCGCATGGCCCGGGGCGACGCCGACGGCGCGCGGGCGGCGTTCCTCGCCGCGAACGGGGCGGGGGACCCGATCCACATCACGCCCCACCTCCTGGGCTGGGCCCACCTCGGGCTGGCCGCGCTCGACCTCGCGGCGGGGGTCCCGACGGACTCCGTGGGGCCCGCCCTGGACATCGCCCGTCGGGACAGCACGACGGTGGGGGCCGCGGCGCGCATCGAGGACTGGGCGGCGGGGGGCGTCGCCCCGACCGCGGAGGCGATCGCGCGGCAGATCCGCTCCACGCCGACGCCGGCGGTGCAGCAGTGGTTCGATCCGGGCGATACGTCGCTGCTGGTCTCGGACCTCCGGTACGCCGTCGAGCGCGCGCGGGAGCGGGGGGCGATGGTCGTGCTGCTCACGTACCCCCAGCCCGCCGCCCACGACGAGATCGCCGAGGCCGTGGTGGCCCTCGGACGGGAGCTGGACGTATCGGTCGTCGACCCCCGGGATCGGTTCGCCTCGGAGCACGACGCGGGTCGACCCTGGTCCGAGCTCCTGATCCCCGACGGCCACCCGACGAGCGCGGGGTACGCCCTGATCGGGGCGCAGGTGGCGGACGCGATCCGGTCGCGGGGGCGCGAACGGGGACGTGCGGGCTGGTAGTCTGCGGGGCGTCGAGGGACGAGGGCGCGCATGACGCAGGGTCAGGACAGCGAGCGCGAGACGCTGCTCATCGTCCACGAGGACGACGGGACGCGCGGGCGCCTTTCCGGAGCGCTGAACGACGGCTTCGAGGTGACGGCCGTCTCGAGCCTCGCCGAGGAGACGGCGGACCGCTACGACGTCTACGTCCACTCCACGGACGCCCACGGACGCGCGGTCGAGCTCGCCGACCCGGAGCTCGGGCCCCGGACGCTCGAGATCGACAACCAGCGTCGCCTCCTCGCGGAAGCCAACCGCACGCTCAAGCGCCAGCAGCAGCAGCTCACCCTCGCGAAGTCCCGGCTCGAAGAGGCCAACGAGAAGCTGCGGCGGTTCGCGAGCACCGACGGCCTCACGGGGCTCTACAACAAGCGCTACTTCAAGGTGACGTGGCGGCGGGAGGTCACGCGCGCCCGCCGGTACGGCGAGAAGCTCAGCGTCATGATCATGGACGTGGACGCGTTCAAGCGGCTCAACGACACCCAGGGGCACCCCGAGGCGGACGTCGTGCTGCGCGAGCTCGGGCAGCTCCTGCTGCGGTCGGTGCGATCGGTGGACCTGGTCGCCCGATACGGGGGCGACGAGTTCGTCGTGTCGTTGCCGCGCACGGGCAAGGGGCCCGCGCTGATGCTGGCCGAGCGCCTCCGCGGCTGGGTGGAGGCCCACCAGTTCCCGTTCTCCGGAAGCCTCCCGGGGGGGAAGCTGACCGTGTCGATCGGAGTGGCCGCGTTCCCGGACGACGGGGACACGGCGGGCGCCATCCTCGCGCGCGCCGACAAGGCGCTGTACCGAGCGAAGGAGCACGGCCGCAACGAGGTCTGCGCGGCCGACGCCTCGGACGACGTCGCGGGCCGCCCGCCGGACACGCTCGACTCCGAGGAGTTCGAGGCGCTGGTGACGCTCGGCTCCGAGGACTAGCCCCCCGCGGGGGGGAGAGCGTCGAGGGCGGCGCGCAGTCGCGCGGACACGACCTTGGGGTTCGCCTTGCCCTTCATGGCCCCCATCACCCGGCCCATGAAGAAGCCGAACAGCTTCTTCTTGCCCCCGAGGTAGCGCTCGAGCTCGGCCGGGTGGTCCGCGAGGACGGCGCGCACCGCGTCGTCGATGGGGCTCTCGTCGGAGACCTGCCGCCAGCCGCGCGCGTCCACGATCGCCTCGGGGTCGCCGCCCTCGGTCCACAGGACGTCGAACACCTGCTTCGCGATCGGGTGCGAGATCGCCTTGCCGTGCACGAGCCGGACGAGCCGGACGAGCGCGTCGACGTCCAGGGGGCACGCGGACGGCTCGCGCCCGTCCTCCTTGAGGCGCCTCAGCACCTCGCCCATCGTCCAGTTCGACAGCGCCTTCGCCAGGGCGGGGAGGTCGGGCCCGTCGCCGAGCAGGGCGACCCCCGCCTCGAACCAGTCCGCGAGGTCGCGGTCCGCGGTCAGGACCCCGGCGTCGTAGGGTGGGAGCGACAGCCCGCGCACCAGCCGCTCGGCGCGGGCCCCGGGCAGCTCGGGCAGCGTCGACGTCACCGCCTCGAGGAGCGCGTCGTCGAGGACCAGCGGGGCGAGATCGGGCTCCGGGAAGTAGCGGTAGTCGTCGCTCGTCTCCTTCGCCCGCAGGAACACGCTCGTCCCGCTCGGCGGGTCCCACGTGCGCGTCTCCTGCCGCAGCGTCTCGCCCGCCTCGAGCGCCGCCGTCTGGCGCGCGATCTCGTAGCGCAGCGCCTGGCCGACGAACCGGAAGCTGTTGATGTTCTTGAGCTCGGTGCGCACCCCGAACGGCTCCCCGGGTCGACGCACCGAGACGTTCGCGTCGCACCGCAGCGAGCCCTCGTCCATGTTCCCGTCGGACACCCGGAGCCACCGCACGAGGCCGTGGATGGCCTTCATGTAGCCGACCGCCTCGTCCGGCGAGCGCATGTCCGGCCTGGATACGATCTCCACGAGGGGCGTCCCGGCGCGGTTCAGGTCCACCAGCGATCCCCCCGGAGCGTGGGACGACTTCCCCGCGTCCTCCTCGAGGTGGATCCGCTCCAGCCGAACGCGTCGCGGTCCGGCGTCCGTGGCGACGTCGACGTGACCCCCCGTGCAGAGCGGCTGGTCGTTCTGGCTGATCTGGTAGCCCTTGGGCAGGTCCGGATAGAAGTAGTTCTTGCGCGCGAACACCGAGCGCCGGTGGATGTCCGCGCCGACCGCGAGGCCGAGGGTGGTCGCCAGCTCGATCGCGCGCCGGTTGACCACCGGGAGGCTGCCCGGCAGGCCCATGCACACCGGGCACGTCTGCCGGTTCGGGCCCGCCCCGTAGGCCGTGGCGCACCCGCAGAACATCTTCGACGCCGTCTTGAGCTGGGCGTGGATCTCCAGGCCGATCACCGCCTCCCACGTCATCGGGCCGCCTCCACGCGCGCGGCCGCCGCGAACAGCGGCGCCTCCGCGAAGGCGGGCGCGGTGAGCTGCAGCCCCCAGGGCAGGCCGTCGCCGTCGACGCCGACCGGCACAGAGATCGACGGAAGCCCCGCCAGCGACGCGGGGATGGTGAAGACGTCCGACAGGTACATGGCCAGCGGGTCGGCGGTGCGGGCACCGAGCGGGAACGCGGTGGTGGGCGACGTGAGGCTCGCGATCACGTCCACGCCCGCGAAGGCCGCCTCGAAGTCGGCGGTGACGGCGCGGCGGGCGCGCTCGGCCTTGCCGTAGTAGGCGTCGTAGTACCCGGCCGACAGCGCGAACGTCCCGAGCATGATCCGACGCTGGACCTCCGCCCCGAACCCGGCCGTGCGGGACTCGACGTAGACGTCCTCGAGCGTCGCCCCCGGGCGCTGCACCCGCCGCCCGTACCGGATGCCGTCGAACCGGGCGAGGTTCGAGCTCGCCTCCGCCGACGCGAGCACGTAGTAGGCGGCGACCGCGTACTCGGTGTGGGGCAGCTCCACGCCCACGACCTCGAAGCCGGGGACGTCCAGGGCCGCGTCCAGGACGCCGCGGGCCTCGCCCGAGAGCCCCTCGAGGTACTGCGCGGGCAGGCCGACCCGCACCGGAGCGTCGCCGGGGGTCGCCGCAGCCGTCGACGCGTGGGCGGGGGGCCGATCGGAGCAGGTGGAGTCGAGGGGGTCGGGCCCGGCCACGACGTCGTAGAGCGCGGCCGCCCCCGCCACGTCCGCGGCCACGGGGCCGACCTGGTCGAGGCTCGACGCGAACGCGATCAAGCCCGACCGCGACACCCGGCCGTAGGTGGGGCGGAGCCCGACGACGCCGCACAGCGACGCGGGCTGTCGCACCGATCCGCCCGTGTCCGAGCCGAGGGCCAAGGGGACGATGCCCGCGGCGACGGCGACGGCCGACCCTCCGCTGCTGCCCCCCGGGACGCGCTCCGGATCCACGGGGTGGCGCACGGGCCCGAACGCCGAGTTCTCGTTGGACGAGCCCATCGCGAACTCGTCCATGTTCGTCTTGCCCACGATCACCGCGCCGGCCGCTCGCAGCCGGGTGACGACCGTCGCGTCGTAGGGAGGCACCCAGCCCTCCAGGAACCGCGACGCGCAGGTGGTGCGCAGGCCCCGGGTGCAGAGGTTGTCCTTCACCGCGATCGGCAGTCCATGCAGCGGACCGCGGTCGCGGCCGTCGGACAGCTCGGCGTCCGCGGCGTCGGCGGCGGCCAGCGCGCCCTCGCGGTCCACGGTGAGGAACGCGCCCAGGGGCGAGGCCTCGGCCGCGTCGAGCGCTCGAGTCGTCAGGTCCCGGGAGGTGGCGGCGCCGGTGCGCAGGTCGGCGGCGAGCGCACCGGCCGTCATCCGGGATCTCCGAGCACGGCGGGGACGCGCAGGCGGTCGCCGTCACGATCCGGGGCGGCGGCCAGCAGCTCCGCGGAGCGGTCGCCGTTCACGACCTCGTCCGCTCGGACCGCGCTCGCCCCGGGGGGCGCCGGGGCGTCGCCTCCGGAGGAGCGCTCGAGGACGTCCACGTAGCCGACGATGTCCGCCAGCTGCCGCGTGAGGACGGCCTCCTGATCCTCGGTGAGCCGAAGGCGGGCCAGCGCGGCGACGTGCCGCACGACCTCGCGATCGACGCTCACGTGCGCGGCGCGAAGCCGAAGAGGCGCCCGATGTGCTGCAGCGCGCCGTGCTTCTCCTCGCCCGCGAGCTGCTCGAGCTCGCCCGGGTCGAGGAGCACCGCGCCGCAGTGGGGGCAGACCTCGATCTCGACGCCCTTGAAGTGGGTCGTGATCATCTTCTGCCCGCACTTGCCGCAGTGCAGGTGGTGCAGGGCCTTCAGCTTCGCGGCGTTGTCCTCGGCGTCCTCGTCGGCGAGGCGGGCGGCGAGGCGGGCCTTCTTCTCGGCTTCGATGCGGGCGAAGTATTCGTCTTCGACGGTGTCGCTCATTTCAATCTCTCCGGGGGGTCGCTCGGCCGCGGGGACCGACTGCTACTCGAGGGAACGAAGCATCGCGCGGACCTCGGCGGCGTCGCGGCCGTCGGGCTGGATGCGGAGGTACTGCTCGTACTCTTCCCGGGCCGCGTCCGCGCGCCCGAGGCTCTGGTAGGCGAGGCCGAGGCCGTAGTGCGGCTCCGCGCGGCCGGGGGCGATCCCGAGCGCCTTGCGGAACGCCTTGACGGCGCCGGAGTTGTCCCCGCGCTCGATGTGCGCCCAGCCCTTTCGGGTGGCCGTGACGGCGTCCCTCGGGTTGGCCCTCAGCGCCTTGTCGTAGGCCGCGATCGCCCCCGCGAAGTCCCCGCGATCGAAGGCTGCGTCGCCCCGCTTCTTCTGGTCCGGCGTGGGCGCGGGCTTCGGCGTGGGCGCGCGCGGGGTCTTCTCGACCTTCGGAGTCGGCGTCGGCTTCGGCGTGGGTTCGGGCGTGGACTCGGGCGTGGGCTCGGGGGTCGCCTCCGCGGAGGTCGCCTCCGCGGGGGTCGCCTCCCCGGGCGACGGCTCGGTCGGAGTGTCCTCCGTGGGCGTGGGCGCGTCCGTCCCTCCGGTGGGCTCGATCGAAGGCACGGCGGCGACGCGCGGGGGGGCGCCGTCCGACTCGGGGTACAGGAACTCCTCCCCCTCCGAGCCGGGGCCCCAGACGAAGTGCCAGACGGCGAAGGCGCCCACGAGCAGCAGGAGGGCGACGAGCACGTAGAGGAAGGCCGGCGACCGGTCCTTGCGGTAGCTGGAGAAGGTCTGGTTCGGGTCGAAGTCTTCCGACGGGCTCGCCCCGTCCACGGGGGCGGCGCGCTCCCCCGTGACGGTGATGGGGTGGTCGACCTTCGCGGGCTCGCGCGTGACGGTGGCCCGCAGCTCTTCGTCGAGCCTGGACGCCGCCGCCCCGACCTCCGCGGGCGGGTTCGTCGGGTTGGTGACCGGGACCTTGCGGGTGGTCTTGTCCGGGGGCGGCGGGCGGATCGCCCGGCTGATCTCCTCGGGGGCCTCGTCCACCGTGGGGGAGCGTCCGGTGAAGAAGTTCGAGAGCTCCTCGTCTCCCTCGACCAGGTCTCGCGGCACCCGGCTCGGGTCGGCCGTCTCCTCGGAGGAGAACCCCTCGACGCTCGTCACGCCGGGGCTCGAGATCGACTCCGAGATCGACTCCATCTGGGGGAACGACTTCGGGCCCCGCGCGGGCACGTCCAGCGACGTGGCGGCGGTGGAGATGGCGGCGCGCGGGTCCGACGGCGCGACCGTGCCGGACGCCGAGGCGACGGCCCCGACGGGCAAGGCGCCGCTGGCGAGGGACCCCACGGACGCGGACGCCGCCGCGGACTCCGAGGCGTCCGGCGCCTCCGTGAAGCGGGACTGCTCGATGGCGCCGGGCGTGGCCGCCGACGTGGAGATGCCCCCCACCGCGGGCGACGTGACCACCACCTCGGGCGGCTTGCTCCCCTCGGTCGAGCGCAGCGGGGCGTCCTGAGTCGAGCCCTCGCCCGTCTGCGGGCCCGCGAACCGGATGGCGGGCGTGCCGTCGTTGTCGCTGAAGCCGAGGCCCTTGCCCGCGAACGTCTCCGGTCCGGCCCTCACGACGGGCCGCGTCTGGACCTCCTTCTCGAAGGTGTCGCGCTCCTTGCGGACCCGCTGCAGCGAGCGCTTGGTCACCTTGAGCTGCTCGATCACGGCGAAGAAGGGGCGCAGGTCGGCCCGGGAGGAGACGACCTCCCAGGACTTGCCGTCCAGGGACAGCCGGTCGCCGGGCAGCACGCGCTTCTCCACGACCCACCGCTGGAGCGTCGCGAAGTCGCGGACCTTGTAGATGCGATCGCCCTGGGCCAGGAAGAGCCCGCGCTTGCTCGCGTCCAGGGGAGGCGGAGGCGGGACGACCTCGGGCTCGGGGGGCTGCGGGGGGGCCGTCGCGGCCTCGCTGTCCCCGTCGGCGGGGGCGTGCGAGCCGGACGCTCCGCCGGGGTACACCGTGAAGACGTGCTCGCAGGCGGAGCACTGAACGGGCGTGCCGTCCCGGTCGAGCTGATCGCTCTCCAGGAAGTACTCGGTCGCGCACCTGGGGCAGACGATTCTCAAACGGTCAGGCTCCCGAACCGTCGAACCCTACCCGAACGGGCTGGGCGGGTCCTGCAGGAGGGCTACTGGCCGGCTTGCGACGAGCCCGCGGCGAGGGACTCGGCCTTCGCGAAGGCGGCCGCCGCGTCCTGCTGCTTGCCCTGCTTCTGGAGCGCCTCGCCCAGGACGTTCCAGCACGGGCGGCAGTTCGGCGACTTCTGGGTCGCGGTCTTGGCGGCCTTCGCGGCCGCGCCGTAGTCGTCGTTCGCGAGCTTCGTGCGCGCGAGCTTGAGGTACATCTGCCCGGGGTCCGTGGAGGTCTTCACCTGGACCGCTCCGGTCGACTCGGCCTGGGACTTGGGGGGCGTGCGCGGGACCGCCTCGGGCTTCTGGAACTTCCCCTTGTTGGGGTTCTGCAGCCCCGGCCGCGGCGTCTGCACCGCCTGGAGCTCGCCCCGGGCGCGTCGGGCCTCGATCGAGTCGTTCTGCGTGGCCTCTTCGCCCACGTCCTGAAGCTCCTCGTTCACCCCCGCCCTGGCCTCTTCCTGCTTCTTCTTGAGATCGTCGGCGATCTTCTGCTGGATGGCGTCCAGCTCGGCGGGCGCGACCTCGCCGACCCGCTCGGCCGCGATCGGCGCGGGGCCCACCACGTCCGCCGCCTGGTCGGGCTGCATCTGGTACGCGACGAAGCCGCCGATGAGGATCAGCGCCGCCAACGCGATCAGCGCGTAGTTCGGCTTCTTCTCCTCTTCCTTGCGCTTCTTGCGCCGGGACCGCGCGCTCCCGCCGCCCCCGTAGGCCCCGGGGATCGTCGAGTGGGTGACGGTCGTGTTCGTGCCGGTGCGCTCGGCGGGGTTGAAGGACCCGGACATCGTCGTGTCGACGCGGCCCGTCTCGTCCCCGGCCGGCTTGGCCTTCTTCGTCTCCAGGGCGGGCGCCTCGCCGGTCTCGATCCGACGCTTCGCCTCCTGCCAAACCCCCACGAAGTGGGCGTCGAGGCTGGGGATGTCGCCGATGCGCGTCCAGTCCTGGTTGTTGTGGCTGATGAGGTCGTCCGGCGTGACCTTCTTGTCGCCCAGGTACTTCTTGAGCGTGGAGATGTCGGAGAAGTCGTAGATGAGGCCGATGGCGACCTTCACCTTCCACGTCTTGATCCCGACCTCGCGGAAGTTGAGGTCCGAGGCGCGGAGCTCGCCCGAGGCGCCGGGGGAGTCTTCGACCGCCGGGGCCGGGTCCGACACCGAGTTGGTGGTGGAGAAGCTGCCGCTCTCCACGGTG
Organism: uncultured Rickettsiales bacterium; assembly: GCA_964512225.1. GTDB lineage: Bacteria > Myxococcota_A > UBA796 > UBA9615 > UBA9615 > CAZEKB01. Next base: position 66,372 of record CAZEKB010000021.1, on the reverse strand, counting down.
GCGACCGAGCGGCGGGACCCGCGCTTGCCGGGAGCGACCACCCGGATCTTGCCGGTGGTCGTGGGGTGGACCTTCTCGTCGCCCAGTCCGAGGACCGCCTTGAACGCGCCCGTGGTGGTCTCGGGGTTCATGCTCTTGGAGCCGCCGGCCCGTGCCCGCTGGGGCGGGGCCACCTCGTGCGCGGCGCTCGGGGCCGCTTCGCCGGACTCTTCGGCTTCGTTGAACACCACGAAGACGTGCGCGCACTTGGGGCACGTGATCTTGGCCCCACGACCCTGGATCTTTTCGCGGTTGAGGCGGTACCGGGCTTCACATGCGGGGCAGGTGATGACCATGGGTCGAGGGTCCTGGGGATCGAGTTTACGCGCCCTTGCAGCCGCATCGTTCCACGCGCGGGCGTGTGATTTGAGCGACTTACCCTACCACAGGGCCCGCCGCCCGAAGCATCTTCAATGGACCCGCGGCACGTCGATTTGTTCCCCCGCTCAGCCCACGATTTCCAGGGGCGTGGACCGCAGGTAGATCGTCTGCCTGCCGGTCCGCTGGAAGAAGACGACCGCGCGCCGGTTTCCCGGGGGTCCGTCCAGCCGCCGGACCTCGCCCCGCCCGAACTCGGCGTGGTGCACCGCGGCGCCGACGCGCATGCGCGGCACGTCGTCGTCGTACTCCGCGTCGTAGACCACGCGGGGCTCGTCGTCGGCCTCGGGCTGGTGGGCGTCGTCGGCCCACCCGGGCGCGGCCTCGGGCGCCCGCGGCTCGCCCTTCTTCGCCGCCGTGGGCCAGGTCTGCACGGGCGCCGTGGGCCGCCCGCCTCGCCGCGATCGGACGCTCTCCGGCTCCTTGGGCGGGGTGCCGAACAGGGAGCCCTGGGTGGGGGCCACGAACGGCCCCGGACGCGGCCCGGGCTCCTTGTTCGCGAACCGCGAGCGGAAGGCCTCCCTGCGCTGCGGGGGCGGGGGAGCGCGCTTGCGGGTGCGCTTGCGGTAGCTGCCGTCGTACTCGATGTAGGTGTCGCCCGGCACGCCCGAAGCCGCCGGAGGGGGCGGCGCCGATCCCCCCACGGGCAGGGCCCCGCTGAGCAGCTCGCGCGGGATCTCCCGCAGGAACCGCGACGGCTGGGCCGGGGCCCACTCCCCGCTGTTCGGCTTCGGTCTGCGTCGGGCCCGCAGCAGGTAGAGCCGCTCCTGGGCCCGCGTGATGGCGACGTACGCGAGGCGCCGCTCCTCCTCGAGGTCCGCGAGCATCGTCGAGGCGCGGGAGTGCGGGAACAAGCCCTCGTCCATCCCGATGACGAGCACGACCGGGAACTCGAGCCCCTTGGCCGCGTGCACCGTCATCAGGGTGATCTTCCCCTGCTCCTCGGCGGCGGCGAGATCGTCCGGGTCCGGGTTCTTGTCCGTCTCGGCGACCAGGGCGGTCCGCTCGAGGAAAGCGGCGAGGCCCTGGGGCGGCGGGGCGTCCGCGTAGTCGAGGGTCGATCGCACCAGTTCTTCGAGATTGTCCAACCGCTGGTCCGATTCGAAGTTCTGGTCCTTCTCCAGGCGCGCGGCGTACCCCGACTTGTCGAGAACGAGGGTGCAGACCTCGTGCAGGGGGAAGGCCTCGGCCGCGTCCTGCAGCTCCTTCATGAGGTCGCGGAAGGCGCCCAGCGCCGTCCGGGCGCGAGCCGACAGCGACCCCGCCCCGTCGGCGAGCGCGGCGACGGCGTTCATGCCCGCGATCCCCTGCGCGGCGGCGTACCGCAGGACGGCGGCGGACGTCTTCGCGCCGATCCCCCGGGGCGGGTTGTTGATGACGCGGGCCAGCGCGACCTCGTCCCGGGGGTTCAGCAGGAGCTTGAGGTACCCGAGCAGGTCCTTGACCTCCTTGCGGTCGTAGAAGCGCTGCCCCCCCACGAGCACGAACGGCAGGCGCGAAGCGAGGAACTCCTCTTCGATCAGCCGGGACTGGCTGTTGGTCCGATAGAACACCGCGATGTCCCGGGGCCTGAGCCCCCGGTCGATCTCCCGGCGGGTGATGTCGACGGCCGCCCGCGCCTCCTCCCGATCGTCGTAGGCCGCCGTCACGCGGATCGGGTCGCCCGTCGGCTTGTCCGTCCACAGGGTCTTGCCCTTGCGCTCGGTGTTGCGCTGCACGACGGCGTTTCCGGCCTTCAGGATCGTGGCCGTGGACCGGTAGTTCTGCTCGAGGCGCACGATCCGCGCCCCCGGGAAGTCGCGCTCGAAGTCGAGGATGTTGCGGATGTCGGCGCCCCGGAACGAGTAGATCGACTGGTCCTCGTCCCCCACGACGCACACGTTCCGGTCCCCGTGCCCGCCGAGCAGGTGTACGAGCCGGTACTGCACGTGGTTGGTGTCCTGGTACTCGTCCACGAGCAGCCAGGGGAAGCGCCGCCGCCAGCGCTCGAGCACGCCCTCGTTCGTCTCGAACAGCCGCAGCGGGTGCAGGAGCAGGTCCCCGAAGTCGACGGCGTTCGCCGCCTTCAGGCGGGCCTGGTAGAGGCGGTAGATCTCGGGGGTGCGCGGGTCCTGGTCCGCGCGCCGCTGCTCGGCGAGCTTCCGGGGGGAGAGCCCGTCGTTCTTCGCCCGATCGATGGCCACGGAGACCGCGCGGGGGTTGACCGTGGTGGGGATGTTCGCGTCCTTCATCACCCGCTTGACGAGCTCGCGGGAGTCGCGGTCGTCGTAGATGACGAAGTTCCTGCTGAAGCCGTCGAGGTGCTCGATCTCCTTGCGCAGGATGCGGACGCAGGTGCTGTGGAAGGTGGAGACCCAGCAGTCGCGCCCCTTGCCCGGGAGCATGCGGTCGACGCGGGCGCGCATCTCCTTGGCGGCCTTGTTGGTGAACGTGACCGCGAGGATCCGCCAGGGGTCGGTGATGTCCCGCTCGATGAGCCGGGCGATGCGGAGCGTGAGGACCCGGGTCTTGCCGGACCCCGCGCCCGCGAGCACCAACATCGGCCCGCGCTCGTGCTCGACGGCCTCGCGCTGCGCCGGGTTCAGGCCCGCGACGAGCCCCGCGACGGTGATGTCTCAGCTCCCCTTCTTGGCCTCGGCGCGCCGCTGCAGGACCGCCCGGAGCTTGGCCGCGCGGCCCGCCTTGTTCTCCTGGCGCGCCCGGCCGATGGCGAGTCCGTCCGCGGGCACGTCCCTCGTCACCGTCGTGCCCGTGGCGACGTACGCCCCGTCGCCCACCTTCACGGGCGCCACGAGGTGGGAGTCGGTGCCCACGAAGGCGCCGTCCCCGATCGTCGTCTTGTGCTTCGCGAAGCCGTCGTAGTTGCAGGTGATGACGCCCGCCCCGATGTTCGACTTCCGCCCGATCTCCGCGTCCCCCAGGTAGGCGAGGTGGTTCGCCTTGGCGCCGGGGTGCATCGTCGTCTTCTTGAGCTCGACGAAGTTGCCGACGTGCACGTCGTCTTCGAGCACGGCCGCCTGCCGAAGGTGCGTGAACGGCCCCACCTTCGCCCCCGGTCCGACGGTCACGATGTCGTCGTCCGTGGTGAGGTGCGGCCGCTTCTCGTTGAACCCGGCCGCCACGGTGAACGCCCTCACCAGGGCCCCCGCCCCGATGCGTACGCGCTCCGCTACGACGTACGGGCCCACGGTCGCGCCCGCGCCCACCACGACGTCGGTGAGGACGGCGCCCTTGCCGATGCGGGCGCCGGACTCCACGACGCACGCCCCGCGCAGCTCGACGTCGGCCCCGAGGGTGACGTCCCGCGCGAGCGTCGTCCGGCCCTCGATGCGCACGTGCGCCGGGTCCTCCATGGACACCCCCTCGCGCATCCAGTGGTCCGTGGCTCGGCGGCGGGCGATCGACTCCATCGCGGCGAGCTGGACCCGGTCGTTGACGCCCTCGACCTCGGCCGGATCGTCGATGAGGACCCCCGCCACCGTGCTGCCGTCGCCCCGGGCGATGCCGACGATGTCGGTGAGGTAGAGCTCGCCTTGATCGTTGTCGGTGGTGAGGCGCCCGAGGGCGCCGCCGTCGCCGAAGAGGAACGCGCCGTCGGCGACGTAGAGGCCCGTGTTGCACTCGCCGATCGCGCGCTGCGACTCCGTGCAGTCCCGGTGCTCGACGATCGCGGAGACGCCCGCGTCGTCCCGCACGATGCGCCCGTATCCGAAGGCGTCGGGCGGCTCCATGGTCCCCACGGTCACGGCCGCGCCGGTCGCGGCGTGGGCCTCGAGCAGGGACCGCAGGGTCTTCGCCGTCATGCGGGGGACGTCGCCGGGGAGGATGAGGACGGGTCGGTCCCAGTCGGTGAGGGCGGGCTTCGCGGCGGCGACGGCGTCTCCCGTCCCCCGGCGCGTGACCTGCTCGGCGAAGAGGACGCCCGCGTCGGCCAGCGCGGCCTCGACCATCGCGGCTTCGTGCCCCACGACGGCCACGACGTCGGCGCACCCGGCGCCCTGGGCCGCGTCGACGACGCGCTGGACGATCGGGACGCCGAGCAGGGGGAAGAGGACCTTCGGCAGCGCGGACTTCATCCGCGTGCCCTTGCCCGCGGCCAGGACGACCGCGACGGGGTTGTTCATGGAGTCGCCTCGCCCACCTTCAGCTCGGGCAGCACCTCTTCGGGGGCGACCCACCACATGCCGTGGTTCTTGTACCAACGCTGGCTGATCTGCTTCTTCTCGGCCATCCGCTGGGGGGGCCGGAACTCGGTCCACGACGCCCTCACCTCGGCCTTCTTGAAGGTCTCCCCGTCCACGAACACGTAGTCGATGCTCACGTCGTCCATCGTCGGGAACTGCACGCCCTCGCGCGTCTTGTCCCTCAGGTACAGCAGCTGATTCTCGCCCTCTTCGAGGTAGGTCGCGGCGTCGTCCCAGTTCTGCCAGCGGACGGCGTTCCAGTACTCCATCGCGCGCTCGGACAGCTGCTTGCGCTGGAACTCGCGCTTGCGCTTGGTCTCGTCGGCCTCGAAGCGCGCCTTCGCCTCTTCGGTGCAGCCCATGGAGAGGGCGGCCGGGGCGGCGAGGCACACACACAGGGCGAGGGCGGTGGTCCTCATTCCAGAATCCTCTTCTTCGGCTGCAGCGGGAGCCCGAAGGCTCGCCCCTGCACGCCGAGCACGAACCGGACGACGCCGAAGGGCGGGTTCTCGGGCACGGGCGCCATGTGCAGGGGGGCGGGCGGGGCGTCCGCCGTGCCCACTGCGCGATTGGGGGCGGCGCCGAAGAACACCGGGAGGCGCATGAAGATGCCCACGTTTCGGTGGAATTCGATCGCGACCCCCACCTCGAGCTGCGGGCCCACGTCGACCAGGCGATCGAACCGTGGGTACTCCTCGCCGATCGCGGGGGTGTCGCCCTCCTCGAGCTCGGGGAACAGGTGCGGATATACGAGCCAGCCGAAGCCCGCGCCGACCGTGGGCCGAACCACCTTCATGTTCAGGATGAAGAAGCGGGCCATGACCTCGCCGCCCCACATGTCGACGTTGCCGAGGTTGGTGAACTCGTCGGACCACCGGGCCACGTCGCGGGACCGCGCGATCAGGTTGCCGTCGGGATCGAGCTCGGTCGCGGCGTTGCCGACGTTCACCTCGAACGCGGAGCGGAGGTAGAAGACGGACACCTCGACGTCCAGGTTGCGCAGGATGCCCACCCCGATGCCGATGCCGAACGTCCCCGTGGCGCCCGCCGCGGGCTGCTGCCAGCCGTACTCGACGCGCTCGCCGTCCTGCACGAGGACCTGCCCGCCGTCCAGGAGGTAGCGGCCCATGTAGTTCTGCTTGATCGCGCCCCCCGCGACGCCTCCGTGCACGCTCCCCAGCAGCATCAGCCGATGCCCCGCCCAGGCCTTGCGCCAGTCGTCGAAGTCGAGCCGCGAGTTGCGGTAGTTCAGGTACTGCTTCTCGGTGATGCCGAGGTCTTCCCACTCGGTGGAGCGGCCCTCGTAGCCCTTCTGCTCCTCCAAGTCCGCCTCGGTGACCAGTCGGTTCTCGCGGGCCCGGCGCTCCTCCTCGAGCTTGGCGAACGCGTCCCAGTCCTCGGACACCTCCATGCGCAGGATCAGCTGCCGCTCCTCTTCGCTCTGGGCGTCCTCGAGGGCTTCGAGGCGGCGCAGCAGCCGGTCCTCTTCGTCGCGGATGGGCTCCATGAGCTGCTCGCGCTGGAGGCGGTCCAGGGCGAGGGCGAGGGTGGACGGGAGCAGGCGCTCCTCGCCCGCGACGAGGTCCAGGGCGTAGGAGTACTCGAGCTCGGCCGCGGCGATATTGAGGATCGTGAGGACGACGCGGTAGCGGTCGCCTTCGGCGTCCGTGAGCACCGTCACGCGCCCGGAGACGACCCGGTCGACCTGGGCGACCTCGCCGATCACGAACTGGCAGCCCAGCTCGTTCCCGGGGGGACAGCCCCGGTAGTACAGCTCGGCGGACGTGTCCTCCACGGGCGGCGCCTCTTCGATGCCCAGGAGGTTGAAGCGGCCGACGTCGGACAGCGCGTCGCGCAGGTAGCTGTCGAGCAGCACGCCGACCCCCGCGGACTCGGACGTCTCGCCCGCGAGCTCGACGATCATCACCGTCTGCTCGAGGTCCGCGTCGTCGACTTCGTAGCCGGTGGTATCGCCCTCGTCGGGCTCGTAGTAGTCGAGGTCGACCTCGTCCTCGTCGTCCCAGTCGTCCTCGTCGTCCTCGTCCGCCCGCGCCGGGCCGGCCGCGAGCGCGAGGATCGCCGCGAAAAGGACGGTTTTCGGGGGGGTGAGCCGCATCCGCGCGACTGTAGCAGCGAGGGCCGGGGTTGCCTGATACGCTCCGCGCCCCGCCGGAGGGCCGGCGAGGAGGAGCTCGATCGATGGCCTACAGCGTCAACAAGGTGATGATTCTCGGCAACCTCGGCAAGGACGTCGAGGTGCGCTACACCCAGTCCGGCAAGGCGGTCGCGAACTTCACGGTGGCGACGTCCGAGCGCCGCGGCGGGCGAGACGGCGAGCGCGAAGAGCGCACCGAGTGGCACAACGTCGTGGTGTGGGACAAGCTCGCCGAGCTCTGCGGACGCCTCATCGGCAAGGGCAACAAGGTCTACGTCGAGGGTCGGCTCCAGACCCGCGAGTACAACGACCGCGACGGGAACCGCCGCTGGACCACCGAGATCGTGGCCCGCGAGATGGTGTTTCTGACCACGAAGGATCGCCCCGGCGGCGGCGGCGGCTACGACCGCGGTCAGGGCGGCGGCGGCCACGGCGGCGGCGGCGGCGGCTACGGCGGCGGTGGTGGCCAGGGCGGCTACGGCAACCGCAACCAGGGCGGCGGCAACCAGGGCGGCGGCCAGGGCGGCGGCCAAGGCGGCGGCAAGCAGGGCGGCGGCGACATTCCCTACGCGGACGACGAAGACATCCCGTTCTAGACTCCATCTCGTGGGATCCCTCCGCGAGTCTCTCCTCCCGAAGCTCCTCGTGGCGGGCGCCCTCGTTCTGCCGGTCGCGGCGTGCGAGGAGGTCGTGGATCCGCCCCCGCCCGCCGAGAACCCCTGTCCGGCGGTCTGGGGCACGCCCGGCGATCGCCTGCACGTGGACGCCGCGGCGGCCGAAGGCGGGGACGGCAGCCTCTCGGCGCCCTTCTCCGCCCTGGCGGACGCCCTCGCGGCGACGCGCGCCGGGGGACTCCGAACGATCGCGCTGGCGCCGGGGGAGTACGTCGGCGGCCTGCTGCTGACCCAGGACGATCCCTCGCGGGCGGACAACGGCCTCGTGCTGCGCGGCTGCGGGAGCTCCACCGAGATCGTCGCGCCCGACGGACTGCCGGCCGTGGAGGTCGCGGGGCCGACCACGGCCGATGTCACCGTCCGCGACCTCGCCCTGGTGGGCGGACGGCGCGGGCTCGTGGTGCACAACGGGGCGGGTCGCGACGGCGCGATCGTCCTCGACGCCGTGCTGATCCGCGACTCCACCCGCGTGGGCGTGCTGATCGACGGGCTCGCCACGCGGGTCCACTTCACGGACGTCGCCGTCGCCGGCGTCGGCGCCGACGAGGGGGCGCTCGGGTGGGGGATCGCGGTCCAGACCGGCGGGAGCGCGCTCGCCCCGGTGCCCGCTCCGAGCGTCTTCGAGGGGGTGGACGTATCGGGCGCCGTCGAGGTCGGGCTGCTGGGCGACGGGGCGTGGCTCGAGATGACGTCGTCCCGGGTGCGCGGCACCGTCCCCGCGGGATCGGGCGCGCTCGGGCGCGGCCTGCAGCTGCAGCGGCACACGATCGGCGTGCTCGACACGGTGGTCGCGGAGGGCAACGCCGACGCCGCGCTCTTCGCCCACAAGCCGGGGCTCGACGACGAGCCGCTCTCGGTCCTCGGCTGCTCCCTGGGCGCCACCGCCGCGGGCGCGACCCCCGGTGCGCCGGGCAGCAGCGACGGGCTCACGGCCACGGCGGGCGACCCGGCTCCCGCGCTCGCGTCGATGCTGCTGGTGGTGGACCGAACCGACTTCGCGGCCAACGAGCGCGCCCACCTCCTCGCCGACGGCGTCCGCATCCGCGTGGGTCCGGACAACATCTTCGGCGACGGCTCGGACTTCCCGTTCGCCGCCCAGGCGGGGGCCGACGCCCAGGGCCTCGACGGGGGTCCGTCGCCCGTCGCCCCCGAAGAGCTGGGCGAGCCGGACGAGCTGTCGGTCCTCCGGGCCCCCCTCGACCCCGACGACGCCGCGGACCTGGCCCGGTGACGCGGGGCGCCGGGATCGTCCTCGCGGCGGTCCTCGTCGGCTGCCCCTCCGACGACGTCCCCGAGCCGACCCCGCTCGTGTGCGGCGCCGGGTCGCTCCTCGACGGGGAGTCCTGCGTTCCCGATGCCTGCGGGACGGGCGCGTGGGGGGCTCTCGACCTCGCCGACGCGGTGTTGGTGGCGCCCGGGGGCTCGGGGTCCGGCACGAGCGCGGACCCGTTCGGCTCGATCCAGGCGGCGGTCGACGCCGCGGCGGAGGACGGGGGCGGCCGAGTGGCGATCGCCGCGGGCACCTACCGCGAGAGTCTCGAGCTGGTGGACGGCCATCCCCTCGTGATCGTCGCGGGCCGGTGCGCCGAGCTCGTCGTGATCGACGGGCGGGCGGGCGAGGCCGAGCAGCGGCCGGCGGTGCACTGGCGCGGGGGGCAGGACCGGCTGCAGGACGTCACCGTCTCCGGGGGAGCGATCGGCCTCCTGTTCGAGGCGGACGCGGGGTCGATCGCGACGCCGGTCGTCGAGCGCGTGCGCGTCGACGGGGCGCTGGGCAAGGGCGCGCTCGCGTCGGGCCGGGCCGTGGCTCCGGAGCTGCGCGACGTCGTCGTCACGGGCACCCGCCGGTCGGGGGTGCAGGACGAGATCGCGATGGGGATCCAGGCCTTCGACGGGGCGGGGCTGACCCTCCAGAACGTGAGGATCGAAGACAACCTCGACGTCGGCCTCCGGGTGCAGGGCGAGACCACGATCGTCGTCGCCACCGGGGTCACGGTCCGTCGCACGCGGATGGAGGACAACCGATCGGGCGGCGTCGGCATCACGGTGGATTCGGGGGCTCTGTTCACCGGGTTGGACGTCGTGTCGGAGGACAACGAGCTCGCCGGGATGATGGTCTTCGAGGCGGACGCGTCGGTCACTCGCGGGAGCTTCGCCCGCAACCGGAGCCCGCGCCCCGACGTGATCGGCGGGGGCGTGGCGGCGTTCGGGACGGGGGGCGCGCTGCTCACGGACTGCGTGCTGGAGGACAACCTCGGGCTCGGGATCTCGGCGCGCGACGGCGCCGAAGTCGTGGTCCAGCGCGGGGAGGTTCGCCGGACCTCCGAGTACGCCGAGGAGCAGGACGGCGGGTTCGGGATCTGGGCCACCGAGGGCGCGGTCCTGCGAGCCACGGGCACGCTCATCGAAGACAACGTCACCTTCGGCGCCGCCGTGGCGGGCGTGGGCACGCTCATGGAGCTCGTCGACGTGACCGTGAGGGGCACCCACCCCGGCCTGTCCGGGGTCCTGGGGCGCGGCGTCTCGGTCGCGTGTCCGCCCGACGATCCGGCGTGCAGCCCGACCCTGGTCATGGACGGCGGGCTCGTGGAGGCGAACCACGACGGGGGCGTGGGGGCCGTGGGAGCGGGCGCGACGGCGACGCTGGAGGGCGTGACGATTCGGGGCACCCGCCCCCTCCCGGCGTGGGGCACCTCGGGTTGGGGGCTCGTGGCGAGCGAAGGCGCGACCGTCGAGGGACTGGATCTGGTGGTGGACTCGAACCACGAGGTCGGGGTGGCCGCGATCGGGGTCGGCAGTCGCGTATCCCTCGTCGGCGGCGAGGTCCGGGGGACGCGGGGGGGCGTCGTGGGCTTCGGCGGGCTCGGGCTCGCGACCCAGCCCGGGGCCGAGCTCGTGGCCGAAGGCACCGTCGTGGTCGACGGGGCGGGCCCGGGGGCCCTCGCGATCGGCGGGACGATCCGCCTCACGGACGTGACCCTGGAGCGCAACCGCTTCGCGGGCGTGGTGGTGGCGCAGTACGGCACGGTCCAGCTGTCCGGGGGGGCGATTCGGGGGACCCTGCCGTCCCACGTCTTCGGCGGAGGGGGCGGGGTCTGTTCGCTGGCCATGGGAGGGGTGCCGACGGTTCTCCTGACGGGCGCCGAGTTCGAGGATCTGCCCGGTCCCGCGCTCTACGTGGCCGGGCCCGGCGACGTGGAGATGGCCGACTGCGCGGTCCGCGACGCGGGCGGCCCCTCGGTCCCCGGGGGCGTGCTGGCGGTCCGGACCGGAACCTGGCCCTCGAGCCTGCGGATCGCCGAGACGACCCTCCGCGGCCTGGCGGGCGACGCCGTGCTCCTGAGCGCGGCGTCGGCCGAGCTCGACACGGTGCGGTTCGAGGACGTGGGAGGGGCCCCCCTCGGGGTCCAGGACTGCGACGGGATCGAGCCGCCCCGGCTCGTGGACACGGACGCCGACCCCACCTGCGGCCCCTATCGATTCGACGTGGACCCGGAGCTCGACTTCGACTTCTCGCTCGCCGAGGTGAGCGTGGAGGAGTGAGCCTCCCCGGCGGTCGCCTCAGCCGCCCCCGGTCAGCGCCCTCGCGACGGCGACCGCGACGATCACGACCACGATCGCGACCAGGGTGATCGTCCACACCGGCCGGGGCGCGGTCTCCGGCGCGGGTCGCGCCTCGGCGGCCGGACGCGGAGGCAGCTCGAGGCCCGTGGGGGCGTCGATCGCCGACGGAGGGCGGTCCGAGAGCACCACGGTCGCGGCCACCGGGGCGGGGCCCGCCGCGTCGTCGTCGGCGCCGATGGCGGCCGCCAGCGAGCGGGCGAGCTCCCGGGCGTCGAGCGAGATCAGGGCCGCCTGAGCGGCCTCGGCGGCCTCGGCGCCTCGCTCGACCAGCGCCAGCAGATCGGGATCCGCGACGTCGCGCACGGCATCGAGAGCCTCCAACGCCTCCTCCGCCCGGTCCCAGTCGCCCCGGCACGCGGACACCGCGAACCGCACCGCGTCGGCGTAGGGGCGCAGTCGGTGGTCGCCCGTGCCGAGCATCTCGTCGACCGACCGGAGCCGTCGGGCGGCGGCGGCGGTCCGGTCCATGGCGAGCTCGGTGATGGCGAGGTTCAGGAGGGAGACGAGCGCGTCGCCCGACAGTCCGTAGGCCTGCGTGACGGTGAGCGCGGCCGCGTACTGCTCCCGCGCGCCCGGGAGGTCGCCCCGGGAGCGGGCGAGCTCGCCGAGGGAGATCCGGGTCGTCGCCGCCTGGCCCCGGAAGCCGCCCGCGTCGAGCCGCTCGATCGCGCGACTGTACTGCTGAGCGGCGTCGTCGAGCCGTCCCGCGACGAGGTCGAGGTTGCCGAGCTCGCGCCGGATCGTGGCTTCGGTGACGGTCGTGCCCAGGAGCTCGGAGATCGACAGCGCCTCGTGGAACTCTCGGCGGGCCGTCTCGGTCGCCCCGGCCAGGCGGCGACAGCGGGCGAGTCGCCACAGCGCGTGCAGCTCCTCGCGGTCGGCCCCGGCCTCCTTCGCGAGGCGCCGGGCCCGGTCGAACGCCTCGATCGCGTCGTCGTTGCGGCCCGCTCGGTAGAGGGCCTCCCCTTCGAGCAGCGCCGTGCGCGCGGTCCCGGCCCGATCCCCCTCGCGCTCGAACTCGGCGCGGCCGTCCCGAGCCGCCCGGATCGCGTGCTCGTGGCCGCCCTGGAGGACCGCGACCGACGCCTCGAGCTCGAGCAGCGGGCCGCGCTGGGCGGCCGCGACGTCCTCGGTTCGCAGCCCCTCCAGCAGGCGCTCGGCCTCCGCGACCTCGCCCGTGGCGCGGGCCACGCGGGCGCGCCCCAGCCGAACCTCCACGAAGGCCGGGTCGTCGTCGTCGGCTCCGAGGTCGCGAGAGGCCTGCTCGGCGACCGCCCAGGCCCTCCGGGCGCCGAGCACGTCCCGATCCACGAGGCGCCGGGCGACCTCGGCGGCGAGCTCGCGCGCCTCCTCGTGCCGCCCCGCCGCGGCGCAGAGCTCGGCCGCGTGGAGTCCGTAGCGGGGCGGAGCCGGCTCGGGCATCTCCAGCAGGGCGTCGGCCACGCGCCCCGCGAGCCGGACGTGGTCCTCCCGCGCTCGCGCGAGCGTGGCCGCCGCCTCGGCGAGCGCCCCGGTGGCGAAGTCCACCTCCGCCTGGGGCGTGATCCGCACGAGCCCCGCGGCCCGGGCCTCGCCGAGCGCGCTCATCACGTCGTCGTCCGTGACGATCGCCGCCAGCAGTCCCCGGGGACAGGGACGGGGCGCGAGCGCGAGCGAGGCGAGCATCGCGCGACGCGGGGCGGCGTCCTCGACGAAGGCCGTCAGGCGAGCGCCCGCGACCTCCGCTACGTCGAGCAGGCCGGGGCCGTCGAGGGCGAGCCGGGGTGCGTCCTCGCCGCCCGGCCGCGCGCGCCCGGCGGCGAGGCGCGCGGCCTCCACGGCGCGCCCGGGGTTGCCTCCCAGGCGGTCGACGAGCCCGGCGTCCGCGACGCCGTCGGGCAGGAGGTCCGTGAGGATCGCGCGGCAGGCGTCGTCGGGCAGGGGGCCGACGGTCAGCTGCTCGAAGCCGGGGAGCTCGGGGGCGTCGCCTCCCGCAGCCCGTTCGTAGAGCAGGAGCCGCGGCGTGGGCTCGGCGCTCGCGGCTTGGTGGAGGCCCTCGACCAGCGCTCGGGCCCCCGGCGTCTCGCGGTTCTCTTCGACGTAGACGACCACCAGCCCCCGCCTCGCCTCGAGGCGCAGGAGCCGATCCACCACCCCGACGCGCGAGGCCGCGAGGCGGGTGGGACCCACCTGCGAGGCCGCGGCGTCCGGGTCCAGCAGCTCGCGCAGGCCCGCGACGACGTCCGGGGCCTCCTCTCCGTAGGCCGCGGGCACGGCCTCCAGCCGCGCGCGGAGCTTGTCGCCCGTCAGCCTCCCGAGCCCGAGCAGCGACCGGAGCCCCGCGGCCACGGCGTCCCAGGGGCTGAACTCGCCGTCCATCCGGATCTTGAGGCTGCGGGCCCGGCCCTGCTCCTCCAGGGTCGCCGCGAGCCCCGAGCAGAGCCGAGACTTCCCCGCGCCGGGGGCCCCGTCCACCACCACGGAGACGGGCCCCGCCGCGGCGCGCTCGGCGGCGTCCGTCAGGCCGCGCCGCTCGGTGTCGCGGCTCACGATCGCGGGGACGCGGACCACGGCGGTCGCGAGGGTCGCGGGGAAGTGCTCGGCGGCGGCGGGGGGGCGGAGGAGGGGCGACGGCGTCCCGCTCGCCTCGGCGAGGGCGCGGCGCACGTCCGCCGCGAGGGGATGGCGTCGGGCGGGCACCGGGTCGAGGAGCCGGTCCACGATCGCGTCGACCCCGTCCGGGGCGTCGAAGCCGACGCGATGGACCAGCTCGATGCGGGGCTCCGACAGCTTCCGGTCGACCAGGTCCCAGTCGTTGCCCTCCCAGGGCGGGTACCCGGCCACGAGGAGGTAGAGCAGCACGCCGAACGCGTAGAGATCCGCGACCGGGTGAACGCCCGCGAGCCCCTCGCTGAAGATCTCCGGGGCCATGTAGAGCAGCGTCCCCGCGGCGACTCGGGTGGAGGCGAACTCGCCGCGGCCGGAGGCGATCTTGGCGAGCCCGAAGTCCGCGAGCTTGGGCACGAGGCGGCCGTCCTCGCGGGTGAAGAGCACGTTCTGCGCCTTGATGTCCCGGTGGACGAGCCCCCGCGTGTGCGCGTGGCCGAGCGCGGCGAGCAGGGCGTCGAGCAGGGGGAGCACCTCGGACCAGGAGGGCGGCGTGTCCACCAGCGAGCGGAACGAGCCGTCCCCGGCGTACTCCATCACGAGGTACGGGCGGCCCTCCGGGTCGGTCCCCGCGTCGAGCACCTGGACGATGTTCGGGTGGCGCAGCCGAGCCCCGGCGTGCAGCTCCTGCATCACCTCCTGGGCGAGGCTGTGGTCCGCGCCTCGGAACGGGACCTTGACGGCCACGCTGCAGCCGAGCTCGACGTCGACCGTTCGGTACACGGTCCCGAACCCCCCTCGCCCGATGATCCGCAGGTCCGCGGAGTACCTCTCGGGGAGGACCACGGGAGGCGTCAAATCGACTCCCACGGCACGGGCGGACCGATCAGGAAGCCCTGCAGCGAGTTGCAGCCCGCGTCCGTCAGGAACGCGCGCTGGGCCTCCGACTCCACGCCCTCGGCGACCACCTCGAGCTCCAGCCCGTGCGCGAGCTGGATGATCCCCCGCGCGAGGGCGCGATCCCGGGGGCTGCGGTCGCAGTCGGCGATGAAGCTGCGGTCGATCTTGAGCACGTCGATGGGCACGCGGCGGAGGCGGTCGAGCGAGCTGTAGCCGATCCCGAAGTCGTCCAGGACGATGCGTACTCCCCGCCCCCGCAGCCGGGTGAGGACGTCGCGCGCCGGGCCGGGATCGCGCAGCAGGACGGTCTCGGTGACCTCGATGTCCACCGTCTCGGCGGGGACCCGCGCGGTGGAGAGGTGGCGGAAGAGGTCCTCGATGAAGCCCGACGCCTCGAGCTGCAGGGCGGAGACGTTCAGGGCGAGGCGCAGGTCGGGGTAGAGCGCTCGCAGGTGCGCGAACTCGGACGTCGACCTCGCCGTCAGGTGGCTGCCCAGCGCGTCGATGAGGCCCGAGTCTTCGGCGACGGCGATGAACTCCTCGGGCGAGACCTCGCCCAGCTCCTCGTCCGTCCACCGCGCCAGGGCCTCCACCGCGACGAGCGACGAGTCCGCCGTGCCGCAGATCGGCTGCCACGCGATCGAGATGTCGTTGCGCTCCACCGCCTTGCGCAGCCGTCGCTCCACCGCGAGCCGTCGCCGACCGACGTCGCTGAGCGCGCTCGAGTAGTACTCCCAGCGTCCGCGCCCGAGGCGCTTGGCCTCGTACATCGCGGCGTCGGCGTTGCGCAGCAGGCTGTCGACGTCTTCGCCGTCGTCCGGGTACAGCGCGATGCCCATGGACGCGGCCGTGAACAGCTCGTGGCCCCTGACCTTGAACGGCGTCGACAGCGAGTCCTGCACCCGGCGGCACACCCGCTCGACGTCCGTGGCGTCGGACACGTTGGTGAGCAGGACGGTGAACTCGTCCCCTCCGAGGCGCCCGATGGGCTCGAACCCGGCCGTCGGGTTCTCTCCGTCCTTGCGCCCCGTGAAGGTCGCGGCGCCGGGGGCGAGCGCCACGAGCCCGCGACCCACCAGATCGTCCCCCCGGAGCGCCTCGGCGAGGCGGGTCGCGACGCGCTTCAGGAGGCCGTCGCCCACGTCGTGCCCGAGGGTGTCGTTGATCTGCTTGAAGCCGTCGAGGTCGATGAAGAGCAGGGCGAGGCGACGCTGGTGGCGGCTCGCGGCGAGCACCTCGCGGACGATCTGTCGCCGGCAGCTGGCCCGGTTCGGCAGGCCCGTCAGGCTGTCCGCCCAAGCCAACGACTGGAGCTGCGAGGTGCGGCGCTCGAGCCGGCGGTTGGTGCGACGCAGCGTCGCCGAGATCGTCTCTTCGACCTGCAGCAGCGCCCCGGCCAGCACGGAGAGGGCGAAGAGCGACATCACCCGGTTCGACAGGTCGAACGCCGGGCGGACGCTCTCGGGGACGACGGCCGGGGTCGCCCACCCGAAGGTCGGCGCGAGCCACAGGAGCACGACGATGGCGATGGTCGCGATCGACCACCCCACCATGCCGATGAGGTTGGTGAGCACGGCGGCCGTCACGGGGACGACCGCCATCCACGCCAGCGCCGGATCGGAGAAGCCGCCTGCGTACCAGGAGGTCACGCCGAGGCACAGGACCAGGATCGCCGTGGCGAGGTGCCCGGCCAGGAGCGGGCGCCCGTGCCTGGGCATCGCGCGCAGGTTCCACACGGCGAGCACGACGGCGACGAGCAGCAGCGCCGACACCTCGGGCGCCCCCATGAGCATCCACTGCAGCGCGTAGGCCCCGCCGATCGTGCCCAGGACGACGGTCGCGAGGCCGAGGACGCGAGCCTGCCGCCGGCCCCGATCGGACAGGTGCGGCATCGGCTCGGCGACGAGGGTCTGCTCCGGCGCCACCGAGTCCAGCGGACTGGTGACGAGCTCGTCCTGAGACTCTTCCCGCGCTGGAGGTAGAGGAGGCGCGGCTCCGGCCGTCATCGGGGGACCGTTCGAGTCGGTGGTTCGGCTACTCGTCGACGAGGTCCGTGATGCGGGTCGCGTTGATCAGCCCCTCGAAGTCGAAGAGGATCGCGCTGCCCGAGAAGTCGGCCGTGAAGGCCTCGCCCTCGAAGCCGCCGTCCCACCCGACCGGGAGGTCGAAGAAGCCCAGGTCGAGGCCGATGTCGCCGGCGGCGTCCGCCCCGTCGACCTCGCCGCCGAGGGAGTAGGCCACGTCGATCGGGTCCATGATCACGAGGATCATCGAGCATCCGCCGTCCCCTTCGATCGTCTCGCCGTCCATGCCCACGGTGAAGGTCATGCCGCCCACGCAGCCCGTGTTCACGGGCATGCCCTGGAACTCCAGGGCCGCGGACAGCTCGAGGTTCCCGGCGTAGATGCCGGTGCGCTCGCCCTGCATGCGGATGGCGGGGAGGTTCGTCTGGAGCCGCGAGCCGTTGGGCAGGTCGGCGTTCACGACCAGGTCGTAGAAGCCGTAGTCGAGGTCGAGCACCGTCTCCGTACCCACGAAGGTCGGATCCTCGTCGCCCTCGAACGTCCAGGTGATGTCCGTGAACTCCATGGGCTCGCCGTCGGCGTCGACCACCTGTCCGGCGAGCGACAGCCCGAGCTCCGTGTAGTTCACGGACGCGGGCGCGGGGCTGGTGACGATGAGGCTCGCCTCGTCGAACTCCGAGAAGGTCTCGATGGAGTCCGTGGAGCGGACGTACGCGTCCCCCTGGCAAGCGATGGACGCGAGCGCGATGGGGATCGAGAGGACGGAAACGAGGACGATGCGCATGGTTCGGGCCTCCGAGAGTCGCCGAGGTCGCGCAAACCTAGCAACGATCGGCGGTTCGAAACAGCACGAAGACTTCTCGATTGCCCTTCCTGGCCCCCGCGATGCGACTCTCGGCGCGACCCAGGTGCTCGAATCCCAGCGTCCGGGCAACCTCGATCACGGCTTGGACGGCCGCCTGCCGATCGTCTTCGTCGGTGACCACCCCCCCTCGCCCGACGCGGTCCCGGCCCACCTCGAACTGGGGCTTCACCAGGGCGAGGACGCGGCCGCCGGGCCGGAGCAGTGCTCCCAGGGAGGGCAGGACCAGGCGGAGGCTGATGAAGGACGCGTCCACGACCGCGAGGTCCACGGGCCCGCCCAGGAGCGCGGGCGTCACGGCGCGGATGTCGGTCTGCTCGTGCACGGCCACGCGGGGGTCGACGCGCAACTTGTGCGCGAGTTGGTTGGTCCCCACGTCCACCGCCACCACCCGCGCGGCGCCGCGCTGCAGCAGGCAGTCCGTGAAGCCGCCGGTGGAGGCCCCGACGTCGAGGCAGGCGAGGCCCGTCGGGTCGACGCCGAGGTCGTCGAGCGCGCCCTCCATCTTCAGGCCCCCGCGCCCCACGTAGGGGTGATCGCGGCCGCGCACGCGGACGGCTCGGTCCTCCGCGATCCTCGTCCCGGCCTTGTCGACCACGACGTCGTCCACCAGCACCCGCCCCGCGAGGATCAGGCGCTGCGCCCGATCGCGGGAGGCCGCGAGGCCGCGCTCCACGACCAATACGTCCAACCGTTGCTTGCGGACCTTCATGGCGCGATCAGTGGTCGCGCTCCACGGCGTACCGGGCGAGGGCGCGGAGCACGGCCGCGCGGTCGCCGAACGGGGAGAGGGCGGCGATCGCCTGGTCGGAGAGTTCGACCGCCTTCGCGCGGCTCGCCGCTTCGCCGATGAGGGCCGGGAACGACGGGGTCTCGGCCTCGTCCCGTCCGCCCGCTTCGCGGTCTTCGTAGAGGTCGAGCACGTCGTCGGCGACCTGGAAGGCCAGGCCCAGCAGCTCGCCGAACGTCGCCATGGCGTCGCACGCGGCGTCGTCGGCTCCGCCCAGCACGGCGCCCGCGAAGGCCGAGAATCGGAACAGCTCCCCGGTCTTGCGGGCGTGCAGGTGGATCAGCCCCTCCACCGTGTCGTCGCGGTCCTCGATCCCCATGTCGATGACCTGGCCGCCGACCATCCCGTGCCGCCCGGCGGCGTGGCCGAGGGCCTGGATCACGCGCAGCACGGCCCGGGGAGGCACCGGGTCGGACCAGGAGCCCGGGTCCGCGAGGATGCGGAACGCCTCGGTGAGCAGCGCGTCGCCCGAGAGGATCGCCGTGGCTTCGTCCCACTTCACGTGGACGGTGGCCCGGCCGCGCCGCTCGGAGTCGTCGTCCATGGCGGGGAGGTCGTCGTGCACGAGGCTGTAGGTGTGCACCAGCTCCACGGCGCAGGCGGCGGCCATGGCCCCGGCCGCGGGCCTGCCCGAGACCGTGTGGTACGCCGAGAAGCAGACGGCGGGGCGCATCCGCTTGCCCCCTCCCAGGAGCACCCAGCGCATCGCGTCGTGCAGGACGGGCGTGCAGCGCGCGTCGGTGAGCAGGACGCCCAGCTGCGCGTCCATCATGCGGCGATAGACGCCGAGGACCTCCGCGAGGTCGACGGGGGAGACGGGCTCGGTCACTCGTCGCCGTGCCGGTCGATCGGGCGGCCGGTCTCGAGATCGACCTGGACGAGCTTCGGGCCCTCCTGGAGGAGGACGGCGACCTTGCGCTCGGACTCGCCCAGGCGGTCCTCGCAGCGACGGGCCAGCTTCATCCCCAGCTCGAACTGGGCGATCGACTCCTCGAGGGGCACGTCGCCGCGCTCGAGGACGGCCACGATGCCGTCGAGCTTGGCGAGCGCGTCCTCGAAGCTGAGGGCGTCGACGTCGACGTCGGTCATCGGTCGCCCCCGAGCACGCCGGGGCCGCCGTTGCGGGCGTAGTCCAGGAGCAGGTCCGCCCACAGGATGGCCGCCGAGGGCACGGTGAAGACGGTGAAGTGGTCGTCGTCGAACTGGGCGAGCCCGAGCGTCACGGGCGTCCCGTCGGGCGCCACGTCGTTGGCGGAGTAGGGGATGCGCTGCGTCTCGATGCCGCGGAGCTCGAGGGCGAACGGGGTCTGCTCGCGGAAAGGGCGGGCGACGGGCAGGCCCCCGGCGACGGCGAGCGCCTCCGAGGTGGGGGCCGGGGTCTGCTCGTCGTGGATGCCCTCGAACAGCAGGATCGACGCGGGCGGGCGCGTGGCGAGGCGGTTCCAGCGCGGCGCGTAGGCGATGGGGTCCGTGAGCTCGCCGAGCCACCCCGCGAGCCCCACCGCCGGGTGCTGCGCGAAGAGCTCGAGGCCCGCCGGGTCGCCGAGCTGGGTGACGAGGACGTCGCGGATCACCAGCGGGTTCTCACGCAGCATGATCGTCATGGGGAGCCCGCCCCCCGCGCCGCTGAGCACCCACGCCTTGATGTGCTCGTCGAAGGGCAGCGCGAGCGACCCCGTGAGGCCGCCCTGGGAGTGGCCCATGTAGAAGATGAGGTCGGGGTCGACCCGCAGCTCGGGGGCGGCGTTCGCGATGTCGCCGCCCTCGGTCAGGTAGCGCAGGACGAACTGCACCTGCGCGAGCAGGTCGAGGCCGCCCTGCCGGAACATCGACGACCCCGACTCGGGGTTGAAGAAGTTGAAGGAGTTGAGGTCCACCGCGAGCTCGGAGCCCTCGGGCCACCGCTCGCCGTGGATCGGCTGGGGGATGCCCATGGAGATGAAGCCGCGGCGCGACGCCTGGAGCCCCGGCTGCAGCGGGCCCCCGTCGCCGATGTGGCTCCACTGGTCACCGCCCGTGCCGTGGGAGTGCAGCACGATCGGCCAGCCCGCCTCGGGCTGCTCGAAGCGCTCGTCGGGCATGCCGATCACGAAGGGGATGCGCTCGAGCGCCTGGGGCACGACCACCCCGTCCTCGAATACGAGCCCGCCGCCTTCGGTGGCGTAGGGGATCTCGCCCCGCTGGAAGTTCCGGGCGGTGTAGGCGCCCGTGATCATCCGGTACTCCGAGGTGTACTCGTCGTGCTCCTCGTCGACGTCCACGAGGCCCTCGTCGCCGATCCAGTCCGGGTAGTCGGGGTCGCTGTTGACGAACGCGGCCGCGATCTCCATGCCCTGGGTCGGGTCGTGGGTGGTGAAGACGGTGGCGGACGCGACCCAGCGGGGGTCGATCTCCCGGCCCGCCAGGTGGTCGGCGAGGGGAGCGTACATCGCCGCCCAGGGCTCGGACGACGTGCCCCCCAGCGCCGCCTGCAGCGCCTCGGGGCCTTCGACGAACCCGTCGTGGGCCTCGACGTCCACGAGGTAGGCCGCGTACGTCGTGCTCGGGAGCAAGGGGAAGCCCCAGACCGGCTGCACGACGACCATGTCCGGGTCCATGAACGGGTCCGCGCTCTCGGACGAGACGACGAACCACTGCACGGGCCAGCACACGCCCACGTCGGGGGAGTCGGGGTCCACGTTCACGAGGACGACGGGGCCCGCGCAGTCCTGGGACGAGGCGGCCGCGTCTTCGTCCCACTCGGGGAGGGCGGCGGGGGCGGTGAGGTCGAAGTAGATCGGGGAGCTCAGCCCGAACCCGCCGGCGTCGCTTTCGCCGAACGCGATGTACTTGTCGAAGAGCTCCGAGCCCCCGGGGTTGGGGTACCCGTCGAGGTCGGGGGTGCCGTCGTCGTCGAGCCTCGCGTCGCTGGGCCAGGGCGCGGCCCAGAACGTGGTCCCGTCGCCGCCGACCGCGGCCCCGTAGTCGAAGGCGGCGGACACCGTGGCCGATGCCTCCCGAGGGGTGTCCGTCGGGCAGCCGATCAGGACCAGGGCGAACGCGACGAGGGGGGTACGACGGGTCAATCCGAGCTCCCGGCGGCGACCCAGACCTCCTCGCCGTCCGCGTCCACGATGCGCGCGAGGTTGGGGATCGCCATGGCGATTTCGATGTCGGCGGGACCGTAGCACCCTGCGCGGTTCGCCTCCGTCACCTCGATCCATTTCGACAGAAGCAGGCCCGTCATGGGCGGGAATCCGTAGACCCGGTATCGACCGGGCGGCAGGCGGATGTCGCCGTCAGGGAAGTTCGGTCGGGCCATCCGGCGACGGTACCAGCGGCGTAACGTCCGGCTCCCGTGCCGACGACCGCCCAGCTCGAGCGCAACCTGCGCACGTACCCGCTGTTCGCCGCGGTCGTCCACATGCCGTTCTTCGTGCCGATCGTCGTCCTCTTCTGGGAGGACAACGGGCTCGACATGCTCGACATCTTCGTGCTCCAGGGCCTCTTCGCCGTGGCCATGGGCGTGCTCGAGGTGCCCACCGGGATGATCGCCGACCGGGTGGGCAAGCGGACGAGCCTGCTGTGGGGCTGCGCCATCGCGATCGCGGCGCTCGTCGTGTACGCGTGCGGGCACTCCTTCGGCGTGTTCCTCGTGGCCGAGGTCCTCTTCGCGCTCGCCCTCGCGCTGTTCTCCGGGGCGGACACGTCGCTGCTCTACGACAGCCTCAAGGCGCTGGGGCGGGAGGACGAGTACACCGCGCGGGAGGGCCGGGCGCGGGCCTGGCAGATGCTCTCCATCGCGGGCTCGACGCTGATCGGCGGGTTCATCGGGGCCGTCTCGCTGCGGGGCGCGCTGTGGGCGACGGTGCTCGGGCCGGTCCTCGGCCTCCTCGTGGCCCGACGCTTCGTGGAGGTGCAGCCCCGCGCCGCGGACCAGAGCCTGCGCGCGGCGTGGGCGGGCTACCTGGAGCTGCTGCGCGCGACGCTCAAGCTCGTCCGCAAGCACGCCCTCGTTCGTCGCCTGCTCCTGTTCCAGGCGGTCTTCACGGGCACGTCGACGTGGCTGCTGTGGATGTACCAGCCGTACATGGGGCACGTCGGCTGGCCGATCTGGGCGTTCGGCGCGGGGTTCGCGGCGTTCAACCTCTTCGCGGCCTTCTCCAGCCACCGGGCCCAGCGCGTCGCGGGGCGGCTCGGCCCCCACCGCACGATCGTCCTCCTGATCCTCCTGCAGGCCCTGCCGCCGCTGTTCATGGCGAACACGACGGCCGGGTGGGGCGTGCTCCTGATCTTCGGGCACCAGGCGGTCCGCGGCATCGCGAGGCCGGTGCTCGCCGGGCGGATCCTGTCCCAGGTCTGGGCGGACAAGCGCTCGACGGTGCTGTCCGTGTCCTCGCTGTTCTCGCGGATCTTCTTCGCGATGTCGGCGCCGATCGTGGGCGCCGCGGCGCGGGAGATGACGATCCCCGACGCGCTGCTCTTCCAGGCGGTGTGCACCGCCGTGATCCTCGCCGCCCTCTTCGAGGCCTATCGCCGCACCCCGCCGAAGTACTTCGCGGTGAAGGCCTCGGTGCGGCGGCGCCAGTGACGGCGCGGAGAGCCCGGGCGGCGGCGCGACCTCCGGCGTAGCCTGCTCCCGTGCGGATCCTCTTCCTCGGCGGGACGCGGTTCATCGGGCACCACGCGGCCGCGCGCGCCGTCGCCGCGGGGCACGACGTGTGGGTGGCGCACCGCGGGAACCACCCGTGCGAGGTGGCCGGCGTCGTGCGCATGCGGGTGGACCGGACCCTGCCGAGCGACGTGAGCGACGCGGTCGAGGCCGCCCGCCCGGACGCGGTCGTGGACACCCGCGCCATGACGGCGGAGGACGCGGAGGCCTGCCTCGAGGGGCTGGCCTCCGCGCGCTTCGCGGGGACCGTGGTCGTCCTGTCGAGCCAGGACGTCTACGCCCAGTTCGGGGCGCTCAACGGCCTGCCGTGTCCGCACCTCGAGGACGTGGTCACGGAAGACTCGCCGCTCACGGTCCCGGTTCCGTTCCGCGGCATCGCCGCCCACGACGGCGGCGACGACTACGACAAGAAGGACGTCGAGGCGGCGTTCCTCGCGGCGGCGCCCGAGCGGACCGTCGTCCTCCGCTTGCCCGCGGTGACCGGCCCCCGCGACCCGGCCCGCCGGTTCGGGGCGTTCGTGGACGCGCTGCGGTCGGGCCGGCCGGTGCCGCGGCGCGGGGGGACCTTCCGCTGGACGCACGCGGATGTCCGGGACGTCGCCCACGCCGTGGTGCACGGGATCGAGCTCGGAGCCCCCGGGATCTTCAACGTGGGCGAGGCCGACACGCCCACGATGGCCGCGCGGGTCGAGCGCCTCGCCGCGCACCTGGGCGTGCCGCTGGTGTGGGAGGACGTGGAGGAGGTGCCTCCCGAGCTCGGGCTGCTCGGGCCCATGCCCAACGACTTCGTGGCTTCCAGCGACCGCCTGCGCGCCACGGGCTGGGCGGAGGTCACCACCGCCGAGCAACGCCTGGACGGGATCCTCGCGCCCTGATCGACGCGCGCCCTGATCGACGCGCGCAGCCCGCTCAGCGCACGACCCCGCCGGAAGGATCGAAGTCCGGCTGATGCTCGGGGCGGGCGTCTTCGAACGCGTCGAGCTCCGTGCAGCGGGCCTCGACCCGCATCAGGAGCGGCCAGGCGTCGAGATCGCAGCCGGCGCGTCGCGCGTTGTGCAGCTGGGGCACGAGGCAGATGTCCGCGAACGTGGCGGTGTCGCCCACGAGGAAGCGGCCGGACGTGGGCCGCGCGGCCGTCTGCATCGCGGTGAGGCCCTCGTCGATCCAGCGGCGGTTCCAGGCGGTCTCGTCGCCGCCGAGGTCGCTCACCCGCTGGGACGTCCGGTTGTTCTGCAGCGGCTGAATCCCCGCGTTCACGATCTCCGCGAGCATCCGCGCCCGCGCCCGGAGGTACGGATCCGACGGCAGCAGCGGCGGCTCGGGGAACGCCTCCTCCAGGTACTCGAGGATGGCCATGGACTGCGCGATCGCGCGTCCGCCGCCGATCTCCAGGGCGGGCACCTGGCCCAGCGGGTTGTGGCGCCGGTACGCCTCGGAGAACTGCTCGGAGTCGGGCGAGCGCCCGAGGGCCACGGGGACGATCTCGTGCGCGACTCCCTTGAGGTGCAGGGCGATGCGGACCCGCCAGCTGGCGGACGAGCGGTAGAAGGCGTGGAGCCGCAAGGACGTCATGGGGCGCAGTCTGCCCGCTCGCCGGAGAGAGGGACGCGCTCAGCGGCGCCAGGCCGCCCCCAGGTGGTCCTCGAGTCGGAGGACCTCGGACCGGTGCTCGAGGTCGTCGAGGGAGTCGGCGGGCACGACCGTGCGCAGGCCGTCGATGTCCACGGTCGCGATCGGCGTCCACCCCAACCCGGTGACGTCGCCGCTGTCCGCGTCCAGGGAGACCGTCGCCACGATGCCCGTCTGCAGGGGCAGGGTGGGCTGGGTGGTGGCGAAGTTGCCGAGCGAGTGGAGGACGGCCGCCGTGCGCTCCCGGTCCCCGCGCACCGAGCAGGTCCCGACCCCGGGGACGACGTCCGCGTCCTCCACCCGGCACAGCTCCGCGGGCTGCACGACGTGGGGGCCTTGCCCGACCACGAGCGTCGCCCCCGCCGCCACGATTTCGCGCGCGAGAACCTCGAAGTGGGGGTCGGCGTAGTACTCGTACTCGTAGCCCCAGTGCACGAGCACCACGACCGTGTCCGCGTCGGCCTCGGCGAGGTCCTCGCGCACGGGATCCAGATCGACGACGTCGTGGCCGAACGGCACCACGAACAGCTCCCGCTCGGACGGCCCCCGCCCGTTGAGGCCCCAGGTGTACGAGAGGAACGCGATCGTGAGGCCCCCGACCGACGCCGTCGCGTGCCCGCCCACGCCGGTGGCGGCGAACCCGCGCGCGTCCACCTCGTCGACGGTCGCCGTCAGCCCGGCCTCGCCCACGTCCAGCGAGTGGTTGTTGTTGAGCTGAAGGAGGTCCAGGGGCAGCCCGTCGAGCATCTCCGGGGGCGCGTTGAAGGAGTACAGCGGCAGCTGATCCAGCTCCGTCGGCGACGCGGGATCGACGGGCGTCTCCAGGTTCCCCACGCGCAGGTCGCCGTCCAGCAGCGGGGCGACGGGCGTCGCGAAGGCGTCCCAGTTCTCGCCGATCCACATGACGTCGCCCACGAACGAGAGTATCGGCCCGTCCCCCAGGGGCGGGATCGTCTCGCGCATGAGCCGGTGGTGCTCGAGGCTCTCCTCCGGCGCGCTCCGCCGATGCTCCTGGGCCTTGCGCAGGTAGAGCCCCGCGTTCGCCGGGTCGGTCGCCGGGTCCCAGGTCTCCGTCTCCCAGCGGACCTCCTCGAAGGGCTCGAGGTCCGTCCGCGGCGTGTAGACGTGGGGGTAGACGGTCGTGGGATCCGGCCACGCGTCGAAGGCGTCGCAGCCGCTGCCCAGGCAGAGGGCCAGCGCGGCGGCGGCCGCGGTCGTCGGGGGACTCGTCACCGGCGCAGTCTGCCGCAGTCCGGCCCGCCGCCCGATCCACGGGTTTCGGGATCCCGCCGGGCGTGGGAGCCTCCGCACGGAACGCGCCATGCCCTCCCGAGCCCTCCTGCTGATCGCCCTCCTGCTCGTCGGTTGCCCCGACGCCGACGAGGGTGATCCCACCCCCGATCCCACGCCCGACGACGAGGTGGAGCTGACGGATGAGCAGGTCCTGGCCGTCCTCGACGTGGGCGTCGCCGAGATGGAGGCGCGCCCGGACTGGACCGCCGCCGACAAGGAGGCCGCCGCGGCGGTGCTGCTCGCGCTGCCCGAGGTCGCCGAGGCGGGCGTGGACGACGAGAGCGATACCGTCTGGGCGATGTACGCCGACGGCGGAGGCCTCGCCTTGGTGGACAACCGCCGCGTCGAGGCCCCGGCGCCGGCTCGGCCCCCGACCCCGGACGCCGGCACGGCCCGGGCAGGCTCCTCCGCCTGGTCCACCAACACCCTGGGCACGCACTACGCTCCGCAGTCGGCGACCGTCGCCGAGTGGCTGGACCTCGAGGGCTGGAAGGTCGCGCAGGCGGCCCCGACGATCGACGTGCTGCGCAGCACCACCGAGGACCTCGCGCTCCTCTACCTGGACGCCCACGGGGGCCGCACCCGCATCCGCGCCCGGGGCCCGGATACGCCGGGCGCGCGCCTCCTCGGCCGTTCGCCGCGGTGGGTCACCGGGATCCAGACAGCCACCCGCGTCACCCGCGACTCGCTGCGCACCCACCGCGCCGACGTGCGGGCGGGGCAGCTGTTCCTCGGCGCGGTGAAGCACGACGACCTGGGCGGCAACCGGATCAGCATCGAGACGTTCTTCTTCTTCAGCCCCGCCTTCGTGGTCGATCACATGGCGCTGCGCGACGACGCCTTCGTCTTCGTCAACGCCTGCGACAGCTACGACGCCACGCTCCTGGAGGCCTTCGGCACCATCGGGGCGTCGGTCTTCTGGGGGTGGGACAAGCCCGTGCGCGACGACGACGCGGGGGCCACCGCCCGCTTCGCCTTCGACGCGATGCTCGGGGTCGGCCTGGAGATCCTCGAGACCCCGCCCTACCGCCCCTTCGGCTGGCTCGACGT
Organism: uncultured Rickettsiales bacterium; assembly: GCA_964512225.1. Lineage (GTDB taxonomy): Bacteria > Myxococcota_A > UBA796 > UBA9615 > UBA9615 > CAZEKB01. The sequence goes on along the minus strand of CAZEKB010000021.1, from coordinate 39,533 downwards.
CTACGAGGAGCTGCAGCGGCGCAACCTCGACGTCGATCAGGACGGCGCCGAGCTGTTCGCCGCCGAGCTGGGCGACGGCTTCTCGATGCTCCTGCCCGGGGTCCGCGAGGTGGTGGTGAACCAGGCCGGCGAGGAGCTGGTGCTGTTCGGCACGTTCGGGGAGCGGCCCGGAGAGGTGAGCTTCGGCAACGCCGACGCCGAGGTCCGCGAGTGGAGCGATACGATCGTGAGGGCCGCGCTGCCGGGGGCGGGCGGGGGAGACGTACGCGTGGAGGTGGACGGGCGCCTCGGCAACATCGTGCCCGTGTCCGAGTGGCAGGCGAACTTCCACTACTACGAGGCGCTCGAAGGCGGGGTGAACCAGTACGACTGCACGGTCGGGTTCCGCGCCGACGTGCACCGGCACCGGGTGGAGATGGCCGACGAGCCCCGGCACCCCACGCCGCAGTTCGAGGCCGAGTTCGGCTCGTGTGACTGGAGCATGAGCGGGAGCTTCGGCGAGTCCGTGATCTCGGGTTCGGGCACCGTCGGCCTGGGCGACGGCTTCTCGTTCGGCGGCGAGTACGACCTGGAGAGCGGGGCGATCCGCCTGACGAGCTGGTCGATCACGGCCCAGGGCGAGATCTCGGGCCCCGGGGGGACGCAGCCGATCGCCTTCATGCCCTCGGACGCCACCGCGCCGCCGCACCCCCTGGACCCCCTCGTGCTGTCCTTCGACACGTCGTACAACGTCGAGCCCGGGAGTCGGCGCGCCTTCTCCTGGGATCGGTTCGTCGCCGACCCCGCGCCCAGCGAGTTCACGCCCGCGCGCTGACGGTCTCTTCGGCACTTTCTCGCCGAAAGAATCGACATATCGAGATTTGTAGATATATTGACCCCCGATGGCCGCCGCCGACTCGGTACAGATGCTCCGCGCTTTGGGCGACGTCGCCCGAATGGAGCTCGCTCGCGTCCTCCTGGACGGGGCGTTCAACGTGTCCGAGCTGGTCGAGATCCTCCACGGGCGGCAGTCCACGATCTCCCGAAACCTGAAGATCCTCGTCGACGCCGGCCTCGTCGCCGGACGACGCGACGGGCGGCTCGTCTTCTACAGCTGGCGCACCGACGCGGGGGACGCCGCGGGCACCCTCCGCCGCTTCGTCGCGGACCACGCGCCGCCCGCCGGGGCCGACCTCGGTCGCCGCCTCCAGGCCGTCTGGGACGCTCGCCGCCGGCGCGCCAGCAGCTTCTTCGACGCCGTCGACGCCTCCGATCCCGCCGCCGCGTGGCTGGGCTCCCCCGACTGCGTCCCCTTCCTGCTGGAGGGCGTCGCGAAAGGCAGCAAGGTCGCGGACCTCGGCACCGGCAACGGGCGCATGCTCCCCGGGCTGCGGGCCCGCGCGTCGGAGGTCATCGCGGTGGACGCGTCGCCCGTCCTCCTCGAGCAGGCTCGCCGTCGCGTCGCGGGCGCGGACCTCGACGGCGTGGACCTGCGCCTCGGCGACCTCGAGCACCTGCCGCTCAAGGACGGCGAGGTGGACACCGTCGTCGCCAACATGGTGCTGCACCACGTGCCCGAGCCCGCGCGCGCGATGCACGAGATCCGCCGCGTCCTGCGCCCGGGCGGGACCGTCCTGCTGGGCGACTTCCTGCCCCACGACCAGGAGTGGATGCGGGAGCGCATGGCCGATCAGTGGCTCGGCTTCGAGCCCCCCGAACTCACGCACTGGCTCGAGGCCGCCGGCTTCGAGGACGTGTCCCTTCAATCCATCTCGGGCAAGGACCCCGGATCCCTCAGCGTCTTCGTCGCTCGCGCACGTCGCGGCGACGCGGTGCCGAACCAACCAGGAGTGAACTGAACAATGAGCGTTTCCTCGCAGACCGACGCGCCCTTCAAGGCCGTCGACCTCGACTCCAAGCCCCTCCCCTTCAAGGTCGCCGACATGTCGCTGGCCGAGTGGGGCCGCAAGGAGATCCGGATGGCCGAGCACGAGATGCCGGGCCTGATGGCGCTTCGCAGCAAGTACGCCGACGAGCAGCCCCTCGCGGGCGCCCGCATCGCCGGCTGCCTGCACATGACCATCCAGACGGCCGTCCTCATCGAGACGCTGACCGCCCTCGGCGCGTACGTCACCTGGACGTCCTGCAACATCTTCAGCACGCAGGACCACGCCGCCGCCGCCATCGCCGCGACGGGCGTCCCGGTCTACGCCTGGAAGGGCGAGTCCGAGGAGGAGTACGACTGGTGCATTCACCAGCAGCTGGCCGCCTTCGGCGACGAGCCCCTCAACATGATCCTGGACGACGGCGGTGACCTGACCGCCATCGTGCACAACGACTACCCGCAGCTCCTCGACGGCATCCAGGGCATCTCCGAGGAGACGACCACGGGCGTCATGCGCCTCTACCAGATGTTCGAGAAGGGCACGCTCAAGGTCCCGTCCTTCAACGTGAACGACTCCGTCACGAAGTCGAAGTTCGACAACACGTACGGCTGCCGCGAGTCCCTCGCGGACGGCATCAAGCGCGCCACGGACGTGATGATGGCGGGCAAGGTCGTCGTGGTCGCCGGGTACGGCGGCGTGGGCAAGGGCTGCGTGCAGTCCATGGCGGGCCTCGGCGCGCGCGTCCTCGTCACCGAGATCGACCCGATCGTCGCCCTGCAGGCGGCGATGGAGGGCTTCCAGGTCGTCACGATGGACGAGGCCGCTCCCCAGGGCGACATCTTCGTCACCGCGACGGGCTGCTTCGACGTCATCACGGGCGCCCACATGGACGTGATGAAGGACCAGGCGATCCTGTGCAACATCGGGCACTTCGACAGCGAGATCGCGATCAAGTACCTCGAGGACCGCGAGGACATCAACGAGATCAACGTCAAGCCGCAGGTGGACATCTTCGAGTACCCCGACGGCAAGCAGCTGATCGTCCTGGCGCGCGGTCGCCTCGTGAACCTGGGATGCGCGACGGGCCACCCGTCCTTCGTGATGAGCGCGTCGTTCACCAACCAGGTGCTGGCGCAGATCGAGCTGTTCAACAACGAGTACGAGCTCGGCGTCCACGTCCTGCCGAAGCACCTCGACGAGGAGGTCGCCCGCCTGCACCTCGGCAAGCTCGGCGTCAAGCTCGACGTCCTGACGCAGGAGCAGGCCGACTACCTCGCCATCAAGGTCGAGGGGCCCTACAAGCCGGACTTCTACCGGTACTAGGTCTCCCCCTCGGGCTCGGGGCCGTCTCCTCCGGGGGGCGGCCCCGCGTCGTTCTGGTCCTCGAGATCGAGGGTCAGGCGGAAGCCGATGCTCGAGCCGACGTAGGTGGGGATGTAGGCGGCGCGGTAGGCGACCAGGCAGTACTCGGCCGCGGAGTCCCAGGACCCGCCGCGGATCGGTCGCCGGCCGCAGTCGCCGTCGTGTCGTTCCCCGCCGCACCAGTCCCGCATCCCCCCCGCCATGTCCCGGACCCCGTACACGCTGCGGTCCGTGGGGAACAGCCCGACGGACCGGGGCTGGGGGCGCCCCGGGAAGCTGGCCCGCATCGCGCAGAGCGACGGGTCGAGCACGTCGCCCCACGGGAGCCGACGCCCGTCGACGCCCCGCGCCGCCTTCTCCCACTGCTCTTCGGTGGGGAGCCGGTAGGTGCAGCCGTCGCGCTCGGAGCGCCAGGCGACGTAGGCGTCGGCGTCCTCTCGGGACACGCCGAAGACGGGCCACCGGGGGTTCCAACGATCGCCGTCCCGATCCCGCTCGGGGACCACGTACCGCCCGCCGCCCTCGGGGCGCTCCCAGTACTGCCCGCTGGACGCGTTCACCCCGAGGTCCTGCCGGGGCGAGCGTCGCCAGGCCTCCTCGGGATCGCGCGACGCGAGGTCGTTGACGAACTCGCAGTACTCGCCCTGGGTGATCGGGAAGACCGCCATCGCGAACGCCGGCACGTGGGCGTCGCGGGCGGGTCCCGAGTCCTGGGCGCCCGGGTCGCCGCCGAGCCGGCACCGGCCCTCGGCCACGAACGCGAACCCTCGCTCGCCGAGGCCGGGCGGCGCGAGGCGCACCGGGCGACCTCCCGACGTCCAGTGGCCGCTCCGCTCGATGATGACGGGATAGGTCGTGTCGTCGTACCCCGGCGCTCGCAGCGTGAGCACGTAGGACCCCATCTCCAGGGGCACGGCCTCGAGGGGGGTCCGGCCCAGGGAGACCTCCGGGAGCAGCGCCCAGGGGATCGGCTCGCGGTCGACGCGTCGCGCCACCACCTCCGCCCCCGGCGGCGACGTGCGCAGCGTGAGCCGGCCCGCCCCCCGCCGGGCCACGGCGAGGCTCCCGTCGTCGTACTCGGCGACGCGCTCGGCGAAGTAGCGCTCGCCCACGAAGTCCCCGCGGTCCTCCGCTTCGAGGAACCGGGACCAGAACGCGCGCGCCAGGAACCGCCGCACGTCCACGTTGCCGGGATCCTGCGACAGCGCCCTCTCCGCGCGCCCCACGGCGCGGCCGAACAGCGCCGCTCGCTCGGGCTCGAGCTGCGCGATGTCCCGCCGCAGCTCGAGCAGCTCCCTCTTCTCTTCGAGGGGCAGCCACGGAGGCGTGGTCTCGCCCAGCACGGCCTCGCGGGTCGTCAGCCGCTCCTTGCGGGCCTGCATGCGGACGTGGCGCGACCACAGCTCCTGGGCCTCGGCGAGGTGGGCGAGGGCCCGGTGGCGCCGCTCCGCCCCGTCCAGGAAGCGTTCGACGTGGCTCGCGATCGCCGCGGCGCCGTCGGGACGGTCCGACGGTCGAGGCGACATCGCCCGCATGCACAGCCGCGCGATCTCGGCGGGGATGCCCGCCTCCGGGGCCCGGAGCCGAGGGTCCACGACCGCGCCCACCGCCGTCTCCCGGAAGAGCTGGGCGGCGGTCGACCCCGGCATCGCGCGCCGGAGCGTCACGACCTCGTAGAGGAGCGCGCCCAGGCCCCAGACGTCGGACCGCACGTCCACGTCGGCGAACGGCGCGAGCAGTTGCTCGGGGGAGATGTACCCCGGCGTCCCCAGCACGGGGCCGTCGTCGTCGGAGCGCCCGTGCACCCGCCCGGCCACGCCCCAGTCCAGGAGCTGCACCTCCCCGAACGAGCCCATCATCACGTTCGCGGGCTTGATGTCGCGGTGCACCACCCCGTGCTGGTGGGCGTAGGCCACGGCGTGGCAGAGCGACGCGAACGCCGCGAGCAGCCGCTTCGGGGTCCATCGACGACGCATCTCCGCGTCGCCCTCGCGCAGCCCCCGCAGGACGACGTCGAGGGACGTCCCCTGCACCCGGCGCATCACGAAGTAGAGGTCGCCCTCGGCCGACACCCCCACGTCGTACACGGGGACGATGTTGGGGTGCTCGAGCTGGGCGGAGATGCGGACCTCCTCCACCGCGCGGTCGAGGGCGCGGCGGTCGTTCGCGGCGTCGTCTTCGATCAGCTTGATGGCGACGGTGCGCCCGAGCTCCGGGTCCCAGCCGTGCAGGACCCGGCCCATGCCGCCCTCGCCCAGGAGGCCGCGGACCTCGAATCGTCCGAGCACGTCCGGGAGATCGCGCCGCCGGGCCGACGATCGGTCGCCGCGGGGGGCGGTGGTGGTAGCTCTCGCGTACATGGTCCCTCCGAGCGGATCGACGAACGCCTCCATGGTGCGCCCCCGGGGGCCTCCATCCGCGGATGTCGAACAATCGCCACACTGCTTGTGGACGGATCTCCACAAGCGCCCGCGCCCCGCGGGGTCTGCGAGGATGCGGAGATGGCGAGTCTCGTCTTCAAGCTCCCGAGGCCGACCCCGGCGCCACCGTCGGCCGAGGAGGCTCGCGAGGTGTTCGCCCACGCGATGGCGGCGGGCGGGGACGTGGCGGTCGCGGTGCTCCGGATGCTCGCCGCCGTCACCCTCGCCGTGGGCCTCGCCGACGCGGCCTCGGGCGGGCTCCCGGCCGCCCGGGCGGTCGTCTACGTCGCCATCGTCGCGGTCGCTCTCGGGGCGTCGGTCGCGGGGCTCCGGGGGCGCGTCGCGACCCGGGCGACCATCGCCGTCCTCGCGCTCGCGCTCGTGGCCCTCGGAGCGCTCCTGGGCCTGGATCCGGGCCCTCGCTCGCTGGCCTGGCTGTTCCTCGTGGGGCCGTTCTCGGCGGCGCTCTTCCTCCCGATCCTGCCCCGGATCGTCGTCGCGTCGTCGCTCCCGGCCGTGGGGCTCGCCGCCTACTTCGGGGTGGGCGGAGAGGCGGCCTTCGCCTCCCCGCAGCTCGCCGTGCAGGTCTCGTTTCTCGCCTTCACGGTGGCGATGGGCGTGACGACCGGGCACTTCGTCTACTGGGTGTCCACCGAGGGCGCGCTGCAGCGGGTGCGGCTCGCGGCCCGCCGCGAGGATGTCGCCGGCCTTCACCGGGAGCTGGCGCGTCGGGTCGGGGCGCAGCGCGACGAGCTCCAGGCCCTGGCGGAGCACCTGCGCGAGGCCCGGGACCGAGAGCGCGGCACCCTCGGGGACCAGATCCGAGCCGAGCTCGCCCCCGAGCTCGACGCGCTCCGTCGTCACCTCGAAGAGCTCGCGTGCGCCGACGACGACGGGGCGGCCTCCGGGCGCCTGGACGAGGCCGAGCGGACCATGGAGTCGGTCCACGCGACCTTCCGTCGCCTGCTTCACCGGCTCCACCCGGTGGTGCTCGAGCAGCTCGGCCTGACGGAGGCGATCCGATGGCTCGCCGACGACGCGGGGAGGCGGCGCGGGGTGCCGGTGCGGTTGACCGTCGACGTCGGCGCCGAGCCCCGCCCGGAGCGGGTGGATCGGCTCGCGTTCGAGGCGGTCCGCGCCGCGCTGCGCCGCTCGGAAGCGGCGGGCGTCGAGGCGAGCTGGAGCGTGGACGTCGGGCGCACCTCGACCGGCCTGCGGGTGGAGGTCGTGGACGACGGACCCCGCGCCCGCGACACCACCCCGACCGTCCTCTTCGTGGGTCTCCGGGAGCACATCGCGGCCGAGGGGGGCGCCGTCTCCTGCCGCCCCGAGCCGAGCGGGGGGAGTCGCCTCGTCGCCTCGATCCCGCGGCGGGCGGCGTGGTGAGCGCGCGCCCCGTCCCGATGGTCGACCCCGGCTTCCGCGCCTACGCGCAGCGGTTCATGACCGTGAACGCGGCCGTCTACGCCGTCCTCCTCGCGGCGTGCGCGCTCGCGTGGTGGCCGCTCGACTTCGTGCTGTTCGACGACCCCGGGGTGATTCGCTCCATGGCGACGTTCCGCGCCGTCACCCTCGTGGCCGTGGGCGTCGTCCTGTTCGTCCGACCGCTCCGCCACATCCTGCTCGAGCGGACCGCCGTCTCCGCCCCGCGCTGGATGGCGGGGGTCATGGTGCTGGTCGGCTACGCCGTGGGCGGCGCGGGGACGCTGGACGGGGGTTGGGGCCACGCCCTGGTGGTGGCGGTCTTCGCGATGGTCACGCCCGTCGTCGCCACCGCCCGGCGGCTGCGCCTCGCGCTCATGGTCGGCTCCGCCGGTCCCGTGGGCTTCCTCCTGCGCAGGCCCGAGGATCTGGCGAGCGCGGCGCTCCCCGAGTTCGTGGTCTTCGCCCTCCTCACGATCGGCCTCGTCGTCCTCACCGGCCACGCCGTGACGATCCGGGTGCGGGAGCTCTACGGGCAGGAGCGGGAGCTCGAATCCCAGCGGCGGGAGCTCGACGGCCTCGCCCGCGGGCTCGAGGACCGCGTGCGGGAGCAGACCCGGGCCCTGCGGGACCTCGCGCGGAGCCTGCAGGACGCTCGCGAGGAGGAGCGCCGCTGGATGGCCCACGAGATGCACGACGGGCTGGGGCAGCAGGTGGCCTCGCTGGGCTACGGGCTCGCGTTCGTCCGCCGCGCGGGGCCGACCGCCGAGTCGGGCCGCGAGGTCGTGCGCGAGTGCTGCGATACCTTGACGGCCATGGACGCGACGATCGCCGGGGTATTGGAGCGGCTGCGGCCCGAAGCGGTGAAGGAGGGCCTCGCCGCGGCGCTGGAGCAGCTGGTGCAGGGCCTCGGCGGGCGGTCGGAGGTGCGGCCCGAGCTGCGGGTGATCGCGATCCCCGCGGCCCTCGCCGAGACCACCGCCGTCGCCGCGTACCGGGTGGTTCAGGAGGGCGTCAGCAACGCGCTCAAGCACGCTCGCGCGGCCCGGGTGGTGGTGACGCTCGAGGGGGACGCGGCGGGGTTGAAGCTGGTCGTCGAGGACGACGGTGTGGGCATGGAGCCGGGGATGGGGGCGCCGTCCGGGTTCGGGCTGCCGGGGATCCGTCAGCGGGTGGAGCAGGTGGGCGGCACGGTCCGGTGGGACGCGCGCCCCTCCGGAGGGACGATCCTGCGCGCGGTCTTCCCGGTCGAGGGCTCATGATCCGCGTCCTGCTCGCCGACGACCACGCCATGTTCCGCCTGGGGATCCGGCGGATCCTGTCCACCGAAGACGGGATCGAGGTCGTCGGTGAAGTGGGCGACGGCCTCGACGTGTTCGGGTTCCTGGCCGACAACGAGGTGGACGTCCTCGTCTTGGACCTCTCCCTGCCGGGGCTGAGCGGCCTTCAGATCCTGGGTCGCATCGGAGACGAGGCGCCGCGGGTGTCGGTGGTGGTGCTCACGATGTACCCCGAAGACCACTTCGCCGCGTCGCTCATCCGCCAGGGCGCGGGCGCGTACATCAGCAAGAGCAGCTCCCCGGACGAGCTCGTGAAGGCCATCCGCGTCGTCGCCGACGGGGGGATCTATCTGACCTCGAAGCTCCGGGCCATCGAAGAGCGGGGCACGTCGGGGTCGCGACCCCACGAGCGGCTCAGCCCGCGCGAGACCCAGGTGTTCATGAGCCTCATCGGGGGCAAGACGGTGTCCGAGACCGCGGCGGAGATCGACCTCGCGGTCAGCACGGTCAGCACCGTCGTGAGTCGGATCAAGGACAAGCTGGGCGCGGGGTCGGTAGCCGACCTCGTCCTCTACGCCCACCGCGTGGGCCTTCTCGACTAGACGGTCGCAGCCGGAGTTCACAGCGGCAGGTCATGGAAGCCGGCAAGCTGTGGACTTGGGGAACAGCATGACCAAGAGCGTCGAGTCCGGTCGTCACTACCTGCAGCAAGAGTTGTACGACCTCGTCCACTCGGACCCGGCGATCTTCGACTTCCTGCAGTCCGGTTCGCTGGACGGGGTCTGGTACTGGGACCTCACCGACCCCGACCACGAGTGGATGTCCGCCCGGTTCTGGGAGCTGTTCGGGCACGACCCCGCCGCGCGCAAGCACCTCGCGGCCGAGTGGCAGGACATGATCCACCCCGAGGATCTGAAGCTCGCCCTCGACAACTTCCACAAGCACTGCGCCGACCCGAGCCACCCCTACGACCAGATGGTCCGCTACCGCCACGCGGACGGCTCCACGGTCTGGGTTCGTTGCCGCGGGCTCGCCATCCGGGACGCGACGGGAGCCCCCGTGCGCATGCTCGGCGCCCACACCGACATCACCGAGCTGAAGCGTCGGGAGCAGGCACTGCAGCGGCTGTCGGTCCGGCTCAAGGCGTCGAACGAGCAGCTCGAGGAGTTCGCCGCCCTCGCGTCGCACGACCTCCGCCAGCCCCTGCGGGCGATCGGCGGGTTCGTCGAGGATCCTCGCCGATCAGCTGTCCGACCGGCTGGACGACGAGCAGCGCGAGTACATGCAGTACGTCGTCGACGGCGCCGCGCGCATGCAGCGGATGATCGACGAGATGATGGCTCTGTCCCGGTTCCAGGGGAGCCGGGTCGAGTGGAGCGAGTTCGCGCTGGCGGACGCCCTCGACGAGGCGCGCAAGAACCTCGAGGTCTCGATCGCGGAGACCGGCGCCACCGTCCGGGGCGACGACCTGCCGACGGTCTCCGGCGACGCCGGCCTCGTCGCCCGTCTCCTCCAGAACCTGATCGACAACGCCATCAAGAACGCCCGCCCCGGCGTCCCTCCCGTGGT
>CAZEKB010000021.1:0-29515 GCA_964512225.1 uncultured Rickettsiales bacterium | reverse complement strand
CCGTGGTCGTGGCCGACAACGGCTGCGGGATGGGGGAGGCGTACCTCGATCGCATCTTCCGTCCCTTCTATCGCGGGGCGGGAGAGAAGCCGCCCGAAGACGACGGGATCGGGGTGGGGCTCTCGATCTGTCGCCGCATCGTCCGCGCCCACGGGGGCGAGATCACGGTCGACTCGACGCTCGGTGAAGGGACCACGTTCCGGTTCACCCTGCCGCCCGAGCCGATCGGCGGCGAGTACACCTAAAGAAACCGCCGCGACCGCCGATGCAGGGGGCGTGCGCCTCTCCCTGCATCTCTTCCTCTTCCGCGCGACGCTGTTCACGGCGTTGCTCGTTCCGTCGTTGAACTGCGTCCGGGGCGACGACGTGCCCGCCGCCTGCGGTTGCGACGGCTGCGGCGACCCGCAGCCGGGGGACGTCGAGCTCCCCCCCGAGGTGGTCGAGGTCGACGACGACGACTCCGCCGCCACCGACGACGACGACGCCGCCCCCGAGGTGGACCTCACGGCGCTGTTGCCCGTGTGCTCCGGCGGCGTGTTCGCCGCGTTGGCTCCGGCCGCGCTCGAGGCGCCCGCCGACGGCTCCGGCGACTACGACCTCGAGCCGGCGGATCTGCTCGCGACGGTGTGGGCGTCGTTCGCCGACCTCATGGACGGGTACCCGGCGGCCGCCGTGACCGACGCCGCGCTCGTGGACTACGAGCTCTGCCGAGGCGACGGGGACGAGCGCGGCCTCGCCCTGTGGCGCCCGGTCGACCGGAGCACCGGCTCCGCCCGCGTCGTCTTCCGATCCCTCGGAGCGTCCCCCTTCGTGGTCGGCGCTCCCCACGCCGTCTCGGCCCCCGAGACCCTCGAGGCGGCCGCGGCGGTCTTCGAAGAGACGAGCGCGCGGGTGCTGATCGTGGGCGCGACGCACCGATGCGCGTCGGACACGGCCTCGCCCTGCGCGGGCTCCACCGTGGCGTGCGGCGACGGCGAAGAGGCGCCCGCCGCGATCTCGGACATGGCGGGGGCGGACGGCACCGTGTTCCACGTCGCCCACGCCTTCTGGGCCGACGAGCACCCGGACGACTGGATCGTCACGATCGACACCCTCGACGACGACGGCATGGCGGTGTCCGACGGCACCCGGGCGACGGTGCCCGCCGCTTCGACCGAGTCGCCCGCGAACGCGGTGCGGGCCTTCGCCGAGCGCCTGGCGGCCGTCGACGAGGACATCACGACCTGCAACCCCGGCCTGGCCCTCCCCGTCGAGGACCGCGCGTGCGGCGAGCAGAACCAGCAGGGTCGGCTGATCAACCAGCCCGAAGCGTCCCTGTCCTGTGTCGACCCCCCCGACGCCGGCGCGGGGCGCTACGTCCACCTGGCGGCGGCGCCGGAGCTGCTCGGCCCCGACACCGTGCTCGTGGACGTCTTCGCCCGCACGCGCTGACGCGCCCCCCTACTGCTTGAACGATACGACGGTGGTCTCGCCCGCCTTCACGACGATCGTGCGCCGATCCGACCACCCCACGACCGGGTTCTCGACCGCCAGGACGTGTTCACCCGGCTCGAGCTTCAGCTCGATCGCGTCCGCGCCCAGCACGTTGCCGAGCACGCGCCCGTCCACGGCGAGGTAGGCCCACGGCTCGGAGCTGATCTTCACCATCCCCACCGCCGCCTCCTTCGGGCCGCTGGGGGCGAGCTCCATCGTCTCGGTCATGTCCGCGCTCCCGATCTTGAGGAAGCGCGTGGTGGCGAGGTGACCGTCGAGGCGCGCGGTGACCTCGAGCATGGTCCCGGGCTCCGCCTGCACGGTGTGCGGGGCCTCGCCGACGTCGGCGCCGCTGACCGTCAGCGCGGCGCCCGCGGGCGCGCTCCTGATCGTCACCATGACCCGGTCCGCGGACGGCGCGGGATCGAACGGAGGCTCGACCTTCTCGGGGCGGGGCGACCAGTCCGGAGTGGGGGAGGCCTTGGGCGTGGGGGCGGGCTTCGGCTCGGGCTTCGGCGGGGGGCGCTCCCGGGCAGGTGTCGGCTCGGGCTTCGGGGTCCTCTCGGGCCGGGGGGTCGCCTCGGGCCGAGGGGTCGCCGCGGGGCGGGGAGCGGGAGTGGGCCGGCTCTCGGCGCGCGGCTCGGGCTCCCGCGCGGGCGTCGCCTCGGGGGTCCCGGCGGCATCGGGGCGGGCCTGCTCCGGGGTCCCGGACCCGACCGGGTCGGCGCCCGGCGACGGATCGTCCCCGGCGTCCGGAGCGGCGGCCTCGGGCGTCGCGGCGGGCGTCTCCGCGGTCGGCGTCTCGTCGGGCGAGGGGGTCGGCGCGGGCGACGCGGGCCCCCGGAACTGCTGCGCGACGAGGAATACCAGGAGCGCCATGGCGGCCGCGATGGCGAGGCACCCCGTCAGCCCGATCCCCGAATCCTCGGACCAGGACGCCGGCGCCTGGGGGCGCGACTTGACGGGCTCGGCCTCCGTCGGCTCGGGAGCGGGCTCCGGCTTCCTGGTCGGGCGACCGGGAGGGGAGAGCGGTCCGCGGTCCGCGGCCAGGGCGGCGAGGGGGCTCGCGGCGGCGGCCTCGCCGGGTCGGTCGCCGTCGGTGGCGTCGCGGGGGTCGGTGGCGTCGCGGGGGTCGGTGGCGTCGCGGGGGTCCTCGGTCGTGTCTTCGGGGCCGGGGGCGGGCGTCCCCGGGGTCGGGACCGTCGCCTCGGCGGCCGCGAGCGACTCGTCCGTCACCACGTCGTCCCGGGAGTCGTCTTCGGGGACCCGGGGCTCGGTCTTGGCCAGCGCGGCGGCTCCGGCGACCATCGCCGCGAAGGGGTCCGGGGCGTCGGTGGCCGCGGTGGGCGACGCTCCGGGAGGCGGACCCGCGACCGGGGGGAGGGTCTCGTCCGTGAAGGCGCCGTCGGAGCGGCTCGTATCCGGCCCGAGGGTCTCGGGGCGGCGCGACTCGCCCGAGACGCTGCGGACCTGGGGCACGTCGGGCGAGTCGTCGGCGACGCTCACCTTCACCGGCTGCTGGGAGCGACGGCGCGGCATGAGCGTGCCGAACGGATCCGACACGCCCACGACGTCGAGGCGGGCGAGGCTCGCGGGCACCTGCTGGGGGGCGTCCAGGGTCTTGCTGTCGCCGTCGAGCGGCTGCGTGGGGACGGAGTCCTGCGCTCCGACGATGTGCGGGATCGTGAGGTCGTCTTCGCCGAACTCGTCGGACTCGTCCGCGCGGTCGCCGAGCTGCGCGGGGCCGGCGGGCTTGTCGCCGGGCCCCCAGGGCGAGTCGGTCGGCCCCGGGCCGCGCATCCGCGGCGCGCCGACGCTGGGGGTGGAGATGTCCAGCTTCGGGCGCGTCTTGAGGGGGACGCCGCGGCGCGCCAGCTGGCGGGGGAAGAGCGCCCACAGCTCCTCGACGAGGGAGGAGGGGTCGTCCAGGACCCCCCGGCGGAACTGGACCGCCGCCAGGTCGCGGCGGAGCTCCCCGGCGGTCTGATAGCGGCCCCCCGGGGTCGGGTGGAGGCAGCGCGTGATGATCCGGGCCAGGTCCTCCGGCATGCCGGGCCGCTGGTCGCGGACGGGCGCGGGCGCGGCCGCGACGACGCGCTCCATCGTCTGGTAGTCCGTGGAGCCCAGGAAGGGGTTGTGTCCCGCCGTCATCTCGTACAGCAGGGTGCCGAGGCTGAAGATGTCGGAGCGGTGGTCGATCTCGTTGCCGAGCAGCTGCTCGGGCGACATGTACGCGTACTTGCCCCGGACCACCCCGGGGCGGCTGCGGCTGAGCCGCATCGCGTACCGCGCGACGCCGAAGTCCGTGATCTTCACGTCGCCGGAGACGGACAGGAGCACGTTGGGGGGCGACACGTCGCGGTGGATGATCGACATCGGTCGGCCCGACTCGTCGATGCGGGAGTGGGCGTAGTCCAGCGCCGCCGCCACCCGCGTGGCGACGTAGAGCATCGTGTCGTAGCCGATCGGACGCTTGAGCTTGCGCGCGGCGACGAGGACCTTCTCCAGGTCCGGGCCGTCGACGTACTCCATGGCGAGGAAGGGCTCGCCCTCGTGGAGCCCGAAGTCGAACGTCTGGACGATGTTCGAGTGGTCGAGGCTCACCGAGATCCGGGCCTCGTCGACGAACAGCTCGGTGAACTCGTCCAGGTCCCCGTAGATCGGGAGGATCCGCTTGAGGGCGAGGCGCTTCTCGAAGCCCGCCTGCCCCTCCAGAACCGCCAGATAGACCTCCGCCATGCCCCCGCGGGCCAGGAGTCGGACCAGTCGATAGCGGCCGAAGCTGGTTCCCGCCATGATCCTCCGGTCGACGGGGGCCGCGAAGGCGGCGGCGGATCGGGGTCCGTCGACGGGAGCGAAGTTACCTGTTCGACGCCAGCCGGGGCAAACCGGCGGGGGCGCGAACGAGCGACCCGCCTTGCCCGGCTCCGTCGTCCCGACGAAGATGCGGGCCGTGACGCTGCGCCCCTCCTGCACGCTCTCGGTTCTGGTCCTGGTCCTCGCCGGCTGCGGCGGGTCCGAGGAGCCCTCTCCGGCGCCGTCCGTGCCCGTGGCCGAGGCGCCGATGACACCGCCGCCCCGGGGCATCTCCGTGAAGCTCGAGTGGGGCGGCGACGCCGAGGACGCGCCCGTCGCGGTGCCGGAGGTGCCCGAGTGCGCCGAGCCCGCCCCGTCCGGGGCCCTCGTCGTCGGTCCGGAGAAGGGACTCGCCAACGTCTTGGTGTGGGTCCCCACCGCCGCGGGCGTGCCCGAGGTCCCCGCGGAGGTGGAGGTCAAGGCCTCCGGCTGCCGGTTCTCGCCGACCGCCCGGGTCGTGCCCCCGGCGACGCCGCTGCGGTTCGTCAACGAAGACTCGGCCCTGCACACCTTCCACCTCTGGCGCGTCGCGGAGGGCGGGGAGACGCACGTGCAGAACGTCGCCGTCCCCCCGCAGGCGCCCCCCTCGCGCTGGGTGCTGGACGAGCCCGGGCGTTACCGCGTGACATCGGATCGCTGGCCTCACATGGAGGCGTGGGTGCTCGTGGCGCCCGCGGGCACGGCCGGCGTCACAGGGACGGACGGGCGGCTGGAGCTCGAGGACCTGGACGCCGGGGAGTACGCGGTGGAGCTGTTCCACCCGCGCGTCGGGTCGCGGACCCAGGTGGTGACCGTGCCTCCCGGCGGACCGGGGGGCCTCTACCTCACGCTTCAGGCGTCCTCGGAGTAGTCGGAGGGCACGCCTCGGGCGTCGACGAGCTCGACGCCGTCCTCGGCCATGCCCTCGACGAGGCGCGCGAGCACGCGCACGAGCCGGTCCTGGCAGCGGACGCCCACGTCGTGGGCGCGCCGACGGGCGTCGGGGTCGAGCTCGGTGAAGGCGGCTTCGTCGTCCGGGAGCGCGGCGGCGGCCGTCCAGACGGCGTCGAGCGCGTCGGCCAGGCGCACGAGGACGCGCTAGAGGACCGGCTCGCGGAAGTCGACTTCGAGGCGAATGACGGTCTTGCCGAGCCGCAGGTCGTCGCTCTCCTGGAAGACGCTCTCCGTGAGCGGGCTGCCGTTGAGCAGCGAGCCGTTGGTGCTCTGGAGATCGCTCACGCGGAACTCGCCGCCCCGGTAGGACACGATCGCGTGCCTGCCGGAGACGCGCGGGTCGTCCACCACGATGTGGCAGCCCTCGTCCCGGCCGAGGACGATCGAGTTCTCACGGATGGGGTACACCTTGCCCTTGCCCGATCCGGCCACGATGCGCAGTCGCGCGTCGATTTCGCCGGGGACCTCTTCGAGGTCTCCGAGCTTGAGGGGCTCGCCTTGGATGGTCTTCGCGGACATCGCGGTGGTCCTCTGGGGGTTCCGGGGGCGCGACGATACAGGAGCGCGCGCGCGGTGTGAAACTCGCCGCACCCGGGCGATTCGGCCGCTGCGCCGGGCACCACACGGTCCGTGCGCGCGTCCGCCCCGGACACGGTATGCTCGCCCGCGGTATGACACCCCCACCGGACCCAGGAGGGACCGCCCCCATCATGAGCTCGACCACGTTCCGTTCCATCGTCCTCATCGCAGCCGCCCTGATGCTGAGCGGCTGCGCGGGCACCCTGGACATCTGGGGTATCTCGATCTGCGTGGACGGTACGGCTCCCCCCTGTGACGGCACGGTCGACGACGACGACGACGCGATCGGCCCCGGGCTCGACCTCACGGTCTTCGACGGCGTGGAGTGGCTCAACATCGGCTGGACCGCCGAGGCGATCGCCGACGGCCACTTCGACTGCAAGGAGGCGTGGGAGGCCGAGGGCACCGAGGACAGCGAGGTCTCCTCCGAGCTCTGCGACGTCTGCGACTACATCTGGCTCGTGACCCTGACCCACGCCCCCCAGCTCGGGGACGAGGGGTGCCTGCTCCAGGGCACGGACATCACGATCGAGCAGTCGTACCAGCGTCGGGTCGGCCTCCGGGACACGGGGGGAGGGGAGTTCGTGATGTACCGCAACGAGTTCCGGCCCCGGGCCCCGCTCGGCGAGAGCGCGGACGACGACATGCGCAAGATCGGCGTGGGCGCCTTCCGGGGCGCGGACTGGACCTTCGCGGGCGAAGACACGGACATCACGGCCGTCCCCGGCGAGCGGTACTCCTTCTTCTTCTCGGGCGAAGGCGAGTTCTAGACCCGCTGCGTTCGCCCGGCTGCTTCACCCCCCTCGGGCGGCGAGCGTCCGGCGTATCCCCTCCTCGATGCCGACCGCGGGCTCCCAGGCCAGGTCCCGGCGCGCCTTGTCGATGCTGAACCAGTGGTGCGTGCACAGGTACCGCACCGCGAACCGCGTCAGCCCCCCCTCCACGCCCGGCGGCAGCCCCCGCAACGACTCCCAGAGCTCGCGCAACGTGGCCGCCGCGTACGCCGCCGCGTAGGGGACGCGTCGCGCGATCGGCGGCCTGCCCAGGCCCTCCAGGACGAGGTCGACGAACCCCCAGAACGGCGTCGGCTCGCCGTTCGTCACGAAGTAGGCCTGCCCGGTCGCGGTCCCCGCGTCGAGGGCCCGCTCGGTGGCCGTCAGCGCGTCGATGAGGTTGTCGATGTACGTGAAGTCGCTGAGCTTGTCGGCCGAGCCCACGCCCGTGGTGAGCCGCCCGGCGGCGGCGCGGTCCAGGATCGCGGGCATGAAGCGCTGGTCGCCCGGCCCGAACACCACGTGGGGGCGGACGGCGCAGGTGCTGAATCCCGAGTCGTCGGCCTCGAGGACGGCCCGCTCGGCCGCGATCTTGCTGTCCGCGTACGGGGCCTGGGACGATGACGCGTACGGCAGCGACTCGTCCCCGTTCTCGATGTCCCGGCCCTCGTAGACGACGGACGCCGAGCTCACGTGGACGAACCGCCGCACCCCCGCGGCCCGGGCCGCGGCCAGCAACGAGACCGTGCCGCCGTGGTTGACCGCCCACACCCGCTCGGCGTCGCTGCGCCGGGTATGCACGAGCGACGCGACGTGGAAGACCGTGTCCGCGCCCGCCACGATTCGCTCCGCCGCCCCCGCGTCCGTGAGGTCCACCTCCAGCCCCTCGACGTTCGGGGCGTCCACGGGGCCCGGTCGCAGATCGACGGCGCGGACGGCCCGGCCCGCGGCCGCCAGGCGTGTCACCAGGTGCCCCCCGACGAACCCGGCGCTCCCGGTGACCACCGCGAGGCTCACGGCAGGTCCCCCGCCTCGATGCGTCGGAGCCACGCCCCCCGGGCAGGCTCGCGGCAGCACGCTCGGACCAGCCGGTCGAAGGTGAGGCGACAGAGCTCCTCGGGCGCGAGGGGCATTCCCCCGTCGATCCACCAGCTGAGGTGCGCCTCCGTGAGCGCGAGCGTCGTCCGCACCAGGAGCGCCGGATCCTCCGCCACGAAGCTGCCGTCGGCGATCCCCCGCTCGAAGGTGAGCTGCATGCGCTCGTGGCCGGAGCGCCAGGCGGCGACCTGCTCCTCCGTACGAAGCCGGGCCGCCCCGGTCCACGCGTTGCCTTCCCGCAGGTGCATCCGCAGGTACGTGGGGTGCTGCGCGTGGAACTCCAGGTGCAGGCGCAGGCCGCCGAGGAGCTGGGCGATCGGCTCGCGAGACAGGGCCCCGGCGGCGCGGATGCTCCCCATCAGCTCGTCGAGGCGCCGGGCGTGCACCGCCCGGTACAGCGCGAGCTTGGTGGGGAAGTAGCGGTACAGCGTGGTGAGCGACACGCCGACGGACGCCGCGATCGGCTTGACGCCCGTGCCTTCGTAACCCCCGTCGGCGAACGCGAGCTCGGCGGCGTCGAGGAGCGCTTCGCGGTACGCGGCGTCCTTCGCGGCTCGGAGTCGGCGGGCGAGGGCCTTCGGAGCGCCGGCGCCGCCGGCGGATCGGGGGATCCCGGACATCGAGTAGTGAGTATACTCCATTGAGTAACCAATATTACTGGAGTCGTACATGACCCCGAACATCTACGTCGCGCTCGTGCTCGGCATGGCCCTCAGCGGCCTCGCGATGGCGAGCCTGCAGCGACTCGCGCACACCGAGTGGGCGGCGCGGCACCGGACGCGACGGGAGATCCCCCGGCGGGTGCCCGCGGCCGAGCACCTGCGCAGTCGGGTCGTGAACACGGCGCTGACGCTGGTGATGTTCTTCGGGCCCGCCCTGTGGATGGACGGTCGGATCGTGAGCCGCGGGGTCGCGTCGCCGGGGCGGACGGTGGCGGAGGTCGTCGCCGTCCTCGTGCTCTACGACTTCGGGTACTACCTGCTCCACCGCGGCGTGTTCCATGCCTGGCCGACGGGGCGTCGGTGGCACGCCGTGCACCACCGGATCCGGAGCCCCTTCGCCGAGGACGCGATGTTCATCCACCCGGTGGAGACGGCCCTCGGCATCGCCCTCTTCATGGCCTGCCCCGTGCTGGTGGCGACGGTGGCGGGGCCCGTCAGCGGCCTCGGCTTCCTGATCGCCTTCGTCCTGTACTCGGTGATGAACGTCCTCATCCACAGCGCGATGCACCTCGATCTGCCGAAGCTGCCCCTCGTGAGCCGCATGATCGCCGCCCACGACCTGCACCACGGGTCGATGAAGGGCGGCAACTACT
Organism: uncultured Rickettsiales bacterium; assembly: GCA_964512225.1. Lineage (GTDB taxonomy): Bacteria > Myxococcota_A > UBA796 > UBA9615 > UBA9615 > CAZEKB01. The sequence goes on along the minus strand of CAZEKB010000021.1, from coordinate 20,488 downwards.
CCTCGATCAGCCCCGCGTTCGACCTGCTCTTCGGCACGGCGCAGAGCGAGTAGGCGTCGCGCGCGGCCGAAGCCCTGGCTGCTCGGATCGCGATGCACGTACATTGCCCGCATGGTTCGCTCCGCCCCGCCCCTCGTCCTCGACCTGCGCGACCGCGGGGCGATGGACGCGTCCATCGTCGGCGCGAAGGCGGCCCGGCTGGCGGAGCTGACGGCGCGCGGGCTCCCGGTCCCGCCCGGGGTCGTCGTCACGACCGACGCGCTCCGAGGCGCCATCGTGGGGACTCCCGTCGAGGCGCTCTGTACGCGGGCCGCGGAGGAGCTGCGTTCGGGGGACCGTGCCCGCGCCGTCGCGGCCGGCGCCCGGGCGGCCGAGGCGCTGCGTCGAGTCCCGCTGCCGCCCGCAGTGGAGCGGCTGTTCGTCGACGCGTACACCGATCTGCTGCGCGTCCCCATGCGCCCCGACGCCCCGGATCGGCGGGCGCCGCTCTTCGCGGTGCGGTCCAGCGCGTCGGATGAGGACGGCGCCGAGCGCTCGCACGCGGGGCAGTACGAGTCGCACCTCAACCTGAGGGGCCTCGGCCCGATCCACGACGCGATCCGGGACGTGTGGGCGTCCTGGTACTCGGAGCGGGCCGTCGGCTACCGCCTCTCGGACCCGACGGACGCGGTGCTGCCCCCGATGGCGGTGTTGGTGCAGCGCATGGTCCACCCCCGCGCGTCGGGGATGCTGTTCACGGTCAACCCCGTGAGCGGGTCGCGCCGGGAGATGGCGCTCGAGGCGGCGTCCGGGCTGGGGGAGGCGCTCGCGCAGGGGCGGGTGCACCCGGACTACTTCCTGATCCACCGCGGCGCCGAGCGCCTGCGCATCGCCGAGCGTGGGATCGCCCGCAAGGAGCGGCGGCTCGAGACGACCGCGCCGGGCAGCGGCCGCGTGGTGTTCCGGGAGGTCCCCGCGGCGGAGCAGCGCAAGCCCGCGCTGACGGACGCCGAGGCCCTCCGGATCGCCGAGCTCGGGCTCGCGGCCGAGGACCTGCTCGGGGGCCCCGCGGACATCGAGTGGACCGTCGACCGCGACGGGCACCTCTTCCTGGTCCAGGCCCGCCCCGTCACCGCGGTCGAGCCCCGCTCCTTCGGCCGCCCGGCGGCGGAGGCCTTCCGGGACCGACCGATCCTGTGGACCCAACGCTTCTGCGGCGAGCGCTGGCCGGATCAGGCGACGCCGCTCGGTTGGTCCCTCATCCAGCCCGTGCTGCACCACTTCACCGAGTGGAAGGGCGCCTCGGAGGGTTGGCTCGGCGGCACGAAGCCCACGCGCCTGTACCGGGGCCGCCCGTACTTCAACATCACGATCTTCCGCCACCTCGTCTTCCGGCTGCCGGGACGCAACCCCCCGGAGGTCATCCTCGAGATGTTCCCGGCGGAGGAGCAGCGCGCGATGCGCAACGCCGCGCCCTACCTCCCCGACTGGCGGATGGTGCGATCGATCTTCGCCGAGGGCTCGGCCGAGAACCGGGCCGAGCGGTACCGCTACAACGTCCTCACGAACCACCAGGAGTGGGAGGAGTTCCGGCCCCGGCTCGACGCGGCCACGACCGCGCTGCCCCTGGACTTCGGCGACGCGCGCTCGGGCCTCGAGGCGGTGGACCGGGGCACCGAGCTCATCGTCGAGTACCTCCAGATCCACCTCCTGTCGCTGCTGTTCGCCCACCTCTGCTACCAGCTGCTGGACGTGGCGCTGCGGTCCTGGGTGGGCGAGGGCGGCGAGGCGCTCCGCTCGGCTCTGGTGGCCGACGCGGGCGACAACCGGACCCTGCAGGTCAACCAGGCGCTGTGGGACCTGGCCGAGGCGGCCCGTCGGTCGCCGGAGGTGCGGCGCCGGCTCGAGGCGGACCTCCCGCTGTACGACGAGCTCGCGGACATCGACGGGGGCGACTTCGACCGCGCGCTCCGTCGCTTCCTCGTCGACTACGGCCACCGCAGCTCGGCCTCCTGGGAGGTCTTCTCGACGCGCTGGGCCGACGATCCCGAGCTCGTGCTTCGCATGGTGGCGGGCACGCTCCGCGCGGGCGCGGCCGCCGATCCCGCCGCCCACGCGGACCGCCGGGCGCGGGACCGGATGCAGGCCGAGCGCCTCGTCCGGCAGCGAATGAGTCGGACCGCGGCGCGGCGCCTGCTGCCGTGGCGGACCGTGCTGTTCGAGCGCCTACTCGACCTCACGCGGCGGTACATGGCCCTGCGGGAGAACCAACGGTTCAGCTACGACCGGCTCCTCTTCCGCCTCAAGCGCATCTTCGAGCGCGTGGGAGCGCTGCTCGAGCGCGACGGGGTCCTCGAGTCGGGCGACGCGATCGTATTCCTGGAGATCGAGGAGCTGCGCGCCCTGGTGGCGGGTCGCCTCGCGCCCGAGCGCGCCCGTCGGATCGCGGACGAGCGCCGCGCGGAGTTCGAGGCCGACCGGGCCCGTCCGCACCCGGACTTCCTGGAGGAGGGCAACCGGCACCTCGATCCCGGCGCCGATCACGCGGGCGCCCTCGAGGGGCTGGGGATCTCGCCGGGGATCGTGCGCGGCACGGTCCGGGTCCTGTCCGGCCCGGGCGAGGTGGGACGACTGAAGCCCGGGGACATCCTGGTCGCGCGTTCGACGGACCCCGGGTGGACGCCGCTGTTCCTCACGGCCGGGGGGCTGATCCTCGAGCTCGGGTCGTACCTCTCCCACGGCGCGGTCGTCGCGCGGGAGTACCGGCTCCCGGCCGTCGTGAACGTCGAGGGTGCTTGTCGTATCCTGGAAGACGGAATGGACGTCACTGTCGACGGGGATCGGGGACGGGTGCTGGTTCACGAGGCTCACGGGCACGAAAGCGCCCGGGAAGGCCGGCCCGACGCGTGCGAAGAACCACGGCCGCAATGACCCGTCTGCTCCCCCTCGCCCTGATCCTCCTCGTCGCCGGGTGCGCTTCGTACGCCACCCGAGGGGCCGGCGGCGCGGCCCCCGAGTACAACGACGAGGCCCTGTGGGACGACGACGACGGCGGCGGCACCGGCGCGGACGACGACGACGACGCCGAGCCCCCCGAGGGCCCGCTGGTCCTCGATCTGGATCCCGAGCCGGGCTCCTCGACCCACAACTACCGCGACCCCATCACCGTCCGCTTCGACATGAGCGCCCGGGGCGGCGGCCTCACCCTGTACAACGCCGAGGGCACGATCGTCCCCACCACGGTCGAGTGGTCGGACGACTGGGACGCGGGGACGCTGCGCCCCGTGGTGCCGCTCCGGCCCCAGTCGGCCTACGAGGTCGAGATCGAGCTCGGCGAGACGCAGCTGAGCTTCGAGTTCAGCACGTCGGAGATCGGTCTGCCCCCCGAGCGGCCGGAGCTCCTCGACGGGCGCGCCTACCAGCTCGACTTCTCCGAGGCCCGCTGGGGAGCGCTGGACCCGCTGCTCGAGGTCATGCTCGACGCCCAGCCCCCCGCCGCGTGGATGTGGCAGGTGAACCAGATCGGCGAGGCGGGCGGCGAGGAGGCTCGGCTCTACTTCGACTTCGGCGTCGCCGAGGAGGGGATGGAGAGCCAGAACACGTGCGCGGCCGCGGGCCGGTTCGGCGACCCGGACACGGACGTGGTGCGCACCGGCTCGTACTTCCGCACAGCGCCCGCCGACATGACCGTCACCATCGGCGCGGACCCCTTCGACTTCGAGGCCGCCTGGATCGACGGCGACTTCTCCCCCGCCGGGGACTCGATGGAGCACGTCGGCTTCTCGGGCTTCCTGCGCATGGAGTCGGTGGACGCCGCCCTCGACGGCGACGAAGCGGCCTGCGACCTCCTGGGTTCGTACGGCCTGGCGTGCGTCCAGTGCCCGTCGGAGTACGGAGACTGCTTCTTCGTCGAGTTCGACCGCGTGCACGGAACGTGGCGCGCCGGCCTCGAGCTGGATCCCGTCGCGGTGGACGAGATCGAAGCCGACGAGGACTGCGTCGGCGTCGCGCCCGACTTGGGTTGCTCGGCGGCGGCGGCGGCGTGGCCGTCCTCCCCGGCGCTGCTCGTGCTCGTCGGTTTCGCGCTCCGAACCCGCCGACGCTGACCCCTCTCATCGCCGCGGATCACGCGGACCCCGAGCCCGACGGAATCGTCGAGGCAACGTTCTGCCCCTTTCGCTTTTGTCGATCCGGTCTTACCTTGGAAGAGGCCAGGTTCTTTGCCAGTCGGTTCGAGGTCGTTCGCCGACGCAGGCTTGTCCATCCGTTTCAGGCTGACCGAAAGCATCGCTCTCGACCTACGGCATCAGCGCGCCGTCCCCGTGTGGACTCGGGTCGGCGAAAGGAGTAGGCGATGAGTACGGGTCAGTCGATCATCTCCCTGATTCGGGAGAAGCAGGACCTCGACGAGTACCGCGACCTTCATTGGAGCGGGTCCTTCGCCGAGTACCTCGACCGCGTCGAAGCCGATCCGCGGATCGCGCGCACCGCCTGGCAGCGGCTGTACGACATGATCATCAGCCACGGGGTCGACGAGTACGTCGAGTTCAAGAAGCGGATCAAGCACTACCGCTTCTTCGACGACCCCTTCGAAGACGGCAAGGACGCCGTCTTCGGCCTCGACGTCCACCTCCAGAAGCTCGTGCGCGTCTTCAAGTCCGCGGCGCGCGGGTACGGGCCCGAGAAGCGCGTCCTGCTGCTCCACGGTCCGGTCGGCTCGGCCAAGTCGACGATCGTCCGACTCATCAAGAAGGGGCTCGAGGCGTACTCCAAGACGCCCGAGGGCGCCCTGTACACGCTGTCCTGGAACGATCCCGACGAAGAGGGCGGCTTCCTCGACTGCCCCATGCACGAAGAGCCGATGCACCTCATCCCCGAGGAGCACCGCGACGGCGTGGCGACGAAGCTCAGCGTGTCGATCAGCGGCGAGCTCTGCCCGGTGTGTCGCCACATGTACAAGCGCACGCTCGACTCCGTGGGCGGCGACTGGACGAAGGTCGTGGAGGCCGTGCAGGTGCGGCGCCTCATCCTCTCCGAGAAGGACCGCGTCGGCATCGGCACGTTCCAGCCCAAGGACGAGAAGAACCAGGACTCCACCGAGCTCACGGGCGACATCAACTACCGGAAGATCGCGGTCTACGGCTCCGAGTCGGACCCGCGGGCGTTCAACTTCGACGGCGAGTTCAACATCGCCAACCGCGGGATCATCGAGTTCGTCGAGGTCCTCAAGCTCGACGTCGCGTTCCTGTACGACCTGCTCACGGCGAGCCAGGAACACAAGATCAAGCCCAAGAAGTTCGCGCAGTGCGACATCGATCAGGTGATCATCGGTCACACGAACGAACCCGAGTACAGGAAGCTCCAGAACAACGAGTTCATGGAGGCGTTGCGCGATCGCACCATCCGGATCGACGTGCCCTACATCACCCGTCTGAGCAACGAACAGCGGATCTACGAGAAGGATTTCCGCGAGGGCAAGATCTCGGGCAAGCACATCGCCCCCCACACGCTCGAGATGGCCGCGATGTGGGCGATCATGACGCGGCTCGAGGACCCGAAGCGAGGCAACCTCTCGCTCCTGCAGAAGCTCAAGCTCTACAACGCCAAGTCCATCCCCGGCTTCACCGAGGAGAACGTCAAGGAGCTGCGCAAGGAGACGACGCGCGAGGGCATGGAGGGCATCTCGCCCCGGTACATCCAGGACAAGATCAGCAACGCGCTGGTCAAGGACAGCCACAACTGCGTGAACCCGTTCATGGTGCTCAACGAGCTCGCCGGGGGTATGGACAGCCACTCCCTGATCGCCGACGCCGAGACCCGCAAGCGCTACAAGGAGCTGCTCGCGGAGGTGAAGAAGGAGTACGAGAACCTCGTGAAGGTCGAGGTGCAGAAGGCCATCTCCGCGGACGAGGAGGCCATCGGGCGCCTGTGCTCCAACTACATCGACAACGTCAAGGCGTACACGCAGAAGGAGAAGGTGCGGAACGCCTTCACCGGGGCCTACGACGAGCCCAACGAGCGGTTGATGCGGTCGATCGAAGAGAAGATCGACATCCCCGAGCAGCGCATGGACGACTTCCGTCGGGAGATCATGCACTTCATCGGCGCGCTCGCCCTCGACGGCAAGGTGTTCGACTACCGCAGCAACGAGCGCCTGCGGCGGGCCCTGGAGCTCAAGCTCTTCGAGGACCAGAAGGACTCGATCAAGCTCAGCTCGCTCGTCTCGAACGTCGTGGACGAGGAGACGCAGGCGAAGATCGAGGTGGTCAAGGAGCGGCTGAAGCGCGGCTACGGCTACTGCGACATCTGCAGCAAGGACGTCCTCAGCTACGTCGCGTCGATCTTCGCCCGGGGGGATGCCCAGTGATTCGTCGAGAGGAGTGACATGAGCTTGAAGATCGAGGGCGACGTCGGGCGGTTCAAGGAGATCGTCCGCGGCCGGGTCCGCAAGGACCTCAAGAAGTTCATGTCCAGCGGCGAGCTGATCGGTCGCAAGGGCAAGGACCTCGTCTCGATCCCGCTCCCCCAGATCCAGCTCCCGCGGTTCCGGTTCGGCGACAACGAAGAGGGCGGCGTGGGCGCGGGCGAGGGCGAAGAGGGCCAGCCCGTCGACGGCGACGGCGACCGCACCGGCAAGGCGGGCAACGCGCCCGGCAAGCACGTGCTCGAGGTCGACGTCACGCTCGAGGAGCTCGCCGAGATCATGGGCGAGGAGCTCGAGCTGCCCAAGATCGAGCCCAAGGGCCACAAGCAGATCCTCGCCAAGAAGGACAAGTACACGCGCATCTCGGCGGTGGGGCCCGACGCGCTCCGGCACTTCAAGCGGACCTACAAGCAGGCGCTGCGGCGGGAGATCGCGGCCGGGTCCTACGACCCCGCCAAGCCGTCGGTCGTGCCGATCCGGCACGACGCGCGATACCGCTCGTGGAAGGAAGACGCCAAGCCCGAACGCAACGCCGTGATCCTCTACATGATGGACGTGTCCGGATCGATGGGGGCGGCCCAGAAGGAGATCGTCCGCATCGAGGCGTTCTGGATCGATACGTGGCTCCGGTCGCAGTACGACGGCCTCGAGACCCGCTTCATCATCCACGACGCGGCCGCCAAGGAGGTCGACCGGGACACCTTCTTCCACACGCGCGAGAGCGGCGGGACGCTGATCAGCACGGCCTACAAGCTGTGCCGGAAGATCATCCAGGAGGACTACCCCACCGAAGAGTGGAACATCTACCCCTTCCAGTTCAGCGACGGCGACAACTGGTCCGGCAGCGACACGCGCGAGTGCATGACGATGCTCGAGGAGGACCTCCTGCCCGCGTCGAACGTCTTCTGCTACGGGCAGGTCGAGTCGGAGTACGGGTCGGGGCAGTTCCTGGGGGACCTCACCAAGCAGTTCGGCGAAGACGACCGCGTGATCACCTCCAAGATCGCCGACAAGGACGCCATCCAGGCGTCGATCAAGACCTTCCTGGGCAAGGGCATGTGATGTCCCAGGACCTCTTCGACATCCGGTTCCGTCACGGCCTGCCCGAGCACCTGCAGGAGGTGCAGCGGGACGTGGCCCGGGTCGCCGCGGACGCGGGGCTGGATACGTTCCCGGTGGTGTTCGAGATGGTCTCCTCCGAGGAGATGTCGATGCTCGCCGCCTACGGCGGGTTCCCCACGCGCTATCCGCACTGGCGCTTCGGAATGGAGTTCGAGCAGCTGCACAAGAGCTACACGTACGGGTTGTCGAAGATCTACGAGATGGTCATCAACACCGACCCTTGTTACGCGTACCTCATGGACTGCAATTCGGACATGGATCAGAAGCTCGTGATGGCCCATGTGTACGGCCACTGCGACTTCTTCAAGAACAACCTCTGGTTCGCGCACACGAATCGCAAGATGGTCGACGAGATGGCAAACCACGCGGTTCGCGTACGTCGAATCGCGGATCGGTTCGGTGTGCAGCGAGTCGAGGAGTTCATCGACTGCTGCCTGTCGGTCGAGAACCTGATCGACCCGCACTCCGTGGCGATCCGTCGGCAGTCGGAGCACGAGGACCCGATCACGGCGAGCCTGCGCCAGGCGGCCGAGGACGGTGAGGCCCCCGAGCTGCCCGACGCGGACCTGTTCAAGGTCCCCGTCGACCGCAGCTACATGGAGATCTACGTGAACCCGCCTTCGGAGGTGGTGAAGCGCCAGGAGGAGGCCCTGGAGCGGAGCCGCGCGCCGAGGACGGTGCCCGAGCACCCCGAGCGCGACGTGCTCGGCTTCATCCTGGAGCACGGCCCGCTGTCGCCCTGGGAGGCGGAGATCCTGTCGATCATCCGCGAGGAGGCCCTGTACTTCGCGCCCCAGGGCCAGACGAAGATCATGAACGAGGGTTGGGCGACCTTCTGGCACACGCGCCTGATGACGGAGAAGCTGGCGACGACCGGGGAGATCGTCGACTACGCGGATCACCACAGCGGCACCGTCGCGATGTCGCCCTACCGCCTCAACCCGTACAAGCTCGGCCTCGAGCTGTTCCGGGACATCGAGTACCGCTGGGACACGGGCCGCCACGGGACGGACTGGGAGCGCTGCGAGGGGTTGCGCGAGCGCAAGGAGTGGTTCCGGGACGAGCGCGGCGGGATGGAGAAGATCTTCCAGGTCCGGCGCATCTACAACGATCTGCAGTTCGTGGACGCGTTCCTGACCGAGGACTTCTGCCGCGAGCACGGCTTCTTCACCTACGGGTACGACAAGAAGAGCAAGCAGCACCTGGTGGAGAGCCGCCAGTTCTCCGACGTGAAGGCGAAGCTGCTCGATCAGCTCACGAACTTCGGGCAGCCGATCATCGAGGTGGTGGACGCCAACGCGGACAACCGCGGCGAGCTGCTGCTCGTGCACCGGCACACCGGCGCCGACCTCGACGCTGCCTGGGCGGAGACGACGCTGTCGAACCTCGTGCGGCTGTGGCGTCGACCGGTCATCCTGCAGACCAAGCTCAACGACAAGCGGATGAACATCCGCCACGACGGCAACGAGTGCACGCGCAAGCAGGTGACGGAGGAGAGCGCATGACCACCCCCGGCGCGGCGACGCTCGGCGAGGAGCTCGAGAGCGCCCTGGTGGGCGCGGAGGGCGGGACCGTCGAGGCCGAGGCCGAGGGGCTCAAGGCGATCGTCGAGGTGGCGGGCGTGGGGCCCTACGGGGCCGAGGTCCGACGCCTGCGGGTGGAAGGCGGGAGGGGCGACATCGAGGCGGTCGTCGAGGCCGTCGAGCGTCGGGTCGACTACCTGCCCGAGCGCCTCGAAGCGTTCGAGGTGGGGCCCGGTCGGGGCATCCTCCGCACGGCCCGGGAGCAGGTCCGGGACCGCGAGTACTACGAGGTCGAGGTCACCCCCGACGGGGTCGACTTCGCGCGGTATCGGTACGTCGGGCCGGGCGAGCGCGCGGTGGTGGGCGAGAACCTCGGCCGTCGCGAGCTCCGCCGGTTGGTGGACGACCTCGGGGGCGCGAGTAGGGGCTGACGGCGGGCCCCCCCCGGAGACCGGACGGTCCCGGACACCCCTGGACACTCCCGGACGGACACTCCCGGACGGTTGTCCGGCCCGAGGCGGTCGCGTCCGTCGATCACACCCCGCTCCCGCGCCGGCACGGTCCCTGCGACGTCGGTCCCCGTCCCCGCACCCCGCGGGGCACCGGAGACCCACGCCTTGTTCCTCGACCCCGACGCCCGCATGCAGCTGTACGGCCCCGACGGCCTCGCCGACCACGAGCTGCTGTCCTTCCTCCTCACCCGCGGAGGAGCCCCCGGGCCCGCCGCCATGGGCATCGCCCGGGAGATCCTCGTCGCCGCGGGCGCGCTCGGGGCGCTGCCGCGGCTGGGCGAGCGCGAGCTCATGGAGGTCCCGGGCGTGGGTCCCGCCCGCGCGCGCCGGATCAGAGCTCTCGTCGCGCTCGCCCGACGGATCGGCGAGCGCCCGCTGCCCCGGGGGGCCGTGGTCGCCGACCCGAGGCGCGTCTACGAGAGCTGCCGCGGTCGCCTGGGCAAGTCCGAGCAGGAGCTCATGATCGTGCTCCTGCTCGACTCCCGCCTGCGGAAGATCGGGGAGGCGCAGGTGGCCCGGGGCTCCGGCAACTCGGTGTTCGTGACGCCCCGGGACGTCTTCCGTCCGGCCGTGCGGGAGGGCGCGGTGGGCGTCGTCGTCGCGCACAACCACCCGTCCGGCGACCCGAGCCCGAGCGGCGAAGACCTGGCCCTCACCGCCCGGCTCGTCGACGCGGGCGACACGCTCGGGATCCAGCTGCTGGATCACCTCGTCGTGGTCGACGGGGGTTACGTGTCGATCGCCGAGCTGGGGCTGGTGGAGGGGCTCGGGACCCCGTGGCCGACGGCCGGGCGTGTCCGTCCGATGTCCGCGGACAGTCCGGACACCCGGGGAGCGAGCGCCGGTCGGGTCGGTGCCGTCGCGGCGCGGACGGGCCGGCCGACGCGATCAGCCAGTGATCTCGGGACGATGCGGTAGTTCGGCGGGGCCGCGGCGGGAGCCGGCACGGCCGGTGCACATGCATGGGAGCGACCCACAGACCGCCCCGACCCACTCCCCTCTCCCCGGAGACCCCCATGACCCGCACCGCCCTCCTCGTCGCCGCCATCTCCCTCCTCGCCGCCTCCTCCGCCGTGGCGGGCGACGCCCCCGAGGCCTCCAAGGTCTACGGCGCCGACTGCATGCAGGTCACGTCCCTGCCGTCCGACGTCCCCGCGTTGCACGGCTTCTCCCACACCGCCCGCGCGGACCGCTTCTGCAAGGCGAACGGCAGCTCCATGGCCGTGAGCTGGGGCGCCGCCGCGGGCGCCGACTACTACACCGTCCGCACGTACGCCTGGAACGGCACGACCTGGAAGCGGGCGGACACCTACGAGACGACCGGGCGGGCCGCCGACCTGTGGTTCGAAGGCAAGGCCAAGTACTACGCGCTGGCGCTCACCGGTCACGACGCGTCCGGCGACCCGGGGCACGTCGGCGGCATGATCGTCGTGGAGGTGCAGAGCGACCTCTCCCGACCCAGCGAGCGCGCCGCCGTCGATGCCCTGCAGCACTTCGTGAAGCGCCTGCAGGACGAAAACCGCGCCCTGCGCGCCGAGCTCCGCGAGGCCACGGGGGGCAGCTCGGCCGCCGTCGCGGTGAAGTGAGCGCTTCGGCCCCGCGGATCGCCGGGAGACGGTTCGTGGGGTCGGGGGCAGCCTCCGGCGGTCCGGTCGTGAGTGGGTCCTCGACCGGACCAGGGTCCCCGGGCGGCTGAAACGACGCGGGTCCGACGCTCCTCCGGGGGGCGTCGGGCCGGCGTCGTTTCGGCCCGGTGGGTTCCCGGGAACTCGGCGGGCCCGCGCGGTAGCATCCCGCGCCATGACCACGACCGCCGCCGACCGCTACTCCTTCGGACCCTATCTGGACGCTCTGGGCGCCGACTGGTGGGCGGACGATCCCGAGCTCCAGGCGGTCCTCCGTCGTCACGGGATGGTCGACTCCGCGCTCGCGAAGGTCGCCCGGTACGGGGTGTACGCCGCGTCGGCGGGCGCGGCGGGGGCCAACGCCACCGACCGCCCCGGGGAGCTGCCCTACCTCACCGCCTTCGACGACCACGGCGAGCCCCACCCCGTGGGGATCCACGTGCCGCAGACCACGAAGCGCAACCTCGCGGCGGCGCTGCGGGCGGGCACGGCGTTCGAGCCCGACGTGCTCGTGCGCTACGCGATGGCGTACCTCCACATGCAGAGCGGCGAGGGCGGGGTGGTCTGCTCCCTCGCCTGCACCGATGGGTTCGTGCGCGCCGTGGACGAGCTCGAGTGTGGCCCCGAAGCGACCGCCGCCGCCGCCCACATCCGCACCCAGGCCCCGGGCGGCCCCGTGCACGCGGCGCAGTTCGTGACCGAGGTGCAGGGGGGCTCCGACGCGGCCACCAACTCGGTGCAAGCGGTCCCGCAGGGGGACGGCAGCTTCCTGCTCACCGGCAAGAAGTGGTTCTGCAGCAACGCGTGGGCGCAGTACTGGGCCGTGACGGCGCGGCCGGACGGCGCGCCGGAGGGGCCGCGTGGCGTCGCGTTGTTCATGGTCCCGCGGACGATCGACGGGGTCCCCAACGGCTTCCGCTTCGATCGGCTCAAGGACAAGCTCGGCACGCGATCGCTCCCGACGGCCGAGATGACCCTCACCGAGGCCCGCGCCTGGCCGGTCGGCGACCTGCAGGCAGGTCTGTCGAACATGGTGAGGATCGTCCTCACCACGTCGCGGTTCTGGAATGCGCTCTCGGGTGCGGCGACCCTGAGGGCGGCGGAGCGGATCGCGGTCGCGTACGCCGACTTCCGCCACGCGTTCGGCCGCCCGATCCGCGACTACCCGCTCGTGGAGGCGACGCTGGACGACCTCCGCCGGGACCGTCGCGCGCACCTCGCCGCAGTGTTCGAGGTCCTCGCCGCCTGGGAGCGCGCGAACGTCGAGGGCTGCAGCCGCGAGGAGCAGATCCGGTCCCGGATCCTGATCATGCTCGCGAAGACCTGCGGGACCCGGCGGGCCACGCAGCGGGTGCACGACGCGATCATGATCCTCGCGGGCAACGGCATCGAGGAGCGGTTCTCCCCCCTGCCGCGGCTGCTGCGAGACGCCGTGATCATGGAGACCTGGGAGGGGCCGCACGGGCTGCTCCTGACCCGGTCCCTCATGGACATGAAGCGGTTCGGCGCGGCCGAGGACCCGGCCGGGTTCACGCGCGTCCTGCTGGGCGCGGACACGCCCCCGGCCGCGGGCTTGGGAGACCGCCTCGGAGCCCTGTTCGCGGAGCGCGATCCGAAGGCCTCGATGCTCGCTTTCCGGGACTGGGCGGGGGACCTCTACGACGCCCTCGGCGCAGCGGCCTGGGCGGCGGCGTCCGAGTCGCGCTGAACCTCGAACCAGAGGTCCCCAAGATCCCTCGAAACCGCTACGCTGCGCCCTGGATCCAGTGGCCGTCACGACACCCGATCTCTACGAAGTTCTCGAGGTCCCGCCGCGCGCGGATCGCACCACCGTCGCGCGCGCCTGGCGCATGAAGCGGGACCGGGTGGAGGCGCTGCGTCGGGACCTCCGCACCGTCGACGCGGACGCGCTGTGCGCGAAGCTCGACGAGGCCTTCTCCATCCTGTCGAGCCCCCGCCGCGAGGAGCGCTACCTCGCCTACCTGAAGGGCACGCCTCCGCCCCAGGCCGTCGGGCTCGAGTTCGGGGCGGGCGGCGACGTCCGCCGGGGCGGGCCCACGACCGAGGAGCGCAACGGCATCCTCGCCGCCTTGCTCGACCCGCCGGATCCCTCGGTCCCGCCGTGGGGCGACGAGCCGCCGGCCATCGACCCGGACCTGGTCACGCCCAGCACGGAGTGGGAGCTGGACGCCCTGCCGGGCGGGCCCGCCGCGAGCGGCGCCGGAGCCCGCTCCGCGGTGCGCCCGAACCTGCCCGTCGCGTCGGCTCAGCGGTCGGCCGTCGAGGCCCGCCGCAAGGCCGCGGACGATCGCCTGCTCAAGGCGCTGACCACGCCCCCCTGGCGCTGAACTCGGTCACCACCCCAGCCGCCCGACGACGTCGGCGACCACGTCCTTGCGACCGACGACCGCGTCGAAGCTGCCCGCCTTCGCGCTCGGTCGACAGTGGTAGGCGCCCCCGGCCTCTTCGAAGAGGACGTCGGTGGGTCCCAGGTCCCAGGGGCTGAGCCCGGGGTCGACGTGCGCGTCGATCGCCCCCCGGAGGGCGAGCGCTTGGCCGAAGCAGTCGGCGTAGCCGCGGAAGTAGCCGCTGAATCCGGAGAGGCGGGCGTAGTCGTCGGGGACGCCGCCGGCGGTGAACTGCGCGGGGTCGCCCGCGGACAGGATCGGCCCCGGTCGGCCCGCGGGCACGCCGGGTTCGAGCGAGAGGCGGAGGTCCCCGCAGTGTGCGCCCAGGCCGCGGGCGGCGGCGTAGGTCTCGCCCAGGGCGGGGAGGTGGATCACGCCCACGAGGCCGCGGTCGGTCGCCGTCTCCCGGAGCCCCACGAGGACGCCGTAGCAGGGGATCCCCCGGGTGAAGGAGACGGTGCCGTCGATGGGGTCGACCACCCAGCGCAGGGGGGAGTCGCCGCCGTCGAGCCCCTCCTCTTCGCCCAGGATGTCGATGCCGGGGGTGCGCTCACCGAGCAGCGCGCGGATCGCCCGCTCCGAGCCCCGGTCCGCGATGGTGACGGGGGAGCCGTCGCCCTTGATGTCGACCCCCAGCCGATTCGATCGGAAGTGCGCGAGGGTGACCTTCCCCCCGGCCTCGGCGGCATCGATGGCGAGCCCCAGGAGCTCGCCCAGCTCCGCGGCCGACGCGCTCACGGCGCCACCTCGACCCCGTGCGCCGCCAGGAGCTTCGCCTCCTGGCGCGCGACGCTCTTGGCTCGCTTGGCTCGGGCCTTCGCCGCCTCCACCTCGCGGTCCTTGGGGGGCGTCCGGGCGACGAGGCGCGACAGCAGCAGCTCCGAAGCCTCGGTCACGGCGTCGACCGCGTGGTCGAAGGCGTCGACGTTGGCCTTCGACGGGGCCCGCGTGCCGCTGATCTTGCGGACGTACTGCAGCGCAGCCGCCCGGATCTCCTCGGGCGTGGCGGGGGGAGCGAAGTTGTGGAGCGTTCGGATGTTCCGGCACATGCCCGGAGCATAGACGGCCTCAGAGGTCGCGTTCCAACGCCTTCTCCAGGGCCGACATGCCGGTGGAGACGTCGAGCTGAAGGCCGTGCCGGCGGAAGCTCTCCCCGAGGGCATAGAGCACGTGGAAGAGGTTCGGGGCGCGGCACTGCTCGCCCATCTGCCCGATGCGGATCACGGGGAGCCCGAAGGCGCCCGCGATCTCCACCCCGAACGCGTCGGCCATGTGGGCCCGGACGGCCCCGGTGTCGACGTCCTCGGGGCGGTGGATCGCCACGACGGAGTTCAGGCGGTACTCCGGCGGCACGAAGAGTTTCAGCCCCATCGCCTCGAGCCCCGCCTGGAGGGCCAGGGAGTGGTGGACGTGGCGGTCGAAGCGGACCTGGAGCGTCTCGATGCAGATGAGCCGGAGCGCCTGGTAGAGGGCGAGGATTCCGGGCACGGGGGCGGTGTAGTGATAGCCGTGCTCGCCCCAGAACCTCCAGGCCCGCCGGGCGTCGAGGCACCAGTGCGGCATCGGCCGGGGGCGCGTCTGCACGACCTCCCAGGCCGCCTCGGAGAAGGCGATCAGCGACACGCCGGGGATGGACGACAGACCCTTCTGGCCGCCGGTGACGCACACGTCGATGCCCCACTCGTCCATGCGCAGCGGCATGGTCGTCAGGGTGCAGACGGCGTCGACGATGAGGAGCGCGCCGTGCTCCTTCACGCGCCGCGCGATGGCGGGCAGCTCGACGTTGAGGACGCCGCAGGACGTCTCGCCCTGGACCATCGTCACCACGTCGAACCGGCCCGCGTCGAGCGCGCCCGCGACCATCGCTTCGGTGACCGGGGTCGCGGTCGGGGCCTCGACGACGGTGACGTGGGCGCCCACGCAGCGCGCCATCTCGCTCAGGCGGGCGGAGAAGGTGCCCGTGACGAGCGCGAGCACGCGCCGGCCCGGCCAGGTCAGGTTGCCGACCGCCATCTCCATCGCCGACGACGCGGGCCCGGCCACCCCGAGGATGCGCTCCGATTCGGTCTGGAACGCGTAGCGCGCCATGAGCTTGAGGCCGTCGACGACGCGGCTCATCGTGGGGCCGAGGTGGTTGATGACCACGCTGTTCGCCTGGGCCACCGCGCTCGGGATCGGGACCGGGCCCGCCCCCATGAGCAGCATCGGCTCGGCGGGCAGGACCAGGGAGAGGGATGTCACCTCGGGCGGATCGACGGTCGTGGGCATGGCGGTTCCGGGGGGCGACGGCAGGTCGCGCGATCCGAGGAACCTACCTGACGCCCGGGGCTACTTGAAGACGCGGCCGGCGGCCCAGTCGATGATGCGGTCCGCCTGCCCGATCTTGTCCGAACGACCGCTCGGCGGGCGGGGGCAGGGAGGTCGCTCACGGGCTCAGCGGGGGTAGGTCGGCTTCAGCTTCACCAGCTCGGCGGCGTCGCCGATGGTGAGGGCGACCTCGAACTCGGTGCCCATCGTCCCGTAGCCCACCACGCCGTCCGCGCGGACGGCCACGAAGGCGGCCATCTTCGTGGCGTTGGCGGGGTCCCGGGCGACGATCCGCTCGATGACGCGGGCGACGGCCTCCGACGGGTCCATGCCCTGCCGCATGAACTCGACCACCTGGTACGAGCCCGCGACCTTGATGACCTCTTCGCCCACGCCCGTGGCGGCCGCGCCGCCCGCCTTGCTGTCGCAGTAGAGGCCGTGCCCCACGAGGGGCGAGTCGCCGACGCGCCCGGGCAGCTTCCAGGCGAGGCCGGAGGTGGTGCAGGCCGCCGCCATCGAGCCGTTCGCGGCGCGGGCGACGAGGCCGATCGTGTCGTGGCCGACGTTCGCCGGGTGCGGAGCGGCGCGCTCCTCCTGCGCCCTCCACTCCTTCCACGCGGCCTCGGCCCTCGGGGTGAGCAGGTTCTCTTCGGGGAAGCCCCGGTCGAGCGCGAAGGCCTTGGCCCCCGCCCCCACGAGCAGGACGTGGGGGGTGTCGTGCAGGACGCGCCGGGCCACGGACACGGGGTGCTTGATGCCCTCGAGGGCCGCGACGGAGCCCGCGTCGAGCGTATCCCCGTCGCAGATCGCCGCGTCGAGCTGCACGACGCCGTCCCGGTTGGGCATGCCCCCGTAGCCGATGCTCGTATCGTTCGGGTTCGCCTCGGCGGTCTTCACGCCCGCCTCCGCCGCGTCCAGGGGCGTGCCGCCCGCGGCGAGGATCCGCATGGCCTCGGCGTTCGCCGCCACGCCGGAGCTCCAGGTGGACGCCACGATCGGCACCGTCACCCCCGGCGCCGCGCGCACGCTGCCCGCGGTCGTCAGGACCAACAGGCCCGCGCTTTGAAGGAAGGATCTCCGCCGCATCGCGCGCATCATGCCGACGCGGGGCGCCGGCTGCACGTCGGGGGCGGCGGTTGCATCAGCCGTCGAAGCCCGTCACGGACAGCGTATTGCCGTCGGGGTCCTTGAACCAGCCGACCTTGACGCGGCTGCCCGGCGGCGCCCAGAGCCCCTGCTCGTCGTGGTCGAGGCCGGGGTAGCGCTCGAGGGTGATCCCCGCGGCGGCGAGCTCGGCGGCCTTGGCGACCACGTCGTCGACCCACCAGCCGAGCACCGTGAAGGGCTGGGGGGTGTAGCCGATGGTCTTCGTGAGTCGGAGGGTGGTGCCGGCGGCGTCGAAGGTGATGGCGAACGGATCTTCGGCCACCCGCTTGAGGCCGAGCACGTCCTCGTAGAACGGAGTGGAGACCGCCAGGTCGACGGTGGGGGCGAAGGCGACGAGGTTCGAGCCGGTGAGCATGGGCGCAATCTAGCTTCCGGGGATGAGTGCATGATCCACGGATGCTCCGTCCGGCCCTGGTGATCCTGCTCGTGGTCCTGCACGTCCCGTCGCCGTCCGCGGACGGCTCGGCGACGACCGGGATGGTGGTGTGTCCGCCGCAGGATCCGGGGGGCGCGGCGGGTTGCGTCGACGGCGAGGCCTACGAGGCCGATCTCGCGCTCCTGGTGGGGGAGCGGTCGCCGGGGACACCGGGACACGCGGCGGCGCGCGAGCACTGTCGGACCGTCCTGACGGGGCTCGGCTTCGACGTCGAGATGCACGACTACGGCACCGGCACGAACGTCGTGGGGACGAAGCCGGGGTCGGTCGGGGCGCGCGCCGTCGTCGTGTCCGCGCACTACGACTCCACGGAGGGCTGCGCGGGCGCGGACGACAACGCGAGCGGTACGGCGGGGGCGCTCGGGGTGGCGCGGGCGCTGGCCGCGGGGGCCTGGGCCCAGGACCTGGTCGTGGCCTGCTGGGACGAAGAGGAGCGGGGGATGATCGGGTCGCAGGCCTGGGTGAACCGGGCGGTCGCGGCGGGGGAGGCCCTGGAGGTGGGCGTGTCCCTGGAGATGATCGGCTACAAGGACGACGCGAAGGGGTCCCAGCAGCTGCCCCGCGGCTTCGGCCTGGTATTCCCCGGGGCGGTCGCGCGCATCGCGGGGCGGGGGAACCGCGGCGACTTCATCGGCCTGGTCGCGGATCCGTCCGCCCGGCCCTGGTCGAAGGCGTTCGTGAAGCACGCGCCGTCGACGCTCCGAGCGATCCGGGTGGACGTGCCCGAGTCGCTGCTGCTGTCGTCCGCGCTGCGGGACCTCAGTCGATCGGACCACGCGGCGTTCTGGGCGGCGGGGGCGCCGGGAGTGATGGTCACGGACACCGCGAACTTCCGGTACCCGGGCTACCACTGCGGCGACGGCCGGGACGACCTCGACCGACTGGACCTCGGGTTCGCCGTCGACGTGGTCCGCGCCGCCGCGGCGGCCACCGCGGCGCGGCTCCTGGCCGAGTGATCAGCGGAGGAACTGCACGAGCCCGATGAGGCCGTCGCGCTCCCGGTAGCGCACCAGGACCGTCCCCTCCACGCGCTCCCCCGTGGCCGGGTCCAAGCGCCAATAGTGCTCGAGGTCGACGCAGTGCGCGCCGTGGTGAAGCCGCTGCGGGACCACGCCCTCGAACTCGAGATTCTCGAACATGTTCCGGTACCTCTCCCGGAACGCCTCGCGCCCCCGCAGCACCTCGTCGCCGGCGTTCAGCACGACGACGTCTTCGTGGTAGCAGGCGACGAACCCGTCCAGGTCCGACGCGTTGTAGGCGGCCAGCTGCCGCCGCGCGAGGTCTTCGATGGCCATGCCGCAGGTTAGTCGGAATCCCGCCCGCGACCACCGATGTGCCCATGTGCGGTCGGTCCGGGGTCGAGATGTAGGCTGCCTCCATGCAGCATCCGGACCTCGTGGTCCTCGCGACCCTGCTCTGCCTCGGCTGTCCGGCGCCCGTCGTCGCCCCGCCCGACGACGACGTCCCCGCGGACGACGACGACTCCGCGACGCCCGACGACGACGACGCGAACGACGACGACGACGCGAACGACGACGACGACTCCGGGTCCGCGGACGACGACGACGCGGGGGTGCCCGAGCTGCGGTTGGTCTTCGTATCGAAGAGGTCCGGCAACTGGCAGATCTACACGTCGGACCTCGAGGGCGGCGACCTCGTCCAGCTGACCTTCGACGCCGCGTGGGAGTCCTGGTGGCCGCGGGTCGCTCCCGACGGCTCCCGCGTCGTCTTCTATCGCTCCCCCCAAGGCACGGACTACGCCGCCTACGAGCAGGCGGCCCTGTGGTCGATGAACCTCGACGGGAGCGACGAGACCCTGCTGATCGACGTCGGCGGCGGCGGGGCGTACGACTGGGCGGAGCAGGGGGTGGCGAACTGGTCGCCCGACAGCGCGTCCCTCGTCATGGCGGCGCGCCCCACGGGGGGACGGTGGCAGGTCTGGATCACCGCCGCCGACGGGACCGGCGGGGCGGCGATCAGCACGCGGTACACGACCTACTCCGACCCGGCCTTCTCCCCCGACGGGACCCGGATCGTGTTCGTCGCCCACCCCGAGGACTGGACGGGGTCGCTCTTCGACGCCACGGGCTGGGAGGTCCACACCATGAACGTCGACGGGACGGACGAGCAGCGACTCACGTTCGACGACCGCCGGGACGCAGACCCCCAGTACTCCCCCGACGGCCTCGAGATCGCGTACGAGAGCACGTCGTGGCTCATCCCCTGGAACCCGTGGGACATCCGCGCGGTCGCCGTCGCCGGGGGGACGCCGCGGGTCCTCGCCCCGGCCGATACGATCAGCACCGTGCCCCGTTGGGCTCCGGACGGCACGTGGCTGAGCTTCTATCACCGCGCCGAGCTCGACTCGGGGCGCTGGAACCTGCGCCGAGTCGACCGCGACGGCACGAACAACGTGGCGATCACGTCCGACACCGACTGGCCGAACATCGAGGTCGAGGTCTACGCCGTGCCCTGAGCGTACTCGGTCGTCGCGTCGCTTTCGCGTGCCATGCTCCGTGCATGAGCCGCCTCTCCAAGCTGACCTGGACCGCGACGCGCGACGCCCCCCTGCCGGACGGTCGTCCGGGGGACGAGCTGTGGGTGAAGCTGGGCTGGGCGTCGTTCAAGTGGCGCTGGCACGAGGACGGCGGCGTCTGGGCCCCCGACGCGTGGGCGCCCGGGGCGGAGATGGAGTCGGCGAAGCCCGGGGCCGTGCGTCGGGACATGTCCTGGGCGCGGCCCGGGTCGTGACGGCCGGGGGACGACAGGGCGTGGGGCCGAGCGTGGGCTTATCCTCCCGGTCATGCATCGGCGACACCTCTCTCTCTTCGTCCTCCTGACCGCGATCGGCTTCGGCGTCGCGATCGGGCTGCCCGCCTGCCCCCGGTCCGACGCCGTGGACGACGACGACGCCTCGGACGACGACGACGCGACCGACGACGACGACGCCGTGGACGACGACGACGCCGTGGACGACGACGACGC
>CAZEKB010000020.1:43337-77332 GCA_964512225.1 uncultured Rickettsiales bacterium | reverse complement strand
GAGCCGTTTCGCCACGCTACGACCCCATCGACGCCCGCAGCTCGCCGGAACGAGCCGTTTCGCCACGCTACGACCCCATCGAGGCCCGCAGCTCGCCGGAACGAGCCGTTTCGCCCGGCTACGACCCCATCGAGGCCCGCAGCTCGCCGGAACGAGCCGTTTCGCCCGGCTACGCACCCACCCGCACCTTCACTCGCCGAACACACGCAATTCAATGTTGACACCGAGTGCCACTTTTGCTCGGGTGCGCTCCATGCTCCCCGACGGAACCCGTGATCAAGCCGCCCTCCTCCACCGACTCGAGCGCTTCCGCGCGCACGACATGCCCTGGAGGAACGGCCGCACCTGGGCCTACGTGTACGACGCGGGCCCGGACGTCGAGGCGGTGGGCAAGGCCGCCTTCGCGTCGTACATGAGCGAGAACGCCCTCGATCCGACCGTCTTCCCGAGCCTCATGCAGCTCGAGAACGAGGTCGTATCGATCTGCCTGGGCCACGTGCGCGCGCCGGAGGGTGCCGTGGGCAGCTTCACCACCGGCGGCACCGAGAGCTGCATGCTCGCCGTGAAGGCCGCGCGCGACTTCAAGGGCGTGGAGAACCCCGAGCTCGTCCTGCCCGTCACCGCCCACGCGGCTTTCCACAAGGCGTGCTCCTACTTCGGCGTGAAGAAGGTCCTCGTGCCCGTGGACCCCGATACCTTCCGGGTGGATCCGGCGGCC
Source organism: uncultured Rickettsiales bacterium (assembly GCA_964512225.1). Taxonomy (GTDB): domain Bacteria; phylum Myxococcota_A; class UBA796; order UBA9615; family UBA9615; genus CAZEKB01. The sequence goes on along the minus strand of CAZEKB010000020.1, from coordinate 76,614 downwards.
ATGGAGGCCGCGATCACGCCGAACACCATCCAGCTCGTCGGCTCCGCCGTGAGCTACGCGCACGGCGTCTGCGACCCCATCGTCGAGCTCGGGGAGATCGCCCTGCGCCACGACGTCCTCCTGCACGTCGACGGGTGCATCGGCGCCTTCCTGATGCCCCTCTTCCGAGACCTCGGCGCGGACATCCCCGAGTTCGACCTGTCCGTCCCCGGCGTCACGTCCCTGTCCATGGATCTGCACAAGTACGGCTTCTGCCCCAAGCCCAGCTCCGTCGTCCTGTACCGAAACAAGGCCCTGCGCAGCGCCCAGTTCTTCAGCTGCGCCGACTGGACCGGGTACACGATCGTGAACCCGACCATGCTCTCCACCCGCAGCGGCGGCCCGGTCGCGGGGTCCTGGGCGACCCTGCAGTACGTCGGCCGACAGGGGTACCTCGACATCGCGAAGGTCATGCTGGACGGCACCCGCCGCGTCCTCGACGGCATCGAGGCCATCGACGGTCTCCGCGTCCTCGGCCGACCCGACACCAACCTCATCGCCGTCGCCTCGGCCGACCCCGCCGTGTCCATCTTCCGCGTGGCGGACGCCATGAAGGCCCGCGACTGGTACGTCCAGCCCCAGCTCGGGTTCCGGGGCAGCACCGCCAACATCCACCTGTCCGTGCAGCCCCAGTGCGTGCCCCACACCGACGCCATGCTCGCCGACCTCGCCGACTCCGTGAGCGACGTGCGTCGCGCCCCTCGGGCGGCCGGGCCCGACCTCGGCGCCGCCCTCTCGGGCATCGATCCGCGCGCCCTCGACGAAGCCGCGTTCGACGGCATCCTGCAGATGGCCGGCATCGACGGCGTCGCCCTCCCCGACACCATGGCCGACATCAACGAGCTGCTGAACGCCTTGCCGCCGGCGTTCACGGAGGAGATGCTGCGGGAGTACCTCAGCCGCCTCTACATGCCTTGAAGCTCACCCTCCTCCTCGTCGTCCCCCTCCTCGGCTGCGCCTCGCCCGAAGCGCCGGATGAGCTCTCCGACCTCACCCGCTTCTTCATCCGCGAGCTCGTGCGCGCCGACGACGCCCTCCTCGCCGACGGGCTGGCGAACTTCGAAGCCGTCATGGCCGACGTCGACCTGCGCTCCACGAACACCCTCGATCGCGCCTGGGCCCCCGACGACCTCCACGAAGACGACGTCTGGGACACCGAACACCCCGACATCCCCGCCGACCGCTGCGTCCCCATCGCCGTGGCGCGCCGCAGCGACCACGGCATCGACCTCCACCTGCGCTCCCTCGTCGAGCCGGACCAGGCGTCCGCCCAGCCCAGCGCCGAAACCTACGACCGCGAGCTCATCGAAGGCGACGCGGACTGCTTCGTCGACGGCTCGTGCACCTTCATCGACACCACCAACGCGATCACCCGGTCGAACCCCATCTACTCCGTGGACTACACGATGCCCAAGGAGTACCGCCGCCTCGAGATGGAGGACGGGCGCGTCGCCGTGGTCGGACGGAGCTGGCTCGACCGCTCCTGGCAGTCCACCAACAGCGACGCCGAGCTGATCCTGTCCTGGGTCGCCGACGTCTACATCGACGGGCCGGACGGCATCCTCCGGTACGAGGCCGTGTACAGCCACACGTTCATCCCCGGCGCCGACGACACCACCATCGCCAACACCGTGCGCACGAGCACGAACGACACCCTCGAGGCCGAGGACCAGCGGATCACGGACCTCTACCTGGACCGCTGAGTCACCGCTTCGCCGGCCAGCCGAGCAGGTCGAAGACCGCCCCGCCGCGCTCCACCAGGTCGAAGCCCCCGTCCGCCGCGAACCAGACCCGCAGCACCGCGCGGATGCCGCCCATGAGCGCGCCCGCCCGCAGCACCGCCTCGTCGACCCCGAACTCCTCCTCGAGCGCCCGCGCAACCGCCCCCTCGAGCTGAAGATCCCGGACCCGGTCCGCGGCCGTCAGGTCCGCGCTCGCGTCGATGATGCGCTGCTGGGCGACGACCCGCACCTTGTCCCGCGTGAGGTCCCGACCCAGCTCCTCCAGCGCCCCCCGCACCGATCCGCCGTCCGTGAGGAGGGCGCTGATCCGCGCGACGCGGGCCGCGTGCTCGGGGAAGACGACATCCTCCTTGCTGGGGAAGTAGCGGAAGAAGGTGCGGCGGGAGACCCCCGCGGACTCCGCGATCGCGTCCACGGTCGTGGGCTCGTACCCGTCGCGCGCGAACAAGGTCATGGCCGCCTCGGCGATGGCGCGGCGGGTTCGTCGCTTGTTGTCGGCCCGGCTCACGCCGTGAGCCTGCCAAAAGCCGGCACCGAGTGCCACTTCTTTGGAGGGCGGCTACTTCGCCCAGACGTAGTCTCGCCGCACCGTCGACTTCTGCACCACGTCCTCCCGGCCGGGGAGGTTGATCGTGGTGCTCCACTGCAGCACCACGAGGTGCGGACGCAGCGTGTCGGGCTCCACGACGGCCTCGATCAGCTCCACCGGCTCGCACGACACCGTGTCGAGGATGTGCACCATCTCCGCCGTATCGGCCGTCCCTTTCAGCAGGGTCGGGAGGCCGTCGATCACCTCCTGGGTGCACCCGCGAACCGCGTCGGGAGGCGCGCCGGTGACGGTCGCGCTGAGGTGCCTCGCGCCCACCGGGTCGGCCACGGGCCCCAGGTGCTCGAGCTGGAGGATCCGGCCGTCGGGGAGCTTCGCCCGCACCGGCCGGTTCATCGACTGGTCGCGCCCGGTCCAGTACCCGACCACCGCGTTCCACTGATGCACCGCCTCGGTCTCTTCGGGGTCGTCCGAGCTCGGCTCGGCGACGCCCCGGGAGCTGATGTCCAGCGTCCGCTCCACCCCCCGGCGGAGGCGGTCGAGCTCGTCCTTGCCGATCGCCCCCTCGATCGACGTGACCTCGACGCGGGACCCCGTGAGGACGAACGCTTCGTCCTTCGCGGTCAGCACCAGGTCGTACGTCCGCCGCAGCTTCGTCGCGCCGTACTGCTCGGACGACTTCACGTGGACCGTCCCCGGCGTCCAACCGAACCGGAACGGCGCCCCGGCCTCCGCGGGCAGGGCGAACAATGAGACGGCGGCCACCGCGATCATCCAGCGCATCACGAGCTCCTCGAGCCGAGCCTACCCCGTCGCTCGCGCGTCCTCACGCAGGCGTCGGAACAGCACGCCGTGGCCGATCAGCGCGACGACCACCAGGATCGTCGGCAACCAGATGAAGGGGAAGTGGCCGATCCAGACGTTCGCCGGGTCGGTGGCGATCTGCTGGAAGGGGCCGGGCATGGACAGCATCCCCGTGCCGACGACCGCGCCCAGCAGCGCGAGGCCGAGCACGTTCCAGGCGTGCAGGACCGGCGCCGGGAGCCGCTCCGCGAACGGGATGAGGGCGCACGCCGTGAGCCCGGTGAGGACGTCGAAGTTGTGCCCGCTCCAGGACATCTCCACCGGCGCGACGCCCTCCATCGCAGCGCGGTGGATGACGAACTCCACGAGGATCCGGAACCCCTGAAAGCCCACGATGAGGGCGAGGGGGAGCCGCGCGAGCCGGCCCCCCCAGTCGTCCGAGCGCACGAACCAGACCACGCCCGCGAGCGCGAGGAGCAGGAGCGGGAGCGGACGCGGCGGATCGAAGTGAGCGAGCAGTCCCGCGGCCGCGAGGCCCCCGGTGAGCGCGGCCCACGCCGCGGCGCCGCCCAGGAACGCGGTCACGCGAGCTCCGGCCCGGGCCAGCCCCGCCGCGAACAGGGCGACCGTGAGCCCGGTCGTGATCACGAAGTCCAGGATCAGCGTCAGCGAGGGCTCGACGGGCAGCGGCATGCAGCACGGTACCTCGACGTACGTCGATCAGTCGCAGTCCACCTCGAGCGTGAACGCGCCCTGATCGCCTGCGAAGCCGTCCACGACGAGCGTGTAGGCCGCCCCGGCGCGGGACTCGAGCGTCCCCGAGTTGAAGAACCGGGTGACGAGGTCGGCGGGGGAGCAGACCCCCTCTTCCTGCTCCAACACGAGGATGTCGAGGTCGTAGACCCACGGCTGCGGGTCCACGAAGCCGATCTCCACCTCGCCGCCCGTACCGGTCCAGGTGTAGCCGAGCTCCGGACCGTCGTAGTTGCCGACGACGTTCGGGTACCCGTTGAGCAGGTCGCTTCGCCCGAACGTGGACGACGTGTCGCCGCTCACGCGCTCTCCGCAGGAGATCGTGCCGACCACCCCGCACTCGGCCGCGGGCCGGTCGCCCGACACCGAGATCACCCGTCGCCCCTCGGCCAGGAGCCGACCGTCGGCGTCGTAGGCGCGGGCCACGAGCAGCCGCCCCCGCCCCTCCTCGCTGAACTCGTACATGAGCATCCAGCCCTCGCCGGTCGCCCGACTCTCGCCGGACCACGAGTCGCGCAGGAGGTACCCGTCGACCTCGTACTCGACGTACGCGACACCCTCGACGTCGGTGGACGCCCGGAACTCCACCACGAGGTCGCCGTGCTCCGTCCACAGGGGCGTGAGTTCCGACGTCTGCTCGACGGGCACGCGGATGCTGTGAGTCGCGAGCAGCGTGCCGTACTGCGAGATGTTCTTGGCCGTGAGGGTGCGCTCGCCCCCGGTGTAGATCGCCACGGTCGCGTCCGCGGGGTTGTCGGTGCGCGGCGCCGCGAGCCGCTCGGCCCCGGACCAGAACTCGATGCGCTCGCCCGCCTCCCGCACGGCCCGCACCAGCAGCGGGTTGCCCACGATGTCGCCGTCGTGGGGGGTGACGAACTCGACGGACGCCCAGCTGTACGGGCCGGTGGAGCCCGAGTCCGTGGAAGGCGTGCTCTCGCCGCCGGGCTCGCTCGCGGGCTCGTCCCCCGGCGGACCGGTCGGGGTCTCCGAGTCGGTCTCGCCCCCCGCGCCGGGCTCGGGAGCGTCCGCGGGCGCGTCGCCGACGTCGCTGAGCACGTGGTACCAGAGCGGCAGGTGGGTGGTCCCGTTGCTGGTGGCCACGGCCTGCTCGAACGCCGCCCGCGAGTAGCGGATGCCGGCCCCGACCGACGTCGACCAGCCGTAGGGGTAGCCGCCCTTCCAGGTCTGCGTCCACCGGCCCGCGGGGTCGTTCACGATGTACTGCGAGCCGGTGTACCCCCGGGCCACGACGACGTGGCCGTAGCCCGTCATGTAGCCGTGCACGATCACGGGCTTGCCCGCCGCGAGCAGGGCGCGCATCCCCTCGACCGTGCCGTCCCGTCGCGGCGTCATGCGCGTCGCGATCCCGGCCTCCGACGCGAGCGTGTTGAACACCTGGGCCAACCCCTCGGGCGACTGCGCGAGGTCCTTGCCGAAGCGGGCGGTGATCGTGTCCGGCGTACCGCTCCAGCCGAGCCACTTCAGGACCATCGCGATCGACGTGTTCTGGCAGCTCGCCGACGGGCTCAGCGAGTTCGCGTACTGATAGAAGTACGGGACCGAGGGGACCGCCCCGTCGCGCCCGACGGAGCGCTCGCCGACCGGCGGATCGACGTCCTCGGGGGCGCCCGCCGGGACCGCGCAGTCCGGGCGCTCGGTGAAGCAGCGCGCGGCCTCGAGCCACGCGTCCAGGGGGAAGTGGTCGCCGAGCCCGCCGGCCTCGACCCGAGCCGGCTCGAGCGCCACGCCGTGCCGCAGCGACAGGTACGCCGCCAGCCTCGCGGACCCCTCCATGAGGGCGGGCGTCCACTGGGCGAAGCCGTCGGCGGGGGCGGCGAGGCCCACCACCACGGCGTCGTGGTCCGCGCCGTCGACCGTGGCCACGACCTGCTCGGAGCTCGCCGTCTGCACGACCGCGCCGTCCGACCGCCGCACCAGGAAGTGCGCGCCCACGGGCCCGCCCGCGTAGGCGTCGAGGGCCGCGGCCCAGGAGCCGTGGGTGGGGCGCAGCTCGATCCGCTCGATGGCCGCCGGACCGGGGACCCGGGGCGCGGCGCTCGACGCGGGAGCGAAGCCGATCGCGAGGGGGTACTGGGTCGGCTCGCCCGAGAAGACGTCGGGGGCGGCGGGGAGGTCTCCGACGCGGCGCGGGGCGACGACGATCACGTCGGGCTCCGGGCGGTCCGCCGCGGTCGCGGTGGGCGCGACCAGGCCCCGCTGCAGCACCTCGAACACCTCGCTCGCGAACACGTCGCCGAGCCCCGGGCGAGAGAGCCCGGGGAACGCGGCCACCGGCGCCCACCAGTCCGCGTCGAGCGCGGCGGCGGCCGGGGCCACCGATACTCGCTGCGCGTGCAGCAGCGCCGCGCCCGCGAGCACGTCGCCCGCTCGGTCCGCCTCGAGGCGCGCCCGGGAGATCCCGGTGACGGCGGCCGCGCGACGCATGTCGGCGGCGTCGAGGCCGAACCACCCCGCCCCCGCGGGCAGCCCCTCGGAGGACGGGTCCACCGCGCCGAGCCCGCTCGTGACCCAGGCGATCGTCTCCAGCAGATCCGCGGGCACGTCGAGCTCGGTCGCCACGGCCTCGAACAGGTCCTCGGCGGGCAGCGTCGCCCACGCGTCCACCGTCCCGGGGTCGACTTCGACGAACGCCTCGGGGACCGAGTCGGCGAGGTGAGCCGGCGCGGGGTCCCCGAAGGGGTCCGTGTAGCAGCCGATTGCGGCGAGGAAGAGCAGGGAGACGAGGAGACGAGCAGGCGTGAGGGACATCGAGATTCTCCCGGGGGACCGCGGACGGATCCCCAGTGACCGTCACGGTAGAAAGGGGGCTGTCACACGCGTGGAACAAGACCGCCCCCGAGGTCACAACCCGGAGTCCCGATGCCCGCCCCCGCCGTCCGCCGCTTCTACGGCCTCCTCACGCTCTTCTTCGGGGGGGTCACGCTGTTCCTCGTCGCGCTCCTGCCCGTGCAGCTGACCCTGGGCGAGCTCCCCCTCGTGGGCGGCAGCGAGCCGGCCGCCTACTTCGGGGCCGAAGGCGGCGCGCTGTCGGCCGCGCTCACGTGGCTCTGCGCCCGGGTGTACGCCGAGCCGACGCGCTCGACCCTGACCGCCGGACCGATGGCCGTCGCCCTCTTCGGCATGGTCGCCGTGCGACTCGTCGTCTACCTGTTCGGCGCGTCCATGGCGGGCGTCGTGGGGCCGTTCATGATCGGGGAGATGATCGCCTTCGCCGTGCTCGGGGGTCTGACGCTCCGGTTCCGGACGGCCGGAGAGCCCGCGTAGGCCGCGCGCGACGACGACCGCGGCTCGGTCAGGACGGGCTCTCGAGGCGGCCGGCGTACTGCTGCTCGAGGCGGCGGAGTCGCTCCACGGCGTCCCGGTGTCCGGCCCGCTCCGCCATCGGGCCCGCCCAGCGCAGGGCGGCGAGGCACTCCTTGTCCACCCGAGCCCACCCCGGGGCGGCGGCCTCCACGCGGGCGAGGCAGGCGTCGAACGACGCGTAGTCCTCGTCGCCGAGCAGGGCGGGGAGCAGCAGGATGTCGGCCACCTGGACGAGGCCGCGGTTGGAGACGTCCGCGAGCTGCCGGCGCGCCGCCTCGATCGGCTCCCGGGCGTCGGCGAACCGCCCCGCGTCCATCGCCAGCACCGCGAGGTTCAGCCGGGGCAGCCACGCGTAGGCGGGCCCGTACGCCTCGTGGATCTCGAGGCACTCGCGGTACCACTGCGCGGCCACGTCGAACCGCCCGCGCTTCCGGGCGACTTCGCCGAGCAGGTTCAGGGTGCTCGCCAGGACCAGCCGCCCGTCGGTCTGCGTCTGGGCCTCGCGCGCCCGCGTCAGCAGCTCCTCGGCGACCTCGAGGCGCACCCCCTCCGCCACCTCGACGCGCGCCAGGTGCATGCACGCGTCGCCCACGCGACGCAGATCGCCGCGCTCTTCGGCGGCCTCGAGGGCCCGCGTCCCGAACGCCCGGGCCACGTCGTAGTCGCGGCGGCGCAGGTGAGCGTCGGACAGCCCCATGCACGCCGTCGCGACGCCCCCGAGGTCGCCCCGCCGTCGGTGCACGTCCGCGCCGCGCTCGAAGAGCGTGATCGCCGCCTTGGTCTCGTTCTGCAGGAGCCGGATCCAGGCGAGCGAGGTCGACGCCGCCCCGACCGCCGCCGAGTCGCCCGCTCCCTCCGCGACGTCCAGGGCCCGGCGCGTGAACCCCTGCGCCTCGCCGAGGCGACCCGCGTCGCGGAGGCGTCGTCCGAGCTCGCACAGGGTCCGCGACTCGAGCGACGGGAGGTCCCGGGCCCGCACGTCGTCCAGCAGGAGGCGGAGGTCGCCGTCGGAGATCGGTCGCCCGCTCCGGCGCGAGAGCTCCGAGAGATCGAGGCGCGCTTCGAGCCGACGCGGGTCGAGGCCGGGGACGTCGGCCCGGTCCAACGCCTCCAGCAGCGAGGCCAGGAGATCCTGGGCGGCCCCCACGTCGCCTCGCTCGATGCGGTGCGAGGCGGCGGTGCGCAGGTCGAGGGAGGCGCCCTCGGGATCGCCCGCCTGGAGTCGGTGGAGGCCCCGCCGCTCGATCGCGTCCGCGGTGTGCTGCGAGGCCAGGGCGCGCGCGCAGGCGAGGTGCGCCTCCTCCCACCGGCCGGCCTCCACGGCCCGACGCTGGAGGCTCTCCCGGGCCATCGCGTGGACGAACCGGACCCGCTCGCCGTCGGCCTCGATCAGCCGCGCCGCCAGGAGGCGCACCATCGGTCCGTCGGCGGCCTCCACGTCCACGGCCGAGGCCTCCGTCCAGTCCCGCGGATCGAGGGTCATGCCCAGGGCCGCCGCGGTGTCGAGGACGCGGTCCCAGCTCGCCGAGCCGCCCGCGAGCACGTCGTCGAACCGACCCACCCACAGGGCGTGGATGTCGTCGGGGATGCTCGCGCCCGCCCCCGCCGCGCGGCTGAACCCGTCGCGGCCGACCTCGAGGACCCCTCGCCGCACCCAGTCGCCGAGCAGCTGAACGGCGAAGAGCGGGTTCCCGTCCGTCCGTCGCACCACCTCGGCGTGGAGATCGTCTTCGAGCCCCAGCAGGCCACCCACGAGCGCCGCGTGCTCCTCCGGACCGAGCGGCCCGAGCTTCAGCTCCCGGCACCCGGGCGACTCGAGCACGGCGTCGAGCAGGGCGGCCTCCGCGGTCCCGGCCGCGAGGGCCTCGTCCCGGACGGTCGCGAGCACGAGGACGGGGGCGCGGTCGATGCGACGGCCCCGCAGCAGGCGCAGGATCACCGCGAGCGACTGGGGGCCCCACTGGACGTCGTCGAAGTGGAGCAGCACCGGTCGATCCGCGGCCGCGGCCGAGACGATCGCGGCCAGCGCCTCCCACCGGTCGCCCTCGGTCTCCAGCGCGCGGTGCGGGCCCCCGTCGGCCGACGAGGATCCGGGCTCGATCAGCTCCATCGCGGCCGCCTCGAGCCGGTCGCTCTCCACGCCCCACGCGCGCAGGGCCCGGCCCACGTACGCCCGCAGGTCCAGCGGCTCCCGGGGGACTCGAAGCAGGCCGCGGATCATCGGGCCGACGCCGTCGTCGCCCGCGCGCTCGGGGTGGTGCCGCGCCCGGCCGATCGTGGCCACGCCCAGCTCGTCCGCGCGCTCGCACATCCACTGGGCGAGCCGCGACTTGCCCACGCCGGAGGACCCGCGAAGGACGAGGCACTCCCCCATCGACGTGCGCACGACGTCGTGCAGCGCGCTCCAGATCCGGTCGCGCTCCTCTTCGCGCCCGACCATGCTCACCGCCCGGAACGCGAACAGCCCGAGCCCCGCCCCGGCGAGGCGCGCGGCGGGGGGGTCGGTGCGCGCGGGCCTCCAGTCGTCGGGCAGGGGCGCCCGGACACCCTTCCGGCGCGCCGCCTCGGGCTCGAGCTCCACGTCGGGGAGGTCCTCGGGGCCGAGCGTGATCGCCACCGTCCCCAGCCGCGTCGGGGCGAGAGCCGCGCTCCCGCGCTCCGTGCCCAGGGAGTCGGGATCCGTCGACACGCCGGTAGCCGTCGGCCAGCGACCGGTGGGATCCGCCGCGAACGAGCCCGCCCGCTCCTCCTCCGTCCGCGGCGCGCACTTCCGGAGCGCCCAGGCCGCGTCGGCCGCGCATTGGAAGCGCTGCGTCGGACGCGCGGCCATCATCTGCAGCAGCCAGTCCACGAACTCCGGGGGCGTCGGATCGAGGGGCTCGAAGGGGGGCAGGCGGCCGCGCACCCGGGCGGCGGCGAGGGCCCGGTAGTCCCGGCGCGCGTGGGGCGGATCTCCGCACATCAAGGCCCAGGCGAGGCAGCCGACTGCGTACAGATCGCTCCAGGGCCCGATGTCGGCCTCGCGACCCAGGAGCTGCTCGGGCGGCGCATACGGGGGGCTGCCCGCGAAGTACCCGGCGCGGAACGGGCCCACGTCCGACCCCGAGCCGCCCGCCTCGCGGTCCCGGACCTGCGCGATCCCGAAGTCGCTCAGCTTCACGCCCGGGCGCAGGTCGAGCGGGGTCCCCACGAGGACGTTGGCGGGCTTGATGTCCCGGTGGACGACCCCCCGGGCGTGAGCGTGGCCCAGCGCGGACAGCAGCGACAGCAGCAGCGGCCGGATCCGCGGCCAACCGAGGACCCCGCGGTGACGACCGAGCGTGCCCCCGCTGCACAGCTCCATGACGAGGTACGGGGTGCCCGCCGCGACGTCCGCCGTCCCGTCCGGCACCTCCCCGTGGTCGAGGACCAGGACGATGCCCGGGTGATCCAGCGACGCGACGGCCCGCACCTCGGTCCGAAACATCCGCTTCGCGGCGCGGCCCCAAGCGCTCGCCGGGGCGAGGAACTTCACGGCGACGGGCACCCCCGTGGTGCGGTGCCGGCCGTGGCGGACGGTCCCCATGCCCCCCGTGCCGATGGTCTCGAAGACCTCGAACGCACCCAGCTGCAGCGTCGGATCGGGGAGCGGCACGGGCTCGCCTAGTGGACGACGGTGGCGGGGCGGTCGACCTTGCTCAGCTCGCGCGCCTGGTGGGCCCGGTCGAGGTAACTCTGCGCCACCTCGGGGTTCCCCGCGTCGATCTCGCACTGCGCGGCCCGCTCGAGCAGGCGGACGTGATCGGTGCGGACGCCCGCCTCTTCGAGCTGGGCGAGGGCGGCGTCCACCAGCGCTCGGCCCCTCGCGTCGTCGCCCCGGGCGTAGGCGATCTGACCGAGGACACCCCGGGCGAACCCGATGAGCCGGGGCTGACCCAGCTCGGTGGCGAGCGACAGCGCCAGCTCCAGGTGCCGCGCGGCGTGGTCGAGCCGGCCGAGCTCGAGGTACAGCTCGCCGAGGTTCGCGCGCGCCGACACCTCGAGGCGCTTGTCCGACACCTCGAGGGCGATCCCCAGGGCCTTCTCCAGCGGCTCGCGGGCCGCCGACGGCCGACGCTCCGCCTCGTACGCGCCGAGGTTGGCGAGGGTGTACCCCTCACCCAGCCGATGGCCGAGCGAGCGCCGCAGGGCGAGCGCCTTCTCGAAGTCCTCGCCCGCCGTCTCGAGCCCCGAGAGCGCCGAGAGCGTCGCCAGCCGCTCCAGCAGGTCGGCCTCGATCCCGCGGGCCCCGATCGACCGCGCGGACTCCAGCGCCGACTCGAACAGGGAGCGCGCCCGCACCGGACGGCTCCGGTCCAGGGCGTGGCGGCCGAGGTGTTCGAGCGCCTGGCACTCGGTCCGCGCGTCGCCCACGGCGCGCAGCAGCTCGATCGCCGCGTCGAGGTGCTCCTTGGCCTCCGCCCCCCGGCCCGCGGCCCGGAGGATGACCCCAAGGGTCGTCTCGGCCCGCCCGATCTCGCGCGTGCCCCCCATCGCCCCCGCCGCCTCCAGAGCCGCGGTCGCCAGCTCGAGGGCGTCCGCCGTCCCCCGGGTCCCGGCCCCCGACGCCCGCAGCCGCAGGCACTCGGCGAGCACGCCCGGGTCGGAGCTCAGCTCCTGGACCTGCTCGAGCCGCCGGGTCGCCGGGGCGGCCTGCCCCGCGGCGAAGAGGGCGCGCGCCCGGTCCATGAGCAGCTCGGCCTTCAGGCCCAGGTCGAGGTCCGGCATGGCGAGGACGCGGTCGGCGATCTCCCCCGCGGCGAGGACCGGACCCCGGAACCGCGCCAGAGCGAGCAGGGCCCGCGCGCAGCCCGCGGCGACGTCCGCCAGCCCCATCGCCGGAGCCCGCTCGGCCGCGAGGCGGAGGTCTCCCCGCGCGTCCTCGAGCACGGCGAGGGCCCCCGCTCCGCCCTGATCGTCCAGCGCGGACACCGCCGACCGCGACCCGAGGCGGGCGAACCAGCGAGCGTGCCGCTCCTCGGCCTCGAGCGGTGGGCCGGCGGACCGGGCGAACTCCCGGACGGCGTGCAGGAGGCGGAGCGCGGGCGAGCCCCCGTCGTCCCGCTCGACCTGCTGCACGAGCGAGAGGTCGCAGAGGCGACGCAGCACCTGCAGGGGTCGCCCCGCCGTGGGCCGGACGACCCACTCGGCGGCCTCGACCGAGAAGGGTCCGGCGAAGACGGAGGCCTGACCCAGGGCGTCGCGCTCGTGCTCGTCCAGCAGATCCCAGGACGACGCGAACGCCGCCGCCAGCGACGTGTGCCGACCCTCGGGGCCGTCGGAGCGCAGCAGATCCAGCTGGCGATCCAGCCGCGTCCGCAGGTCCTCGGGGGCGAGGAACCCGGCCCAGGACGACGCCATCTCGATGGCGAGGGGGAGCCCGTCCAGCCGCTGGAGCACCGGCGTCAGGCGCGAGGGGGCGCGATAGCCCGCGAGCATCGCGTCGCCCGCGCGCTCCCGGAACAGCCGGGCGGCGGCCTCGTCGTCCAGCGGGCGCACCACCTCGACCCGCTCGCCCTGCACCCCGAGGGGGCGACGGCAGGTGCTGAGCACGGCGAGGCCGGACGCGGCTTCGATCCAGTCGGAGGGCAGGTGGTCGAGGTCGTCGGCCGCGCCGTCGAGGTCGTCCAGGACGAGCAGGACCTTGCCTCGACCCTGGAGCGCGGCCCCCACCGCCCGCGCGACGTCGCCGTCGGTCGCGTCCGGGTCGATCCCGAGGGCCGTGGCCACGGCTCCCGCGACGTCGTCCCGACCCCGCGCCGACTCCCCGGGGGCGCGGCGGACCTCGTCGAATCGGCCGAGCTCGGCGGCCTGGTGCGCCACCTCCAGCGCCAGCCTGCTCTTCCCCACGCCCGCGGGCCCGACGAGCGTGACGAGCCTGCCGGGGGCGACGGCGGCCAACACCTGCGCGACCTCCAGCTCGCGCCCATGCACCGGCGAGCTCGGATCGGGGAGGTCGTGCAGGGCGGCGGGGGAGGGCGCGTCCACGGGCCCGTCGACCGTCGGCTCCTCGGGCCGCGGGTCACCGGCCCTGAACCGGTAGCCGGCGCCCACGACGGTCAGGAGGTGGTCGGGCGCGGACGGGTCCCGCTCGACCTTGCCCCGGAGGCGACCCATCGTCGTCTTCACGGTCCGGGAGACCACCCCTCCGCGGTAGCCCCACACCTCCTTGAGCAGCTCCCGTTGGGAGACGACGCGCCCGGATTGGTCCGAGAGGTACGCGAGCAGCTTCACCTCCGTGGGGGTGAGCGTCCGCTCCTCGCCCGGCCATCGCGCACACCGGGCGTCGAAGTCGATGACGCACCCCGCGAGCCGCAGCTTGGGGAGGCGCGGGATCTCGTCGTCGTACACCACGGCCATAGGCTACCGAGGTCGGCGGACTCCCGTCAGCGGGCGGGGACGACGCGCCCGGTGTGCCCCCACCGCTCGTCGATCGCCACGCCCACGTGATCCGCGGCGGTCGTCATCGGATCCATGTGGGTGAAGGCCCCGCCGCCCTCGAGCTCCACGCCGTCCCAGGCGGGGCCGTGGAGGATCACCGGGATGGTGCGATTGTCCGCATCCAGCCCCCCGTGCCCGGTGCCGCTGCCGCCGTGGTCCGTGGTCACCGCGACGAGCCAGGACTCGTCCTCGGGCCGCGACTCCACCGCCCGCATCATCCGCCCGATGCGCACGTCCTGGGCCTCGACGGCGGCGATGTAGTCGGGGTTGTCGACGGAGAAGCCCGTGGAGTGTCCGGCGCCGTCCACGTCGTCCAGGTGTACGAAGTGCAGCGTGTGGTCGCCCGCACGCACGTAGTCGGCCATGCCGTCGGCGACCTCGTCGTCCGTGCCGATCATCTGGTCGGTGAGGGCGCCGTCTTCGATGAGCCCGGTGAGGATCGGGACCCAGTGGATCGCGGCCACCGTGGCGATGCCCTGCTCACGCGCGCGCGACAACCAAGTGGGCGTGCCCGGAACGCGATTGTCCCAGCCGTCGTTGCTCACGATGCCGTGGTCCACGACCTCGAACCCCGTGAGGATCGACGTCCAGCCCGGCCCCGAGACGGTCGGGCCCGTGAGCTGCGTGCTCCCATCGAGGGTCCACGCGCCGGTCGCCATGAGCGCGTCCAGCTCGGGGGTGTCGGCCGCCGCGACGGCGTCGGCGCGGACCCCGTCGAGGCCGATCACCAGCGCCTTGGGGACGGAGGGCGTGGGGTCGCCCCCGTCGGTCGGGCAGCCGACGAGGACGATCAGCGACAGGGACAGGGCTGCGTGGCGCATGCGACCTCCGGCGCCATTCTGCCCGGCGGCGCCTCCTCCCGCCCGCTTCCGGGGCGCGCACTGACGACGGTCAGGGTGGCCCGGGGCGCACAGGAGGAGTCTCCGCGCGCACCCGCTCCTGGAGGTCCGTCGTGCGCGTCTCCCCTGTCCATCCTCGCTCCTACTACCGGCTCCCCTGGACCCTCAACGACAACGTACTCGCGTGGCTCGAGCCCACGAAGAAGTGCAACCTCACGTGCAAGGGGTGCTATTCGCGCAACGATCCGCACAGCGAGAAGTCGATGGAGCAGGTCCGCGCCGACCTCGACGCGTTCACGTCCCAGCGCACCGTCGACTCCATCTCCATCGCGGGCGGCGACCCCCTGACCCACCCCCGCGTCGTCGACATCGTCCGCATGGTGCGGAACGAGTACGACCTCAAGCCCGTCATCAATACGAACGGCCGCGAGCTCACGCGGGAGCTCGTCGAGCAGCTCAAGGACGCCGGAGTGCACGGGTTCACGCTGCATATCGACTCCGGCCAGACCCGCAAGGGCTGGAAGGGCAAGAACGAGCTCGAGCTCAACGAGCTGCGCCTGCACTTCGCGAAGATGATCGACGACGTGGGTGGCCTGTCGATCGCCTTCAACTCGACCGTCTATCCCGACACCGCGCACTACGTCCCCGACCTGATCGCGTGGGCGGGCGAGCACATCGACATCGTCCACAGCATGGTCTTCATCCTCTACCGGACGATGCGCACGGACGAGTTCCACTACTACGCGGGCGGCGAGGAGATCGACCCCGATCGCCTCGTCTACAAGGACCAGATCGACAACCCCGAGCCGCTGACGACCCCGACCCTGATCGGGCGCGTCCGCGAGCGCTGGCCGGACTTCGACGCGGCGGCCTACCTCGGCGGGACCGTCGATCCGAACACCCTCAAGTGGACGCTCGTGGGCCGGTACGGAGACGGCGAGGAGATCTTCGGCTACGTGGGCCCGCGGTACATGGAGGCCGTCCAGACGGCGCACCACCTCCTGGCGGGCCGGTACCTCGCCTACAGCGACCCGCGGGTCCTGGGCATGGGCCGCCTGACGATGCCCGCGCTCGGCCTGATCGACAGCGGCGCCCGTCGCGCCGCGGGGTCCTGGCTGCGATCCCGGATCGCCCACCCGGGGCGGGTGGGCAAGAAGGTGCACCTGCAGACGATCCTGTTCATCCAGCCGATCGACATGACCGCCGACGGCTCCATGAACATGTGCGACGGCTGCCCGGACATCACCGTGCACGACGGCGAGCTCGTGTGGTCCTGCCGGCTCGACGAGCGCTTGGAGTACGGCTGCTTCCTCACCGGATCGCCCCGGGAGGCGGACGCCTGATATGGCCGACTCCCTCCCGCCGCTCCCGATCATCGAGCCCTTCCGCATCCGCACGGTCGAGCCCATGCGGCTCACGACGCGGCCCGAGCGGGAGCGGCTGCTGCGGGAGGTGGGCTGGAACCTGTTCGGGCTCCGCGCCGACGACGTCCTCATCGACCTCCTGACCGACTCGGGCACGGGGGCGATGTCCATCGAACAGTGGGCCGCCGTGATGCGCGCGGACGAGTCCTACGCGGGCAGCCGGTCGTACTACCGGCTGCGCGACGTCGTGCGCGACCTCACCGGGATGGACGAGGTCATCCCGACCCACCAGGGCCGCGCGGCCGAGAACCTGCTGTGCACCGTGATGCTGAAGCCCGGGGACCGGGTGGTGTCCAATACGCACTTCGACACCACCCGCGCGCACGTCGAGCGCGCCGGGGCGACGGCCGTCGATCTGCCGACGGCGGCGGCCCTGTTGTGGGAGGACTCGCACCCGTTCAAGGGCGACATCGACCTCGAGGCCCTCGAGCGCGAGCTCACGGCGGGGGGCGTCGGCCTCGTGATCATGACGGTCACCAACAACGCGCTCGGCGGCCACCCGGTGTCCCCGGAGAACCTCGCCGCGGCGAGCCGGCTCGCGCGCGAGCACGGGGTCCCGCTGTTCCTGGACGCCGCGCGATTCGCCGAGAACGCCGGGCTCGTCCGGCGTCGGTCGCCGCAGTGGGCGGATCGCACCGCGGACGAGATCGCCCGCCACATGTTCACGCTGTGCGACGGCGTCCTCATGTCCGGCAAGAAGGACGCGCTGGTGAACATCGGCGGCTTCCTCGCCCTGCGGGACCCGGACCTCGCGGCCCGGCTGCGCGACGTGGAGGTCCTGACCGAGGGGTTCCCCACCTACGGCGGCCTCTCCGGACGCGACCTCGAGGCGATGGCCCAGGGGCTGCGCGAGGTCTTGGACCCCGACTACCTGGCCTACCGGCTGCGCACCGTCGCCTACCTCGCCGAGGGGCTCGCGGACATCGGCCTGCCCGTCGTGCGACCGTCCGGGGGCCACGCGGTGTTCATCGACGCGCGCGCCGCCCTGCCCCACATCCCCCCCGAGGCCTTCCCCGGACAGGCCCTGGCCTGCGAACTCTACCTCGAGGGCGGGATCCGAACCGTCGAGGTCGGCAGCCTGATGTTCGGATCGGCCGCCCACGGCGACCTCGTCCGGCTCGCTCTGCCGCGCCGGGTCTACACCCAGAGCCACGTCGACTACGTCGTGGCGATCGGGGCCCGCGTCGCGCGCTCCGCGGAGGGGCTGCGCGGCCTCCGGATCGTCCATGAACCCGCGCACTTGCGCCACTTCACGGCCACCCTGGCCCCTGCGGCCTGATCGAGGTCTCGATGCACGTCCACTTCGTCTACTCCAGCTGGGACCGCCCCCGGGACTGCCACCCGGAGCTCCGCGCCGTCGAGGCCCATCCCTACATCGGCACCCCCGCGATGGGAGCCGCGTCCCTCGCCTCCGTGACCCCCGATCACTGGCAAGTCACCTTCCACGACGACCGCGTGAAGCGCGTGGAGCCCGAGCGCGGGCCCGACCTCGTCGCCATGCCGATCTTCACCCCCGCCGCCGACCGCGCGATGGAGATCGCGGACGCGTACCGCGCCCTCGGCGTGCCGGTGGTCGCGGGCGGCATCTTCACGACGCTCATGCCGGACGTCGTGCTCGACCACGTCGACGCCGTGTGCATCGGCGAGGGGGAGGGCGTGTGGCCGACGATGCTCGCCGACTTCGAGGCGGGCGAGCTCAAGCGTCGCTACTCGGCGGACACGGTCTGGGACACGGCGGGCGCGCCGATCCCCAAGTACGAGCTGTACGCGGACTGGGTCGACTCGGCGCGCGAGTCCGGCGTGGCGGTGAACCCGGCGGTGGACTTCCCGCTGCAGTTCTCCCGGGGCTGCCCGCTGCCGTGCTCCCACTGCGTCGTGCCGCGGTACATGGGCCCCAAGCTGCGCATGTTCCCGCCCGAGTACATCCGAGCGTGCTTCGAGAAGTTCGCGACCATGGGCGGCCGCCGCGGGGCGACGCTCACGGAGGACACGACCTTCCTGCCCGCCCGCGCGGTGCAGCAGCACCTCGTCGACGTGGCCGAGGCGTGCGCGGACCTGGACACGGAGATCGCCTACATCGGCTCCGGCCCGCAGTTCATCCACCAGGTCGGCAAGCCGTTCTGGGACGCGATGAACTCCCTCGGCGTGCACATGGTCTACCTGATGTTCGGGTTCGGCCACACGTCGCGGGAGGCGACCTCGAAGGACAGCGGTCCCGAAGCGGCGCGCAAGGCGATCGACACGGTGAAGACGATCCAGGACCACGGACTCGAGGTGTACGCGTCGTTCTCGATCGGGCACGACACCGAGGACAAGAGCGTGTTCGACAAGGTCATGGGCATCTGCGACGCGGGCGACATCCAGGTCGCCGAGTTCGCCATCGCCACCCCCTACCCGGGGACGCGCGCCTGGGATCGACTGGGGAAGGAGGGCCGCCTCCTCGGCCGGCCGTGGCGGGAGTTCAACGACGCCAACGTCGTATTCCAGCCGAAGCACATGAGCCCGGACGAGCTCACGCGCATCTACCTGGACCTGTGGACCGAGTACCACCGCAGCCGCCCCGCCAACGAGTGGCCGATCCAGATCTAGTCAGGCGACGAAGCGGGCCAGGGAGGCCCAGTCCACCGGGTGCCGGGGCTCGTAGCCGAGCTCGTCGCGGGCCCTGCGGCCGGACAAGACCGCCGAGAAGTGGAACCGCCACTGGTTCAGGTCGTACCGGAACTCCGTGCCCCGCAGCCGCGCGCGGGCTCGGTAGAGGGGACCGAGGGCGGGCCCGGGCAGGGCGAGGTCTCGGCGCCCCACGCGGCGGATCGCCTCGGACAGGGGCAGGACGTCCCGACCGGGGATGTTGAACACCCCCTGGGCGTCGCCCTCGACCGCCGCCGTCAGCGCGGCCACGGCATCCTGCAGGCTGAGGACGCCCACCATCGGATCGAACCCGAGGGGCCGGGCGCACACGCGCGACCTGAAGAAGTCCAGGAGCTGCGAGCCCATCTCGGGCGCGAGGATCTCGGCGCACCGCAGCACGACGATCCGCAGCCCGTTCATGCCCATCCGCCCGCACACGGCGACGTCGGCTTCGACCCGATCGCGCACCCACTGCGGCGCGGACGGCGACAGGTCCAGGGGCTGGTCCTCCTGGAGCACGTCCGGCTGCTCCGCTCGGATGCGATAGACCTGCCCGGACCCGCGATGCACGAACGTGGTGAGCGTGGGGTGGTTCTCCGCCAGGCGGAGCATCAGCCGGGTGGACTCGACGTTGAGGCGGTGGACCTTTCGCCCCCGCGCCCCGGCGCCTCGGTGCCGGGCCATGTCCACGACGACGTCCACGCCGAGGTCCCGAACGGGGCCGAAGAGCACCCGCCGGATCGACCGGCTGCGCGTGAGGTCGATCTGCAGGTAGGTCACGCCGTCGAGCCCGTCGGCCCAGGGCGTCGCCTCCGCCGGCTCGCGACCGACCGCGACGACGTGGCGCACGGAGGGGTTCGCCGCGGACGTCTCCACGAAGAGGCGACCCAGCGGAGTCGTCGCACCCGTGACCAGGAGCGCGGTCACCGGAAGATGCCCTCGCGCTGCGCCAGACCGACGCGGATCAGGTCCTCCACCGCGTCCCGCACGCGCGCGGCCGCCTCGGCGAGGACCTCGGGATCGTTGGACTGCTGCGGCGTCCAGGTCTCGTGCACCGCGACCGGCGGGCCGTAGTGCACGTGGTAGTGGACCGGCAGCGGAACCGGGGTCGCGGGGATCGGGAGGTGGGGCGTGCCGAAGAGCTTGATGCCGTCGATCTTCGCGAGCTGCGGCATCTGCTCCTCCGCGCCGATCACGGCGACGGGCACGACCGGGACCCCGTGCCGAATCGCCATCTCCACGTGCCCCTCCCGCCAGGGCCGCAGCTGGTACCGGTCCTTGAACGGCTTCGCGATCCCCGGCACGCCCTCGGGGAAGACGAGCACGAGCTCCCCCGAGTCGAGCAGCTCGTGGAAGTTGGCCCGGCTGCCCCCCACCGCCCCGACGCGAGCGAACAGCACGCTCAGGAAGGGCATCCCGCCCACGAAGTGGTCCATGACGACCCGGGGCGCCCGCGGAGGGTCCGTCTGCATGACGAGGTCGGTCCAGACCATCATCGCGTCGAGCGGGATCATCCCGCTGTGGTTGCAGGCGAGGACCGCGCCTCCTCGACTCGGCACATGCTCCGAGCCGTGCGAAGTCACCCGGAACCACGTCTTGTACAGCGGCGTCATCAGGCCCGCCCCGCACGCCACCCAGTCGGGGTGCAGCCCGAACTTGTCGTAGCCGTGACCGGCGTCGGCGAAGGGCATGCGGCGGATGCGATCGGCCGTGGCGCGGTCCAGCAGGCGCCGGAGGGGGGCGATGGCTCGGGGGAGGCGCGCGGTCGTCATCGCTCGCGCCCGCCTGTGCCTTCGGGCACAGCGCGCGGCCCCGGCATCGTGGACGGACGCACAGCCCGCCGACCGGGCGACGACGCGCCGTCGGTCCACGGGGTCTCCCTCCGCGGGTCGCGGAGACTCATGCACCACCTCCGACCGTCTGTGTCGCACGAGTCGTGCCGGCCCGAGGTCACAGCGAGGTCACGAGCCCCCTCCCGCCCATTGTGGCCCCTCCGTAACCCCTCGAAAGGTGGACTGAAGTCGTCAACAGCTCGCAACAACCCTGCAGCACCCGGACGACCTCATGTCTCGACCCAGCCTCTCCGCAAGCACGCTCCGCCTCATCCACCGACTCGCCCTGACGTCCCTGCTGGGCGCGGCCGTCGGCTGCGGGCTCACCTCCCAGAACGAGGAGGCCGTCCCCGTCACCGATCCCTGGGCGCCCCCCGCCCCCGCCGACGACGACTTCGAGCGGACGCCGGGGTGGGATCCCGCCGCGGACGAGCACGACATCGACCGCGACGGCCTGGTCAACAGCGAGGACGACGACGACGACGGCGACGGCATTCCCGACACCGTCGAGGGCGACGAAGACCCGGACCGCGACGGCCTCCCCAACCGCGTCGACTCCGACTCGGACGGCGACGGCATCGACGACGACTACGAGGCGGGCTTCCCCGCGCACACGCCCGTCGACTCGGACGGCGACGGCACGCCGGATTTCCTCGACGTCGACAGCGACGGCGACGGCATCTCCGATCGCGTCGAGGGGCCCGGCGACTTCGACCTCGACGGCGTCTCCAACTACCTCGACGACGACTCCGACGGCGACGGCTTCTCCGACCGCGCCGAGGGCTCCGACGACATCGACGGCGACGGCCGCCCCAACTTCCTGGACCTCGACTCCGACGGCGACGCCGAGCGCGACGACGAAGACGACGACTTCGACGGCGACGGCGTGCCGAACGACGACGAGGGCAGCGGCGACAGCGACGGCGACGGCGTGCCGGACTCCATGGACATGGACTCGGACGGCGACGGGATCTCCGACGAGGTGGAGCTCGCGGCACCCGAGCAGGACCCGGACGGCGACGGCATCGCCAACCACCTCGACGGCGACAGCGACGGCGACGGCATCCCGGACTTCTCCGAGACGGACGCGGACTGGGACGGCGACGGCGTCCCCAACTACCTCGACGACGACGTGGACGGCGACGGCGAGCTCGACGTGGACGACCTCGACTACGACGGCGACGGCATCACGAACGAGGACGAGTGGGGCGGACCCACGGACGGCCCGGCGATGGACACCGACGCGGACGGCGCCCCGGACTGGGGCGACCGGGACAGCGACGGCGACGGCATCGAGGACGACCTGGAGGGCACCGAAGACCCCGACGGCGACGGGCGCCCGAACTACGTGGACACCGACTCGGACGGCGACGGCGTGCTCGACGCCGACGAGGGCTCGATCGACTACGACGGCGACGGCGTCCCGAGCTTCCTGGACGACGACAGCGACGGCGACGGCCTGAGCGATCTCTGGGAGGGCAGCGGGGACCTGGACGGAGACGGGCGCATCGACGCGGTCGACATCGACAGCGACGGCGACGGGATCGCGGACTCCGAGGACGACGACACCGACGGCGACGGCATCGGCAACTCCGTGGAGGGCGCCGACGACACGCCCCCGCGCGACAGCGACGCGGACGGCGTCCCCGACTTCCTGGACGGCGACGCCGACAACGACGGCATCCCCGACTCGGTCGAGGGCTCGTCGGACAGCGACGGCGACGGCGCGCCCAACTACCTCGACGGCGACAGCGACGGCGACGGCGTGCCCGACGACAGCGAGTCCTTCGACGACATCGACGGCGACGGGATTCCGAACTTCCTGGACGAGGACAGCGACGGCGACGGAACGGCCGACTCGCTCGACGACGACTTCGACGGCGACGGCGTGCCCGACGGCGTCGAGGGCTGGGGCGACGTGGACGGCGACTCGATCCCGGACAACTTCGACCAGGACTCCGACAACGACGGCATCCCCGATTCGCAGGACCAGGATCCGGTGGATCCCGACGCCGACGGCGACGGCTTCACCGACCTCCAGGAGGAGGTCTGCGGCACGGACCCGAACAACCCGCAGGAGTCCTGCGACGCGTTCACGACGCAGATCCCGGCGGGCGAGATCTCGGACGTCACGGTCACCTACGACACGCAGATCCAGCTGGGCGACGTCATGTTCATCCTGGACGAGACGGGCTCCATGCAGGGCACGCTCGACGACGTCGCGGCGAACTTCTCCCAGGTCGTGACCGAGGCGGGCGGGCTGATCCCCGACCTGACCTTCGGCGTCGCCTCCCACGACGACTACGTCAGCGGGATCATGGCCGAGGCGCCGGACAAGCCGTACCACCACCGCGTGCAGCAGACGACCGACCTGGCCCTCGTGCAGAGCGCGCTCGACGGGCTCGTCGCGTCGGGCGGCCTCGACTGGCCCGAGTCGTCGATCGAGTCGCTGTACCAGGCGTCCACGGGCATCGGCTACGACATGAACTGCGACGGGCTCTACGACCCCGAGACCGACGTGCTGCCCTTCATGGCGTCGCCGATGGACCCCTTCGGCGGCCTCGCCGGGCAGTCCTACGACGAGAGCATCCCCGGCGGCGGCACGCTCGGCGGCAACGGGTTCCGCGAGGGCGCCGTGCCGATCTTCGTGTACGCGACCGACGCCGAAGTGCGCAACGCGTTCGACCCCTACGGCGAAGGCCCGAAGGCGGAGGTCGTGGGCACCTGCTCGGCCGACGCCGCCGCGCCGATGCTCCAGGCCGCCCTGGCGGACGTCAACGGCAAGACCATCGGCGTGCCCGCCGCCACCCAGGACCCCGTGGAGGCGATGAAGATGGTCGCGCTGTGGACGGACTCGGGCCTCGATCTGAACGAGGACGGCAGCATCACGGACGACGAGCTGATGGTGTACCCGTCGGACGGCTACGAGATCGTCACGCAGGTCCTCACCGGCATCGAGGAGTTCACGGTCAACGTGAAGTACGACCTCACGATGACGCCCGAGGACGCCGAGGGCGCGATCGTGACCGTCGAGCCTCCCGCCTACGAGGACGTGCCCGCGCTGAACAGCGTGACCTTCACGTTCACGCTCGAGCCGGAGACGCCGGAGGACGCGGCGTCGATGTTCAGCGACTCGGTGTACGTCGTCCCCACGACCCTGTACGGCGACGACGGCGTGGTGCTCGCGACCTGGGACCTCTCGTTCGTCGTGACGGCACCCGGCGCGGACCCGGAGTAGCATCGAGGGTCGTGGAGGACGAAGAGCCCACCATCGTCGGCGACGCGCATCCCGCGACGCTCGACCTGGACCCCGAGAGCCTGCAGACGGCGGCCCCGGCGCGCGAGACGCGTCGGGGCCATCGTTCTGCCCTCCACGCCGAGGAGGTGGGGCGGGCCCGATCCATGGGGTGGGCCCTGGGGATCATCACCGGGATCTGCGCCCTGACGATCCCGCTGATGGGGGGCGTGCCCGCGATCCGCGCGTCCACGGCGCTGACCACGGGGCTCCTGAGCATCTTCTCCTTCGCCGTCGTCTTCATCGTGCGCGACGAGCGGGCGTGGACCCGTGGCCTCTTCCGCACGTGGGGAGGGCTGGCCGTCGTGGCCTCGACCCTGTGCGAGTTCCACCTCGGCGTGTTCTCCCCCACCCCCCTCGCCGTGACCCTGGGGATCTCCTTCTTCGGGCGCGGCAACGACCGCGTCGGGGGGCTGGTCATCTGCCTCGCGGCGACGTTCGCCTACTTCGTCATGTCCGCGTTCATGACGGCGGGCCTGCTCGAAGACCCGGGGCTGTTCAGCGCGTCCGAGGCCAGCATCGGCGCGAAGCTCTGGATGACGGGGATGGTCCCGCTCGTCCTGGGGGCGACGCTGCTCGACGGCCGCACCGCCCGCGCCACGCTCCGGCGCGTGATGAAGCAGGCGAGCGACGCGTCCCGACGGGCCGAGCGCAAGGAGGCGCAGTTCGAGGAGGTCCGCCAGGAGCTCGACGCGATGGGCACGGGCCGGGGCTCGGCGGGGCGCCACACGGGCGAGGTCCTGGGCGGCCGTCGGCTGGGCGCGCTCATCGGGCGGGGGGCCGTGGGCGAGGTGTACGCATCGGTGCACGAGGACGGCCGGCAGTGCGCGGTGAAGGTGCTCTACGACCGGATGGCGAACGAGCCGCGGATCGTGGCGCGGTTCCTCCAGGAGGGCGAGATCGCGGCGTCGCTCAGCTCCCCCCACGTCGTGCACGTGCACGAGGTCGGGGTGTCCAAGGGAGGCGCGCCGTTCATCGCGATGGACCTGCTGCGGGGCAAGACCCTGAGCGAGCTGCTGCGCGCGGAGGGCCAGCTGCAGGTGGACGACGCCGTGAGGCTGGCGGTGGACGTCGGGCTGGGGCTCGACCACGCCCACGCAGGCGGCGTGATCCACCGGGACATCAAGCCGGGGAACCTCTTCCGCGCGGAGACACGCGACGGCGCGGCGTGGAAGGTGCTGGACTTCGGGGTGAGCAAGCTCTGGCACTCCGAGGGGACGCTCACGCAGCACGACGTGGTGGGCACGCCCGCGTACATGTCGCCCGAGCAGGCCATGAGCCACGCGGTCACCACGGCGACCGACATCTACGGGCTCGGGGCCGTGTTGTACCGGGCCCTCACCGGGCGCCCCCCCGCGTCGGGGAGGACCGCGGTGGAGACGCTGCTCCGCGTGGTCGACCACCGCCCCGTGCGTCCCGGGGACCTGTCTCTGGACGTCAATCCGGACCTGGAGGCGGTGCTGGCGATCGCGATGGCCGTGGACCCGGCGCGTCGCTTCCCCAACGGCTCCGAGCTCGGACGCGCCGCCAAGGCCGCCGCCCGGGGCCGCCTCCCCTCCAGCCTCCGCAAGCGCGCCCGCGCCCTGCTCGACGCCCACCCCTGGCGCCCCCTGATCGACTGACGTCGACGCTCAGGCGAGGAACTCGAACCGCGCGCGCGGCGGCCCGTCGCCGCGCACGACCTCCTGCCAGACCCCCCCGACGAGGTGATCTCCGGGCGGCCGGTCCAGGGCCGAGATGAACGTCCCCGCCGCGTCCTCCACGCCCTCGGCCTCGAGCTGGACGAATACCAGGTGCCCCGTCTCGGCCGCCGACAGGCACAGCCCCCACAGCGCCTCGCGCGGAGCCCGGGTGGACGCCGAGGCCGCGAACAGCACGTCGGGATCCGAGTCCATCACCGCCTCGAAGGCCGCGCGGACCGCCCGCTCGTCGTCGAGCGCGACCTCCACCTGGTCGACGCCGGGCAGGAAGGTGCCGACCGCCTCCTCGAGGGTGAATACGACGCGGCTCCCCGCCGCGGCCGCCTCCGCCAGACACGCGTACGCGGTCGTCGTGCGCCCGGAGCCCGAGCGTCCGGAGACCAGCACCACGCCGCGGCGGAGCGCGCACAGCCGGCGCAGCGCCGACGCGTCCTCGGCGCGGGGCGCGATGCGATCGATCGAGGCGCGGGTCGGGTCCTCCGGGAGGAGGCGCAGCGTGACGCGCTCCCCGGCGAACGTCTCCAACCGCCGGTACCGCACCTGCAGCCGCCGGACGCCCCCTCCGTCCCGCGCGAGGAAGAGGCGACGCTTCCCGGCCTCCCGCACGGGCCGGCTGCGGCGCGACCACTCCCGATCGAGGTCGGCGAAGGCCTCCGGGCTCAGGATGGCCACCGTCCGCAGCCCCTCCGCGGTCCGCCGCCGGACCTCGAACCCCTCCCCCACGGGGAGGACGTGCACGGCGTCGGCCCCCGCGTCCGCCGCGTCCCAGATGAGCTCCTCCGCCCCGGTCGCGCCCCGACCCTCGGACGTCGGAGCCCCGCGACGGAGCTCGTCGAGCTCGCTCCGCAGGAACCGCCATCGGCGCCCGAGCTTGTGCCCGGGCACCTTCCCCGTGCGCAACCAGCGGTACAGCGTGGTCCGGGACGTGCCCAGGAACTCGGCGGCTTCTTCGAGCGTCAAGTAGTCACTCATGGTCACTCACGGTAACTCATGGACAACCACTTCGGGTCACATGGTCAGACCCTGCGGCTTCGGCGCGAAGCGGAGCCAGACGAGCAGGGCGACGACGAGGCCGGTGATCACCAGCGCGGACGCGGCCGACGCCAGGGCGACGGGCGTGCTCGCCGCCCTCCGCAAGGCGAGTCCCCGGCCCGCCAGGCCCGCCGACCACAGCGCGGCGAGCGCAACCGCGCCCCCCGCGAGCACGCCCGGCCAGGGGGCGGGGACGAAGAGGGGCACCCCGAACCCGACGACCCCGGCGGCCGCCGCCGTGAGGGCCAGCGGCACGCCCGCCGTGACGACGATGGCCATCGAGCGACGCACCGGGGCGGAGGGTCCGTCGCCCTGGGGCTGGAGGGCGTGCATCGTGAGCAGGAAGACCACCGCCGCCCCCGCGGGCTCCCACGCCCCGAGGAAGCCCTTGCCGAAGCGAGCTCCCCCCGGGAGGTCCGGGCTCACGAGCTGCAGCAGCACCCACGCGGCGCCGACGCAGCCCGCGACGGCCACGGCCCCCAGCCCTCCCCAGGGGACGTCCCCGAACGAGGCGCGGAGCAGGGCGCGACGAGGCCGGACGAGGGCGTCGACGATGTGATCGGCGATGTCGTCGGGCAGCCCCGCCGCGAAGCGGTTCCAGCGGTGGGGAGCGACGGTGTCTCGGCAGGGGTCGCACACGCCGTACCCGTCGGCCGCCGAGGCGTCGAGGGTGGGCACCACGCAGTCCCCGCAGTAGACCCGGGAGCACCCGACGCACCGACGCACGGCCGGGGCGGAGGGGTGTCGCACGCAGGCTTCGCCGCTCACCGCGCGATGCTATCAGCGGCGAGGGAGGTGACCGGGGAGCGCGCCGGCGGCGAAACCGACCCGTGCCTCGCGCAAAAGGAACATGAAGGACCGAGCCGCCACGGCCGCGTCCCCCGACCACCGATCCTTGAACGCAGACCGGCGGGACCTTTTTCGACGCGGCGGCGAAAAAAGATCGTCCGGACCCCTCGGTTTCTCCGTCATGAAGGACATGAGCCACCTCCCCGCCGCCGAACGAACCCTCCCCGCCGCGGTGCTAGCATCGACGCCGAGGCTGGTGCGGGGGGCGACGGTGAGCGACCGACACAGGAAGGCCCCCGCGACGCGAAGGGAGACCGTCGCGAGCCTCGTGCGGCGCTGCCAGGCGGGCGACGGGGCGGCGCTCCGGCCCCTGGTGAACACGCTCCAGCCCGTCCTCACCCGCGACGCCTTTCGGATCCTGCGCGACTCCGCGTCCGCCGAGGACGCGTTCATGGAGGCCATCGAGGGGCTGGTGGCCCACATCGACGACATCGAGCACCCCGACCGCTTCCTCACCTACGCGCGCCGGGCCGCCCGAAACGCGGCCCTGGACCTCTACCGGACCCGGAATCGCCGCGACTCCGTGCGCGCTCTGCGGGACACGCACGTGCTGGAGGCGTCGCGCCCGCCGGGCACCGACCCGCTCCTCGAGGGCCTCCCGAGCGCGGGCGGGGGTCCGGAAGCCCGGGTGGCCACGGAGCGTCGGTCCCGTCGCATCCGCGAGGCCGTCGACCGCCTGCGCGAGCCCCGGCGCACCGCGGTGCTCCGCTACTATTTCGAGGGCTGGACGCTCGAGGACGTCGGCGCGGAGCTCGGGATGAGCGGCGCGGGGGCGAAGCGGATCCTCGGCTCGGCACGCGCCGCGCTCGGCGCTCGCCTCCGTCGGCTGGAGTTGGCGCCATGACGCTCGATCCCCGAGTCCGCGACCTGCTCGACCGATACCCGCTCGACCTGGACGACGACGAGCTCGCCGAGCTCCGCGCCGCCGCCGATCGAGATCCCCGCCTCGCGCAGATCATGGACGGCATCCTCGAGGCCGAGGACCTGCTGGACGACGCCCCGATGCCCCTCAGCGACGCCGGCCGCGCCCGGCTCGACGCCCTGGTCGAGCGCACGCTGGAGGCCAAGGGCTGGTCCGCCGACCTCGCGACCCCCGCGGCCGCGGGCGATGACGACGCCAAGTCCTGGTCCGCCGACCTCGCGACCCCCGCCGCGCGCGCCGATCGACCCTCCAACGTCGTCGACCTCGCGGCCCGACGGCGGCGACGGACGTTCGCCTGGGTCGCCCTCGCCGCCGCGATCGTGGTCGGCGCGGTGATCGCGCTGCAGGCCGGCCCGGGCGACCCGGAGTTCCAGCCCCGGGGGGTCCCGGAGGAGCTGGAGGGCACCTTGTGGGTGATGGGGGACGCCCGGGTCGAGGACGGCGCCGAGCGATCGGCGACGGACGGGGTCACGTTCCGAGCAGTCCTGGAGGACGGCTCGGCGTCCCTGGTTCTGCTGGAGACGCAGGGCGGCGCAACGCACGTGATCTGGCCCGCCGCGGGCGCGGTCTGGGAGGGGTCGGCCGGACCCAACCCCGTGGGCCCCGCCGGGCGGCCCGCGCCCTACCGCCCCGCCGGTCCCGGCCGGGCCGAGTATCGACTCGTCGCCGCGAGCCCGGCCCCCGACGTGAGCGCCGAGCCGATCGAGCTCGGCGTCGTGGAAGAATGGGGCGGGCGGGTCCTCGACGAGGTGGCGATCGAGTGGAAGTAGGGGGGCACATGCGAGCGATCGGAGCACTCACGGCGCTGTTGGTACTGGCGCTCCCGGCGGGGGGCCTGGCCCAGGGCACGTTCGGGTCGCTGGAGGAGCCGGCCGCGACCGGCGCGGACGAGGCGGGGAAGCGCCGCGCCCTGCTGATCGGCGTCGACGCCTACGACGACCCGGCGTTCGCGCCGCTCTCCTTCGCGAGCCGGGACGCCGTGGAGCTCGGCAAGGTCCTGCTGGATCCGACCTACGGCGGCTTCGCGAGCGTGGAGGTCGTGACGAACGGCGAGCTGACCGCCCGGGCCCTCGTCGCCCGGCTCAAGCAGTGGGCCGCGACCGTCGCCCCGGAGGACCTGGCCTTCGTCTACTTCTCCGGCCACGGGACCCGCTGGGTGGACGACCGCAACCGCTCGCACGTCTACCTCGCGGCGAGCGACACCGAGAAGGACGCGCCGGTCGACACCGCCATCCCCCTGGAGGCGATGCAGGAGTTCATGGCGACGCTCCCCACCCAGCGGCGCGTGCTGCTGGTGGACGCCTGCTTCACGGGCTCGGGCAAGGTCGACTCGCAGCACGCGGCCGGCGCGGTGGAGGCCGCGGTGGACGAGCGACGGCCGTTCCGGGATACGACGAGCGGCAAGGACGCCCAGCTCTTCGCCACCACCTACGGCCGACCCGCGCTGGAGGAGCGCAGCAAGGGCCACGGCGTCTACACCTTCCACTTCCTGCAAGCCCTGAAGGAGCGCTTCGACGCCGCCGACGTCAACGGCGACAAGGTCGTCACCGTGTCCGAGGCCCACGACCACGCGCGGGACCACACGCTCGCGGACAGCGGCGAGGTGCAGGTCCCGATGGCCTTCTATCGAATCGTCGGGCGCGAGGAGCTCGTCCTGTCCGGGAGCGCGTCGAACCGGCTGCGCGCCCGCTACGCGATGGTCACGTCGTACCGGAAGCCGCAGCAGGGGCTCGTCCTCCTGATCGACGGCGAGGAGAAGGGGGCGTTCCCGCGGACGATCCTCGTGGACCCGGGGGCTCACGTCGTCGAGTTCCGCAACCTCGCGGGGCGGCGCATCGACGCGGGCCGCGTCACGCTCGAGCCCGAGACGGCCTACGACGTGGCCAGGATCCGGGACGAGCTCAACGGCGGTCGGCACCAGGTCTCCGCGGGCTTCGCGCACTGGTGGGTTCCGGGCTCCATGGACCTGCAGGACGCGCCCCAGGCCAACGGCGCGCGCGTCGGATACGCCTTCCGGTTCCCGAGCAAGTCGGCGTTCCTGCGGCGGCTCGGCCTGGGCTTCGACGTGGGCGTCGGGGTGTTTCCGGAGACGACCGTCGACCTCGCGAACCGCGGCACGCGGCTGGTCCCGACCACGGTCCTGCTGGAGCTCGGGGTGGGCCCGATCCTCCGCCTCGACCTGCCCTTCGTGCTGCTGTCGGTCCAGCCGCGGTTCGCCCTCGTGAACCTCCGCCGCACGCTCGAGACGCTGACGATTCCCCACTGGCTCTACGGGACCGTCGGGGCCGAGTTCGTGGTCGGGTTCCGCCCCCACAACCGCGTGTCGATCCAGGCCCGGTACGCGCCGAGCGTCTTCAACTCGCACCTCGCCCAGCCCGGCTCGGTGAAGTTGGAGGTCATGCACCGCCTCGTGGGCGGCGTGCAGGTGGGCTTCTAGGACGCGGCGGGGGCGGCGGGATCGGGGCGGCCCTGGAGCCCGTCGAGTTGCCACGGGTTCTCGAGGACGCTTCGCACCGTCTTGGCGAGCACGCCGCCCTGGAAGCCGTCGATGAAGCGGTGATCGAGCGTCGCCGTGATCGTGAGCTGCTTCCGGATCGTGAGCTCGCCGTCGACGACCGCGGGGCGATCGTTCATCGCGCCGATGAGGACGTACACGGGGACCCGGGCGAACGGGGTCGGAGGCACGAAGCCTTCGTCCAGCCCGAACATCCCGACGCTGGTGACGATGCACGAGCCGAACGGGAAGGCCGACAGCTTCGCGGGGGCGAAGCCGATGCCGAGGCTGCTCGTGAGCCAGCCGGTGAACCAGAGGAGCGGGCGCATCACCCACGTGGGCATGAGCCGCACGAGGCCCTTGCTGGCCTCGAACTCCTCGTCCTTGCCCGCCTTGAGCTTGGCGGCCAGGGCCCGGAGCTCCTTCGCCACGTCCACGACGGGCTTGCGATCGAGCTCTCGGATCTTCGCCTTGGCGAGGTTCTCCCCCTCCTCCAGGGCGACGAGGAACGACACGTCCACCGTCTTGTGCTGGTGGTACTTGCCGAACCGGAGGAAGCCGTTCAGCCCGGGGGCGGTCCCCAGAGCGTTGGCGACGGCCTTGCCCACGAGGTGGGTGATCGTGACCTTCTCGCCCGTCGTCTCCCGCACGTGGGCGAGGTAGGCCTCGGCCTCGGTCGCGTCCACAGTCAGCTTCCCGTAGATATTCCCCTCGCGGGGAGGACCCCAAGTCGCGATCGCCAACTTGCGGCGCAGGCTCATCTTCGCCATCGTCGTTCCTCCGGATGAGCAGCTTACAGACACGCGACGGGGGCGGCCGCAGGCCCTCGGTCCTTACGATCGCGCTGGTCCTGATCCTGCTCGCGGTGGTGGGCGTCGTCGTCGAGCGGATGATGGTGAGCGAGGAAGAGCGCATCGAGGACGTCGTGGCCGCGCTCGTGCTCGCGATCGAGACCGAGGACCGCGCGGGGGTCGACGCGCTGCTGCTCGATCCCTTCGACTACTCCGGTCCGATCCCGATCCGCAGCGGCGAGCGGGAGGCGATGTTCGAGGGGCTCACGCACCTGTGGGCGATCGCCGACGGCCTCGACTACATCGAGAGCACCGCGGAGGTCCGCATCGCCGAGCGGTCCGCGGCGCATACGAGCGAGGGGCTCATCCGGTTCAAGTGGAACGAGAGCCTCGTGGTGCATCGGGGCAAGATCGAGGTGACCCTGCTCCGGGGCGCGCCCGGGGTCGACGACCCCGACGCATGGCGCGTCCGCCGCCTGGACGTGCTCGAGCTGCGGCGCGGCGTGTTCTAGACCCGACTCAGCCGCACTCGCCGCCCGCGGTGGGCGGGTGCACGTACATGAAGTCGAAGCACATCTCGTCGGTCGTCCCTTGGCCGGCGTTCACGCGGTGGTCCTTGTAGTTGTCGTAGATGCAGGTCATCGAGAGGCGGTCGCCGACCTCGATCATCGTGTCCATCGCGTAGAAGAACTGCAGCTCGAACGACCACCCCGTGAGCTCGATCAGCGACTCGACGGACCCGTCGGTGCGCTCGACGAAGTGCTCGAACGCCGAGCCGATCTCGTGCATGTGGGGCATGCCCGCGAGGATTCGGTACGGCTCGGTCGCCCTGCAGGTCGAGCCGGCGCGACCCTCGGAGTTCGCCGGGACGCTGATGTTCCACGTCTGCTGGGCGAGCATGGCCCACTCGTCGCCCGCGGGCGGGGACACCCACAGGCGCACGCCGCTCGAGTCGGTCACGTCCTCGATCCCGGCGCCGTTGTTGTAGTGCAGGTTGATGAAGAAGGCGTCGTCCGGCCGCAGGCGGATGCCGCCGTCGGGGAACTCGATCGCGCCGGTGCCGGGCGCCCAGGTGTAGAGGTACTCCGCGGTGTCGAGGCGGTTGAAGGTGATGTGGTGCAGGACCCGGCTCTCGTCGATGACCGGCTCGATCCGCCGGATGAACATGTCCTCGGCGACCAGCTCGTCGAAGGTGAAGTACTGGTAGTCGTCGATGTCGTCGAGCTCGACCCGGTGGCCCTCGGCCGTGAGCTCGATCGGCACCGCGTCCAGCGGCGGCTCGTCGGGCGCGGTCCACACGGGCCTCGAGGCGTCGAGCCCATCCTGGTAGTCGGGGTGCGCCTCTCCGCAGGACGCCCAACCGACCAGCGTGTCGTAGTCCGCGTGGTCGGGCCGCGGGTTGCCCTCGGGCGGCATCTCGTTGGCGACGAGCTTGTCGACCATCAAGTCGACGGTCCGCGTGCCCTCGGCGCCCTCGATCAGGGGGGCGTACTCCATGAGGCTGACGGGCGCGCCGAAGTCGGGCGCCTCGCCGTGGCACCGGCTGCAGTGCTCGACGATGATCGGCTTCACGTTGTCGTTGTACGAAGCTTCGCTCGGGACGCAGTCCGGGGCCACGACGTCGTCGTCGTCGGTGGAGGGGCAGCCGGCGAGGGCGATCACGAGGGACAGAGCGAGGAGCTTCGGCGCGTGCATGGCCCGGAACTTAGGGACTCCGCAACGAAAGTCGCGGGAGAAATCGCCGGGCCGAGGTGGTGCCGGTGACGATCGATTCTCGTCCGGGAGGGGTGGGCCCGGCCGAGG
>CAZEKB010000020.1:0-43237 GCA_964512225.1 uncultured Rickettsiales bacterium | reverse complement strand
GATTCTCGTCCGGGAGGGGTGGGCCCGGCCGAGGGACGTCAGTCGACGCGCAGGACGACGCCCGGGTGGCTCGGCGGGGGCCCGGTTCTTCCGCCGAAGGCCCACCGCAGCAGATCGCGGTAGAAGCCGAACAGCGGCAGGCGCGCGGCGACCTCGTCTCGGAGGGCGTCGCGGCGACCCTTGTGCTGGTCGTGGCTCTCGCGGGTGACGCGCTCGCGCTCCCGGTAGTAGTTCCTCAGGGGTTGGATCTGCAGTTCGAACGTGGTGCCCCACCAGCGGGCGACGCTCTTGATCGCGGTCCACCCGCTCCCCTTCCGGGTCCGCAGGCTGAGGTGGTCCTTGGTCTCCAGGACCTCCAGTCGGTAGACGTCGTCACCCAGGGGCACGCCCGCGGAGCCGAGCTCGCTTCGTGTCCAGGATCGTCCGACGAGACGCTCGTGGACGGCAGGCACCTGGGCCACGCTGCCCACGACGAACTTGAGGCCGAACACGTCCTTCACGTACCGGCTCAGCGGACGCAGCTCCTTGTCCCGACGAACGATGGCGTCGAGGCCGAACAGCTCGTCGACGACCTTGTTCCACAGCTCCTCTTCGGCCTTGATGCGGCTGATGACCTTGTGGACCCCGAGGGCATTCTCGGTGCGGGGGAGATACTCGACGGCGTTGGCCACCAGGCCGACCTCGCTCAGATCGTCGCCCGCCCGGAACTTCACGCGGGACAGGAGGCGCTGCCCGAGGTCGAGATCCGTGAGGCCGAAGAGCAGCCGCTCCTCGAGGGCCTGCTGGAGAAGAAACCGCTCGCCGGTGGCCGCCACCTCGCCCACGACGACGCTGCGGAGGTCGAAGTCGCCGTCGTAGACCTCCCGCGCCAGGAGCCGCGCGAGCCGATGCAACCGCTCCTCGCCGCTGCGGACCATGCGACGAAACGCGTGGTGCAC
The DNA here is from genome assembly GCA_964512225.1 of uncultured Rickettsiales bacterium. GTDB lineage: Bacteria > Myxococcota_A > UBA796 > UBA9615 > UBA9615 > CAZEKB01. The sequence continues at coordinate 42,299 of CAZEKB010000020.1, read as the reverse complement.
CTCGGCCAGTCGACTCCCGTGCAGCTCCAGGACGGCGCCACCCTCGGCCTCCACCTGCCGACGCACGTGGTCCAGGTACTCGATGAACTGCCGCAGCAGCGGATCGTCGGTGACCAGCGAGAGCGGAGAGTCGCGCACCGGCGCACCTGAGCACGAACCCCGACAACGAGAAAGGACCGCCCACCCCACCCGGACGAGAATCGATCGTCACCCCAGCGACCTGGGCCGGGCCGACCCGTCCAGGACGAGAGTCCATCCTCGGCCTCAGGTGGCACCCCGTCTCGAGAACGCCACGCTGCGGCCTCCGGTAGACGACGTGCGCAGCATGTCGTCTACCGAGCCGGGATCTCCTCGAGGACTACAGCCGCTTGGAGTAGTACTCGACGACCTGCTGGACGTCGGTGGCGAAGGGGACGGACTCGATGGTCGGCATGCCGACGATCGTGGCCGTCTTCTCGGCCTCGTTCCACTCGATCCAGTCGGGGCGAGTGAGCTGGAGGCCGGCGAGGGAGTCGAGGATGGCCTGGCCCTGCAGGCTCTTCTCCCGGAGGGTGATGGTGTCGCCGACGCGCACGCGGATCGAGGGGATGTCGGCGCGCTTGCCGTTGAGGAGCACGTGGCGGTGCGACGTGATCTGGCGGGCGGCCGGGATCGTGGGGGCGAAGCCCGCGCGGAAGACGACGTTGTCGAGGCGACGCTCGAGGAGCTCGCAGAGCTTGTCGCCCGTGGGCATCTTGTGCTGCTTGGCCTCGACCATGTAGCGGCGGAACTGGCGCTCGCTGATGCCGTAGTTCAGGCGAAGCTTCTGCTTCTCCATGAGCTGACGGGCGTAGTCGCTCTTCCGCTTCTGGCGGCCGCCGCCGTGCTGGCCGGGCGGGTAGGGGCGACGATCGAGCGTCTTGCGGCTGAGGCCGGGGAGGTTCACGCCCAGGGCGCGCATCTTCTTGACTCGGGGACCGGTGTATCGGGACATGGTGTCCGTCTCCTGACTCGCCGTGGTCCGCCTCCGCGGATCGCTCGGCCGTTGCTGCACACTCCGTCCGGGACACGTCCTGGTGACACGCAGGCGACTGTTGCCTCGTGCCCGACCCTGCGGCTGCCGCCTCGGGTACACGGCGGCGCGCTTTCTAGCAGTCCGGTCGGGGGTGTCAACCGCAATCGGCAATCGGCAATCGGCCCAATCGGCCAATCGGCCAATCGGCAATCGGCAATCGGCAATCGGCAATCGGCAATCGGCGATCGGGACCGGCCCTCAGTCGAGGTAGCTCACCCCGGTCAGCTCCTCGGACACCGACCACAGCCGCCGGGCCGTGTCCGCGTCCTGCGCGCTCTTCGTGGTCTTCGCGCGCTTGGGGGCGCCGATCATGTCGAACCAGGCCGGGCCGAAGTACTCGAGCGACTCGACATCCGGGGCCGTGGCCGCGTACAGCGACGGCAGCGCCCCGGCGAGGCTGCTCTGGGCGAGCATCCGGGTGGCCAGGGCGAACACGCCGTCCATCAGGTTGGTGGACGCCCAGCCCGGGTGGGACGAGGCGACGACGACGTCGTGCCCCCTCTCCTCGAGCCGCTGCCGGAGCTCCAGGGAGAAGAGCAGGTTGGCGAGCTTGCTCTGGCAGTACGCGCCGACCTTGCTGTACCCCCGCGCGGCGTCCAGGTTGTCGAAGTCGATCTTCCCCACCTTGTGGGCGTTGCTGCTCACGTTCACGACGCGCGGCTTGTCCGCGGCCAGGAGCCGCTCCAGGAGCAGCCCCGTGAGGGCGAAGTGCCCGAGGTGGTTCGTGCCGAACTGCATCTCGAAGCCGTCGGCGGTCTTCGCGTCGGCGGGCGTCATCATCACGCCCGCGTTGTTCACGAGGATGTCGAGGCGGTCGTGCTTCGCGGTGAACGCCTCGGCGAAGGCCCGGACGGAGTCGAGGCTGGCGAGATCGAGCGGCAGGAGCTCGAGGCTCGCGCCGTCGTGCCCGGCCCGGATGTCCTCGAGCGCCGCGGCGCCCTTCTCCTGGTTGCGGCAGGCGAGCACGACGTGTGCCCCCTTCTCTGCGAGGGCGCGGGCGGTCTCCAGCCCGATGCCGCTGTTGGCGCCGGTGACGACGGCGATGCGGCCGCTCTGGTCGGGGATGTCTGCGGTGGTCCAGGCCATGTCTTCGTTCAGCCTTCCGAGAGTGCGGGGGTCAGCGAGGCGAGGCCCGCGGACGGCGTGGCGGACGCGCGGGCGCGGTCCCTCCAGAAGCCGTCCACGGACGGGGCCTGCGGGTCGATGGTACCGCCCACGAGCGGGGCGGCGAGGGTCGTGTCGGCGTTCGCCGCGTGGGTGATGAGCTCGACGATGGGCGCGTCCCAGGCGTGCAGGGCGAGGTTGAAGGTGCCCCAGTGGACGGGGATCATCACCGCCCCGCGGACCTGCCGGTGGACCTCGACGGCCGCCTCGGGCCCCAGGTGCACGTCGCCCCACAGCGCGTTCCAGGCGCCGACCTCGATCATCGTCGCGTCGAACGGTCCCAGCCGTTCGCCGATCTCGGCGAAGAAGTCGGCCGGGCCCGTGTCCCCGCTGAACCACACCCGGTGGTGGGGACCGATCAGCGCCCAGGACGTCCACAGCGTGTGGTTGCGGTCGCCGATCCCCCGTCCGGAGAAGTGTCGGGCGGGCGTGCTCACGAAGCGGTGCTCGCCGACGGTGGCTTCGCCCCACCAGTCCAGCTCGGTGATGCGCTCGGCGGGGATCCCCCAGGCCTCGAGGTGCGCGCCCACGCCGAGGGGTACGAACCAGGGGACGTCGCGGTCGGCGAGCGCGACGACGGTCGGGTGGTCCAGGTGGTCGTAGTGGTCGTGGGAGATCAGGATCGCGTCGAGCTCGGGCAGCTCGTCGACGGCGATGGGGGGCTCGTGGAAGCGGGCCGGCCCCATGAAGCTCCAGGGCGAGGCCCGGGGACCCCAGACCGGGTCCGTGAGGACGAGCTTGCCGTCGATCTCGATGAGCATGGAGCTGTGCCCCATCCAGGTGACGCGCAGGCGATCGTCGCCCCGCGGCGCCAAGTCGCCCGGGGTCTCCGTGGGCAGCTCGATGGACGGCTCGACCTCCGCGTCGTTGGTCGCGTAGGCCTTGACCATCCCCCAGAAGTCCATGTCCGCCGTGCGCATCGTCGGCACGGGGTTGCGGAAGACCTTCTTCGCGGCGTCCCAGCGCCCGGACTCGCTCATGCGCTCCAGCCGTTCGCCCGCGGGCTTGGCGCCGAAGCTCGGGGCGAGGGTGCCGACGAAGCCGACGGTGAACGCAGTCATGAGGAGTCCTCCGAGGACCATGAGGGGGCGGGATCGTGTCTTCACGGACCCACTGTAGGGCTTCTGTCAGGGCTGACAAATTTCTTTTCAGACATTTTTCGAAACAGCCCTTAGGTTCTCTCCATGACCGGCCTGCGCGAACGCAAGAAGGAGCGGACCCGACGGGAGCTGGAGGAGGCGGCGCTGCGGCTCTTCGCCGAGCGGGGCTACGCCGACACGACCGTCGAGGACATCGCGGAGGTCGTGGGCGTGTCCGCGCGCACCTTCCATCGCTACTACGACTCCAAGGAGGCCGTGCTCTTCGGCACCTGGAGGGCGATGCTCGGCGAGCTGCTCGGGGCCTTCGCGACCCGGCCCGCCGACGAGCCCCTCCTGCGCTCGGCCCGGGCGCTGTGCCTGCTCATCGCGAGCATGCTCGAGGCGGACGAGGAGCGTCATCGGTTCGTGAAGCGCATCGTCGCCGAGGTGCCCAAGGCGGGCGACTACGAGCGCTCCGTCATGCTCCCGGCCTTCGAACGGGCGCTGGTGGAGGCGATGGCGCGCAGGCTCGGCGTGGACGGCGCGGCCGACTTCCGCCCGGCCCTGGCGGCGACGGTCGCGATCGCGACGATGCACGCGGCCAAGATGCGCTGGGTGGCCGAGCCCGGGAGCTCGCTGCCCGCGCTCGTCGAGGAGGCGTTCGACGCCCTCGGCGAGATGCTGCGCTCCGCCTGACGGCTCGCCGAGCGCACGGAACCGCGTCGACCGGGCGCGCTACTCGACCAGCTGGAACGTGCCCCGCCACAGGATGCTGCTGCCCCCGAAGCCGCCGCCCGTGATCTCGGTGCCGGGCACGTCGAATCGGGTGCGACGCAACGCGGTCTGCGACAGCTCCACGCCGCTCGGCTCGAAGAAGGACAGCGCCTCGGGCGTGAAGTCCCAGACGCCGTCGTCCCAGGGGTACATGAGGAGGATCGGGAACCCCTCGTCGGTGACCTCCGCCCCCATGCGGATCGTCATGTCGGCCACGTCGTAGGTCGCGGCCGCCTCCCACCGGATCCCCAGCGGCTCCTGCACGGAGTGGCTCAGATCGCAGTAGTCCGGCGACGTCTGTCGGAACGAGCGCGGCAGCGTCCACAGCGCCTCGGGCACCTCCCAAGCGGGCAGCTCCTGCCAGCCCAGGTCGCCGCCGGGGACGATCAGGTCGTACAGGGTGTCCTCCCGGTAGTCGTCCGGCAGCAGCCCGGACGCCGCGTAGCTCACCCGTCCGCTCATCGTCTGCACGCTCCGTTCGAGCACGATGTCCGGGTGCACCCCGTGGTGGTCGCGCATGAGGACGAAGGGGCCGGCGTCGAAGGACCGCGGGCTCGGGCAGTCGGTGGAGCCCACGGGGGGGCTCGAGTAGCCCGTCGAGTACTGGTCGAAGCGGGGCGGGACGGAGAGCGTCGACGAGCCGCCGCCGGACGGGCACGGGAAGTCGTTCGCCTCGTAGAAGCTGGCGACGGCGTACGTGTAGGCGTCCCAGCTGCAGAGGTCGACGTTGTAGTTCCGGCTGATGCCGTGGGCCAGCGAGACGCGGACCTGCAGACCCTCGCTCTCCACGGGGTGCACGGTGAACCCGTCGATGAGCAGGCGCTCCACGAGGCCGTCCTCGGGCAGGTCGAAGGGATCGTCGAAGGTGAGGCCCACGTCCCGCAGCCCGGTCCTCGCGTTGTTCCCGATCCGCAGCCCGACCGTCGCCTCCCCGGGCGCGGTCACCTCCAGCGACGTGATCACCACCCCGGTCCCCAGGTCGACCTCCGTGCGGTCGGTGGTGATCGCGAGCTCGGGCACGTCGACGACGGCCGTGAGGACGTCCCCCTGGGAGGCCTCGTTCGGCGTGATGCGGAACGTGCGCGCGCCGCGATCCACCACGAACGCGTCCCGGAGCGAGACGACGTCCGTGCCCGCGTTGTGGGTCACGAGGTCGTGGGGTCCGACGGGCGCCGAGAGGGCGACGTGGGCCGCGAAGGACAGGCTCGTCGCCGACTCGACGCGCACGTCCTCGATGCGGATCCCGTCGCCCAGCGAGACGCTCGTGAGGCTGCTGCGGAAGTTGGTCCGGTGGCCGCTGAGGTGTACGCGCACGGTCTCGCCCAGGTGCGCGCCCCCCGGCGAGACGCTCACGGCGCCGCTCTCCACCCCGAAGCCGTCCGGGGCCACGAGGCGGCGGTCGCCCCAGGTCACCGTCACGTCGCGGGGCCCCAGCGGCGCCCCCTCCCGGGGCTCGACGGGCGCCTCGAGGAGCACCGCGGACAGGACGCTCACCGGCCCCACCGAGACGTCCTCGCCGAAGTCGACCGCGACGCCCGCGTCGCCCGACCAGTCCGTGCCCGTCCCCACGATCGACACGACCCGGGGGAGGCCCGCGGACGCCGTGGCGGGGGTCACGCGGAGGCTGCCGCCGGACCAGGTCTCCACGTCCTCGGAGGCGCCCGGCGCGACGGCGCAGCCGACCACCGCCGCGAGCAGCACCGAAACGTGGGACACGCGCACGCGCACGACTCCCACTTAGCATGCGCGCAGGCCGTCGATCCGGGCCGTATCATCGCCGCTCGGAGGGCGCATGACCGCACTGGAGAAGGCTCACTCGGAGATCCTGGAGGCCGCCCTCGCCTACCCCGAGGCGTGGAAGGACCACCCCTGGGGCGAGACCGTCGCCAAGGTCCGCAAGAAGGTCTTTCTCTTCTCGGGCATCTACAAGGAGCGGCTGAGCTTCAGCTTCAAGCTCAAGGACACGGGGGAGGACGCGCTCATGCTGCCGTTCACGAAGCCGACCGGGTACGGGCTCGGCCGGTCGGGGTGGGTCAGCGCGAGCTTCGGCGAAGGCGACGACGTCCCCGTCCCGCTGCTGCTGGAGTGGCTCGACGAGTCCTACCGGTTCGTCGCGCCGAAGACCCTGGTGAAGAAACTGCCCCCGATCGAGTGACGTCGATCGAACGACGTCTCGCCGGACGCGGTGCTCCCGACCCGATCCGCATCTCAGGGGATCCCCCACACGGTCGATGAAGCGGAGACCCGAGGTCCCTCGGCGCCTCCTGCGGCGGCTCGGGTTGGAGTAACCGCCATGTCCAGTCTGGCCATCACGGGAACCGTCCCCGTCCGGGCGCCGGACACGTCCGCCGCTCGCACGTCCTCCGCTTCTCGCCCCGCCGCGGCCGAGCGTCCCGCCGCCCCGCGCCCCGACATCGAGGTGCAGAAGTCCCGCTTCGAGGTGCCGCCCGGCCAAGTGCTCGTCGTCGACGCCGGCGCCGCGCCCGGCGAGGGCCGAGTCACCCTCGAGACGAAGGCCCCCGACACGGGCTCGCTCCTCGACGTGAAGTACTGACAGCGACGCGGGCTCCTTGACCCACCCGGCGGCGACCCCTAGGGTCCGCGCCGCCATGAGTACAGCGCCCGAAAACGGTTATCGAAACGTCGCCATCGTCGCCCACGTCGACCACGGCAAGACCACCCTCGTCGACGCCATGCTGGCCCAGTCCGGGCGCTTCGACGAGCGCCGCGGCGTGCAAGAGCGCGTCATGGACAGCAACGACATCGAGCGCGAGCGGGGCATCACCATCCTCGGCAAGGCCACCTCGATCCGTTACCGGGGGGCCAAGATCAACGTCGCCGACACCCCCGGCCACGCCGACTTCGGCGGCGAGGTCGAGCGCATGCTCACGATGGTCGACGGGGTCGTCCTGCTCGTCGACGCCGCCGAGGGCCCCCTCCCCCAGACTCGCTTCGTCCTCCTCAAGGCGCTCGGCGCGGGGCTGACCCCGATCGTCGTCATCAACAAGATCGACCGGGGCGACGCCCGCGCGCTCGAGGTGCTCGACGAGGTCTACGACCTGTTCATCGACCTCGGCGCCGACGAAGAGCAGATCGACTTCCCGGTCTTCTATACCAACGCACGCGCGGGCACGGCCACGGACGACCTCGATGTGCCGGGGACGGATCTGCAGCCCCTCTTCGACGCGATCGTGGACACCATCCCCCAGCCGAGCGGCGACGCCGGCAAGCCCCTGCAGGCCCTGCTCACGAACCTCGACTACAACGAGTACATCGGCCGCCTGGGCATCGGGCGCGTCTTCGAAGGGACCCTCCGCGAAGGCGACCACGTGGCGCTCGTGGGCGAGACGGCCACCAAGCGCGTCAAGGTGACGCAGCTGTACGTCTTCGAGGGGCTGGAGCGGGCGAGGGTCGAGGAGGCCCCCGCGGGCGAGCTGTTCGCCGTGGCGGGGATCGACGAGCTCGACATCGGCGACAGCCTCGCGGACGCCGACAACCCGAAGCCGCTGCCCCGCGTGCGGGTGGACGAGCCCACCATCGCGATGTTCTTCATGGCCAACACCGGGCCGATGTCGGGGCGCGACGGCAAGTACGTGACGTCGCGACAGGTCCGCGATCGGCTGATGAAGGAGATCCGCGCCAACGTGTCGCTGCGGGTCGAAGAGACCGAGGGCACCGCGTTCCGCGTCGTGGGGCGGGGCGAGCTCGCCCTGGCGGTGCTCATCGAGAACATGCGCCGCGAGGGCTTCGAGCTGTGCGTGAGCAAGCCGCAGGTCGTCACCAAGGAGATCGAGGGCAAAGTCAACGAGCCCGTCGAGCAGCTGCTCATCGACCTGCCCGAGGACTTCATGGGGGTCATCACGGAGCGGGTGTCGCGACGCAAGGGCCGCATGCAGGCGATGAAGACGCTCGGCTCCGGTCGCGTCCGCCTCGAGTACCTCATCCCCGCGCGCGGCCTCATCGGGTTCCGCTCGGCGTTCCTCAACGACACCCGCGGCACCGGGATCATGAACACGCTCTTCCACGGCTGGGCGCCCTGGTTCGGCGACATCCCCTTCCGCATCAACGGCGCGCTCGTGGCGGACCGGTCGGGCAAGACGACCGCGTACGCGCTCTTCCACCTCCAGCCGCGGGGCCGACTGATGGTCCCCGTGGGCACCGAGGTGTACGAGGGGATGGTCATCGGCGAGAACGCGAAGGCGCGCGACCTCGACGTGAACTGCGTGCGCGAGAAGAAGCTCACGAACATCCGCACCGTCAACAAGGACGAAGCGCTCGTCATTTCGCCCCCGCGGGCGATGTCTCTGGAGGACTGCATCCAGTGGATCGCCGAGGACGAGCTCGTGGAGGTGACCCCGAACCACCTCCGCATCCGCAAGCGCGCGCTGAAGCAGAACCTCCGGCCCAAGAAGAAGAAGAAGGACTAGACCTTGCGGTGCCGGCGAAGGCGCTCGCGGCGTATCGTCGCCGGATGATGCGCACCCTCCTCGCCCTCGGCCTGCTCCTGCTCACCGCCTGCCCGACGGAGGCGGAGGACACCCGCGTCCGCGTCGTGCTGGAGGACCCCCTCGTGGGCACCTGCGGCGGGTTCTATTGGCCGGTGGTGCTCGATCACTACCCGCTGATCGCCGTGCCCCTGGAGGCGCCCGCCCCGCCGTACGAGATCCTGTCGTTCGCGGCCACCCTCCGCTCCGGCGCCGAGTTCGCCCAGGGCGACCGCACGTGCCAGTCGACGGCCGGGCTGCGGGTCTCCGCCTTCATCTCCGACGAGGCCCCGGCGAGCGAGGACCTCGGCGCCGCGGGATTCCCGACCCTGGGCGGCGTGATCGCGGAGTCGGTGCTCACGTCGGCCGACGAGGGGGAGGAGCCGGTGGCGGTCGCGGAGCTGAACTCTCCCGTCACGGTGGAGACGGAAGGCACCCTGTGGGTCGTTCTCGACGCCACCGAAGACTCGGGGGCGGGCACCGCGGCGTGCGTCGTCGGCTGCTCCCGCGCGGGCGACGGGGACCGACGATTCTGGATCGCCGAGGACAACGTCTACGACATCGAGCCCGGCTGGTACGACCGCCCCGACGTGGTGGAGGTCTCGGTCACGGTGCGCCACGACCCGGGCGCGGCGGATCAGTAGACGCCGGGGATGAGGGCCGACGTGCCCGCGCGATACTCCGCGTAGCCGGGGTAGGCCGCGCCGAGCATGACCTCCTCCTTGCGCAGGCGGATGATCGCGAGCGCGGCGTAGACCAGCGGGAACGCGAGCGCCTCCCAGGCCCCGCACAGGAGCGGCACCCCGGCGTGGAACAGGATGTCGCCGGTGTAGATCGGGTGACGCACCCATCGGTAGGGCCCGTCGGTCACGAGGCTGTGCGCCTGGTCGACCTGCAGGTGGATGCTGAAGTGGCGCCCGATCGTCCTGCGTCCCCACACCACGACCGCCGTGCCCGCCGCGGCCAGGACGTGCCCCGCGACGGCGGCGGCCACCGGTACGTCGCGCCCGTTCCAGGCCACGACGAAGCAGACCGTCCCCATGGCGAGCGACTCGGCCACGATCCCGTAGGTCGTCCACCGCTGCTCGCGCGATACGTCGGCCGGGCGGAGGTCCGCGAGGCGGTGCCCGAATGTCCGGTGCACCACCAGCCAGAAGGCCACGAACCAGAACGCGATGGACGGGGAAGGCGCCACGGGCGCGGAGGATGACACAACGCGGACGGACCGCCCCCCGAGTCAGGCGCGAGCGCGGACCCACTGCCCGGCTCGCTGCAGCGCGTCCCGGCCCGCGGGCATGAACCGGGCGAAGCCCTGGTGCACGTGGGGCATCCCCGCGTCGACCTCCAGCGTGACCTCGACCCCCGCCGACGTCGCTCGACTCGCCAGGGTCTCGATCTCGTCGCACAGGATCTCCGCCCCGCCCGCCTGCACGAGCAGCGGCGGCAGGCCGGTGAGGTCGGCGTAGATCGGCGACGCGCAGGGCGACCTCGGGTCGTGCCCGCAGAGGTACCGCTCGGAGAACAGCTCGAGCACGCCCCGGTCGAGGTAGTCCGTGTCCCGGTTGCTGTCGATCGTCGCGCCGCTCACGGTGAGGTCGACCCAGGGCGAGAAGAGGACCGCGCCCGCGGGCATGGGATCGCCGCGGTCCTTCAGCCGCACGAGCGTGGCCACCGCCAGGCCCCCGCCCGCCGAGTCGCCCGCGAGCAACAGCCGCTCCGCGGGGACCTGCTCCAGCAGCTCGAGGACGGCGGCGTAGGCGTCGTCGACGGCGGCGGGGTAGGGGTGCTGCGGCGCCAGTCGGTAGTCCAGCGCGACGCAGCGGGCGCCCGACGCGTGGGCCAGGCGGGCGATGAGCTCGCGGTGAGTCGCGGGCGAGCACACCCCGTACCCCCCGCCGTGCAGGTAGAGGATCGTCAGGGCTCCGGGCTCGCGGGGGACGATCGTCTCCACCGGACGTCCGGCGACCTCCCCGTCCTCGATGCGGACCCCGTGCGGGAGGAACCGACGGGGCGCGATGGGCACCCGCGCCTGCAGAAGCTCCGCGGAGACGACCCGGCCTCGACCGACGGCCCAGCGGACGACGCGGACCACGACCTCCTGCAGCCACGACCAGTCGCCGTGCGCGGGCCGACGTCGCAGCCGCATCCACAGGACCACGAGCAGGATCCAGGGCAGGACGAGCAGGAACCGGAACGCCCCGATCAGGCGACCCCACATGTCAGGCCTGCTGCACCAGCGCGACCAGCCAGCGCGCGTGCCCGGCCAGGTTCTGGAGCGACGTCAGCTCCTTCTCGGACTCGGGCGCGAAGTAGCCGGTCCCCAGGTTGGCGACGGCCACGCCCCGGTCCAGGAACGGGTCCACCCCCGTGCCCCCGCGGATCGGCTGGACCCGCACGTCGGCCTCGATCGCGGCCCCCGCCGCCTGCGCCCAGGCGAGCAGCTCCGGCCGCTCCTGCAGCCGCGGCCCCATGTTCACGTACTGGTGCTTCACCGCCGCGTCGGGCCGAAGGTCGAGGATGTGGGCGATGCGCAGCTGCAGCCCCCGGGCGCTGAAGTCGCGGATGCGGATGTCGAGGCGCAGGCCGTCGTCCGTGGGGAAGGCGCGCCAGGGGTGGGAGTAGCCGTCGAACCCGTGCGAGTCCTCGGCGAGGAGGGTGAACCCCGGATCGGAGCCCAGGAAGTCCCGCACGAACCGGAGCATCTGCTCGGCGCACAGGTCGGCGGGCTCGAGGCCCACGATGCGGTGCCAGCCCGCGCCGCGGTCGCGGTGCTCGGCGACCACGTCGTCGAGGGCGGCCTCCACCATCGCGGGGTCGTCCGTGAGGAACCAGACGTCGGCGTCGCAGGTGCGGTGCGGGTCGCTGGCGAACCCCACGACCCGCAGGCCGGGCCGGTCGACGAGCTCCGCCGCGAGCCGGGTCGCCGCCCGGTGCCCTTCGGGGTGGGCGGTCGCCCCGTGGGTGTTGACGCCGCACAGGCGGTAGCCGATGGCCGTGCCGTTCACGATCGCCGACGGGAAGGTGATCGAGGCCCCGGCCGCGTTGAAGTTCTCGACGTTGATCTCGTAGGGGTCGAGCCCGTCCACCGTGTAGCCGCTGCGCACCCCCCGGGACGCCAGCATGTCGGCCAGCCCGATCAACGCCTCGTCGCGGCCGATCTCTTCGTCCGGGCGGCCGATGAGCAGGAGCGGCCGGTGAGGGATCTCGGGGTTCGTCGCCAGCAACCAGGCGAGCGTCATCATGTGGGTGAGCCCGAGCTTGTCGTCCAGGCCGAACGGCGCCGCGCCGGTCCCGTGCACGACGTCCTGCCCGACGTACGTCGCCAGCGACGGGTACGTCTCCGTGTCCACGCGGATGCCGTCGTTCCCGGACCAGGACAGCCGCGACCCGTCCCACCCCCAGGCCACGTCCAGCTCGGTCAGGGGCAGCGTCCCCTTCGACGTGTCCAGGTGGACCATCAAGGCGAGCGGCTCGGCCCCGTCGAGGCCGCCGCGTCCATCGAACGAGGCGATCACGTTGGCGCTGTCGTCGCGCTCCACGCGCCCCCCGAGGTCGGCGAAGAAAGCCCCCACCTGGTCCGCCAGGGCGGCCTGCCCGGGGGTGGACGGGACGGTCGTCGAGTCTTCGTCCGACGCGGACTCCACGGCCACGACCGAGAGGAGGTGTTCGAAGGCGCGCTCGGCGATCTCGGCGTCGGACTGCGACGGAGCATGGACCGTGGTCACAGGCACCCCAGCTCGATGGACAGGTAGGCGGCGCGCAGCTCCAGGAAGTCGCGCACGGACTCGGTGGCCGCGATGAAGGCGGCGAGGTCTTCGTTTCGGTCGGACGGATCGTCGGCGACGTACGGCGCCAGGTGCGTGGCCAGCGCCGTGATGAGCGCGGGCCCGCGGTTCGTCCACCAGTCCCCCGCCAGCATCTCGCAGGAGTGCCGCTGGAACGCCGCGCCGTGCATGGGATCGAACAGCGTCAGGTTGATCGCCATGTTGCACCAGCAGGTGTTCGGCGACCCCACCGGGAGCCCCGCGTAGACCACGCCCTCGAGCCACCAGCCCTCGGTCGTGAGGTCGCCGCACAGCGCGTTCCCGTCCGTCACGTTCCACTTGCAGCCGAGGGTCAGGTCCAGGTCCCAGGGGTAGAACTCCCAGCGCGGGCCGCGGCCCTGGTCCTGCAGCGAGAAGTAGATGTTCTGGGTCACGTGCTCCTGGCTCTGGATGAGCGCCATGACCGCGAGCAGCCGGGCGTAGGACTCGAGGTCGACCGCGGCGCCGGTGCGCGTCGTGACGGTGGGTCCGCCCGCCGACGACTCGAGCCAGTCCCCCCACATCGTCTCCTCGATCAGGGTGTACAGGTCCGTCCAGGGGAGGTCGTCGCGCGTGGTCTTGGAGTACGTCTCCAGGTAGTCCGCTTCGGTGTCCAGGGGCACGAAGGCGCCGTAGTCGTGCGTGCGAGCGAGCTCGTAGGTGGGCTGCTCGCGGTCGCGCCCGTTGCGCTCGAGGAACTTCCCGCCGATGCGCTCGACCTCCAGCATCACCCCCTTGTCCACGCCGTTCAGGAAGAAGTCGACGTAGCGCGCGCGCGGCGTGGGGATGCGGGTGAGCCGCCGGAACGTCTCGTAGGCGAAGAAGTTGCGGATGGTGGACGGGTCGTTGTACTCGGCGCGGAGCTTGATCTTCCGCTGAAAGCCGGGGTGATCGGCGTCCTCGGGGAAGTCGATGCGGAAGGACTTCTTGGGCAGCGACCGCGTGGAGCTGCCGAGGTACCGGGCCCGCACGTCCGTCTCGTAGACCGTGCCGTCGACGGTGAGCCGCGCGGGGGCCCACACGTCCGCCCACGGGTCCACGTCCATCTCCGCCAGGTGCTCTTCGGCGATCTCGAGCTCCCAGCGGGGCAGGGTGGTGGGCAGGCAATGGCTCTCGACGCACGTCTCGTGCGAGCCGCACTGGTCGTTCGTCGTGCACGCCCCGCACACCCCGTCCACGCACGCCTGCATCGCGCGGCAGTCCGCGGACGCTTCGCACGGCGCGCACTCGTCCTCGACGCAGCCCAGGTCCCACGCGCACTCGTAGACGCCGTGGGTGCAGTCGCCGCCCTCGCCGAGGAAGTCCGTGGGCTCCTCCGCGACCACCGGACCTTCGTCCCACCACCCCGACGTCGTATCGGGCAGCTCGTACACGTCGCGGTCGGGGGCGTCGTCGTCCGAGGGGGCCGGGTCGCACGCGCCGATCGCGGCCCCGGCCAGGGCCGCGGCGAGGAGGGCGATCGGGGCACGAAGCGAAGGCGGGCGGGCCATACCGGACACCAGGGTAGCAGCGCGGCGATGCTACGCTGCGGGTCGTGATCGCCCGCCGTCGGCACCTCTCGATCGTGCTCTGTGCGTCCCTCGCGGCCGCGTGCCCCACGGAGCCCGACGAACCTCCGGACCTGCAGCCCGCCTGCCGCGCCGACGCCGACCCCCTGCCCCCTCCGGGCGACCCCGTCGACGTGCTGATCCTCCACGACTCGACCAGCGCCTTCGGGGACCTCGGCGTGCTGTACGCGGCCGCGATCGCCAACCTCACGGGCCACTTCCGGGAGGTCCGCGCCCAGGTCGCCCCCGTCATCGAGTACCAGCGCGGCGACATCGCGGCCCACGACGTCGTCTTCTACCTGGGCACGGTCTACGGCGAGCCCCTGCCCGCGGCGTTCGAGCAGGACTTCGCGTCCGAGGAGCAGACGACCATCGTGTGGGTCGGCGGGAACCTGTGGCAGGTCGCCTGGGACGACGCCCAGGACTTCGAGGACCGGTTCGGCGTGCGCTTCGTGGCCAACGCCGAGTCCTCGGGCGAGGGCGCCGACACGACCTTCTTCCGCACGGTCCGATACAAGGACCACGAGCTGCACAAGTACTTCAAGTACCACCCCGAGTCGGACTACGCCGAGCACGACCCGGCCCTCAGCCTGGTCGAGGTGCTCGACGAGGCTCGCGTGGACGTCGTCGCCGACATCGTCCACAACGGGACGGGCGAGGCCGCCCCCTACGCGCTCCGGTCCGGGCACCTCTGGCACGTCGCCGACAACCCGTTCACGTTCCTCGACTACGACGACCGCTACTGGGTGTTCGCGGACCTGATGCACGACTTCCTCGGCATCGACCACGCCCCGAGTCTCAAGGCGATGTTCCGGCTCGAGGACGTGCACCCCTTCGTCCCCCCGCTCGCCCTCGAGACCGTCCGCGGCGTGATCGAGGAGGCGGGCCGCCCGTGGAACCTGGCGATGGTGCCGGTCTGGGCCGACCCGCTGGGCGTCTACAACCCCGACGGCGCCGGGTCCGAGTGGCACTACGAGGCGGGCGACGAGCGCGCCGACGCGTGGCGCGAGCAGGTCCAGGCGGCGTACGACAACGGGGCCGAGATGGTGCTGCACGGGTACACGCACCAGCTCGGCCGGACCGCCAACCCCTTCAACGGAGTCACCGGCACGGACTTCGAGTTCTGGGACGCCGTCAACGACCGCCCCGTGCCCGGCGACGACTGGGACTGGGCCGTCGGCCGCGTGGACGCGGCGACCGCGATCATGAACGAGCTGGGCTGGAACCCGTGGTGCTTCGAGGTGCCGCACTACAAGGCGTCGATGGTCGACTACATCGCCATCACGAGTCGCTACCGGAGCGTCTATCACCAGGGCGACTACCGCGACTGGCAGGTCGAGCTCGACGGCGACGTCTACGACATGAACGACATGCTCGCGGGCACCCTCGAGGGCGTCGACCTGTCCGGCGGCGAGTTCCTGCGGCGCAGCGATCGCATCCAGTCGCAGCCGTACCCCTACCCCATCGAGCGCGACGTGTACGGGCAGCGCGTGATCCCGGAGACCATCGGCAACGTCACGCCCGCCGAGCTCCTGCCCCCCGAGGAGGCCGACTTCATCCGCACGGTCTCGCAGATGATCCACTCGGCGGACATCCAGCGCATCAACCGCTGCGCCCACGCGAGCCTCTTCTATCACCCGTTCATCGTCGAGCGACCCGACTACGTGGACGCCGGGGGGCCGGACAACCTCCGCCGCCTCGTGGAGGGGATCGAAGACCTGGGCTACGAGTTCGTCCAGGCGTGCGGGCTCCGACCCGCGGTCCCGCTCGACTGAGCGCCCTCAGCGCACGAGTCGGTCGTGCCAGAGGATCGAAGCGCCGGCGCCGTACCAGCCCTCGTACTGCGGCCCGAGCTCGTCCTCGATGGCGCCCCGCTTGAGCTTCATCGTGGGCGTCAGCTTGCCGTTGTCGATCGTCCACTCTTCGGCGACCACGACGATCAGCTGGAGGTTCTCGTGCTTGTCCAGGTCGGCGTTGATGGCCGCGCGGTGGGCGTCGAGCGCGGCCTCGAGGTCCGCTCGGTTCGCGTGGTCCGCGGCGGCGGCCCGGCCCTCTTCGGACAGGACGACCATCGCGAACGGCTGCGGCTGCCCGGAGCCCGATACGCAGGCCATCTCGATCAGGTCGTGGACCAGCAGCCTGTTCTCGATGGGCGCGGGAGCGACGTACTTGCCCTTGCTCGTCTTGAAGAGCTCCTTGACCCGGCCCGTGATCCGCAGGTGGCCGCTCGGCTCGATCACACCCCGGTCGCCGGTCCGGAGGAAGCCGTCCTCGGTGAACACGGCGGCGGTGAGCTCGGGCTCCTTGTAGTAGCCCATCATCGTGCCGGGGCTCTTCACGAGGATCTCGCCCTCGTCGCTGAGCCGGCACTCGACGCCGGGCTGCACGGTGCCCACCGAGCCGACCTTCACGTCGCCGGGCTTGTTGCCGTGGGACCACGCGAAGTTCTCGGACATGCCGTAGGCCTCGAGCAGCTCGAGGCCCAGCGCCCGGTACCAGGCGATGAGCTCGGCCGGGATCGGGGCCGAGCCGGACAGCGCGAATCGGCACGCGTCGAGGCCGAGGCCGGAGAGGACCTTGCGGCGGATGATGCCGCGCACGATCGGGATCTTGAGGAGCAGATCGAGCTTCTTCTTCGGGAGCTTCTTGAAGATCCCGAGCTGGAACTTGAGCCACAGCCGGGGGACCGATACGAAGATCGTCGGCCGCGCGCGGTTGAGGTCGCTCACGAACGTCTCGAGCGACTCGGCGAAGAAGACCTGGAAGCCGTAGTACAGCGTCATCTGCTCGATGAGGGCCCGCTCCACGACGTGCGCCAGCGGGAGGTACGACAGCATGCGGTCGTCGGTGCCGACGGGGACGAGGTGCACGACCTCGCTGACGATCTTCGACATGGACCCGAAGGACTGCATGACGCCCTTCGGCGCCCCGGTCGACCCCGACGTGTAGACGATCGTGGCGAGCTGCTCCGCTTCGCGCCGGGGGGCGCCCCCGAGCGGCTCGGTGCGCTGGATGATCGCGTCCCAGGACTCGTAGTCGGTGGGGGGCGACAGCGGGAGCGCGATCGCGGGCAGGTCCTCGGGGATCCCGGGCCTCATGGCCTCGAAGCCGTCGAGCTTGCCCACGAAGATCAGCCGGCTGCCCGAGTGCTCGAGGATCTGCCGGATCGTCTCGGGCGCGAGCGTCGGGTAGAGGGGCACGCTCACGTGCCCCGCCATCCAGATCGCGAGGTCGCACAGCAGCCACCACGCCGAGTTCTTGCTGAACAGGGCGATGTTGCTGCCCGCCGGGAGATCCAGGGACTGCAGGTGCGCCGCCATGCGACGGGCCTGGTCCAGGGACTGCGCCCAGGTCAGCTCCACCACCACCCCGCCGCCCATCGGCTGCGTGAGCCAGACGTCGCCGGGGCGGGTGGACTCCCAGTGATACGCGCGATGAAGCGTCAGCTCCGACATGGTGCCCTCCAAAACGGGCGGACCCTACGCGGAGACGACGTGCTCGTCGACGTCTTGACGCGACGACCTCAGTCGCGCAGGTACGGATACCCTTCCGGCTTCACGGCCATGACCGAGCAGTTCGCCCGACGCACGACCTGCTCGGTCGTCGAGCCGAGGAGCAGGTCCTTGAAGCCCTTGCGTCCGTGCGAGCCCATGACGATCAGGTCCACGCCGAGCTCGTCGGCCGAGCCGAGGATGTTCGCCGCGGGCTCGCCGTTGGCCACGCGCAGGTTGACGCGCTGCCCCTCGGGCTCCCCCAGCTCGCCCTGCTCGCGGAGCCGCTTCGCGACCGAGCGCAGCTCCTCGGCGAGCGCCCCCTCGTCCTGCTCGATGGCGGCCATCTCGGCCCGGGTCGCGTCGTTGCTCTCGTAGGTGCTGCCGGTCGTCTTCAGGTCGGCGACGTGCAGGAGGTGGAGGGTCGAGTCCTTGCCCGCCATCGACAGAGCTACGCCCAGCGCCTGCTCCGAGCAGGCCGAAAAGTCCACGGGGATGAGGATGTTCTTGAACCGAGTCACGGTGCCTCCAATCAGCGGCCATTGGAGGAGCAACGACCGTGCCGGCGGGGCGTCTTCGGGGGGGCGGCGGGGCGTCCTCGGGGGGCGGCGCCGGCCCGACGATTGCAGTCGCTCCAGCTACACTCGCCAGGAGCCGACCATGATCCCGAGCCTGCATCCCATCCCCCGACTGTCGGGGCCGCGCTTCGCCGCCTCGGGGCCGTCGGTGGTGTTGCAGGGCACACGAAGATCGGCCGCTCCTGTGGGAACGAGCACACCGACCGACGCCGAGTTCGAGTCCAGCGCGCGCCGCCGACGGGTCGCCGTGGTGGGCGGCGGCCTGAGCGGCCTGGCGGCGGCGGTGCGGCTCCAGGAGGCGCGGGTGAGCGTGACGCTGTTCGAAGCGTCCCACCGCCTGGGCGGCGTCATCCAGTCGTACCCCGGAGAGGGGTTCGTGGTGGAGGAGGCCGCGGCGGTGCTGTCGCCGACGCCCGCAGCGGTCGCGCTCTGCCGGCGGCTGGGCATCGGGCTCGCGCCCGCCGAGGTCGACTCGCCGTTCCTCTACCCGGGTGAAGGGGGCGGACCGCTGCTCGCGACCCCCCGGGGGGGCATGGTCGCCGTCGTCGAGGGGCTGGCCGCCGAGATCCAGGACACGACGGTGCTGCTGGACACGTCGATCCAGTCCATCGGCCGCAAGGGCGACGAGTGGGTCCTGACCGCGGCCGACGACGTCACCTGGACCTTCGACGCGGTGGTGCTCGCGGTGCCCACGCCCGCGGCGACCTACCTCTCGGCCCCCCTGGACGCCGAGCTCGCCGCGGAGCTGGCGGCCATCCCCACCACGTCCGCCGCGAGCGTGCACCTGATCTGGCGTACGTCGGACTTCGGCGTCGCGCCTGAGTGCCCCGAGATCGTCAGCGCGCAGGGCGACCTCGTCTCTTCGATCTCGATCACGGAGGTCGCCACCGTCGGCGGCGACCCGCACCTGCTGGTGAGGGCGCTGATCGACGACGACGAGGCCGTCCTGAGCATGGACGAAGAGGAGCTGTTCCTGAGGGTGTGGGGCGAGGTCGCGGAGCGGTACGACGTCCGCACCGCCCCCGCCAGCCGTCACGTCGCGCGGTTCGCGCACGTGATCCCCCGCCTGGACCCCGCCCACGGCCGCCGCCTCGACCGGATCGAGGCCCGCCTCGACAGCCTCCCGGGGCTGGCCGTGGCGGGCGCCGCGATCTTCGGGCCCGGGGTCGCCAACTGCATCTCCGCGGGGACGATGGCGGCCCGCCGCGTGCTCGGGACCCCCTGACGCCCCCCCGACGCCGCTGAACCAGCCAGGAGCGAGGGGGGCGTCGCCGGGCAGCCTCCTAGAGGCGGAAGTCCGTCATGAGGAAGCCGCCGGCTTCGGGCTGGACGTCCGCGCCGTGCAGCGAGCCCGGGGCGTAGATCCAGATGCCGGCGGAGACCGTCAGACCCTTCACGGGGGTGACCTTGACCTCCACGTCCGTCTCCACGCCCGCGAAGGCGCGATCGGCGTCGGCGGGGGCCGGAGCCGCGAAGGCGTGCACGTCGACGGAGAGCCCGACCATCTTCGCGGGCTTCACGCGCCAGGAGAACATGGCGTCCACGAGGCCTTGACCGGCCGTGTGCTTCGGCAGCGCGAGGTACCGG
Organism: uncultured Rickettsiales bacterium; assembly: GCA_964512225.1. Classification (GTDB taxonomy): domain Bacteria; phylum Myxococcota_A; class UBA796; order UBA9615; family UBA9615; genus CAZEKB01. The sequence continues at coordinate 22,738 of CAZEKB010000020.1, read as the reverse complement.
TCGGCGTGGCCGTAGAACTTGTGGTTGGTGGCGTACAGCGTGTCGAAGCTGTGGATCTCGGAGTCCGTCGGGTCGGGGTCGCCCGACACGATGTCGAACCCGCCGCCGATGTACATGTTGGCCGCCTCGGGGATGGCCGCGCCCGCGCGCACGCCCGCGAGGTACGCGAGCACGGAGGACGTGCCCCGCGTCCCCGCCTGCCCGTAGCCCTCGGCCTCGTAGCGCAGCGGCCCCACCTCGCCCCGGGCGTGGGCCCCGAACGTGGCCATGACCTCGCTCGCGGCGCTGTCGACCCGCACGATGGCGAGCCCGTCGAGGGTGAGCGCCTTCGCCACCCGCGGGCCGCCCCGCACGGCGATGAGGTGCGTGTCCTCGAGCGCCCGAGCCTCGTCGTCGGCGCTCACCGGACGGTCCAGCAGCAGGGCGTAGAAGAACTCCGCCCCCGCCGGGGTGCCGTCCCACCGCAGCCGCACGGCGTCGAAGGAGCGGGCCTGGTGGGTCCACCCGACGGCGCCGATGAGGCGCTGCCCCTGCCACACGATCTCCTGTCGACCGATCCGCAGATCGAGCCCGAAGGGCGTGGTGACGGCGCCGTACGCCTGGTGCACGTCGAGGCCGTCCGCGGCCCAGTCGAACAGGGTCCCTTCGCCCAGGTTCGCCGCGTTGAACTCGGAGCCCCACCGCCGCACGTCCTGGATCTGAACGAACGCGGACACCGGCCCCAGGGAGGCCTTCACGCCCACGCGCGCGCGGTTCCCGATCGACCATCCGCCCGCGGTGGAGGCGTCCCAGTCGAAGTCCGGCGTCCAGTCGAGACGAGCTCGCTCCTGGACGCTGAGCGTGAAGGTGGGCGTGGGCGGCGGGCTCTCATCGGCCAGAGCGGGGACGGCGAAGGTGAGAAGGGACGCGGAGAAGAGAAGAGTCGAGTGGATCCTCATGCGCACCGGCCCTGCACTTCCCGTGCCTGGCCCGGGCATTGCACCCGACAATGATCATGCGTCGACGACTTCTCCTGCGCGGAGAGACCCCCGCCCCCGAGTACGGCCCCTGGTGGACCGCCGACCACGTTCTGTGGGCCAAGGGCTTCCGCCCCTTCTTCCTCCTGGCGGCGCTCGCCGGGGCGGTCGCGCTGCCCGCCTGGATCGGCGTCTGGACGGGGCACGTCTCGGTCACTTCGCCGCTCTCCCCGATCACCTGGCACGCGCACGAGATGCTGTTCGGCTACGCGGGCGCGGTGATCGCCGGCTTCCTGCTCACCGCGGTCTCCAACTGGACCCAGCGCCCCACCGCGGTGGGGCGCCCGCTGGCGATCCTCGCAGCGCTGTGGATCGGGGGACGGATCGTCGCCGTCTTCGGTCCCCAGGGACCCGTCACGGCGGCCGCGTCGGCCGCGTTCCTCGTGGGTCTGGCCGTCGCGATCGGGCGACCGCTCGCGGCCACCCGGAACCGACGGAACTACGGCTTCGTCCCCCTCGTCCTCGCGCTCGCGGCCGCCCAGGTCGCCCTGCACCTCGACCCCGCGTGGACCCGGTGGGCCCAGCAGCTCGCCCTCGACGTCGTGCTCGTCCTCATCGTCGTGGTCGGCGGGCGCGTGCTGCCGATGTTCACCGGGAACCGGCTGAGGCTCTCGATCCGGCGGCGTGCGCGCTGGGAGCACCTGTCCACGGGGGCGGCGATCGCGCTCCTGCTCGTCGACGCGGCGGGGCTCGCGCGCGTGGCTCCGTGGGTGGCCGCCGTCGCCGGGGTGGCCCTGCTCGTCCGCATGAGCGGGTGGGCGAGTCGCCACACGCTGCGGGTGCCGATGCTCTGGATCGTCCACCTCGGGTACGCCTGGGTCGGGGTCTCGATGCTGCTGCGCGGCGCGGGCGCGTTCGACGCCGGAGTGCCTGCCTCCGCCGCCGTCCACGCCCTGACCGCGGGCGGGATCGGGGCCTTCACGCTGGGGATGATGGCGCGGGTCGCGCTCGGCCACACGGCGCGCCCGATCGTCGCCGCCCCGCTCACGACCGCGGCGTTCAGCGCGATGGCCCTCGCCGGCTTCGCCCGAGTGCTCGGGCCGTGGCTGGCCCCGGGAGCGGCGCCCTGGGTCCCCGTCTCGGGGTTCCTGTTCGCCGCCTCGCTCCTGGGGTTCTTGATCGTCTACGCGCCGATCGTGACCGCTCCGCGGGTCGACGGGCTCGCCGGCTGAAGCTCGGAGTCGAGCCGGCGCGACGCTTGCACCACCACCCCCGAATCCCCCGCCGGAGACCCCATGAGCAGCCCCGCCCCCACGCCACCGCCGCCGTCGCGCGAAGAGGACCCCTGGTCCGAAACGACCCTCCGCAACACGTTCCGCCTCACCATGATCGGGGGCGTGCTGTTCATCACCGCTTGCTACCTGATCGGATTCCAGTCATGAGCGCCACCCGAGCCGAGCTGTTTCAAATGGCCCAGACCCGAGACAACGCCGTGTCGCGAGGCACACCCGAGGCGGTGACCAGCCTTCCGACCATCCGGGCGCTCCCCTCGCGGGTCCGATCGGCCGTCCTGGACCGGGCCGTCATCCGGTCGTTCCTGCGCAACGGGCCCATCTTCTGGCAGGGCGACGAGCTCCGGCACCTCCCGGTGATCGTGTCCGGCCACGCGAAGCTCCAGCGCAACACCGAGCACGGCCGCGAGGTGGTCGTGGACGTCCTCGGGCCCGGCGACGCGGCGTGCTGGGACTCCGTGCTGCACGCCGAGCCGGTCCCCGGCTCGCTGGTGGCCCTCGAGCCGATCGAGGTCGCGTTCCTTCCGTGCACGCCCGTCCGCATGGCGGTCTCGACCGTTCCCGGCTGCGCGCTGGCGTACACGCGCCAGGCGTCCGAGGGCCGACGCCGGCTGATCGACCAGATCGCGTCGACCCGCGCGGCCTCCGTCCCGGCCCGGGTGGGCGGGCTCCTCCTCCACCTGCTGTCGCTCCACGGCGACCCGACGTCGGGCCGACTCCCCGTCCGCCTCAGCCGCCAGGACCTGGCGGACGCCGCGGGGACCACCGTCGAGACGGCGATCCGACTCATGCGCCGGTGGGAAGCCGAGGGCCTCGTGACCTCGCTCCGACACGGCTTCGACATCACCGACGCGGAAGGACTCGCGCGAGCGATCGAGTAGCGCCCGGGGCGAGCCCTGTGCTATTCGGCACAGGCTCGCGGGGCGGGCGCGAGGTGCATCATGGCGACCCACGACCACTTCAACGAGCTGCAGCGCTACGTCGGCCTCACGCCGGACGACGAAGCACGCATCGCCGCGCTCGAAGGCCCCCTCCGGCGCGTCGTGAAGGACCTGCTCGACGAGTTCTACGACACGATCCTGCGGCACCCCGGGGCGGCGGCCGCTTTCGTGGACCCGGTGGAACAGATCCCCCGCCAGCGGGATCAGCTCGAGAAGTGGCTCGGTGAGCTCCTTCGCGGCTCCTGGGACCGCGAGCACTTCGAGCGGACCGTGCGGGTGGGCAAGGCCCACGTCACCCACCAGCTCCCCGAGCGCTACATGCACGGGGGCATGAACATCCTGCGCCGGGGGCTGACCGGCCTCGCCTGCGACGTCTACGCGCGCGACCCCGAGGAGCTGAAGGCCACCCTCTTCGCCGTCGACCGCGTGCTCGATCTCGAGCTGTGGATCATGCTGCGCACGTACCACGACGACCTCCTGCTCCAGATGCAGCGGCGCGAGCGCCTCGCGACGGTCGGGGAGCTGTCGGCGGGCATCCACCACGAGCTCAAGAACCCGCTCGCATCGATCCACGCCGCCACCCAGGCGCTCGCCGAGCGACGGGCGATCCGGGCCGACTCGCGCAGCCACGACCTGGTCCGCAGCATCCGCTCGGACATCGATCGGGCGTCCGAGATCGTGACCGACCTGCTGACCTTCGCCCGGCTGCGGGAGCCGCTGCGGGACGCGGTGCAGCTCGAGGAGCTGATCAAGAACATGCTCGGGCGGGTCTCGATCCCCCCGCGGTGCCGCGTCGACATCGACCTCGACCCGGATCTGCCCCCCATCCACGTCGACTCCTCCCAGGTCCTCCAGATCCTCATCAACGTGCTCGAGAACGCGGTCGAGGCCTGCCCCGGCGAGTCGACGATCCGCGTCGTCGCGCGGCTGGGGGACGGGGTCGTGACCCTCCGGGTGGAGGACGACGGAGTGGGCATGGGCCCGACGGAGCTCAACCGACTGTTCGAGCCGCTCTACACCACGAAGCCCGACGGAGTCGGCCTGGGGATGTCCGTGAGCCTGCAGTTGGCGCACGCCAACGCCGTGGGCCTCGACGTGTCGTCGCAGTCCGGTGAAGGCACGACGGTGGCCCTGACACTGCCCGTCGCTGCCTGACCCGCATGCGCGTCCTCATCGCCGACGACAACCGGAGCCTCGCCGAGTCCCTCGCGGCCTTGCTCCGCACCCGGGGCGCCGCCCCCACGGTGGTGGTCGACGGAGACGCCGCGGCGGTCCGAGTCCGGGAGGGTGGATTCGACGCCCTGCTCGTGGATCTGCGCCTCCCCGGCACGTCGGGGTCGGAGCTCCTCGCGCTCCCCGAGGCCGAGGGGCTGGTCCGGCTGGCGATGACCGGGTACGACACGAGCGAGAACATCGACCGGGCCCTGGCCGCGGGCGCCAAGACGGTCCTGCGCAAGCCGTTCCCGCTCCCGGACCTGTACGCGGCGCTGGGCCTCGACGAGGTCAAGGCCCCGACCGGGTTCGACTTCTCCCGCGTCGCCGCCCTGCGGCTCGAGCCCGCCGAGCGACTCGGGCTGGAGGGGGTGTGCGCGGTCACCGAGCTGCGACGTGCCAACCGGATGCGCGCGGCCGTGGCGGAGACGCGATGGGACGCGGCCATCGTGCCCCCCGGGGACGACGAGAACGAGCTCGTCGAGGACCTGCACCGCCTCGATCCCGACCTCGCGGTCATCCGCAACGCGGATCCGACCCGGCTCGTGGACGCGATCCAGCGCACCGGCGACAGCCGAGACCGTGCCGACCGCCTGATCGAGCTCGAGGAGAGCTTCGACGGCGGAGGCACGCCGATGCTCCTGGTCCGAGACGAGCCCCCCACGCTCGACCGGTGGAACCAGCCCGCTCAGGACCTGTTCGGGTTCCTGCCGGAGCAGCTCCGGGACGCCGAGCTGTCGGAGCTCGACGACGCCTCCGATGAGGACGGGCTCGGGGACCTCGTCTCCCGGGCGCTGCTCGGGGGCGCGCCCGTGACCGGCGAGATCGCGGTGCGCACCCTCGCCGCGGGGACGCAGCGGCTGGTGGCCACGGCGCGACCCGTCGGGAGCCGCGGGGCCGTCGTTGTGGAGCTGAGGACCCCGCCGCGGCCCGATCATCACCAGGAGGCGCTGCAGATCCTGGGAGCGACGGCCGCGGGCGTGGCCCACGAGATGCGGAACATGCTCGGGGGCCTGTCCGGGTCGCTGAAGCTGCTCTCGGATCGGCTGGACGACGGCACGGAGGCGGCTCCCATCCTCGCTCGGGTGCGGGAGCGGGTGGCTCAGGCGAGCGTGGCGGTGCACGACCTCTTGGACTTCGCCCGCCCCGTCGTTCTGCGGATGCGCGCCGTACCGGTGGGCATGCTCCTCAAGTCGGCGGCGTCCGAGGCGCGCGACGCCGCCGCGGAGAGCATGGAGATCGAGATCGACGTCCCGGACCCGACCATGCGCATCATCACGGACCCCGCCCGCCTGCGGATGGCGCTGGTGGACCTCGCTCGGAACGCGGTCCACGCCACCGAGGGGACGGGCCGCCTCACCCTCGGGTGCCGACGGCGGGGATCCCGGGTCGAGGTGTTCGTGGAAGACGACGGCCCGGGCGTGCCCCAAGCGATCCGCGACCGCATCTTCGAGCCCTTCTTCACGACGCGCGCCGCGGGCTCCGGCCTCGGCCTCGCCAACGTCCGCAAGGTGGCGGAGGCCCACGGCGGATCGATCATCCTCGCCCCCACCCCCCGCGGCGCACGCTTCGTAATCACCCTTCCCAGCCGGCCCGAGACAGGAGCAGAACGATGAATCACGGACCAGGTTCCCGCGTCCTCGTCGTCGACGACGAGGATCTCATCCGCTGGTCTCTCACCGAGGAGCTGCGCGGACACGGACACGAGGTGCTCGAAGCGGACTGCCTCGCGGCGGCCCGCATCGCGCTCGCCGACCACGACCCCGAGCTCGTCATCCTCGACATCCGGCTGCCCGACGGCTCGGGCACGGACCTGCTCCAGGAGATCCGAGCCGAGGACGAAGACCTGCCGGTGGTCATGATCACCGGGCACGGGACCGTCGCCACGGCGGTCGAGGTGACGCGCCTGGGGGCGACCGAGTACATCCCGAAGCCGTTCGACCTCGAGGAGATGATGCTCGTGGTCTCCCGGGCCCTCGGCGCGGGCCGACGGCGTCGTCACCTGCGGGCGCTGAGCCGTCGCACGGTGGCGGCGGGGTACTCGGAGATCGTCGGCCAGTCGCCCGCGATGCAGCGGGTGTTCGAGCTGCTGCAGCGTCTCGAGGACGCGGACGCGCCCACGATCCTCGTCACCGGCGAGAGCGGCACCGGCAAGGACCTCGTGGCCCGGGCGATCCACCAGCGGTCGCGCCGCGCCGACGAGCCGTTCCTCGAGGTCGACTGCACCGGCCTGTCCGACACGCTGATCCAGAGCGAGCTCTTCGGACACGAGCGGGGCGCGTTCACCGACGCGAAGTCCCGGAAGCTCGGGCTCTTCGAGGTCGCGGGGCGCGGGACCCTCTTCCTGGACGAGCTCGGCGAGCTGCCGCTGCAGACCCAGTCGAAGCTCCTGCGCGCCCTCGAGAACCGCCGCTTCAAGCGGGTCGGCGGCACCACCGACGTGCACCTCAAGGCACGCATCGTCGCCGCGACGAACCGCGATCTCGCCGAGGACGTGGAGGAGGGCCGCTTCCGCAAGGACCTCTACTACCGCCTCGCCGTGATCCCCATCGAGATTCCCCCGCTGCGGCGACGGCGCGGGGACGTGCCGTTGCTCGTGGAACACTTCCGCCGGAAGCTGGCCGCCGACCTCGGCCGGCCCGTCGACGCGGTGGAGCCGCGGGCCTTGGAGCTGCTCGACAGCTACTCCTGGCCGGGCAACGTGCGGGAGCTGCGGAACGTCATCGAGCGCGGCGTGATCCTGTGCCGGGGGGGCGTGATCTCCGCGTCGGATCTCCCCCCCGAGATCCGCCGGACCGAGCCGCTGCAGGACGGCGGAGCGTTCCGCCTGCCCCCGGAGGGCCTGGACCTGGCCGAGCTCGAGCGCAACCTCGTGCGGCAGGCCCTCGACCGCGCCGACGGCAATCAGAGCGAGGCCGCCCGCCTGCTCCGCATCGGGCGCTACGCGCTGCGGTACCGCATGGAGAAGATGGGGCTCCTCCCCGGGCGCGCGAGCGCCGCCCCCTGAGGGGTCGTCAGTCGGTCTCTTCCCCGCGACGGACGACCAGCACCGGGCACGGGGCGAGGCGCGTGCTGCGCTCCGCCACCGACCCCAGCACCAGCCGCTTCACGCCGCCGCGCCCGTGCGAGGCGAGGACGACGAGGTCGGCGGCCGTCTCCTCGGCCACGCGGACGATCGCGCTCGCGGCCGACGCGTCGAGCAGGTGGCCGTTCACCGAGAGCCCCTTGTCCCGGAGCGTCTCGGCCTCGAGGTTCAGCAGGCCCTGCACCATCCCCTCGATCCCCTCCCCGGCGAAGTCGAACCCGAACGGCGCGCCCGATACCAGCGGCAGGGCGTGCACGAGCTCCAGGGTGGCCCCGAAGCGTTTCGCCAGATCTGCGGCGACCTCGACGCCGGCCTCGGCCGCCTCCGAGAAGTCGGTGGGGGCGACGATGCGACGCGGCGGGAACACGGCCGTCATGGCCTCTTCGCCGCGGCTTCGCACCAGGAGGACCGGCCGATCGCACAACCGGAGCGTGCGCTCGGCGACCGAGCCGATGAGGGCGCGCGCCACGCCCGAGCGGCCGTGGGTGCCCATCACCACGAGGTGAGCGTCCTTGGACTCCGCCATGCGGGCGATCGTCTCGGCGGCGTCGCCGTCGCCCCAGTGCAGGGAGATGTCGTGATCGTCGACGTAGGGCAGGACCTCGCCGAGCAGCCGCTCCCGCCCCACGCGCTCGCGCTCCTGGAGCAGCTCGGTCATCCCCCCCGCGGCGACGAGGGTGGTCGAAGGAACGCCGACGCCGGTGGGGATCACGGGGATGGGCGCCCCGGCGTGCAGGACGTCCAGGGCTGCGTCGAACTCGTCGGCGAGGCAGACGGCGTAGGCGAGGGCCGCCTGGGACGGGGGGGAGAAGTCGACGGGGACGAGGATCCGGCGGGGGGGCCAAGTCGTCATTGCGTGTACTCCGGAGGCTCCCCGGCGAGGGTGCCTCACCCGAGAACGGACCGCAAACTCCGTGCCGAAATGCGGACCCACCGGCCGGAAGCCGCGCTGGATCAGTCCCCCGCCCGTCCTCCGGTGTAGACGTGCAGGTCGACGTGCAGCCGACCCTCCACCGACCACCGGTAGATCCCCCTCGCGCCCCCGGTGCGGACGGCCACCTCGTTCGTCCAGGCGGCCCGATGGACCCGCTCGCCGGGCGGTGACCGCTCGAAGCCCCGACCGAAGGCGATCGGGCGCGTCTCGGCCGCGTCGGTCCCCCGCACCGCCACCCGGATCGTGCCCTCGAAGCGCAGCGTCCCGCCGACGCCGACCGCGTCCGACCCGACCCATCCCTCGCGGAGCAGAACCCGGGGCGTGAAGCCGACGCCGAAGTCCCCGTCGAGGATCGAAAGGACGGTGCGATCGAAGTCGAGGGTCACCCACGTGCGAAAAGGCACACCGCCGGCGTCGAAGATCGGGCCCATGTCCACATACCCGGGTGTCTCCGGGTACTCCGGGGCGCCGTCGATCACGCCCTCTCGCCACAAGGCGAAGGAGCCCAGCTCGCGCCCGACCGCCTCGAAGTCGACGCCGACGAGGACGGGGGGAGCGACCGGGGGCGCCGCGAGGAGCGCCATCAGGAGAGCAATCGACGTCACCGCGCCGATCCTAGGTCGCTCCGAGCGGGGGCGCTGGTACCATCCGCGGCGATGTCCCGAACCAGCCTCCGTCTCGCCTGCGTGCTCGGCGCCGCGACCCTCGTCGCGGCGGTCGGTTGTCGCCCCGAAGAGCCCGCGGTGGCCCCCGAGCCGCCCACGCTTCGGCGCCTCACGAGCGCTCAGTTCGTGAACTCGATCCACGACCTGGTGGGCGAAGACGTGTTCGTGCCCGGGGCGATCGAGCCCGACCAGCGCCTCGGCGGGTTCGAGGCCGTGGGGGCGTCCACGACCGCCGTCTCGCCCCGGGGCGTCGAACAGTACGAGGCCGCGGCCTACGACATCGCCGAGCAGGCCCTGAGCCCCGATCGGCGGGACGCGATCGTCCCCTGCACCCCCGGCGGCACCGCCGACGCGGACTGCGCCGAGCAGTTCGTCGCCTCCTTCGGTCGGCGGGCCTGGCGCCGTCCCCTCACGTCGGCCGAGACGACCCGCCTCGTGGGCGTCGCGGGCACCGCGGCCGAGACCCTGGGCGACTTCCACGCGGGCCTCGAGTTCGCGATGGCGGCGCTGCTCCAGTCGCCCGACTTCCTCTTCCGGGTCGAGCTCGGGGAGGACACCCCGGACGGCCGCCGCTGGACCGACTGGGAGATGGCCGAGCGCCTCAGCTACCTCTTCTGGAACACCACCCCCGACGACGAGCTCCTCGACGCCGCCGCCGCGGGCGAGCTGACGACCGACGCCGGGCTCTCGGCCCAGGTCGACCGCCTGCTCGAGTCCCCCCGCGCGCGGGACGGCCTCCGGGCGTGGTTCGCGGACCTCATGCACCTGGCCGACCTCGACACGCTGTACAAGGACCCGGGCGTCTTCGAGTTCATGAGCGACAGCCTCGGTCCGTCGGCTCGGGAGGAGACCCTGCTCGGGTTCGAGCACCTGGTCTTCGACGACGGGGGCGACATCCGCGACCTCATGACCACGCGGACCGTGCACGTCGACCGCGAGCTGGCCGCGCTGTACGACGTGCGCGCCCCGTCGCGGGACGGGTTCGCCGCGACCGAGCTCCCCGAGAGCAGCATGCGACGCGGGCTGCTGGGCCAGGTGAGCTTCCTCGCGGGCCAGTCCCACCCGGTGAGCTCGTCGGCGACCCTGCGGGGCGTGTTCATCCGCGAGGTGCTGCTGTGCCAGGTGATGCCGGGCCCCCCCGCGGGCGTCGACACGTCGATCCCGCCGGTCACGGAGGCCACCCGCACGCTGCGGGAGCGCGTCGCCAACCACCTGCTCGACGAGGCGTGCGCGAGCTGCCACATCCTCATGGATCCGATCGGGCTCGGCGTGGAGCACTTCGACGGGATCGGTCGATTCCGCGCGCTCGACAACGGCGCCGAGATCGACGCGAGCGGCGACATCGACGGCACCTCGTTCGCCGACGCCGCGGACCTGGGCCGGGTGATCCGCGACCACGAGGACTTCGTCCCGTGCGTCGCCAAGAACCTGGCGCGCTACGCCAACGGCACGGTCGAGGGCGGCGGTCAGTTCGAGTCCCTCGCCTGGCTGGCGGACGAGCTCTCGGCGGACGACCACCGCCTCAAGACCTTCCTGCCGATCCTCGCCACGTCCTCCCTGTTCCGGGCGGCGGGCGAGATCGAGCCGGGTGAGCCGGAGGCCTCGGAATGACCCTCTCTCGACGGACCGTGCTCCGCGGCCTGCTGGGCGGGACCGCGATCACGGTGGGCCTCCCCCCCCTCGAGGCGATGTTCGACGGCAACGGCACGGCCTACGCCGACGGCGGCGCCCTCCCGGCCCGGTTCGGCACCTGGTTCTGGGGCAACGGGATGCTCCCGAGCCGATGGACCCCCGGGGGCGAAGGCGAAGGCGACGCGTGGGAGCTCAGCGAGCAGCTGGCGCCCCTCGCGTCCGTGAAGCACCTGGTGACGGTGGTCACGGGCATGGAGGTGCGGGTCCTCAACGCGATCCCGCACACCTCGGGCGCGGCCGGCTTCCTCACGGGCGTCGCGCCGATCGGCGAAGAGGGCGACCACACCTTCGGCGGCCCCACCATCGACCAGGTGATCGCGGCGGAGATCGGCGGGGATACGCGCTTCCGCTCGCTCCAGACCGGCGCGCGCCCCGGCGGCGGCATCTCCTTCAACGGGCCGCACTCGGTCAACCCCGCGGAGTCGTCCCCCATCGCGCTGTTCGAACGGCTCTTCGGCGAAGGCTTCCGCGCCCCCGGCGAGAACGTCGAGCCGGACCCCCGACTGGCGCTGCGTCGCTCGGTCCTGGACGTCGTGCTCGACCGCGCGACCGAGCTGCGCACCCGCGTCGGCGCGTCCGACAAGGCCCGGATCGATCAGCACCTGGAGGGCATCCGCGACCTCGAGCTCCGGCTCGCGCGGATGGAGGAGGACCCGCCGAACCTCGAGGCCTGCGTACGCCCCGAGGAGCCCGTCGGGGAGGACGGGATCGAGACGCTGTCCCTGCGCAACCGGCTCCTCACGGACCTGCTGGTCATGGCGCTGGCCTGCGATCAGACGCGCGTCTTCACGCACCAGCTCACGCACCGCGTCGACAACTGGGTCTACCCCGGCACGGACGCGGGCCACCACCAGCTCACGCACGACGAGCCGGACCCCCAGGACCAGGTCAACGACGTGGTCCGGCAGGTGATGGACGAGTACCGCTACACGATCGAGGCGATGCAGGCCGTGCCCGAGGGCGACGGGACGCTCCTGGACAACACCGTGATGGTCGCCACCAGCGGGGTGTCGCTGGGCCGCACCCACGCCCTCGACGAGTTCCCCTGCGTGATCGCGGGCAGCGCCTGCGGCCGCATCAAGCAGAACGTCCACTACCGGTCGCCGACCCGGGAGAACGCCTCCTCCGTCATGCTCTCCCTCATTCGGAGCATGGGCATCATCCGGGGCGAGTGGGGCAGCGAAGACTCCCGCGTCACGGACGGCCTGAGCGCCATCGAGGTCTGACGTGCGACGACTCCTCCCCCTCCTGGTCCTCGCCGTCGGGTGCGCCCCCGCCCCCGGAGAACCCGAGGTCGCGGTCGTGCAGACGCTGACCCTGCTCCGCGAAGACGAGGGCGGCGTCTCGATGGGCTGGGACCTCGACGGCATCGTCAGCGACGAGGCCGACCCCGCGGGCTGCTTCGTGGCGGACCTCACCCACCCCGACGGGAGCCCCGGCATCGACAACGCCTTCGGAGGCCTGCTGCCCGCCCTCGAGGCGACGCAGGGGGCCGCGCTCGGCGCCCTGATCCAGCGGGCCGTCGACAGCGGCGAGCTCCTGCTCATCCTCGAGCTGACGGACCAGGGCGACGGGTGCCTCGACTTCAACGTCGTGCGCGGCGCGGGCGAGCCCGCCATCGGCGGCCACGGGAAGATCCTCCCGGGCCAGACCTACGACATCGACCCGACCCAGCCCGGCTTCGACGGCCCCTGCGCGGCGACCGACAACGGCAACGTCGTGCGATTGGACTCCTTCGGGATGCGCCTGCCGCTCAAGATCTTCGACGAGTCGATCGACCTCACGATGGTCGACGGACGGTTCGAGATGCACCGCCGCGACGACGGCAGCTACCGGGGCATCTTCGCGGGCGGCGTCTCCACCGCCGAGATCCGGGCCAACATGGCGACCCTCGACGGGATCGGCGAGGAGGTCCCCCTGCTGATCGAGACCGCGATGGACAACCGCGCGGACCTGCTGCCGGACGCCAACGGCTTCTGCAGCCGGATCAGCGTCGGCTTCACCTTCGAGGCCGTCTCCGCCTACCTCTTCGAGGAATAGCGGGCCCCGCGAGCAGCAGCAGACCCAGCGCCGGGGGCGGGCCGGGCGCCGCGCAACCCGTCGTCGGCTCCGGCGCGGGCGTCTCCGTCGGCTCGGCGCACACCGTCTCGCTGGGCGCGGACCACGACGTGTCCCCCGCTTCGACGACCGCCACCCAGCACGTCTCCTCCAGGCTGTGGGCCCGGAACGTCCCCTCGATGCGCGGACGCAGCGGGGACTCCACCGCCGCGCGGCTGGCTCGGAGGCTCTCGGAGCCGTCGACGCGGAGGGCCGCTCGCCACTCGTCGGGCGGGGCGTCGGCGAGCTCGGGCGCGAGGGTCGGGACGCCGTCCGCGTCGGTCCGCAGCACGTGCACGATCGACTGGGTGTCCGCGCCGTCCCGCAGGGTGGCGGCGAAGCCCAGGTGGTCGCCGAGGATCGCGCTCCCGCCCACGAACATCTCGTCGTTGCGGAGGCGGCGCAGCTCGAACGCGGGGGCTTGCGGCGGGGGCACGGGGCCCGCGTGCACGGGGATGAGGAGGGCGCCGGCGTCCGGCTGACCGTCGACCCGGTACCCCACCTCGAGCGGGTCCCACGCGGGCGGCTCCACCGCCACGAACAGCGGCAGGGGGAGGACGTCGACGGTGGGACACAGGCCGGCCAGCGGCGGGTCGAAGCGACCGGTGGGGAGCCACACGAGCTCGGACGGCACGACCTCCGCCCCCTCCACGGTGTCGCCCACGATCTCGCCGGTGACCAGGCGGGCGTCGGACCGGTCCTCCGGCGACATGTCGCAGAAGTCCACCAGGTCGGCGGGGAGGGACAGGCACCGACCACCCCCCACCCCCCAGCCCGCGGGGGGTTCGTGGATCAGCAGCGGCCCCGGCTCGCAGGGCGCGAAGGCGTCCTCGTCGTCGTCGGCGAAGGCGAGGGCGGGGACGAGCAGCAGGAGGACGGCGAGTCGGCGCATGGGGGCAGAGTCAGCATGCCGCATGCGCGGGCGGCGGGCAGCGGAGAGCCCGGTCAGGCGGCGTAGGCGCGCCCCGCCGAGCGGTCGGGGGCGTCGAGGTCGCCCCGCAGGCCCGCCCGGAGCTCCTCGATGAGCGTGTACACGACCGGGACCAGCAGGAGGATGACGAGGGTCGCGAAGAGGATCCCGAAGCCGAGGCTGATGGCCATGGGGATGAGGAAGCGCGCCTGGACCGACGTCTCGAAGATCATCGGCATCAGGCCGAAGAACGTCGTGAGCGACGTGAGCAGGATCGGTCGCAGCCGCCGCGTGGCCCCGGCCACGATCGCATCGAAGGCCGTGACCCCCGTCGCACGCACGCGGTTGGTGGTGTCGATGAGGACGAGCGAGTCGTTCACGACCACGCCGCTGAGCGCGACGACGCCGAACATGCTGATGAGGCTGAGCTCGAAGCCCATGATGCGGTGCCCGATCACGGCGCCCACGAGGCCGAAGGGGATCGCCGTCATCACGATGATCGGCTGCAGGTAGCTCCGGAACGGGATGGCGAGGAGCGCGAAGATCGCGATCAGCGCCATGAGGTATCCGCGGCCCAGGGCGGCGAGCGACTCGCCCTGTTCGCGCTGCTGTCCGGCCATCTCGAGCGTCACGCCCTCGTACCGCGTCCGCAGGTCCGGGAAGACCTCGGCCTCCAGCGACTCCAGAGTCTCCCGGGCCGACGCGATCCCCGCCGCGAGATCGGCGGTGACGTTGACCACGCGCTTCCCCGCGTCGCGATCGATGGACGTGGGGGCCCGGCCGCGGTCGAACGCGGCGACGGTGGACAGGGGGACGTCGCCCCCCGCGGGGGTCCGCACGAGCATGTCCTCGAGGTCGGCCTCGGACCGACGCTGCTCCTCCGGCAACCGGACCATCACCTTGACCTCGTGGCGGCCGCGCTGCTCGCGCAGCACCTCCGCGCCGTAGAAGGAGGACCGCAGCTGGCGCGCGATGTCGTTGGCCGTCAGCCCCAGCGTCGCGGCCGCGGGCAGCACCTCGAAGTCGAGCTGCGGCTTGCCCGACGCGTACCCGTTGTTGATGTTCGCCAGCGACGGATACGAGCGCAGCGCCTCGGTGAGGTCCTCCGAGACGGCGGCGATCACCGCGGTGTCCGCGTGGGAGATCTGCACGTCGACCGCCGCCCCGCTGCCCGGCCCGGTCGACGCCGTGAAGCGCAGCGACTGGGCCCCGGCGATGGGGGGCATGGTCGCCCGCCAGGACGCGGCGACCGCCTCGGCCGTCGCCTCCCGCTGCTCCGCGGGCACGAGCGCCATCTCGACGCTCACCACGTGGCTGCCCACCTCGGGGCGCCGGGGCCCCGGGCCCGGGATCGGCGCCGTCTCGCCCACGCGCGTGAACATCCCTCGCAGGATGACGTCCCCGCCGTGCTCCTCGAGCGCCTCCTCGGCGGCCGCGACCATCGTCTGTCCGATGTCCCGCGTGAGGTCCACGGGCACGCCGTAGGGCATGCGCGCCGTCGCGGTGACGATGTCGCCCTCGATGATGGGGAAGAAGTTGAACGGCTGGGCGCCCGTCACCAGGGCCGCGATCGTGATCACGAACGAGGCGATGGCGGCGAGGACGACCGTCGCGCGGTTCCGCAGCGCCGCCACCAGCGTCGGCCGGTATACGCGCTCCGTGAACGCCGCGAGCGCGCGGTTGCCGTACCCGTGGACCCGGTCCAGCACCCGACGCAAGGCCCCGGGCGCCTCGTCCTTGCCGTGGGCGAGGTGGGCCGGGAGGATGAAGAAGGACTCCAGCAGGCTGAAGAGCAGCACGGCGATCACGACCGCGGGGAACAGGCGGAAGATCTTCCCCATGACGCCCGGCACGAAGAACATGGGCGAGAAGGCCGCGATCGTCGTGAGGATGGAGAAGGTGACCGGCATGGCCATCTCCCGCGCGCCCTCGATGGCGGCGTCGAGGCGGGGCCGCCCGTCCTGCATCTTCGAGTAGGCGTTCTCGCCCACGATGATCGCGTCGTCGACCACCATGCCGAGCGTGATGATCAGCCCGAAGAGCGTGATCATGTTGATGGACAGGTCGAGCTGCGGCATCAACAGGAACGAGCCCATGAACGAGATGGGGATGCCGAGCGCGACCCAGAACGCCAGCCGCGACTCCAGGAATACACCGAGGACCAGGAGGACGAGGAACCCGCCCATGAACGCGTTGCGGACCAGCAGGTCGATGCGACCCTTGAGCATCTCCGAGTCGTCGCCCCAGGTGACGACGTCGATGTTGTCGGGCAGGTCGGCCCGCAGCGCGACGGCGTAGTCCTTGACCACCGCGGCGACCCCGTTCGGGGTCTCGTTGCCCACGCGGTAGGCCGACACCCGCACCGCCCGCCGCCCGTTGAGGTAGGACTCGGCGTCGGTGTCCTCGTACCCGTCGACGACGGTCGCGATGTCGTCGAGCGACACCCCCGCGCCCGCGAGCGTCCCGCGCACGACGACCCCCCCGAACTCCGTCGCCAGGCGCTTCCGGTCGGCGACGCGCACCAGGAACTCGCCCCCCTCCCCCTCGATCCCGCCGCCGGGCAGCTCCACCGAAGCGGCGCGGACCTGCCGGGCGATCTGCTCGAGCGACAGCCCGTAGGACCGCAGCGTCTCCCGGGGCACCTCGATGGCGACCTCGAGCGGACGCACCCCCTCGACCTCGACCTGCGTGATCTCGGGCGACGCGAGCAGCGTGGAGCGCGCCTTCTCGGCGATGGCGTGCAGGGTGGCGAGCTCCTGGTCTCCGGAGACGACCAGGGAGATCACCCTCGGCCGACGGCTCGCGAGCGCCACGGTCGGCTTCTCCGCGTCCTCGGGGAAGCTCCGGATGCGGTCGACCTCGTTCTTGACGTCGGCGAGGACCTTGTCCGGCTCGGCGTCCAGCAGCAGCTCGATCGAGACGTTCCCCGCGCCCTCCGCCGACACGGAGGTGACCCGCTTGACGCCGTCCAGACCGCGCACGGCCTCCTCGACGGCGAGGACGATCCCCTGCTCGACCTCCGCGGGACCGGCGCCGGGGTAGGCGACCGTGACGTTGACGAAGTCGAGCGTGAACTCCGGGAACACCTCCTGCTTGATGGTCAGCAGGCCGAGCGTGCCGCCCGCGAAGATCGCGAACATCAGGAGGTTGGCGGCGACGGTGTTGCGCGCCATCCACGCGATGGGGCCCTTCACGGCGTCACCACCTCGACCGCCATGCCCTCGATGGGGAGCGCCAGGGGGCTCGTGACCACCCGCGCGCCCGCCTCGAGACCGTCGGCCACGAACAGGCGATCGGGGTCGCGCCACCGCACCGACAGGGTGCGCGACGCCAGCGTCCGGTCCTCGGTCACGACCCAGACGCGGTCACCGTCGATCACGGCCGCCCGGGGGACCGGCAGCACCCGGCCCACCACGCGGCCCTCGATGACGATGTCCACGTACGCGCCGGGGAGGAGCGGAGGCGCGCCCGCGGGCTGGTCGAGGGGGCTGTCGACCCCGAGCATCAGCTGCGCGGTGCGGCTCTGGGGATCGAGCGTGCCCACGAGGCGGAGCACGCGCGCGGGACGCTCGACCGTGGCCCCTCCGAGGTCGTGGATGACCGTCGCGGTGCTGCCCGCGCCCCCGCCCATCCCGGGGATGTCGATGAACGGCAGGCGGTCCACGGGGACCGCGGCGCGCACGAAGACCTGGTCGGTGCCGACGAGGGTGGCGATGCGGGTGCCCGCCCCCACGACCTGTCCGATCTCCGCCGACTCGTCGGTGACCACGGCGTTGAACGGAGCTCGGATCGTGGACCGCTCCAGCGCGAGCTCGGCGCGCGCGAGGCCCGCGCGAGCGGCGGCCAGGTTCCGCTCGGCCGTCGCCATCTGGGGGACGCGCAGGGCGAGGGGCGCGCCCTCGGTCGCGCCGTCCTTGACCGCCGCCCACTCGCGCTCGGCGACCTGCTTGCGGCCCTGCTCGAGCTCGACCTCGAGCTCCGCCTGACGCACGCGGCTGCGCTCTTGTTCGACCGCGAGGCGATGGTCCCGCGCGTCGATGGAGACCAGCACGTCGCCCGCGCTCAGCCGACCGCCGGGCACGAGCTCGGCGCTCTGATCGACGATGCGACCGACGACCTCGGGCATCACGACGACCTGCCGCGCGGCCTCCACGGAGCCCGTCACTCGGACCATGGCGGGCGTGTCGGTCGGTTGCACCACCTCCACGCTCACGCGGGCGACCCGGGCGGGGGGATCGGACCGCTCGGCCTCGGGGGCGGAGAACTTCATCGCGGCCACGGAGGCCGCGGTGGCGAGCACGATGAGCGGAGGGACGAGGTACTTGGGGTTCATCATCGATCTCCAGCGCGCAGGGAGCGCGTCCAGGAGCCGCCCAGGGCGGCGCGCAGGCGGACGTCGGCGCCGATCAGGGAGCGCCGCACGTTGATCTCGGAGAGCTCGTCCGCGAGGAGGGAGTTCCAGGAGGTGAGGAGGGTGAGGTAGTCGTCGAGGCCCGCCGCGAAGCGATCGTCGGCGACCTCGAAGGCGGTGCGCGACGCGGCGAGCTGGCGCCGCTGGGCCTCGAGCTGGACCGCGAGCTCGTGCCGCTGCACCAGCCCCTGCTCCACCTCTCCCACCGCCGCTCGGATCTGCTGAGCCAGCGCGTCTCGGGAGGCCAGCTCGGCGGCGCGCGACCGGCGCGCTCCGCCGATGTTCGCGGCGTTCAGCAGCGGCACGTTCAGGGAGAAGCCTACGCCCCAGGTCGTCTCGTCCTCCACGTCCTCCTCGTCCGCGCGGCGCCACTGCAGCCCCCCCGAAGCGCTCACGCCGAAGCTGGGCGCGAACGCGGCCCCCGACGCGAGCCGACGGTGCGTCCCCGCGTCGTACCGGGCGATCGCGCCGCGGAGATCGGGCCGCGCGGCGAGGAGGTCCCGGGGCGTGCCGGTGGGCGGGGGGGTCGGGAGCGGGGGCAGGGCCGCGGGCGCGTCCACGGCCTCCCCCGGGCGGCGCGCGAGGAGCACCGCGAGGCGGCTGCGCGCCACGTCCCGAGCCGTCCGAGCGGGCGCGAGGGCGCCGCGCAGGGCCTCGACCTGGCGGCGCTGCTGAAGCACGGCGGCGGCGGTCGAGGTGCCGGTGTCGTACCGGGCTTCGACCCCCTCGAGCAGGGACGTGCCGAGCGCGAGCTGCCGCTCGAGGACGCCGAGCCGGGCCTCCGCCGCGGCCGCGTCGAGGTAGGCCTCGGTCACCTGCACCCCGAGCCCGACCGCGAACTGGTCGCGGTCCTGTTCGGCGGCGACGGTGTCGGACAGCCCCGCGCGGAAGGCCAGCAGCCGCGAGCCCCCGAGATCGAAGCTCCAGTCGGCGAGCAGCAGCGCGTTGCCCGTCCACAGGATGTCGGGCGGCTCCTGGCCGGGGACCACCGGCGCCCCCACCACTCCACCGGGGCCGACGTTCGCCCCCGCCGACGCCGAGAGGACCGGGAGGTTCGGCGCCAACGACTCGAGCGCCTGGGCGTCGGCCTGCTCGATGCGGTGCACCGCCGCGGACAGATCGCCGTTGGCCCGCAGCGCCTCGGTCACGAGGCCCTCGAGGACCGGGTCCTGCAGGAGCGCCCAGGGCGCCTCGTCGACGCGGTCGCCCGGGACCTCCCGGGCGTACCGGGCCTCCGCGGGCGGCCGGACGTCGACCTGAGCCGACGCGATCGACGGCAGGAGGACGATGAGGAGCGCCGCCATCCTCACGCAGCACCCCCCCGCGGAGCGATGCCCGCCCACAGGCTCTCGATCACGTTGCGGCCGTACTGGCGCGCGTCGGGGAGGTGCTCGACGCAGCCCTTGCCCCGATGGGCGGCCCCCACCACGCCGCACAGGAAGGTGCGGAAGTGCATCGCGCCCATGACCGTCATCGCCACGGTGTCGGGGTCCACGTGGTCGCCGATGGCGCCCTGCTCCTGCGCCGCCCGGATCCACGCCGCGAACGACCGCTGCGCGCGGATCGGGGGGGGGACGTCGTAGCGCTCGAACGCCTGGCGATGGTCCAGGCCCGCGGCGTGCAGGATCGACAGGCACGGGATCATCCGACCCAGTGCCTCGGCGATCGTGGTCCCGATCTCGATGAGCTGCTCGCGGACGTCGCCGGGGACGGGACCCGCGTCGAGCAGGCTCATGAACACCGGAACCTCGGGGGGCAGCAGCGCCGCGAGGAGGAGGTCCTGCTTCGTCCCGAAGCGCTTGAAGAGGGCGGCGTCCGAGAGGCCCACCCGCCCCGCGATCATGGAGACGGGAGCCTTGGGGCCGTGCTCCATGAAGACGGCGCGCGCCGCCTCGATGACCTGTTCGTCGCTGACTTGTCGGGGTCGTGCCATGGGATCGAGCCACCTGGGTTAGTTAGTAGGTGACTACTTACTAACCCTGGGCAGCGATCGCAACCTCGGAGACGATCTTTCTTGCGCTACGGAAGCTGGGTCAGCGGCGCCGACGACGGAGCAGCAGCCCGATCAGCGGGACGGCGAGGGCCCCCGCGCCGGCTGCCGACGATCCGCCCGTGGACGACAGGCACCACGGACCGTCGTCGTCGTCGTCGTCGCCCGGAGTGGCGTCGTCGTCGTCGTCGCCCGCGTCGTCGTCGTCGCCCGCGCTGTCGTCGTCGTCGCCCGCGCTGTCGTCGTCGTCGCCCTCGTCTTCGGGGCACGGGATCGCGCCCTCGGCTTCGAAGTCCCAGGTCGTCGACGCGAGGCCCTCGAGCCCGACCGTCAGGGCGTCCGCGCTGCCGTCGAACCCCGCCGTCCATGGCCCCCCGGCCTTCAGCAGCACGGCCCCGTCGTCGAGCCGCACGCCCGCGCTCGGGAAGGCCGCGAGCACCTCGGCCCAGGTGCACGCGTCGCTGATCGGGCACACCGCCGAGCCGGGCTCGCCGCTCGCCCACCACTCGCCCTCCAGGGGCTGCCACGTCTGCCAGACGCCCTTGGTCACGGTCTCGGTGTAGTAGGGCTCGTAGACCAACCGGCCCTGCCACTCGCCGTCCGAGTCGTCGAGGTTCCAGTCGACGTCGAACTGCAGGCTGATCGCGAGGATCGCGCTGCCCGGAGACGACGGTTCGTGCCAGGTGCTGTATTCGAGCTCGACGATCTGGTCCAGGGGCGTGCCCGCGAACACGGGGTTCACCAGGATCTCGCGGCCCGTCCCGTCCACGATGAAGTGCGCGCTGCCCGTCCCCGCGGGGGGCGACGGGACGGCCGTCGAGAGGGCACCTTCGGCGGTCTCGACCTCTTCGCTGAAGCACCAGCCGGCCGGGGCATCGGGGGTCACGACCACGTCCACCGCGAGGGCGGGCCCCGCGGGCAGGACGAGGGCGAGCGCGAGGACGGCGACGCGAGGGCTCATGAATCCACCCTACCCCCGGCCGAGGGGGGAGAGGGCTACTTGATGACGCGCAGGTGGGACCGCCCGGAGGGGCTCTCGTCGTCGCCGCCGTCGGTGGGCCGCGGCAGGAGCTTCGGGTCGTCGTCGCGCCACGGGGTGCCCAGGAACGGCAGCCCGACGCCGATGAACGTGACCGAGCTCCAGGGGATGCGACAGCGGGTGACGGTGCCCTGGAACGCGAGGGTCATCAGGACGCGGCTCGGGTCCGTGTCGAGGTCGAGCTCCAGCGGCATCGAAGGGTCGAGCTCGAGCGGGATGCCCTGGGAGAAGCGCTCCAGGATCGACGGCGGGAAGCCCGCGCCGTCGGACGGCAGGAGCCCGGGGTCCACGATGATCTTCGTGGTCTGACGCCCGTCGACGACGAGGGTCCGCAGGACCTCTCGCTTGGTCTCGAACGAAGTCGGCGCGTGCCCCATGGGGCGGTTATAGCAACCCGCCTGTGGGCTACGGAGGCGTCACGACGAAGACGAGCTCCCACTGGGCGAGGATGACGGGCGCCGTGCCCGGTCCGCTGGTGCCGTACAGGGTCGTGGGCACCGTCCAGACGGTGGAGCTGAACATGGTCGCCGGGGTCCCGACGTCCGGGGTCAGCGTCATCGTGAAGCTCACGTTGTTCAGCGCGGGGACGTCGTTGCAGAAGTCCTCGACACCCGTGGGCGAGCACGACGCGACGATGTTCGCGACCGTCCCCGTGGGCGGGTTGGCGACGATCGTCAGGTCGTAGGTCACCAGGGTCGTGAACAGCTCGATCCCGTCGACGACGAGGTCGACGATGTTGTAGGTCGAGCTCGGCCACACCATCCACTCGTTGTCGTTGACGCCGTTGCCGTTCATGTCGAGCCAGCTGTCGGTCCAGCCCGCGATGGACTGCATGGCGCCCAGGGCGTCCTGCGTGCGCGCCGTGATGCCGATCGCCTGCGCCGACATGGACTGGAACACGGTCTGGAGGGCGGCCGGGGTCGCGTCGTTGACGGCGCAGCCGGTGCCCCCGTTCGGGCCCTCGTTGTAGGGCGGGTTGGCGTTCCGCACCGTCGCGTCGGTCGTGTACACGAAGATCGGGACGGCGCCCTCGCGGAAGCCGTTGCCGCCGATCGTGCCCGCGCCGGGGTCGGTGGCCGAGAAGCCCGACGTCGACCCGCCGAACGCGTCGAGCGGGCCCGCCGTGAAGGGCTTCACGTCCGTGCCGGGGTCGTACTGGCCGTTGCAGTTCTGGTCGTAGCCCATGCCGGTGGACGCCTGCCACAGCGCCTCCACGGTCGACTCGGGCCAGTCCCAGCCGCCGCCCGCGACGAGGTTGTCGAGGGCGACCTGCGCGGCCGCCAGGTTCGTGGTCTGGCTCACGCCGTGGTGGAACGGCCGGTCGCCGCCCGAGCCCATCGGGGGGGCGTTGTAGTCGTCGAAGGACGCGACGCCGTAGGTGACGTCGGGGATCAGGCCGGAGATCTCCGCGGCCACGTCCGAGAAGTTGCTCGCCACGTCGTCGAGGGTGCCCTGCATCGAGCCCGTCTCGTCGAGGATGAACATCACGTCGCCGAGCTGGACCTGGGTCTGGT
>CAZEKB010000019.1:0-77476 GCA_964512225.1 uncultured Rickettsiales bacterium | reverse complement strand
GCGTCGTCGTCGTCGATGAACTCGACATCCTGGGGCCTCGGGAGGACGCACGCGGAGGCGAGGAGCAGGGGGAGCAGGAGGCGGCGCATCGGGAGGACTCTACTCTGCCGGGGCCCGGTCATGTCCGGGCAAGGTCGAGCGTGGTCCGGACCACCCGGGCCACGCGCTCCGGGACCCCGCGGCCGCGACCGGCCAGGGCGGCGTCCACGAGGGCGGCGACGGGCGCCGGAGCGGGGACCTGACCGTAGGCCGCGCTCGACCGACACCACCTGTCCAGGCCGACGCGGGCGTGCTCCGCGATCCAGGGGTCGGTCGAGTCCGCCCCCACCAGCATGCGCGCCACGCGCGTCCAGCGGCTCCCCCGGGCGACGACGCGGAACGCGTTGCGCGACCCGTGGGCGGTGGCCGCGCTCTGCACGAGCGCCCAGATCCGCGGCTCGGGGACCGTCGAGCGCGGGGAGAGCAGGGCGCGGGTCGCCTCCCGGGAGACCCCGCGGCGAGGGTCGTCCAGGTGGGTCAGGAACAGCTCCCCTTGCCCCCGGGGATCGAGCCGCGCGATGGCGGCGAGGGCGGCGCGGGCGGTCCGCGGGCGCGAGTCGGGCGCCAGGAAGGGGACGAGTCGGGCGACGTCGGCGCGGTCGCCCGTCTCTCCGAGGCCCCCGATGGCGGCCCGGAGCCGCTCGCCCTCACCGCGCTCGAGGACCTCCCGGTAGCGCGACTCGATGCCCGCGGCGCCGCCCTTGCGGAGGTGGTGGACCGCCACCTCGCGCACCGACCGGCGGGGGTCGAGCAGCGCCGCCTGCAGCGGCCTCAGGGAGTCGACCGGGGGGAGGCTCGCCACGCGCACCAGCGCCCGCGCTCGCACCTGCGCCGACGGGCTGGACAGCAGGGCGTCGGGCACCCCCGTCACGTGCGCGAGCACGGCGTCGGCGGCGCCCCCGGCGAGGATCGGATCGGCCGACGTGGACGCGATCTCGAGCATCCGAACGAGGTCCACGTCGCCGGACTCGACGAGGAGCTGGAGACACGAGCGCCGCACCGCCGTCTCATCGGAGTCGAGGCCGCCCCACAGCCCCGAGCGCGCCGCGGGGTCCCGCAGCAGCTGCTCGATCCACCGCAGCGTCTTGTCGGTCTGCACCCGCTTGCGGGCCGCCAGCGCCTCGAGGAGGGGGAGCGTCTCCACCAGCTCGGGGACGTGCTCCAACCCCATCCGGTCCAGCACCCGACTGCGGGCGAGTCGACGGACGGGGCGGACCCAGTCGTCGAGGCGCAGGAGCGTGAACGGCAGCGCCAGGTCCACGCTCCACTGCTCGGCGGTGTGCATCGCGGTCGCCCGCACCCGACCGTCCCGGTGGCACGAGGCGATCCCCAGGAGCAGGGCGCGTCGCTCCGAGGCGCGCGCCTTGCGGGCGAGCGACACCATGTCGACCACGCGGCCGAGCACGCTGAACGTGCCCCGCAGCTCGCGATCGAGGGCCGCGAACTCCCAGGAGCGCATCCCCGCCATGATCCGGGCGGTCTCGCTCTCGGCGAAGGCCGCGATGGCCGGGTCGTTCGCGAATACCAGGGGCGCGAGGCGGGGCAGGGTGGCGGGGGTGTCCAGGCCGAAGGCGCGCCGCACCGCGTCCATGCGTCGATTCGGAAGGAGCCCGGGGAGGGGCTCCATGAGCACCAATTCGACGGCCGCGTCCACGATCGGGCCCGCCCCCGCGGGGATCCGACGTCGCCAAGCCTTCTGCCGCCTCCGCATCGGATCCGAGCCTAGGGGATCGGCACGCTCGATGCGGCGCTCCGATCGACGCCTGGATGTGTCCGAAAAACAACGCAGATCCACCGTTGTCTCCCGGATCCAGCCTCCGTATAGTGGCGCGAAGTGGGAGAGAGTGGGTCAAAGTGGTAGAACCTGGGACGAACGACTTCCCCCGACGGAGGGTGAACACCCGTGTTCCAGGTGCGCGGACGATTCGAGGTGACGATGGACGCGAAGGGGCGGCTGCCGCTCCCGTCGCGCCTGCGGGAGCCGATCACCGCCGCCCGGCAGACGTCCCTCGTGCTCACGGCCTACGAGGGGGGACTCCACGGGTACACCGTCGACCGCTGGCGACGCATCGAGCGTCGGATGGCGGGGCGGTCCGTCTTCGACCGTCGGACGCGGGCCTTCCTCCACTCCTTCGTCGCGGGCGCGACGGAGGTCCGCGTGGACGGGCAGGGGCGGATCAACGTGCCCCCCGCGCTGCGGCGGAAGGCGGGACTGTCCGGGCCCTGCGTGGTGCTCTCGTACCTGTGGATGATCGAGATCTGGGACGTCGACCGCTGGGCCGCGCAAGAGGCCGAGGCGGCGAAGATCGTCGCCGAGACGGGCGGCCTGGAGGACTTCGTGCCCTTCGCGGACGAAGCGGACGAGGCGGGCATCGACTTCTGAGCGACCGCCGGGGCGACGTCCACGACCCCGGCTTCCAGCATACGACCGTGCTCCTCGAGGAGTCCGTGGACTCCCTGCACGTGCGCCGGGACGGCACCTACGTCGACTGCACGGCGGGCGGCGGGGGGCACTCGGCCGCCATCGCCGTGCGCCTCGGGCCCGGGGGGCGGCTCGTCGCCTTCGATCGCGACCCGGACGCCGTCCTCGCCACCGCCGACCGCATCGAGCGCGCGCTCGCCGCGGTGCCCGCCATGGAGCGGCCCCGGGTCGACGTGGTGCACGCGCCGTTCTCCGAGGCCCCCGTCGAGCTCGCCGCCCGCGGGGTCGACGCGGGGACGGTCGACGGGCTGCTCGCGGACCTCGGCGTGTCCTCCCCCCAGCTCGACCGCCCCGAGCGCGGCTTCTCCTTCGGGTCCGACGGCCCCCTGGACATGCGCATGGACCCCTCGACGGGCCCCACCGCCGCCGATCTGGTGGCCACGCTCGACCGGCGCGAGCTCCGGGACCTGCTCCGGGACTTCGGGGACGAGCGCGAGGCCGGACGCATCGCCACCGCGGTCCTGCGTCGCCGCGCCGAGCGCCCGATCGAGACCACCGCCGAGCTCGCCGCCGTCGTCTCGGACGCGAAGGGCGGCCGCCGCGGGGCGCGCACGCACCCCGCCACGAAGACGTTCCAGGCGCTGCGCATCGCCGTCAATCGGGAGCTGGACGAGCTCGACGCCATGCTCGGCTGGGGCCCGGACATCCTCGCCGCGGGCGGACGCTGGGCGGTGATCACGTTCCACTCCGGCGAAGACCGCCGCGTGAAGCGCCGGTTCGCGGCGCTGCGCAAGGGCTGCGTGTGCCCCCCGTCGTCGCCGGTGTGCATCTGCGGCCGGCTGCCCGTCCTGGCCGTCCCCCGGGGCACGGGCACCACCGCCGGCGACCTGGAGCTGGCGGCGAACGCGCGGGCTCGGTCGGCGCGGCTGCGCGTCGCCGAGCGGCTGGCCCGGGGGGGGGCGTCGTGAGCGCGCTGCGCGGGCGCTGGAAGGCCGTCGTCGCGACCGCCGCGGTCATCGGCGTGGGGTTCGTATTCGTCGCCTGGGCGAAGATGGACACCGTCCAGCTCACCTACCGGATCGACGACCTGGTGGACGAGGAGGAGCGCCTCGCCGAGGAGCAGCGCCGCCTCCGCGCCGAGCTGGCGACCCTGCGCACCCCCGCGGCCCTCGAGGCGCTGGCCCCGAAGCTGGGGCTCGTGGAGCCGGGCGAGGGCCAGATCGTGGTCGTGCCCGAGGATCCCGCGCCCGTGGAGCTCGCCGAGGAGGCCGCGCCCGGGGACGCCGACGCCGAGCCCGTCGCCGAGCCACACCCCGCGGACGAGGAGCCGGCGCAGTGACGGGTCCCTACCGACGCCCCGGCCCCGACTCCGGCCGCACCCGCGCCGCCGGGGCTCGCCGCCTCCGCGCCGAGCGGTCCTCGGGGCACCGCCGGGTCGACGCCGTCGTCGCGCCCGGCTCGCACGCGTTCCGCACCCGCGCCTACCTCATCCTCGGCGCGTTCGTGATCGGGTGGGTCGCGCTCGTGGCGCGCGCGGGCTGGCTCGCCGTGGGACCCGACGACCGCCTCGCCCGGCAGGTGGGCGCGCAGCACGAGCGCGTGATCAAGGTCGCCCCCGAGCGGGGGTCGATCGTCGACCGGCTCGGCCGCCCGCTCGCCGTCTCGGTGGAGCTGGGGTCGATCTACACGGACCCCGCCCTCGTCGAGGACGCGGACTCGGCCGCCGAGCTCCTGGCCCCCCTCCTCGAGCGCGACGTGGACGACATCCGTGAGCGCCTCGGCCGGGAGAACTCGCGCTTCGCGTGGCTCGCCCGCCAGCTCCCCACCACGGTCACGGAGCGCGTCCGGGCCCTGGACATCCCCGGCGTGCGCGTCACCCCCGAGTCCCACCGGGAGTACCCCAGCGGCCCCGTCGCGGGCCCGATCCTGGGGTTCGTCAACGTCGAAGGCGTGGGCCTCGAGGGCCTCGAGGTGCGGCACGACGACACGCTGATGGGCGACACCTTCCAGTACCAGGTGCTGCGCGACGGCCGCCGGCGCGCGACCAACCACGACGGGGTCCTCGCCCGCCGGGGCACCGAGGGGCGCACCCTGGTGCTCACGCTCGACCACTCGATCCAGCACCGCGCGGAGTCCGCGCTGGAGGCCGCGATCGACCGCCACGAGGCCGCGGCGGGGTGGCTCGTCTCCCTCGACGCGAGCACCGGGGCGGTCCTCGCGATGGCGTCGTACCCCGACTACGACCCGAACCAGTACCGCAAGGTCGTGGCCGAGCGGCGCCGCAACCGCGCCATCTCCACGGTCTTCGAGCCCGGCTCGACGATGAAGCCGTTCGTCTTCGCCGAGGTCATCGAGCGGGGGCTCGCGTCGCCCGACGAGGAGATGTACCTGGAGAAGGGTCGCTACCGCGTCGGTCGCCGGATCGTGCGGGACGCGCACCCGTACGACCGCCTCACGGTCGAGGACGTGCTCAAGGTCTCGAGCAACATCGGCACCGCGAAGCTCGCCGAACGCATCGGGCCGAAGGCGCTCGAGGACACGTACCGGCGGTTCGGGTTCGGGGCGAAGACCGGCATCGACCTGTACGGCGAGGAGCGCGGCCTGCTGAGCCCCGCCGAGAACTGGTCGCGCGTCGGCTTCGCCAACCGGGCCTTCGGGCAGGGCATCAGCGTGACGGGCGTGCAGATCACGGCGGCCTTCGCGGCCCTCGTCAACGGCGGGATCGCCGTCACCCCGCACGTCGTCGCGGAGACGCGGGACTCGGACGGCACCGTGGTGGAGGATCTCCGCCCGGCGCCCGGCGAGCGGGTGCTGTCCGAAGAGACGTCCGTGCTCATGCGGCGGCTGCTCGCGCGGGTCATGGACGAAGGCGGCACGGGCGTCCGCGCGCGGCCGCTCGAGTACACCGCCGGGGGCAAGACCGGCACCGCCCAGAAGGTCGTGGACGGCCGCTACGCCCAGAGCGTGTACGTGTCGTCCTTCCTGGGCTTCGCGCCCGTGCGCGACCCCCGCGTCGTGACCCTGGTGGTCCTCGACGAGCCCAAGAACAAGCACTACGGCGGCACCGTCGCGGGGCCCGCCTTCGCCGAGGTCACGACGCACGCCCTGCGCGTGCTCGGCGTCCCGCCCACCCCCCGGGAGGAGACGCCGCTGCTCCTCACCACCGACGCCGAAGGCGAAGAGCCGGCGGCAGCCCGCGAGCTGCCGACGCTCGAGCCCACCGAGGACGGCGCGGCGTGGGCGCTGCCGGACCTCACCGGCTGGTCCGCGCGCGACGTGATCCAGGTGCTGTTGCCCGCGGGCGCGCGGGTCGAGCTCGAGGGCTCGGGGCTGGTCGCGGCCCAGACGCCGGGGCCCGGGGCCCGCGTGGGCGAAGGCGACGTCGTCACGCTGGCGCTGGCCGGCCGGGTGCCCGGGAAAGCCGGCCGGTGATGCTGTCGGAGGTCCTGCCCGCGTTGCCGATCCTGGAGCGTCGCGGCGCCGCCGAGGTCCGCCTCGAGGCCGCGACGCACGACTCTCGCCGCGTCGCCCCCCGCACGCTGTTCGCCGCGATCCCGGGGACGGCCGTCGACGGCCACCGGTTCATCCCCCAGGCGGTCGCCGCGGGGGCGGCGGCCGTCCTCCTGCGGGACTGGCCCGACGGCGACCTCGCCGAGGACGTCGCCTGGCTCCGGGTGGACGACCCCCGCCGCGCCCTCGCCCTCGCCGCGTCGCGGCTGCACGGCGCGCCCGCCGACGCGATGACCGTGTTCGCCGTCACCGGGACGAACGGCAAGACCACCACCGTGGCGATCCTCGCGTCGATCCTGCGCGCCGGGGGCGTCCCCGTCGGGACCCTGGGCACGACCGGCATCGCCTGGGACGCCGCGGGCGGCCCCCGATCGGTCGTCGCCACCCACACCACGCCCGAAGGCCCCGCGCTCTACGGCCACCTCGCCGCGATGCGCGACGACGGGGTCGAGGCCGTCGCCCTGGAGCTGAGCAGCCACGCGCTGCACCAGGGGCGCGCGGCGGGGCTCGCGGTGGACGTCGCGGCGTGGTCCAACCTGACCCAGGACCACCTCGACTACCACGGCTCCATGGCGGAGTACGCCGCCGCGAAGGAGCGGCTCCTCACGGAGTGGCTGGCGCGGTGGGGCAAGCCCGGGGCGGCGGCCGTGCTCAACGTCGACGACCCGGCCGTCGCGGCCCGCGCCGAGCTGTGGCCGAAGGCCGTGCGGGTGTCGTCGTCCGTCGGCGCGGTGGCCCGCGGGGAGGCCGACGTGGCCCCCCTCGAGGTCGCGTTCTCGATCCACGGCATCGAAGGCCGGGTGGCCGTGCCCGAAGGGGAGATCCCGTTGAAGACCACGCTCGTAGGCGCCCACAACCTCGACAACTGCTTGCTCGCGGGAGCGAGCGCGCTCGCCGCGGGGGTCTCGGCCGACGCCGTGGAGGCCGGGTGGCGGGCGACCGCCGGCCCCGCCGGGCGCCTCGAGCGCGTGGGCGAGGGCGAGCCCGCGGTGTTCGTGGACTACGCCCACACGCCCGACGCGCTGCAGCGCACGCTCGCGGCGGTCCGCCCCTTCACCGAGCGGCGGCTCTTCGTGGTGTTCGGGTGCGGTGGCGACCGCGACGCGGAGAAGCGCGCGCCCATGGCCCGGGTGGCGGCGGCGGGGGCCGACCACGTGGTGGTGACGTCCGACAACCCGCGGTCCGAGGACCCGGGCGCGATCATCGATCAGATCGTCGCGGGGCTGCCCGCGGCGCCGGTGGAGTCGGCCGGGCGGTTCGCCGTCGTGCAGGACCGACGGCGCGCGATCCGGTGCGCGATCGCGGGCGCGGATCGGGGCGACGTGGTCGTGATCGCGGGCAAGGGGCACGAGACGTACCAGGAGATCGCGGGCACGCGACATCCGTTCGACGATCGCCTGGAGGCCGCCGCGGCCCTGGCGGAGGCGCGATGAGCGGGGACGGCATCGACCCCCGGTTCGCCCCCCCCGCGACGTTCACCGGCGACGAGATCGTCGCCCTCACCGGGGGTACGCACCTCGCCGGGCCGCTCGAGGGCGAGTGGACCGTGTGCACCGACTCCCGCCTGATCGGGGACGGGGCCGTGTTCATCGCGCTCGTGGGCGAGAACTTCGACGGCCACCGCTTCGCCCAGGCCGTGCTGGACGAGCACCGGGCGGGCGCGCTGGTCCAGGGCGACCGGCTCACCCCCGAGGCCCGGACCGCGCTCGACGCCGCCGCGGGCCCCGTGATCGCCGTCCCCGACACCCTCGTGGCCCTGGGCAACCTCGCCCGCGGCCACCTGCTGCGCCACGGCCCCGAGGTCGTCGCCGTGACGGGCTCGGTCGGCAAGACGACGACGCGCGCCATGACCGCGGCGATCCTGCGTCGGCTCGCGCCGGGGCTCGAGTCCGAGGGCAACTTCAACAACCGGATCGGCCTCCCCCTCACCGTCCTGCACCTGCGCCCCGAGCACCGCTGGGCCGTGCTCGAGATGGGGATGTCCGAGCCGGGCGAGATCCGCGCGCTCGCCGACATCGCCCGGCCCGGGGTGCGGGTGATCACGGAGATCGCCGCCGCCCACCTCGAGTTCTTCGACGGGGTCGAGCAGATCGCCGACGCGAAGGGCGAGCTCTTCGAAGAGGCGGGGGCGGACGACGTGCTGATCTTCCCCGCGGACAACCCGCTGTCGGTGCGCTTCCCGATGCCGCCGCACGCCTCGCGGGTGCCGTTCAGCGTGCACGTGGACTCCACGGCGCCGGTGCGGCCCCTGCGGGTCGAGGACCGGGGGCTCGAGGGCACCGCCGCGACGCTCCGGCTCTACGACGACACCGTCGATGTCGTCCTCGCCCTGCCCGGCGCGCACCAGCTGCACAACGCGCTCGCCGCCGCCGCCGCGGCCCGCGCGCTCGGGGCGACGTCCGAGGACATCGCCGAGGGCCTGGCCGCAGCGACCCTGCCCGGGCGGCGGATGAAGATCGCCCGCGTGGGCGGCGTCCTCGTGGTGGACGACGCCTACAACGCGAACCCCGCGAGCATGGCGGCGGCGCTGCAGACCGTCGCCGCGGTGGCGGGGCGACGCATCGCGGCGGTGGGGGACATGCTCGAGCTCGGCGACACGGCCCCCGAGCTGCACGCGGACGTCGGTCGGCTCGCCGCGAAGCTGGGCCTCGACTACCTCGTGGGCGCGGGCCCGCTGATGGCGCACGCCGTGGACGCGGCGCGCACGGCAGGGTTGCCCGCCGAGCACGCGACCGACTCCGAAGCCGCAGGCACGATCCTGGCCCGGCTCGTCGGCCCCGGCGACGTCCTCCTCCTCAAGGGCTCGCGAGGCATGCGCATGGAGCGCGTCCTCGACGCCCTCGTCACCCCCTCCTCCGCCCCGCCCCCGGAGTAGCGCACCCCATGCTGTATCACCTGCTGTATCCGCTGCGCGAGTCGGAGTTCATCTTCAACGTCGTGGGCTACATCAGCTTCCGAGCCGCCGTCGCCATGGCCACGGCGCTCCTGCTGTCGATCCTCCTGTACCCCCCGTTCATCCGCTGGCTGCAGCGCAAGAAGTACGGCCAGGAGATCCGCGACGACGGCCCCGAAGGGCACTTCAGCAAGGCGGGGACGCCGACGATGGGCGGGCTGCTCATCCTCGCCGCCATCGTCCTGTCGACGCTCCTGTGGGCGAAGCTCACCGAGCCGCGGATCTGGCTCACGCTGGCCGTCGCGGTGGGCTTCTGCGGCATCGGGTTCGTGGACGACTGGCAGAAGATCGCGGCCAAGAATACGAAGGGCCTGTCGGGCAAGCTCCGGCTCGCCCTGGAGTTCCTCATCGGGGGGCTCGTGGTGTACGCGGGCATCCGGTACTTCGGGCTCACCACCGACGTGCCCGTCCCCTTCCTCAAGGACACCGCGATCGAGCTGGGCTGGGGTTACGTCGCGTTCGGCGCCTTCGTGATCACGGGCTGCGCCAACGCCGTGAACCTCACCGACGGGCTCGACGGCCTGGCGATCGGGCCCGTCATGACGTCCGCCCTCACGTTCGGCCTGCTCGCCTACCTGGCGGGCAACGTCAAGTTCGCGGAATACCTCGCGATTCCCCACGTGGCCGGGGCGGGTGAGCTCACGATCCTCACCGTCACCATCGCGGGCGCCGGCATGGGGTTCCTCTGGTACAACACCTACCCGGCCTCCATCTTCATGGGCGACACCGGATCGCTGCCCCTGGGCGGCATCCTCGGCACCCTCGCCGTCCTCACGAAGAACGAGCTGCTGCTCGCCATCATCGGGGGCGTGTTCGTGGCCGAGACGGTCTCGGTCATCCTCCAAGTCGGGTCCTTCAAGTCCACGGGCAAGCGGATCTTCCTGATGGCCCCGGTCCATCACCACTTCGAGAAGAAGGGGTGGGAGGAGCCGAAGATCATCGTGCGCTTCTGGATCATCTCGATCGTCCTCGCGCTGTTCGCCCTCATGTCCCTGAAGCTGCGGTAGGAGGCCGAGATGCGCAGTCTCCGCGACGTCGACATGGGCCTCCTCGGGGCCGTCGTTCTGCTGGTCGCCATCGGCACCGGGATGGTCTACAGCGCGGGCGCCATCTACGCGGCGGACGTGCACGGCGACGAGCTGTTCTACATCCGCAGGCACGTCGCCTACGTCGCGCTGGGGCTGGGCGCGATGGTCGTCACGGCGGTCATCCCCTACCAGCGCTGGCGCCCGTGGACCTACCTCATCCTCATCGGGGCGGCGCTCCTGCTGCTGCTGGTCCTCGTGCCCGGGGTGGGCGTGACGATGGGCGGCGCGACGCGGTGGCTGAAGTTCGGGCCCGTGCACCTGCAGCCGAGCGAGCTCGCGAAGTTCGCGCTGATCCTCTACCTCGCGTACTCGCTGGAGAAGAAGCAGTCGCACATCGGCACGTTCAGCATCGGGATCCTCCCCCACCTCGTCTTCGCGGGGTTCGTGCTGTGCCTCATCCTCGCCGAGCCCGACTTCGGCACCACGATGACGCTCGCCGCGCTCCTGCTGGTGATGATGTTCATCGCCGGGGTCAAGACGCTCCAGCTGGGGGCGCTGATGGCGGCCGGGCTGCCGCTGGCGTGGGTCGTCCTCATGGGGGCCGAGTACCGCCGGGCGCGCATCACGGCCTTCATGGACCCGTGGGAGCACCAGGCCACGTCCGGCTTCCAGCTGATCCAGTCGTGGGTGGCGTTCCGCAGCGGGGGGCTCTTCGGGACGGGGCTCGGAGAGTCGTCCCAGAAGCTGTTCTTCCTGCCCGCGGCGCACACCGACTTCATCCTGAGCGTGCTCGCGGAGGAGTTCGGGGTCCTGGGCGTGCTCGGCGTGGTCCTGCTCTTCGCCGTCGTGGTGCACCGCGGCGTGGTCGTATGCCTCGACGCGCCCGACCTGTTCGGTCGCCTCCTGGGCATGGGGCTCGCGATCCTCGTGGGGATGCAGGCGGGCATCAACATGGGCGTGGTGACGGGCCTGCTGCCCACCAAGGGCCTGACCCTCCCCCTGATCTCCTACGGCGGGTCGTCCCTGGTCCTCACCCTCGCGATGCTGGGCGTGCTCATGAACATCACCGCCCAGGCTCGCCAGAGCACGATCCTCGACGAGCGCTCGAAGAACCCCTTCCGATCGACGTCGCGCCGCCGGGTCCGCGCCGGGGGACTGCCCACGGGCACGTGAGGGTTTGTGCAGGACCGTGACGACTCCGCTCCCGACGCGTAACGTCCTGCAATCGAGCAGCGGAGTGAGATGAGCGGGCAAGGCATCAAGGTACTCATCGCCGGAGGTGGCACGGGAGGCCACTTCTTCTCGGGCGTCGCCGTGGGCGAGGCGGTGCTGGCGCGACACGAAGACAACCGCGTCGTGTACGTGGGGACCCGGGGCGGCATCGAGGCGCGCGTCGGCCCCGAGCAGGATCTCGACGTCCGGTTCGTGAACATCAGCGGCATCAAGGGCAAGGGCCTGATCCCCAAGCTCAAGGCGGTCCTGCGCATCCCCCTGGCGATGCTTCAGTCGTTCCTCCTGATCCTCAAGGAGCGCCCCCGCTTCGTCGTGGGGGTGGGGGGCTACGCCAGCGGGCCGGTGGTGCTCGCGGCCCGGCTGATGGGTCGCAAGACGGGCGTCGTGGAGCAGAACTCGGTCGCCGGGGTCACGAACCGCATCCTCGGCAAGTTCGTCCACAAGGTCTTCATCGCCTTCGAGCCCGCCCGCAAGTACTTCCCGCCCACCAAGGTCCAGCTCACCGGCAACCCGATCCGCGAGGGCGTGGTGCAGCTGCTCACCCTGGAGTCGACGGGCACCGTGGGCGTGGGCAATCGCTTCAAGCTGCTCGTGCTCGGCGGCTCCCAGGGGAGCCGGGCCATCAACGAAGCCATGATGGCGATGGCCGAGGCGGCGCCGGACGAGCTCAAGAAGATCATCTACGTCGTCCACCAGACGGGCGCGGCGGACGTGGGGCGCGTGCAGGCCGCCTACGACGCCGCGGGCGTGCAGGCGAAGGTGGTCCCGTTCATCGAAGCGATGGCCGAGGCCTACCGCGTCGCCGACCTCGTGATCTGTCGGGCCGGGGCCCTCACGGTGTCCGAGCTCACGATCAGCCGACGGGCCTCGCTGCTCATCCCGTTCCCGTACGCGACCGACAACCACCAGGAGGTCAACGCGCGCACGCTCGTGGACGCCGACGCGGGCGAGATGCTCCTGGAGAAGGACCTCTCGGGCGACAAGCTCGTGGAGGTGCTCGCGCGGCTCAACGCGGACCGCAAGGCGATCCAGAAGATGGCCTGGAACGCGGGCGCCGAGGCCAAGCCCGCGGCCGCCGCGGAGGTCGTGGACGAGATGTACAAGCTGATCGGGCGGGCCTGAGAGCCGAGCCGACCGTCACTCGCCGAAGAGGCGCGCGACCCGCGAGGCCCAGGCGGGTACGTCGTCCGGGTCTTCGGGGTAGCGCGCGTACAGCCGCCGCGCCCGCTGCATGGCCGGGAGCAGGGGGAGGAAGCCGATCGCGTGACGCGGCGCCCGCAGGGCACCGCGCGCCTTGCCCACCGCGATCCGCAGAGAGACCGGGGGGAGCCGCTGCTCGAGCGCGGCCCGGCTCGTAGCCGGGTCCATCAGGCCCGCGTCCACCAGGGCCGCGAGGTCGTCGGGCGTCAGCTTCTCGGAGTACCGACGGAACAGGTCGTAGGCGGCGAACAGACCCCCGTGGGTCCGCATCCACCGCACGCCGTAGCCGCGGGGGCCGACGCCGTCGGCGAGCGCGTCGGCGAGCACCCGGGCCGCGACCAGCCCCGGGCCGATGCCGGATCCGTGAGCGGAGAACACCTGGGACGCGGCGTCCCCGAGGAGGGCCGTCCGGTCGTCGCCGAGCACGTCCACCGGCCGCCGCAGCGGGATGGCCCGCGCCCCCCCGAACCGCTCCGCCCCGATCCACGCGTGGGCGCCCACGAAGTCCCGCAGCAGCTCGCTCCCCGACGGGTGGGGGGAGCCCGCGATCGAGCCCGTCAGCACAGACACCTCGCGGCCGTCGCAGCGTACGTTCACGATGGAGAACCCGCCCGCCACGCCCGCGAATACGAGCGCGGGGCCGAAGCGGGAGCCGCGGGACGCGAACCAGGCCTCGGCGGCGGCCGCGTCGGCGCAGTCGAAGACCGCCTGCGCGGCGACGCACAGGTGCTCCGGGGGGATGTCGGGTCGGTCGATCAAGCCCGCGGACCGCAGCCCCGACGCGTCCACCACCCAGCGCGTCGCGATCGCCCCCGTCGACGTGGCCAGCCGCCCCGCCGCCCGGTCCTCCCACCCGCGCACGGTCACGCCGCCGCGCAGCTCCGCCCCCGACCCCGTCGCCAGCCCCCGCAGGCGCGCCGCGAGGAGCCGCATGTCGACCTCGAGGACGTCGTGCTCGACCGTCATCATCGGGCCGTCCCACCCCGCGACGAGCTGCATCGGCTCGCCCTCGCCCCGCAGCTCCTCGCCCGTGGGGGGCTCGATGCCCGCCTCCGCGAACGCCCCGCGCGCGACGCCGTTGACCCAGCGCGCGCCCGCGGAGTCGAGGTCGCCCCGCTCGAGCACCAGCGTGTCCAGCCCGCGGCGTGCGCAGTGGTGAGCCGCCGCCGCGCCCGCGGTCCCCGCTCCGATCACCACCACGTCGCGGACGTCCGTCATGGGCGGGAGTGTTGTTGTAGGGTCCGCCCCCCGCAAGAGCAGGAGACCCCGTGTTCCTAAGGACCCGTCGCATTCACTTCGTCGGCATCGGCGGCATCGGCATGTCGGGCATCGCCGAGGTGCTCAACAACCTGGGCTACGACGTCAGCGGATCGGACATCAAGGAGGGCGCGACCACGCGTCGCCTGCGCGACCTCGGCGTGGAGGTGCTGATCGGCCACGCCGACGAGAACGTGGAGGGCGCCCACGTGGTCGTCCGCTCGTCCGCCGTGGGGGACGACAACCCCGAGGTGACGGCCGCGCGCGACCGCGGGATCCCGGTCATCCCCCGGGCGGAGATGCTCGCCGAGCTCATGCGCATGAAGCACGGCGTCGCGGTCGCGGGCTCCCACGGCAAGACGACCACCACGTCGCTGCTCGCGGCCATCTTCGAAGAGGGCGGCATGGACCCCACCGTCGTGGTGGGCGGCAAGCTCAACTCCGTGGGGACGAACGCCGTCCTCGGGCGCGGCGAGTGGATGGTCGCCGAGGCGGACGAGTCCGACGGCTCCTTCCTTCACCTCGCGCCCACCCTCTCGATCGTCACCAACATCGACCCCGAGCACCTCGACCACTACGGCTCGATCGAGGCGCTGCACGCGGCCTTCCTGCGGTTCATCAACAAGGTCCCGTTCTTCGGCGCGGCCGTGCTGTGCCTCGATCACCCGGCGATCCAGCAGCTGATCCCCGAGGTCACGAAGCGCTACATCACCTACGGGTTCAGCGCCCAGGCCGAGTTCCAGGCCGTGGAGGTAGCGGTCGGCGGCGGGCAGTCTGCGTTCGACGTGATCCACCGGTCCGAGTACCTCGGGCGCGTCACGATGAACATCCCCGGGCGTCACAACGTCCTGAACGCGCTCGCCGCCATCGCCACCTCCATGGAGGCCGACATCCCGTTCCCGCTGATCCAGCGGGCGCTGGAGCGGTTCGAGGGCGTGCAGCGGCGGTTCACGATCCGGGGCACGCAGGGCGCGGTGACGGTCGTGGACGACTACGCGCACCACCCCGCGGAGATCCGGGCCACCCTCGGCGCGGCGCGCGAGTCCTACGGCCGTCGCATCCTCGCGATCTGGCAGCCGCACCGGTACTCCCGCGTGCACGAGCTCCGGGACGACTTCATGCGCGCGTTCAACGACTGCAGCCGCGTCCTCGTGATGGACGTCTACGCCGCGGGCGAGGCTCCCATCGACGGGGTCGACGGCGCGTCCCTGGCCCGGGACCTCAAGCACCACGGGCACAAGGGCGTGATGTACACGCCGACCCACGCCGACGTGATCGCCGCCATCGCGGGCGAGGCCCGCAAGGCCGACCTGATCATCACCCTCGGGGCGGGGGACGTGACCCACCTGAGCCACGCCGTGCTCGGGGAGCTCGCGGCGGTCTCGCCCCCCACGCTCGAGTTCGATTGATCCCGGACCCCTCGAAGCGGGCCCTGGAAGCGCTGGACGTCGGGGCCGTCGAGTACGACGCGGTCGTCCCCCGACAGGCCCTCGACCTCGGCGCCACCGCCGACGTGATCGTGCGCCTCCGCGCAGGCCGGGCGGCGGCCCTGAAGCGCTGGGTGCGGGGCGAGCGTCGGACGATGCTGGACCTCCGCGCGTCGCCGCCGTACCTGGTCGACGGGCACCTGCACGAGGTCGGCGCGGCTTGGTCGCGGACTACGTGGCCGAGCGAGTGCGTCGAGCGACGGGTGTGACGCTCCCTCGCAGGTTCGTCGTTCACTCGGATAAAGGCAAGTAATTACAGGAACTTGCGCGGATCACGCCGACGTCGTGGGAAGCCTCTTCGGGGTGCTGCGTCCGATCCGTCGGGATCGTTCACTTGCAGAACACAGGTAACTCACTGCAAAGAATACAGTTTCTCTTCATTGACACCCTTGGCGCGGTTTACCATGATTGTCTGGTGGGTGACCCCCAGCGCACCCGCACACGCGAGAGCTGTCCTCATGGGTGTCCTGGACCAACAGTCGATCCGTCGTGAGATCGGGAACCGTCGACTCGGGCGGCGGCGGCTCGAGGCGCGCCTGCGCGGGGACCCGGACGAGCGACGTCGCCCGGATCGCGGGGCCCGACGGGACGCGGTCTCGATCCGGAAGCGCACCCGCCCCGACCGCGGCTCGCGGGTCGCCAACGCCCTCGCGGGGTTCGGCCGGGGGCTCGCCGTCGTGGTGCTCCTGCCGCTGCAGATCGCCTTCCTCCTGCTCCGTCCCCGGGACTTCGTGGCCCGCGTGCGGGCCCTCCCCGCCCGGATCGAGTCCGGCGCGCGGCGCCTGCGCATGGCGTCGCGCGACCCCGAGACCCGCACCGGTCGGCTCTGGGACACCGCCGTCCTCTCCGCCCACTTCCTCCGCGAAGAGGTGGCGGACATGCAGGACGGCTTCCCCAGCCGCGACGAGCTGCTCGCCGACATCACCGGCGGCGCGGGCGCGGTCCGCGGGGGCGTGGAGCGCATGCTCAGCCGCCTCGACGAGGACCGCCCCCTCGAGCGCGGGTTGGACGCCGCGGGCGTGGGCGTCATCGGCGCGGCCGTCGTCGTCGGGCTGTTCATCGCGGGGCACGGGACCCTGGAGGCCGTGGCGCAGTCCGACCGCATGGTCGTGCGCGCCGTGCACGTCCAGGGCGCGTCCCGGACGCCCGAGGGCGTGCTGCTCGAGCAGGTCGGGCTCGCCCCCGGCGACCCGCTCCTCCAGCTCGACCTGCAGGGCGCCGCGACGGCCGTCGAGGCCCTGCCCTGGGTCGCCGAGGCGACGGTCGTGAACGACCTCCGCGAGCGGGCGGTCCGCGTCCAGGTCGTGGAGCACCGACCCGCGCTGATCCTCTCCCACGACGGCCTCCAGCTCGTGGACGACGAGGGGGTCGCGTTCAAGGGCCTGCACGCCGGCGACCCGGCCGATCTGCCCGTCCTGACGGGCATGGAGCGGTTCGCATCCGTCGACTCCGACGACGCCCGCCGGGCCCTGCTCGGAGCTCTGGACGTGCTGCACTCCCTGTCGGCGTCGGGGCCGGTCAGTCGGCCCACGGTGTCGGAGATCCGCTGGGAGGGCGACGACGGCTGGTCGATCACCACCCGCTCCGGCCTCCCCGTGCGGCTCGGTCGCCAGGACTTCGGCGCCCGCCTCGGCCGCCTCGAGCGCGCCATCGCCCGGGGGGGCCTGCCGCTGACGGCCATCGCCTCGATCGACGTGGGCCTGCGCGACCGGCTGGTCGTGGTCCCGAAGAAGACGAAGAACGCGAAGCGCACGGTCGTCCGCGCGGTGGAGGCGCAGCCCGTGCCCGCCGCCGACCGGTCCATGCACCTCGAGCGGATCCGCCGGTCCCTGTCGGCGGAGGAGGGCTGATTCGATGAGGAACGGCTCCCGAGACGCGATCGTCTGCGGCCTCGACATCGGCACGAGCAAGGTGGCGTGCGTCGTGGGCGAGCGCAACGCGCACGGCGGCATCGACGTCGTCGGCATCGGCAACCACCCGATGAAGGGGCTGCGCAAGGGCGTGGTCATCAACATCGAGGACACGGTGCGCTCGATCGCGGCGGCCATCGAAGAGGCCGAGATGATGGCGGGCGTGGAGATCGGCACGGTGTACGCCGGGATCGGCGCGGGGCACATCCGCTCCCTGAACTCCCAGGGCATGGCCCCGATCAAGACGGGCCACGTGGGCGCGGGCGACGTGGAGAAGGTGCTCGAGGGCGCCCAGGCCGTGGCCATCCCCATGGACCGCGAGGTGATCCACGTGATCCCCCAGGAGTTCCTGGTCGACGATCAGGACGGCATCGAGGACCCCCGCGGCATGTCCGGGGTGCGGCTCGCGGCGAAGGTCCACCTCGTGACCGCGGCCGTCACCGCCGCGCAGAACATCGTCCACTGCTGCAACCGCACCGGCCTGAACGTCGCCGAGATCGTGCTCGAGCAGCTCGCGAGCTCGGCGGCCGTCCTCACCCAGGACGAGAAGGACCTGGGCGTGATGGTCATGGACGTGGGCGGCGGCACGACGGACATCGCGATCTACGTCCACGGCGCGATCCAGCACACGAGCAACCTCGCGATCGGCGGGTCGCACGTGACGTCCGACATCGCCTACGGGCTGCGGGCCCCGCTCAAGGTGGCCGAGCAGATCAAGGCCGAGCACGGCTGCGTGCTGCGCGACCTGGTGGAGGCGAACGAGACGTTCGAGGTCCCGCACGTGGGCGGCGACCGGGTGAACAACACGTCGCGCCGCATGCTCGCCGAGATCATCGAGCCGCGCATGGAGGAGATGTTCAGCCTCGCGCGGCAGGAGCTCGAGCGCAGCGGCTACGAGGACCTGCTCCCCGCGGGCATCGTCCTCACCGGGGGCACGACGCTGCTGCCGGGCATGACCGAGCTCGCCGAGCGCGTGTTCGGGATGTCGGCCCGCATCGGGCGGCCGCGGGACATCGGGGGGTTGGCGGACGTTGTGGATTCGCCGGTCTACGCCACGGGCGTCGGCCTCGTGCGGTTCGGACTCGACTCCGACCGCACCGAGGTGCGCTTCCGGCGACCGACGGAGACGGTGTACCAGCGGGTGAAGACCCGCATGACGGAGTGGCTCGGCCTCGCCTTCTAGGCGGGCCGACGAGGAGCGGAAGATGACGCAGGGCAGCATTCGATTCGCGGCGGTCTCCCTCGAAGAAGAGGAGACCATCGGCCCGATCAACATCCGCGTGATCGGCGTCGGCGGGGGCGGCGGCAACGCCGTCAATACGATGGTGGCGGCGGGGCTGAAGAACGTGCAGTTCGTCGCCGCGAACACCGACCAGCAGGCCCTGCTCAGCAGCAAGGCCCAGACGACGCTCCCCATCGGCGAGGCCCTCACGCGGGGTCTCGGCGCGGGCGCTCGTCCGGAGGTCGGGCGTCACGCGGCCCTCGAGAGCCGCGAGCAGATCGCCGAGGCGCTCGAGGGCGCCGACATGGTCTTCATCACGGCGGGCATGGGCGGCGGCACCGGCACCGGCGCCGCGCCGGTCATCGCCGAGGTCGCCAAGGAGATGGGCGCGCTCACGGTGGCCGTAGTCACCCGGCCGTTCACGTTCGAGGGCCGCAAGCGCCGCAAGTCGGCCACGGGCGGGCTGGAAGCGCTCGAGGCCGTCGTGGACACGCTCATCGTCATCCCCAACGACCGGCTGCTCGCCGTCGCGGGCGACGACATGACCACCCTCGACGCCTTCAAGGGGGCCGACAAGGTCCTGCTCGACGCCGTCCGCGGGATCGTCGAGCTGATCACGGTCAAGGGGATCATCAACGCCGACTTCGCCGACGTGCGCACGATCATGGCGGGGCAGGGGATGGCGCTCATGGGCGTGGGTTCGTCCACGGGCTCGCTGAAGGCCGTCGAGGCGGCCCAGCGGGCGGTGAGCTCGCCGCTGCTCGAAGAGATCTCGATCACCGGCGCCAAGGGCATCCTCGTCAACGTCACGAGCGACGCCGCGCTGCGCCTGCACGAGCTCAATGAGGCGATGCGGCTGATCCAGGAGGAGGCCCACGAGGACGCCGAGATCATCTTCGGCTGGGTCGTCGACGACACGATCGGCGACGAGGTCCGCGTGACCGTCATCGCCACGAACTTCGAGCCCGCCGAGGAGGAGCCCGAGCGGCCGTTCCTCGAGCCCGCCCGCCCCGAGCTCAACCGGCTCCTGAAGGTGGACCGAGGCGGCGCGACGCCCGTCACTCCGTGGGCGACGATGCCCGCCGTCGATTACGACCTGCCCCCGTCGGTGCGGCAGAACCTCGAGGCCCGAAACGGCAGCGTGCCCCTCCTGGAGCGCAACTCGCGAGAGGTCTTCCAGACCCAGATCGACGAGGACCTCTCCCACCTGGAGAAGCCGACGTTCGTGCGGAAGCTCGCGGACTGACGTCGCCGCCTGCGCTGACCCTTCTCGGCCCCGACCCGGTCCTACTCCCTTGAATCCCGCGCGGAGGGCGTGCTACACCCCCGCGACCGCGCTTCCAGGAGCGCCAACGAGCCTTTTCGGGGAGACCATCGATGCAGTTCCGCCGCCTTGCCCTCATCTTGTTCACCGTCGCCGCCGTGGCCGGCCTGTCCCTGTCCGGGGCGTCCGACGCGGAAGCCGGAAAGGCCACCATCAAGTTCTGGGCGAAGGACTACAAGGTCGAGTACACGCCGGCGTACATGTCCGGTGAGGAGCTCGTGGCCGCCACGGTCGTCCTCGAGGTCACCGGTCGCGCGTCGGCGTACGGCGGCGACAAGGTCGACTTCGAGTGGACGGACCCGAACGGCGCGCGCTGGCTCCCCCTCCTGCAGGTCTGCGGCGGCGGCCAGGGTCGCCTCACGGGCACGATCTCGAGCCAGGTCGACCAGAGCGACCGCGGCATCGAGGGCAAGGGCCCCATCGACGAGCTCAACTGCCGCGTGATCCTGAAGTAGCGGTCAGGCCCGCTCCGTCACCCTCCGGAGGAGGTCGAGGGAGTCGAGCGCGGCGCCGGAGCCCATCGCGACGCAGTACAGCGGGTCGTCTGCGCGGATGACCGGCAGGCCCGTCTCCTCCTGCAGCAGCGTATCGAGGCCCGCGAGCAGCGCGCCCCCGCCCGCCAGGATGATCCCCTGATCGATGATGTCCGCGGCCAGCTCCGGGGGCGTCTTCTCGAGGGTGAACTTCACCGCCTCCAGGATCT
The DNA here is from genome assembly GCA_964512225.1 of uncultured Rickettsiales bacterium. Taxonomy (GTDB): domain Bacteria; phylum Myxococcota_A; class UBA796; order UBA9615; family UBA9615; genus CAZEKB01. The sequence goes on along the minus strand of CAZEKB010000019.1, from coordinate 57,188 downwards.
CGCCGACCGGCTCCATCAGGGCCTCGCGGACCTCCTCGGAGCGGATCTCGATCGTCTTCGGGACGCCCGCCAGCAGGTCGCGTCCCTTGACCTCCATCACCCGCTCTTCGTCGAACGGCCAGGCGCAGCCGATGCGGATCTTGATCTGCTCCGCGGTGCGCTCGCCGATAAGCAGGTTGTGCTTGCGTCGGATGAAGGCGATGACGGCTTCGTCCATGCGATCGCCCGCGACCCGCGCGGACTTGCTGAACACGATCCCCCCGAGCGAGATCACCGCGACCTCCGTCGTGCCGCCGCCGATGTCGACGATCATGTTGCCCTGGGGCTCGGTCACGGGCAGGCCCGCCCCCAGCGCGGCGGCCATGGGCTCCTGGATCAGGTAGACCTCGCGCGCCCCGGCCGACGCGGCGGAGTCGCGGACCGCGCGCTTCTCCACCTCGGTGATGCCGAACGGGATGCAGATGACGATCCGCGGGCGTACGAAGCTGCGCCGCCCGTGCACCCGTCGGATGAAGTAGCGGAGCATGGCCTCGGTGACGTCGAGGTCGGCGATCACGCCGTCGCGCATGGGGCGAATGGCGACGATGCTCCCCGGCGTCCGGCCGAGCATCTGGCGCGCCTCCTGGCCCACGGCGAGGACCTTCTGCGGTCCCTGCCCGTCCTTGCGCACGGCGACGACCGAGGGTTCGTCGAGCACGATGCCCTCGTTCTTCACGAATACGAGCGTATTCGCGGTCCCGAGATCGATCGCCAGATCGGTGGAGAAGTGGCCGAGCAGCCAGTCGAAGAACATGGTCCTCCCGCAGGGGGGAGTGTGCCCGAAGTCGCGGGCCCGCCGGGGTCAGCGGGGCTTGTCTTCTTCGTTGAGGCCGAAGGTGTCGCGGCCGGCCTTGATGTTGTTGATGATCGTCAGCTGCTTGCCCGTGTGCTTGCTGACGGTCCGCGCGTACTCCTCGAGGGTCGCGGCCTGGCTCTTGTTCACGAGCACCCGCTCGCCCTCGGAGGTGATGACGTAGACCTCCCAGTGGCTGCCGCCGAACATGTAGTCGCCCGCGTGCATCTCCACGCCCGACAGCTTCTCGAACTCGAGCTGACGCGTCGTCGGCTCTTTCTCGATGCCGGTGTACACGAGGACGATGCGCTCGCCCGAGGGGTCGATCGTCACGTTGCCCAGCTGCTCCTGGTCGTACAGGGAGCTCACGGACCAGCCGCCCGCCGCGACGAATACGAGCAGCAGGACCACCAGGCCGAACACCGGGCTCCCCTTGGCGCCGTCCTCGCCGACCGTCAGTCCGTTGAAGCAGTGCTTGCACCGCGACGCCCCGACGGGGACTTCGTTGTGGCAGAAAGGACAGTCACGCATCGGCTGGGACAAAGCGGCTCCTGGGGTCTGGCGCCGGGGAGGGCGCGCGCGCTCCGACTCTACGGGCGAGAGCGACGGCATTCTGTAAGTGACCGGTCAGGTTCTTGTCAAGCCGCGGGCCTCGATCCGAACGCCCGGGCGCTCCCGAACCGTCCCCCGCGACGGGGTGGGGAGAATCCCACGAAATCGCGGTCCGGTAGGGCGTTTGTCGCGTCTTGACCTCGGCTTCGGGCCGCTGGTACAAGTCGCCCGACTTTGCATCCCGCGCGCGCGTCGCACGCTCCAAAAGGGGAGCAGCGGCGGAGCGAACGTGACGCGGGGGTCCCCGAGGGGGGGCCGAAGCTGCAGAGTCCTCTGGAGGTGCCCTTTGGCAACCCGGCTTCGAGTCTCTTTGTTCCTGACCTTCTTTTCGGTTCTCGCGTTCGGCGTCCTCGTGGCGGGCACGGCCTTCGCGCAGGGCACCACGGGCACCCTCAAGGGCCAGATCGTCGACCAGGCGGACAGCCCCCTCGGCGGGGTCAAGCTGACGGTGACGGGCGACAACCTCCAGGGCCAGCGCGACGGCGTCACCTCCGACGACGGCGGCTTTCTCTTCATCGCGCTCCCCCCCGGGCAGTACCGCATGGTCGTGGAGAAGGAGGGCTTCAAGACCATCATCCGCGACAACCTGGTCGTCGCCCTCGGGCGCACGGTGACCCTGAAGCTCGTCATGGAGCTTCCCGAGGTCGGTGAGACCGTCGAGGTCATCGACACGCGGCCGGTCGTCGACACCGAGTCGACGATCCAGTCCGAGACCCTGAACCACGACTTCCTCAAGGACCTGCCCACGGCGCGGTCGTTCCAGGACGTCGTCCAGCTGCTCCCCGGCGTCACCGGCGGCGGCAACCCGAACATCAACGGCGGCGCGGCCACGTCCAACCAGTACTACCTGGACGGCGCCACGACCACGGACCCGGTCACCGGCACCTTCTCCATGAACTTCAACTTCGACGCGATCGAAGACCTGGAGGTCATCACCGCGGGCTACGACGCCCGGTACAACCAGGGCCTCGGCGGCACGATCAACATCGTCACGAAGTCCGGCGGCAATACGTTCGAGGGCGACTTCTCCTTCTACGCCCGCACGTCGCGCCTGCAGGGCGACGGCAACGAGTACGTGAGCCTGCGTCCGTCGGACAGCCTCCGGCTCGAGGCCAACGCGTCCCTCGGGGGCCCGATCGTCAAGGACCGCCTCTGGTTCTACCTGTCCTACCGCTTCCTGCGGACGCGCAACCTGCCCGGCGGCCGCAGCGACATCGGCCGCGACTTCGCCCAGTTCCCGCTGGTCCCGCGCCTGTGGACGAGCCACTACATCCTCGCGAAGCTCACCGCCCAGCCCTTCGCCCGGAACAAGTTCACGCTGTCCTTCCGGGCCGACCCCACGAAGATCGAGAACATCAACCAGTCGATCTTCACGGTGCCGGACGCCGAGCAGCTGTGGCGCCAGGGCGGCTTCTCCGTGAACCTCTCCCACGAGGCGCGCCTCGGCGGCCGCGCGGTCCTCGACACGACGGTCTTCTACAACTACTCCTCGATCTTCGTGGAGCCGATGCTCTGGGGCGACTGCACCGAGCGCGACGAGATCGGGCGCTGCACCACGGAGACGGACGACCAGGGCCGCGACCTGCAGTCGCCGCGCCTCACCTCGACGAACCGCGGGCTCACCCACGGCTCCTGGGGCAACTACAACTACAACCGCCGCCACCGCTTCGAGGTCAGCAGCAACCTGCGCGTGAGCATCGACCGGGCGCTCGGCTCGCACACCCTGGACGTGGGCGTGCTCGTATCCCCGATCTGGAGCGCGTTCGACTTCGGCTACGTGGGCAATACGCTGATCCAGAAGAACCCGGTGGACAAGAACGGCGACGGCATCATCGAGGGCCCCGAGGAGGTCTCGGACCTCGACTCCTACGAGAACGTGGGTCGGTTCGTCATCGTCAACGAGGACCGGCAGATCCAGCGCGGGATGCTCTTCAACGCCTACGTGCAGGACACGTGGAGCCCCACCCGCGGCCTCACGATCAACGCCGGCGTGCGGTACCTCCGGGCCCGCCTCGAGAACAACATCCGCGACGTCATCATCGACAGCCACGCGCTGAGCTGGGGAGCAGGCATCGCCTGGGACCCCTTCCGCGACGGCAAGACCAGCATCGCCCTCAACTTCGCGCAGGTGGCCGACCCGGGCCTCCTGGAGCTCTCGGGCCAGCTGAACCAGGACACGTTCAACTTCGAGTACTACCCCTGGGACGACGAGCAGCAGCGCTGGTCGGAGCAGTCCTCGCGGGCGTCGACGCCGGCGAGCAGCATCTCCCACCCGGACTTCGTGGTCGCCCGGACCAACGAGTTCTTCGGCGCCGTGCGTCGCGAGATCGCCCGGGACATGCGGGCCGAGGTCCAGTTCGTCTACCGCCGCTTCCACAACCTGTGGGAGGACGACGAGGTCAACGTGCTCTGGAACGAGCCCGGTGACGACCAGGTCGGCTTCCGCAACGGCACCGCGGACAACGTGTACCGCCTCCGCACGCCGCAGGACGTGAACCGCACCTACTTCGGCCTCACCCTGCTGGTGCGCAAGCAGCTGTCGGACAACTTCTCGCTGCTCGGGAGCTACACCTTCTCGCGCTTCACGGCGAACTCCTCGGCGCGGAACCAGAACGACCGCCCCGGCACCTCCGGCGACTACGACAACCCCACTCAGCGCTACGTCGAGGACGGCCTCGGCGGGTTCGACCGCCCGCACGTGGTCAAGCTGTCGGCCACCTACAACAACCCGGCCGTGTGGAAGATCGCCGAGAACTTCACCATGGGGTACAGCCTCGGCGGCGCCTTCGAGTTCGCGTCGGGCACCCCGCTGAACCGCCTCTCGTACAACCACTGGCGGCAGGGCTATACGAACTACCTGTTCAAGCGCGGCACGGAGGAGCGCCTCCCGGCGTACCTCGACTTCGACCTGAAGGCCGCCCTGGCGCTGTCCATCGCGGGCACGAAGATCGACATCATCGTGCAGATGTTCAACGTCCTGAACTCCCTCGAGGTCACGGGCGCGTCCGAGGCCGCCGTGTTCGACGGCGACGCCCTGGAATACGGCAACGGCTCCCCGGTCTACGCCACCCCGGTCTTCTATCAGAGGCCCCGCCGATTCGAAGTCGGCGTGCGGTTCAGCTTCTAAGGCGGGAGAAAGATCATGACTCGCACCCACCTCTCCCGACTCGCGACGCTCTGCACCGCGTCCCTCCTCCTCCTCATCGCCGCCTGCGGCGAAGAGACCGGCATCCCCACGCGGCACCTCCACGGGGTCGTCACGCTCCCGCCGGTGGGCCTGTGGGAGCAGGAGGCCGACGTCCGCGACGAGCCCCTGAACCACGAGCACGAGGACTACAACGACGTCCGCGAGACGGCCGACGGTCCGTACTCGATCTCGTACGGCTACCACATGGTCCGGGGCACGTCGGACGCCACCTGCTCCGCCCTCGATCCCGAGGATCCGGAGACGAACTGCCAGCCGAACTCCGACCGGGACTTCTTCCGCTTCCGCTCGTCCTACCGGGGCCCGATCGTCTTCAAGACCCGCATGCCCGAAGGCGTCGAAGGCGACGTCGACATGCGCGTCTTCGACGCGACCGGCAGCGAGGTCTACGGCGAGAGCGTCAACAACCAGACGGTCACGATCACGAACGAAGACGGCGAGGACGAGATCGTCCTCGTGGACGAGCGCTACTCGACGCAGGCCGAAGCGGGCGACGAGTTCTACGTGCGCGTCTCCGTCAACGCGGCCGAGTCCCCGACCGATTACGAGCTCATCGTGGTGGGCCAGGACCCGCGCCGGCACGACGTGAACCGCGGCATCGAAGGCGACACGTCCGACTTCGTCTCCGACCTCGAGGGCGTGGAGCTCTTCCTCGACCCCTTCGAGATCCTCGTGGGCGCGTACGTGAACAACGACATCGAGAACCCCGGCGACCCCGTCGGCGGTACGTCCTGCGAGAGCTGGACGCTCGACGAGGAGGCCCTGACCTTCTGGTGCCCGTGGGAGATGCACTTCCTGCAGCAGGTGACCACCGAGTCCAACGTGATCATCGAAGGCTACGCCGACGGCAAGGACAACGACTGCAACACCATCGCGGACACCGGCAACGAGCCGGTCGACGCGGACGGGGACGGCGTCGCCATCTCCCAGGGCGACTGCAACGACACCGACCCGGACGTGAACCCCTTCCGGGGCGACGCGTTCGGCGACCGCAAGGACAACGACTGCGACGGCTGGGCCGACAACGGGCCCGACGACGTGGACGACGACGGCGACGGCTTCTGCGAGATCGGCTTCGACGTGAACGGCGACGGCGTGTGCCGCGGCCAGGTGGAGATCGAGACCAGCTTCGGCGTGGGCGACTGCAACGACGCGGACCCGGCCATCAACCCGCAGCTCAACAACGAGGTCCCGAACAACGGCATCGACGACGACTGCGGCGACGGCGACGCCGTCCTCGATACCCTCAACTCCGACAACGACGCGGGGGTGATCGAGGGGCTGACCCCCCACGACTGGACCGACCTCGAGGAGGAGGCCTGCGGCACGAACCCGTTCGACCCGAACGACCGCCCCTCCGACAACGACGGCGACGGCCTGTGCGACTCGGACTGCCTCGGCACGGTCGACTGCCCCCAGGACTGGGACGGGGACGGCCTGCACAACTGGCAGGAGATCCTCTGCGCGTCGGACCCGAACGTCGCCAACGACGACTACCCGGACCTCGACGGGGACGGCCAGTGCGACGGCGAAGACCTCGACGCCGACAACGACGGCCACGTCTTCAGCACGCCCAACACCCCGGGCGACTGCAACGATCGCGACAATACGATCCACCCGCACAACACCGACGAGAGCGGCGAGGAGATCACGGCCTTCCACTTCGACATCGCCAACGGCATCGACGACGACTGCGACGGGACCGTGGACGAGAACCGCGAGTGGAGCCGCAGCGGCGAGCACGGCGCCTGGGTCTTCACCGAGGACACCAGCTACCAGGTCGAAGACCAGGACGGCGACGGGTACCCCATGGGCCTGCGCGACTGCGACGACACCGACCCGGACATGTTCATCGGCAACTACGAGGTGCGCAGCGCCAACGTCGTGAACACCGACTTCAGCACCGTCTACCTGTTCGCGGGCGACGTGACCTCGCTCAACCAGATCGACCCCCAGCCGGACGGCCGTCGCACCACGGAGATGACCGCGTACGACCTCGAGAAGGACCGGGTGGAGTGGGTCTTCAACACGGACCGCTGGGAGGAGGACCTGCCTCCCCGCCTCGAGCCCACGAACCTCCCGGTGCTCAACGCCTGGTTCGTGAAGCAGCCGGAGATCGGCAAGACCTGGTTCGAGGCCCTCGATCAGACGGGCAACGAGCAGCCCAACGACGTGGAGATCTCGGGCTTCACGATCGTCGACGCGCCGCCGCCGTACCCCGAAGGCACCTTCCAGGAGCTGGGCGAGGCCGCGGCCGCGGGCAAGACCAACGAGTTCCTCGGCAACATCGACACGATCGAGCCCGACAGCTGGCTGGGCGACAACGACACCTTCCACGTCACCTTCCCCGAGGCGGGCTTCGTGGATGTGTCCCTGAACTGGCTCACTGGCGGCGGCGACTACGACATGATCGTGTACTGCTACTTCGTGAGCTCGGTCACCCCCGCCGGCTACTACGGCAACGCCAACGGCCTGTGGAGCCCGGGCCTGACGGACCTGAGCAAGCCCGAAGAGGGCCGCACGATCGTGCCGCTCCCGGACGGCGCGGACTGCTGGTTCACCGTGGTCGGCTACGCGGGCAGCGTGGGCGCCTACACCGTGGCCATCACGCCCCAGGGCAACTGACCCCACCGGGCGCGATCGCCGTGGCTCGGCTGCATCGCTTCGCCCCCGCGGGGATCCCCCTGGGGCTGGGCCTGTGGCTGCTCGGCGCGCACCTCGAGCGCTACTACCCCACCGTCCTCGGACTGGCCCTCGTGGGGTTCTCGCTCTACTTCGTGCTGTACCCCCCGCGCGAGGCCGACGGCGCCTGATCCGGTCGCCTTGACATCGACGTCGTCGGCCCGATGGTGGGGGGATGCGCTCGCTCCGGACCTTCCTCGGCACCCTCCTCTTCTTCCTCCCGGCGCGGCTCCTGCGCCTCTTCGTCGACGCCCGGCGCCGCCGCCGCCGGGCGCTCGTGACCCTGCGCCTGGCGGGGCCCCTGGGGGAGAGCCCCGCGGTTCGCGGATCACGGTTCCGCGGGGGACGGGTCCGAAACACGACGATCGGGGTGCTCCGCGCCCTCGAGGCCGTCCAGGAGGACCCTGCCGTGGAGGGCGTCGCCGTCACGATCGGTCGACTCGCGGGCGGATGGGCGCAGATCGAGGAGCTCCGGGCGGCCGTGGTCGCCGTGTCCGCCGCGGGTCGTCGCACGTTCGCGTACCTCGAGCAGCCCGGGCACGCCGAGTGGTTCCTCGCGTCGGCGTTCGACCACGTGGCCATGGCCCCCATGGCCACCCTCGACGTGGTGGGGCTGCGCGCGGAGGTGAAGTTCTTCAAGGGGCTGATGGACAAGGTCGGGGTGCGCCCGCACCTCGCCACCCGCGGCGAGTACAAGTCCGTGGTGGAGCCGTTCTCGCGGGACTCCATGAGCCCGGCCTTCCGCGAGTCGCTGGAGGGGGTCCTCCGGGCCATCCACGAGCGGTTCCTGGAGGCCGTCTCGGCCCGGCTCGGGACCGACGCCGAGGGCGCGCAGGCGGTCGTGGACGCGGGCCCGTTCACCGCCGCGGAGGCCCGGGAGCGGGGCCTCGTGGACGCGGTCGTCTACCCGGACCGGTGGCGGCGCTGGATGAAGAACCGGCTCGGCCGGGGCCAAGGCGTCGAGGAGCCCGCGGATCGCACCGCCGAGGCGGACGCGGCCTTCCTGGAGGCGCCGTCGGAGCCGGAGCGGCCCCGGGCCTTCCGACTCCGACGGCTGCGGCTCGTGCCCGCGGCCGCGTGGCTGCGGCCCTGGCGCTGGCTGCGGCGGTTGGAGCGGTGGGCGTCGCCCTCGCCGCGGGTCGCGATCGTGGTCGCGGAGGGCGAGATCGTCGACTCCGACGAGAGCGAGCTGCCCCCGGGGCGGATCGGCAGTCGGCCCTACGGCGCGCTGTTCCGGACCCTCCGACGCGACGCGTCGATCGGCGCGGTCGTCCTGCGAGTCGACTCTCCGGGGGGCTCGGCCGGGGCGTCGGACCTGCTGTGGCGCGAGCTGCGGCGGCTGGCCGCGAAGAAGCCGGTGATCGCGTCGATGGGGTCCGTGGCCGCGTCGGGGGGCTACTACATGGCGGTCGCGGCCGACCACATCGTCGCCGACGCCACCACGATCACGGGCTCGATCGGCGTCGCCGCGGGGAAGTTCGAGCTGAGCGGGCTGTTCCACAAGCTCGGCGTCACCGAGGAGGTCCTCTCGTTCGGCGCGAACTCGGGGATGAGCTCGCTGTCTTCGGGCATGACGCCGGCGGAGTCGCAGCGCCTTTCGGACCAGCTCGACGGCTTCTACGACGGCTTCGTCGCGCGCGCCGCGGCGGGTCGGAAGATGGAGTACGACGCGCTCGAGGAGCACGCGCGAGGCCGGATCTGGACGGGGGCTCAGGCCGCCGCCCGCGGCCTCGTGGACGACGTCGGGGGGCTGCGGCGCGCGATCGAGGTGGCGGCCGACCGCGCGGGGCTGGGGGCGCGTCCGGACCTGGTGCTCGCCGAGCCGCCCCGCCCGGGCCTGCTCGACCGCCTGCAGCGCGTGAGGCCGCCGATGTTCCGATCGCTCGCCGATCTGCCCCGGGCGTTGGGGCTGCCCACGGGCCTGCAGGCGAGGCTCCCGGCGGACGTGGTCATCCGCTGAGCTCCGGGCCCCCGTCGTGGGTCAGCGGTAGAAGAGCGTATTGCGGCCGAGGAAGACCGGGAAGCTGACCCGCAGGTCCACGCCGAGCGCCACGGGGCGGGGGAGGCCCCCGTCCTCGGCCACGGAGACGACCTCGATCGCGTGTCCGCCGCCGCTGTCGTCGAGCCCGGTCTCTCCGCGGTCCCACAGCATGAGGATCGGCTCGGCCGAGCCCGCCGAGAAGTGCACCCAGTCCGCCGCGCCGAAGCCCGCCGGGTAGACCGCGTAGGCCTGCGGCTCCTGCAGCTCGAGCGGCTCCTCGGTCGACAGCGGGAACGCGAGGATGGTCATGCCCTCGCCGTCGAGCGCCTGCTCCTCGGTGGACGCGCCGAAGACGAGGCGCTCCCCGGCGGGATCCCACAGCGGCCCCGCGCGCAGGACGAGCCCGTCGATGCTGCCCCCGGGCACCTCCGACTGGTTGTTGGCGGTGAGCGTCACCGGCTCCGCGGTCGTGCCCCCGGACTGCCAGAGGTGGAGGTCGGGGCGGCCGTTGTCGAGGCGTCGGCAGGCGTAGGCGAGCACGGGCTGCGCGGCGATCCCGTGGGGCGGGGACCAGGCGGGGCGCCCGCAGTCCACGGACTCGTCGCCCGCGACGAAGACCGGGGGACCTCCCGCGCGGAGGTCGAAGACGGCGACCTGCCGGCGGAGCGCGCCGTCCTCCTCGGCCTCCACCTGCAGCGTCGCGGTGAGGAGGTTGCCGTCCGCGGATACGCGGGGCGCCGCGACGGAGAGCTCGGTCCCCGCGGTGAGCAGGGTCTCGGAGCCGTCGTCGGGGTCGATCCGGAGGATGTCGGCGCGGGCGGTCACGGGGTCCACGACGCGCGCGAGGAAGGCGTTGGTGTCGCGGATCGGCTCGGCGAACTCCACGTCGCCTTCGTCGGCGGGCCCGATGGCGATCCGGGCGGCCGGGTCCTCCACCTCGTCCGCGGGCACGACCTCGATCGACCGCACGCCCGTGATCGGGTCCTGGAGCTGCAGGACGAGCCAGTCGCCCGACCACGTGAATCGGGCGGACTGGAGCCCGTCGATCATCGGCGACACGGCGTGCTGCAGGGGAGTGATGTTCACGAGCACGAGGCGCCCGCCCAGCACGGTCCCCTCTTCGTCGTAGGTCAGGGACGTCCCGAGGACGCGCAGGCCCTCCTCGTCGGGCACCACGAAGGGCGCCTCCACGGGGAAGATCCGGTCGCCGTCGTTCTGCACGACGGAGCCGTTGCGCGCCGACTCCGTCAGGGCGCCGAGGGGCTCGACCACGAAGTCCTCGGCCTCCCGCAGATCCGGCCCGTCCCCGCCGAAGCGATCGGCCACGGCGCGCACGAGGTAGATGTCGGACTGCAGCGTGATCGGATCGGTGCCCACGAATACGAGCGTCTGGCCCGAGACGATGTCTTCGATGAGGCCCGTGTCGGCCTCCATGCCGGCCAGGTTCGCGTCGGCGCACGCCCCGAGGGCGGCGACGAGCGCGACGGTCCACAGCGAGCGGAGCAGATTCTTCACGCGGCCCCATCCAAGCAAGGCCGGTGCCGCGATCACGGGCTTCGTCCTGCCCGTCGGCGTCGCGTCCCTCGATTCAGAAGCTGGTACCGAGCTGCGCATAGAGGATTCCGGCCGGGTATGCGCCGGCCCCGATGCCGTAACCATAACCGACCCGCCCCTGGAACGACCCGGACCACGCGAGGCGCACCTCGCCCACGAGCTCGGCCCCGAAGGAGACCGACGTGTTCGACCAGAAGTCCAGGAACCCGGTGGGGCTCCCGCCGTAGCCGGCGTAGTCGTCCGTGTCGAACGCCTGCCCGGCCTCCACGTACACGGTGAGCGCGACGGACCGGAAGAAGACGGGCACGGTCCAGGGCCCGCGCTCGATCAAGAAGAGCGGGAGCCGGTACTCCAGGGACCCGAGGTACATGTGGTTGCCCCGTCGGAAGGACGTGGGGTAGCCGCGGAGGCCGTAGTAGCGGTCGGGGAGGCTCACGTACGGGCTGTCGCCGTACGGACCGCCCATCCGGAACGTCTTCTGGGGGATGTCCGTACCGATGGTGCCGCCCACCACGCCGCGGACGGCCAGGACGTGGCCGCGCGCCCAGGGCAGGGCGAGGTACTTGCGCGCCTCGGCGGTGAGGATCAGCCGGTGCAGGTTGCTGCGGGTCCCGTCGGGCTCGACCCGCCACGCCCCCAGGAAGCTCGACTCGATGTCCGCGGACAGCGACAGCAGCTCGCTGTTCTCGGGGCTGATGCTGCCCGAGTAGCGCCCGATGGAGCCGGTGCTGAAGCCCAGGGTGATCCCCGAGAACGACCCGCGCGCGGGCAGGGCCTCGGCGGCGACGTCGGTCGGCAGATCGCGGAGCGGGCGGCGGAACTCGGCCTTGTAGCGGGCCGAGAAGTTCGCCTTGTCGCCGACCTGCAGCGAGAGGCCGGCGCGCGCTCGGAGTCGACGCTCGTAGTACCGCTCGTCGCCGCGGTAGATGCCCGCGAAGGTCGCGCTCGGCGATGTCGTGGGCTTCGTGCGCAGGAAGAGCGTCCCGTAGTTGAGCGCGACGCTCGACACGTCGATGGAGAGCCGCGGGCGGAGCTGCGCGAACACGTAGCCGACGCCGAACCCGAAGGAGCGGCTGTCCGTGCGGTAGTGCAGCGAGGCCGACCAGCCGTGGTGGCCGAGGATGTCGCGGCCGCCGATGCCGAGCCCGCCGATCGCCCCGCCGTTCGTGATCGCGCCGAAGGGCTCGATGATCCGCGGGGGGAACAGCGTGGGGAGCGGGTTGTAACGCCGGATCGTCCCCACGTCGGCGGGCGCCTCGGCGAGGGCGGGACGGGGGCCCCGGGCGTTGCGGGCGCGGCGGTCGGCTCGCCGCTGCCTCCGTCGCTCCGCGCGGTTCCTGCGCTGCTCGCGCTTCTGCTCGGGCGTCAGCTCCTTCTCGGGCTCGCCCTCCTCATCGACCTTCCCGTCGTCCTCCGGCGGCGCCTCCTCGGGCCGGAGCGGCTCGCCCGCGGCGGGCCCCGGCACGACGAAGCCCCCGGCTTCGGGCGTGACGGTCGCGTAGTCGGCCCGGTCCCGGGCCCGGTCCACGGCGTCGGCGGGGCCGCTCCCCCACGGCATCGCCGGGCCGGGCACGCCCTCGAGCGGGTGGGTGGGGGCCAGCGCCTGCGCCGACGGACCCCAGCCCGGCCCCGGGAGCGAGCGGGGCGAGAGCAGGACGGACTCGCCCTCCTCGGGCGCGAACGGCAGCTCCTCCACGCGGGGCCCGGTGGGGCCGTATCCCTGGAAGACGAGGTGACGGCCGTCGGGGCTGATGTCCGGCGAGGTGGCGCCGCCGAGGAGCCGCGTGATCCGCTTCACGGCGCCGTCGGACCAGCGGTAGGCGTACAGGTTCCACACGTCGTCGCGGTCCGACGCCCACACGAGCCACTCGCCGTCGGGGGACCACGCGGGATCGGTGTCCCCGGCCCGGTCCCACGTGATCACCCGGAGGACCGACAGGTCGCGGTCGAACACGTGGATGTCCCGGAAGCCCCCGGGCTTCCACACCGACGCGGCCAGCCGCTCCCCGGCCGGGTCCCACGCCGGCGACGCGTAGTGGGTGCCGTCGGCCGCCGCGGTCAGCGGGGTGACCTTCAGCGGCTTCGTCACCGCGCCGAGGTCGTCGCGCTCCTCGGGCTCCACGCGGACCAGCTGCGACGCCAGCCCGCCGGTCTGGACCGCCACGAGCCAGCCCTCCGGGTGGGGCGCGGGGTAGGAGAGCCGATCGCCGCGGGTGAGGCGCCGCGACCGCTTCGCCCCGGGCTTCCAGCGGTGGAGGTCCCGGAAGGACTCCCAGCGGTTGAAGGTCGACGTCCCCGAGTAGAAGAAGCGCTTGCCGTCGGGGGAGCGCACGAGCTCGGCGATGCCCCCCTTGCGGGCGCGCACGTCCTCGTGACCGTCCCGACTGATCCGGCGCAGGGCGGAGCCTTCGAAGGCGGATGAGTGCAGGTAGAAGATCGACTCGCCGTCGTGCGAATAGCGGGGCCGGTAGGCCGTCCCCTTCTTCGTGGGCACGACGCTCGTGGCGCTGAGCCCGACCCCCTCGCGTCGGATGCGGTCCGCCTGGGCGAGGTAGTGCGCGGCCAGGTCCTCCTTCCACTCCTTCCACATGCGCGAGACGGTGCGCCCGAAGGCCTCTCGCGCGGGCAGATAGAACGGGATCGGGCCCGCGCCGTGGCGGCGGTGGAAGTCGACCCAGGCCCGGTCCCCGACCTGCTCCGACACGTGGAGGTGGAAGCGGGCCCCATAGAGGTAGCGGAGGCTCCCGCCCGGCCAGGTGTGGACCGTGCCCTCGGCCTGGTCGATCGTGGGCAGCGTGCGGGTCAGCGTGGCCGTCCGCAGCATCATGTCGGTGTACGTCGAGCGTCCCCGGCCCCCGGTGGTGAAGAAGGTCTCCATCCAGGTCGCGTAGCCCTCGGTCATCCACAGGGGCAGCACGGCGTTGGGGACGACGTACCGCCCGAGCAGGAACCGCACGGCCATGGGGAGGCCGCTCACCATGTCGATCTGCAGTGTGTGGGTGTACTCGTGGACGAAGATCGCCCACAGCCAGTTCTCGTAGTTGTCCAGCGACGAGGACGGCGTCGGCTGGACCATGTAGAGGACGATCGTGTTGTAGGGGACGGGCGTCGCGTAGCCGTTGGCGCGATCGGTGCTGTCCAGGAGCACCACCTGCGTCCGCTCGAGGGGCTCCCACTCGAGGTAGGGCGCGAGGATCGAGTGGACCTCCTCCGCCACTCGCCCCATCTCGATGGCGGTGTCGACAAGGCCCTCGTGGAAGTGGATGTCGAAGTGGACGGTGGTGAGGGTCTGCCAGTGATGCCGCGGGTGCCACTGCGCGGCGTCGGCGGGGGCCGCGAGCAGGAGGACGAAGGCGAGCAGGGCGAGGCGCCGGGTCACGGGCAGGCCTCCTGCAATTCCACGGCCCCCGCGTCCGGGGCTTTTCCTTCCCGGAACGGTCGGGGGTTCCCCAGCAGATCCACGACGTCGTCGGGCGCGGGCTCCCCGACGCAGCGGGCGGGCGACCCGGCGGCGGGGACCCAGCCCGTGAGCTCCGGGTCCGCCCAGGGCAGGTTCGTACCGGTCGTCGGGGCGTCGGCGTCGCCCGTCAGGGACGAGCGGATGTCGATGTCCCCGGTGCCGGAGTCCGCGGGGGCGAGGATCGAGTTCACGACGACGGCCGCGCCCCCGCCCGAGACGTCGAGCAGGGGCCCCTCTCCGAGGACGGTGAGGTGGCTCGCGTCCAGCGTCCCGCCTTCGACGACGGCCACGGGCCCGGCGGCCACCGACAGGCCGACGCTGCGGAGCACCACGTTCGCCTCCGCCGCGGTCACGAGCGGGTGGTCCTCGGTCGCCTCGACGCCCACGAACCGCGCCGCCCCTCCGTGCACGGTGACCCCCGCGGCGTTGTCGGCCAGGCGCACGCGCTCGAAGCGCAGCGTGCCCGCCCCCGCGCGGTTGTCGGCGAGCGCGACGAGGTCGTTGCCGGTGAGGTCCGTGTCGAGGACGGAGACGTCGGCCATCGACGTGATGTGCAGGGCCGTCCCGCTCCGAGCGATCGGGGTGCCCGCGACCTCGAGGCCGCCGAGGTCCCCGCCCCCGGTGGCGCGCACCGCCGTGCCGCAGCCCAGGAGCCGCGAGTCGACGACCCGCAGGACGCCCCCGCCGGACGCGTCGATGCAGGCGGCGGTGGTCCCCCCCACGTCCATGTCCTTGATCACGGCCGAGGTCAGGGCGTCCGTGGCGACGGTGACGAGGGTCTCGTCGTCCCGCCCCCCGGGAGGTCGGAGCCGCACCCGGTCGGCGCCGCGTCCGAGCAGGCGCACGCCCGGGGGCAACGCCAGCTGCTCCCGATACACGCCGTCGGCCACGCACACGGTGGTCTCGGCGCCGTCGCCCTCGGGGGGAGGGGCGGCGTCCAGCGCCTCCTGGATCGAGTAGAAGACGTGCGGGTTGGTCGTATCGGGAGGGGCCGAGGACTCGGGGTAGACGAAGAGCAGGCGGACGGAGTCGTCGAGGGTGCAGCGATCTTCGATGCAGCCGGACGCGAGCAGCGCGAGGCAGGCCACGAGCGCCGCGGCGATCCTCATCGGCGCGGCTGCTTGGGGGCCCCGAAGTAGTAGTGGACGCCCACCGCGGCCGAGGTGCCGGACGTCGTCGTGAAGTCGATCCGGCCGGGAGCGACGTCGAGGTTGAGGCCGAACTCGGCCGACAGGCCCAGGTTCTCGAGCCCGAAGAAGAAGAACTCCACGCCGAGCACGGCCTGGATGCGGGCCGCCGCGAGGTTGTCGTGGAACCGGACGTACCCGCCCCCGACGGCGCCGTACAGGTTGAGGTTGTCCTCGGCGAGGATCGGCAGCAGGACCCGCCCCCCCGCGAAGAAGCGGTTGTCTTCGTCGGCGAGGATCGCGAACCCCACGAGGCCCTGGACCTGGAAGTTCAGGGTCTCCTTGTCCGTGGGCATGCCCACCTTCACGGAGATCGACGTGAGGCTGGAGAAGTTGTTGTTGAACCCGATCCCGAAGCGGCCCCGCAGATCCTTCGCGGCGGCGTCCGAGGGGGCGACCATGGCCACGAGCAGCACCGCCAGGGCGGTCGTCGCGACGGTCGAAACAAGGCTGCGTCGGGCGATCGGCATCGGGTCGGAGGCTAGCGTTCGGCCCCCGTCGACGCAATACGTGGAGGCCGTCGTAGCGCGGATCTTCGCCGCTCGCGATCCGCCCCGAGGATCGGTAGAGTGCGGATCCCCAGGGGTATTCGGGAGGCCCATGCAGCGACGAGTCGTCACCGCCATCTTCATCGCCGTCGGCACGGCCTTCCTGGCCTTGGCCGGGTTCACCCCGGCTCCGCAAGCCGCCGCCCCCGCCGCCGCGCCCACCGCGGCTCCCTAGGCCCGCCTCTCCACCCCTCCGTCGTCGGAGGAGCCCGTGTCCGCGACCCTCGCCCCGCCCTCCGTGGAGGCCTCGGCCCCGCCGTTCGCCCACCTGCACCTCAAGTCGCAGTTCTCCCTGCTGTCGGCTCTGGGCACCCCCAAGGACATCGTCTCCCGCGCCGTCGCCCTCGGGATGACGCACGTGGCGCTCACGGACGAGATGAACCTCTTCGGGGCGGTCGAGTTCTTCAAGACCGCCAAGAAGGCCGGCCTCACGCCGATCATGGGCGCCGAGCTGATCGTGTCGCCGGGTCCGCGTACGGAGAAGAACAAGGCCCGGGACAACCGTCGCCTGGTAGCCCTGATCGAGAACGAGCGTGGCTACGTGAACCTGAACTTCCTGCTCGAGGGCGCGTACTTCGGGGGGCGTCACTTCAAGCCCCGCGTGGACATGGAGCTGCTGGAGGCGCACCACGAGGGGCTGATCTTCCTGTCCGGTGATCTGCGCGGCGAGATCCCGCGGCTGCTGGCCCGGGGGCGGGTGGACGAAGCGGAGGAGGTCGCGCGGCGCTACGGCGAGCTGTTCGGCGAGGGCAACTTCTTCCTCGAGCTGATGGACCTCGGCTGGGGCCACAACGGGGGCCTCGGCGACGAGGCCGATCAGTACGAGATCAACAAGCTGCTGCGCGCGCTGAGCGCGAAGACAGGCATCCCCACCGTCGCCACGAACAACGTCCACTACCCGACCCAGGAGCACGCGTTCCTCCACGAGGTGCTGCTGTGCCTCGGGATGACGAACACGATCCAGGACGAGTTCCGGTTCCGGTTCCCGTCGGACCAGTTCTTCATGAAGTCGTCGACGCAGATGAGCGCGCTGTTCGACGAAGAGGGGGACGGCGAAGCCCTCGCCAACACCATGCGCATCGCCGAGCGGTGCGACTTCGAGTTCGAGTTCGGCAACTACCGCTTCCCGGTCTACCCGCACCTCGACGGCCGCACGCCCGAGGAGGTCCTCCGGGAGCTGGCGGGCCGGGGCCTGGACGAACGCCTCGAGGTGGTGAAGCGGAGGCCGACGGACCGGGCGTGGGAGGAGGTCGAGAAGGAGTACCGCGACCGCCTCGAGACCGAGCTCGAGATCATCGTCTCGATGAAGTTCGCGGCCTACTTCCTGATCGTCTACGACTTCATCAGCTGGGCGCGGGCCGAGGACATCCCCGTGGGCCCCGGGCGCGGATCCGGCGCGGGCTCCCTCGTCCTGTACTCGCTGCGCATCACCGACATCGATCCGATGCCGTACGCCCTGCTCTTCGAGCGCTTCCTGAACCCCGAGCGGGTGTCGATGCCGGACGTCGACGTCGACTTCTGTCAGGACCGTCGCGGCGAGGTGATCGACTACGTGGGCGGGGCCTACGGCGGCAGCACGCGCGTCACGCAGATCATCACGTTCGGGAAGATGCTGGCGAAGGGCGTCCTGAGGGACGTCGGCCGCGTGATGGGCTTCACGTTCGGGGAGACCGACCGCATCGCGAAGCTGGTGCCGGACCAGCTCGGCATCACGCTGCCCGAGGCTCAGCAGAAGGAGCCGCGGCTCCCCAAGCTCATGGCCGAAGACCCCCGCGTCGAGCGCCTGATCAAGATCGCCGAGGGGCTCGAGGGCACGACGCGGCACTGCTCCGTGCACGCCGCGGGGGTGGTGATCGCGGACGACGACCTGCGGAACTACTGCCCGCTGTACAAGGGGGCGGGGGACACGGACCCGGGCGTCACCCAGTTCGACATGAAGTGGGCCGAGGAGATCGGGCTCATCAAGTTCGACTTCCTGGGGCTCAAGACGATCACGCAGATCAAGAACGCGCTCGACATGGCGCGGGCGGACGGCAAGACGGAGTGGGCGTTCTTCCCCTTCGCCGAGGTCCCGCTCGACGATCGCGACGTCTACAAGCTGCTCGCCCGCGGGGATACGCTCGGGGTGTTCCAGCTCGAGTCGAGCGGCATGCGCGAGCTCCTGCGGTCCCTCAAGCCGACGCAGTTCGAAGACATCATCGCGGTCGCGGCGCTGTACCGACCGGGGCCGATGGGCCTGGGTATGCACCACACGTTCGTGGACTGCAAGCACGGCCGGAAGCGGGTGACGTACCCGCACCCGATGCTCGAGCCCATCCTCAGGGACACCTACGGCGTCATCGTCTTTCAGGAGCAGGTGATGCAGATCGCCCAGGTGATGGGCGGCTACACGCTGGGGCAGGCCGACATCCTGCGTCGCGCCATGGGCAAGAAGAAGCTCGATCTCATGGCCGAGCACCGCGTGGTCTTCACGCAGGGGGCCCTCGATCGCGGGGTCGAGAAGAAGACGGCGACCGAGGTGTTCGACCTCATGGCCGAGTTCGCGAAGTACGGCTTCAACAAGTCGCACACCGCGGCCTACGGGCTGATCGCGTACCAGACGGCGTGGGTGAAGCATCACCTGCCCGCCTACTTCTTCGCGTCGCTGCTCACGATCGAGTCGTCGAACACGGACAAGGTGCTGCTGTACGTGGACGACGCCCGTCGCCACGGGGTGGAGGTGCTGCCCCCGGACGTGAACGAGTCGGCGCTCCAGTTCCGGGTGGTCGGGGAGAAGGTCCGGTTCGGCCTCACGGCCATCAAGGGCGTGGGCGCGGGCGCGATCGCGTCGGTGCTCGAGGCTCGACAGGACGGCCCGTTCGCGTCGGTGGACGACTTCCTCAGCCGCGTGGACCTGGACAAGGTCAACAAGCGCGTCATCGAGGCGCTGATCAAGTGCGGCGCGTTCGACTCGATGGGCCGAACGCGGGCCGCCCTGCACGGCTCGCTCGAGCGGATCGTCGACTACGGCCGGCAGAAGACCCGGGACCGCGCGTCGGGCCAGGTGGGCCTGTTCGGGATGATCCAGGGCGGGTCGTCGGCGGGGTCGCTGCACATCCCCGAGCTGCCCGAGTGGGCGGAGCGGGAGCGCCTGGCGCTCGAGAAGGAGGCGCTCGGCTTCTACATCACGGGTCACCCGATGGGCTCGTTCCAGGCCGAGGTGCGCCGCTTCAGCACGCACACCTCGGCGGCGCTGTCCGAGCAGGGGCGGGAGCTGCGCGGCGCGGGCGACATCAAGCTCGCGGGGGTCGTGGCGTCCATGAAGGTCGTCGTGACGAAGGCGAAGGGTCAGCGCATGGCCTTCGTGCAGTTCGAGGACATGGTCGGCAGCGTCGAGGTCACGGTGTTCCCGAAGTCGTTCGCGAAGACGGAACACCTCCTCGTCACGGATCAGCCGCTGCTGCTCACCGCGAAGCTCGACGAGGTGACCGACGAAGGGCTCGTGAAGCTGCTCGCCGAGGACGTGGCGCAGCTGGCGGAGATCCGCGAGCAGCAGACCAAGGAGGTCCGCCTCGAGATGCCGATCGCCGACATCAGCGTCGGCTCGCTCGACGCCCTGCGCGACGTCATCGAAGCGAACCCCGGCGCTGCGCCGGTGAGCCTCAGGTTCACCACCGAGACCGGCGTCGAGGTGCTGATGGACCTGCCCGGGGGGCTGAAGGTGCGCCCGTCGCAGAAGTTCGTGGAGGCGGTGACCCGCGTCGTCGGCAAGGACGGGACGACGTTCCTGTAGGGAGCGCCCCGGCAAGAACGGCCCCGTTTCGGTGAAACGCCGGAGTTCTTGCCGCAGACCCGGCAAGAACGGCCCCGTTTCGGTGAAACGCCGGAGTTCTTGCCGCAAACCCGGCAAGAACGGCCCCGTTTCGGTGAAACGCCCGAGTTCTTGCCGCTGCCGGGATCGGCGAGCCCTCCAGGTTCGAGGGGGAGGCGTTCAGCACCCTGCCGGGTCCGCCCGCGGCCGGCGCGATCAGCCCCCGCGGACCACGCCGCACTCGTCGTAGTACTGGATCTCGGGGGTGTAGGGGTGATCGGGCGCCGACCCGGGGCAGA
Organism: uncultured Rickettsiales bacterium; assembly: GCA_964512225.1. Lineage (GTDB taxonomy): Bacteria > Myxococcota_A > UBA796 > UBA9615 > UBA9615 > CAZEKB01. Next base: position 37,038 of record CAZEKB010000019.1, on the reverse strand, counting down.
TGTGGGTGTGGTAGCGGTTGCCGAAGTGGTTCTCGCCGCCGGCCTCCTCGATGTTGCCGAGGTGACCGCCCTGAGCGTCCAGCGACTCCCACTCCGGGGCGGAGCCGTCCAGCTCGGTGCAGCCGAGCACGACCGTGCCGTCGCACATGATCCCGAACAGCTCGACGCCGCCGTAGCCGACGGCGTCCATCACCTCGAGCGAGCCCGGCATGGTCGAGTGGTAGTGGTACATCCCGCCGCCGGTGGGGTGGCCGTTGTACTCGTCGAACGACTCCGCCTTGTCCGCGATGTTGTCGCCCGCGCCCGCCAACGAGTTGAACACCGCCGCCCCGTCGAGGGCGATCCCCGCCGGTCCGAGGCCGTACTCGTTGTCGTTGTTGATCACCAGGTCCACGAGGGTCTCGTCGATCGTCAGGGGCGGGTTCCGCGGGCTGGGCCCCGCGGGGATCCGGATCTGCAGGTCGTTCGCGGCGATCCGGTTGGGGTTCTGGCGCCCGTCGCCCGTCCAGGCGGTCCAGTTCGGGTCGTCCTCCTCGTAGTACGGCGACGGGTGGGGCGGCAGCCCGTCGCTCCGGATCACCACGTCGCCCTCCTCCATCGTGATGGTCACGCAGCGGAAGAACCGCGAGTAGAAGGACGGCACCTCCGCCGCGATGTCGGTCACGCAGTTGTCGATGTCGAGCCCGCCCCCCGCGTCGTCGTCGTCCGCTCCGTCGTCGTCGTCCGCTCCGTCGTCGTCGTCCGCTCCGTCGTCGTCGTCGTCGATCGCGTCGTCGTCCGTGCTCGGGCAAGCGGCGACGCCGAGCGCGATGGCGGCGGCCAGGGGGAGGGCGGGGAAGATCGGTAGATTGCGAGACATGGCCCGCACTCTACTCGCCTGCTTGACCGTCACGGCGGCGCTGACCGCGCCCGCGGCGAGCGCGCACGTCGGCGAGGTGCCGGGGGGCCTCGACGCCCTGGGGCCCGCCCCACCCGCCGTCGAGACGACCGTCGGGCTCCTCCTTCACGACGGGGACGGCTACCGCTGGGTGTGCCACGAGGCGGTCGTCCGGAGCGACTTCTTCCTCACCCCTCGCTACGCCCGCGGCCCCGACGGCACCTTGATCACCTCGATCGGCCTGCTCGAGGTCGGCACCGACCCCCGGCAGAGCCTCTATCGCTCCGTCGACGGAGGCTGCAACTGGGACACGCCCGCGGGCCTGACCGACCGCGTCGTCGTCGACGTCGCCCTCGGCGCGGGCGGGGTCGGGCTGGCCGTCACCGGGCGGCCGCCCGGCGATCCCGACTTCCCCGGAAACAGCATCTTCGCCACGACCGACGGCGGCGCGACCTGGGCCCCCACCGAGGTCGACGGCGTCGAGCGCGTCTTCCGCACCGTGGTCGCGTCCCCCGACGGGGCGACGGCCTGGGCGAGCTCGATCCGCTTCACGCCCCCCGGGGCCTGGATCCACCGCTCCCTCGACGGCGGCGCGACGTGGGAGGAGTCCGCCCACGACTTCGTGCTCGAGGGCGAGCGCTGGACCGTGCTGGATGTCCTCCTCCTGCACCCCACCGACGCCGACGTCGGCTACGTGCGCCAGGCCGGCGAGCAGGGCGACCGGCTGTACCTCGCGTCCGGCGGCGGCGCGACCCTCGAGGAGCTGGTCCACCTCCCGGGACCGGAGGGCCTGGTCCACGACGCCGCCTGGTATCGGGGCGACCTCCTCGTCGCGACCTCGGACGGTGTCCTCGTATTCGCCGACGGCCGCGGCGCGCCCGCGGCCTGGCCCGGGGCCGAAGGGGAGGTCCGCGGCCTCGCCGCCGACGGGGACGTGCTCCACCTCGTGCACGGCGCGAATCAGGGCCACGTCATGACCACCCTGCCCGCCGAGACGTACGTCGACTTCTCCGCCGTCGCGGGGCCCCTCGCTTGCGCCGACGACGCCACGGCCGCCGTCCGGTGCGACCCGCTGTGGGAGGATCTCGCGGTCCGCTTCACCCCGCCGGACGGCCCCACGCCCGCCCCGCCCGACGAGGATCCGCCCGCGGACGGATGCCCCGCCGGCCCCGCCCTGGGCGTGCTGCTCGTCGCGCCGCTGGCCGGGAGGCGCCGGTGAGCGCCGCGATCGTCGCCCGCGTCGAGGCGCTGCTGGGCGAGCGGGTCGTGGCCACCCGGGGCGTCACCGGGGGCTTCTCGTCCGCCGCCCGGTTCGTCGTCGAGCTCGCGGGCGGCGCCACCGCGTTCGTGAAGGCCGCCGTCGACGACGACACCGCCCGCTGGCTGCGCGACGAGCTGCGCATCTACCGGGATCCGGACCTCGCGGCCGCGGGCATCGCGCCGGGCCTCATCGCGGTCGAGGACGACCCGCCCCTCATCGTCCTCGAGGACCTGAGCGACGCCCGTCGACCCCCGCCCTGGACACCCGGCGACGTGCGCGCCGTGCTCGACCTGCTGGATCGTGTGCACGCGGCCCCCGTGCCCGCGTCCTTGCCCGGGTCCGACCGCTACGCCCCGGGCTTCCGCGGCTGGGCCCGCACCGCCGAGGACCCGGCGCCGGTGCTGCGCCTCTGCCTGTGCTCCGAGCGCTGGCTCGAGGGCGCGTTGCCCGCGCTGGTGGCCGCGGAGGCCGCGATGGAGCTCGAGGGCGACGCGCTCCTGCACCTCGACGTCCGCAGCGACAACCTCGCGATCCGCCCGGACGGCGCCGTCCTCTTCGACTGGAACTGGGCCTGCCGCGGCAACCCCGACCTCGACGCCGCCTTCTGGAGCCCCCACCTCGCCCTCGAGGGCGGGCCCAAGCCCTGGGAGCTGCGCCCCGGCAGACCGGACCTCGCGGCCGCCGTCGCCGGGTTCTTCTGTTTCCACGCGGGCCTGCCGACGGGTCGCCCCGGGGACCCGCCGCCCGCCGTCCGGGACTTCCAGATGCGTCAAGGGGTCGTCGCCCTCGACTGGGCGGCCCGCGAGCTCGGCCTCCCCGCCCCGCTGTCGGCGGGCTCGTGCTTTGGGGGCCTCGGCCGCGACCGCCCGCGGTGATGGTGAGGGCGATCCGGGTCCGTGTTCGGTTCGTGTAAGCGGGAGTAACGCCGCGGGCCGACACCACCACGGGCGTCTATCCCTGTCCTGTCCGAGCGACGCCTCGCCGGACGAGGAGACCCCGAGATGACCCGCACCCGACCGACCCTCCTGGTCCTCGTCTCGCTGCTGGCGCTCGTCGGCTGCGAGGGAGACATCGCCCTGTTCGGCGACCGTGATCGCGACGAGACCGACGACGACGACGCCGCGGACGACGACGACGCCGCCTCCGACGACGACGACGCCGCCTCCTTCGACGACGACGACGCGGCTCCCGACGACGACGACGCGGCCCTGGACGACGACGACGCCGGGGACGACGACGCCGGGGACGACGACGACGCGGTCTCGGAGTGCTGGGAGGTCGACACCCTCCTGGACGTCTCCCTCGCGCCCGGCCCCGGCGCCAGCTACCCCGACCCCGAGCTGAGCGGGTCCTGCGACGGCGAAACGTGGACGGTCGAGTCGAACTCGATCCCCCACTACACGTTCATCGCGCTCACGCCGAACGCGCTCCAGGCCGTCGATCAGGAGTGGACGCTGCCCCGGAGTCCGAGCCTCGCGGCCTCGCCCACGGACATCCCGCTGCTCGGGCTCGTGGGCTTCACGGTGGGGGGGACGCCGTGGTTCGGCCCGAACGAGGGTCCGTTCCCGGATCCGTGGGGCGATCCCGTGTTCAACGGCATCGTCGACGGCTGCTCCGGCCACACGGCCAACGAGTATCACAACCACGCGCTCGAGCAGAAGTGCCTGGTCCCCAGCGGGCTCGTCGCCACCCCCTGGACCAACCCGGACCCCGATCCGAACGTCGAGTCGCCGATCATCGGCTGGGCGATGGACGGCTTCCCGATCCGCGGTCGGTACGGCTGCGCGGACGCGGCGTGCTCGTCCGTCGTCGAGTACGAGAGCGGCTGGGTCCGCACCGGCGACCCCACCACGTACGCATGGGACAACCACGACTACCAGCCCGGCGCGGGGCCCCAGTACCTCGACCAGTGCAACGGACACGTCGGCCCGGCGGGCGACTACCACTACCACGCCACCGCCGGCTTCCCGTACATCCTGGGCTGCTACAGCGGCGCGCCGATCGACGACGTGGGCGGCGGCCCCGGCGGTCCCGGCGGCGGCCCTCCCTGAGCCCCGCTGCTCGCTCCCGACACGCGCCGGCTATGCTCCCGGCGCGTGTCTCGTTCTGCATGGATCCGCGTGGCGGTGGTGGCGGCGCTCGCCCTGTTCGCCGTCGTATTCGGCGTCCGGCTGGGGTGGATGTACGTCCTCGGCGACCTGGCGGGCGAGTCCTACGCGCACCCCGCCCCCGACTTCTGGCGCTGGCAGCCGTGGATCCACCCCCCGGTCTACGGCGAGTACATGCGGCTGCTGGAGGCGATCTCCGATCGCTTCTGGGTGGGCGAGGAGCTGGTCGCGTTCTGGTCCGGCGGCGTCTTCACGGCCGCCCTCGCGGTGCTCGGCGCGGCGTGGGCCCGCCGGGCGATGGGGCCGGGCTGGGACGTCGCGGCGGCCGTCCTGCTCGTCTTCGCCGCCTCGAACCTGCGGCCCTTCGAGAACTACCCCCCGGGCCGCACCCTCGTCTTCGCGTCGGCGTGGCTCCTCTTCGCCCTGCACGAGCGCCTGCCCGAGGCGAAGCGCGCGCGCTGGGTCGGGACGCTCGTCCTGCTGTGGACGGCCGTCGAGCTGCACCTGTCGTCGTGGTTCGTCCTCGGGCCGCTGTGGTTCTTCCTCACCCTGTCCGACGGCGCCGCCACCGCCCGGGCCAAGGCCCACGCCCGGGGCATCGTCGCGTGGCTCGTGCTCTTCGGCCTGTCGACCTACCCCGGCCTGTTCCGCGTGCTGAGCGAGGGCCCGGGGGTGGGCCGCCTCGGCGACGGGACCGTGCAGTGGTCGCACCTCACCCTCGAGTGGACCGACGAGTGGCTGTTCCTGCCCCTGCTGCTCTGGCTGATCCCGGCGGTGCGGCGGGGTCGCGGGGCCTGGGTCGCGGCGTCGGCGGCGATCGTCGTCTACACGCTCGTCACCTTCTGGCTCATGGCTCACAACCTCGCCATCGGCGGGCCGATGCGCGCGAGCCACCACTACTTCGAGCTCGTCGACCCCCTGCTCGCGATGTGCGCCCTCGCCGCCCTGCACGGCGCCTGGGTCGGGGCCGAAGGGTGGACGCGCCGGGCGGTCGCGGGCGCGACGGTCGCGCTGATCGTCCTGCACGTCGCGTGGTACGTCCGGGCCTTCGCCCTGCTGCGCGAGATGTCGCAAGGCTGGACCCGCTGAGTCCCTGGTAGAAGCGCCCCGTGCGTCGCGTCATCGACTTGTTTTGTGGGGCCGGGGGCTTCTCCCGGGGGTTCGCGGACGCGGGGTTCGTCCCCGTGCTCGCCAACGACTTCGCCGCCGCCGCGGTGGCGACCTACCGCGCGAACTTCGATCCCTCCGGCGAGCACTCGGTCCTGGGCGATCTCACGGCCCTGCTGGCCGACCCGACCTTCGAGGTGCCCCGGGCCGACGTCGTGGTCGGGGGCCCCCCTTGTCAGGGCTTCAGCCTGCTGAACAAGCAGCGAGTGGGCGACGAGCGTCGGGATCTGTGGCGACCGTTCCTCGAGGTCGTGCGGCGGTCGCGAGCGGCGGTCTTCGTCATGGAGAACGTCCCTCAGCTGCTGCGGTCCCACGAGCTCGGGGACCTGGAGCGCATGGCTCGGGAGCTCGGGTTCGCGGACTTCGAGGGCCGCAAGCTCTGCGCCGCGGATCACGGCGCGCCCACCGTGCGACACCGGGCGATCGTCGTGGCGTCGCGCGTCGGACCCGTCGCCTGGCCGCGCCCCACCCACGCCAAGGAGGGGGGCCCGCTGCCCTGGCGGACCGTGCGGGACGCGATCGGCGATCTGGACGACGTGGCGGTCGTGGGGACGCGCATTCGGGACGTCCCCCCGCCCCTCGACCTGCACTTCGGGCGCAGCCCCACGCCCACCTCCCGCGAGCGCTACCGGGCCGTGCCCCCGGGCGGCAACCGGTTCGACCTGCAGCGCAACCGCCCCGACATCACGCCCGACTGCTGGATCCGCAAGACGTCGGGGGGGACGGACCTCTTCGGGCGGCTGTGGTGGGACCGGCCGTCGGTGACGATCCGCACCGAGTTCTTCAAGCCCGAGAAGGGCCGGTACCTGCACCCGGAGCAGCACCGCCCGATCACCCACCGCGAGGCGGCCCGGCTGCAGGGGTTCCCCGACGACTTCCGGTTCCGGGGCACGAAGACCGAGATCGCGCGTCAGATCGGCAACGCCGTGCCGCCCCCGCTCGCCAGGGCGCTGGCCCGGCAGGTCGCGGACGCCCTGGACGCACAGCCCGCCGAGGCGGCTCGAGCGGCCACTTCGGAAGGCGCCTTGACGGTCTCTTCGGCCCGCTGCTAAGCCCCGGCCGTCTCCGCAGCGATCGGCGTACGCGACGCCAAACACCCTCGACGGAACCCCTCTCATGAAGCGCATCTACTCCTTCGGTGGCGGTAAGGCGGAGGGGTCCGCCTCCGACAAGGCACTGCTCGGCGGCAAGGGGGCCAACCTCGCCGAGATGTCGTCGCTCGGGCTGCCCGTCCCCCCGGGGTTCACGATCACCACGCGCGTGTGCCTCGAGTACCTGGAAGCCGAGGCGGTGCAGGTCGCCGGGCGCCGCGGTCGCTGGACCCCGCCGGGCACGCCCGTCGAGCCCATCCCCCTGCCGGACGGGCTCCCGGAGGCGATCGACGAGGCGATGGCCGCCCTCGAGGCCGACCTCGGCAAGCGCTTCGGGGACGACTCGGACCCCCTGCTCGTATCCGTCCGCTCGGGCGCGGCGATCTCGATGCCCGGGATGATGGATACGGTCCTCAACCTCGGCCTGAACGACACGACGGTCGCGGGCCTCGCCCGCCGGTCCGGCGACGAGCGCTTCGCCTGGGACTCGTACCGTCGCTTCGTCCAGATGTACGCGGACGTGGTCATGGGGCTGCACCGGGCCCAGCTCGAGCGGATCGTGTCGGACTACCGCGCCGAGAAGGGCGCGGCGCAGGACAACGACCTGACGGCCGACGACTGGAAGCTGCTCGTCACCGCGATGAAGCAGCGCGTCGAAGCGAGCCTTGGGCGCGCGTTCCCCACCGATCCGCGGGAGCAGCTCCTGGGCGCGGTGCGGGCGGTGTTCGCGTCCTGGAATACGTCGCGGGCCCGGTTCTACCGGCGGCAGAACGGCATCGCCGACGACCTCGGCACGGCCGTCAACGTGCAGGCGATGGTGTTCGGCAACATGGGCGACGACTGCGCCACGGGGGTCGCCTTCACCCGCGACCCCAAGAACGGCGCGCGCGTCTTCTTCGGCGAGTTCCTGATCAACGCCCAGGGCGAAGACGTCGTCGCGGGCACCCGCACCCCGCAGCCGATCAACCGCGACGGCGACTCCGACCCCGACCTCGCGACCCTCGAGGAGGTCATGCCGGAGGCGTACGGCGAGCTGTACCAGGTGCATCGGCGGCTCGAGTCGCACTACCGCGACATGCAGGACATCGAGTTCACGATCGAGTCCGGGCGGCTGTGGATGCTCCAGACCCGGCGCGGCAAGCGCACGATCGCGGCCGCCGTCCGCATCGCCGTGGACATGGTCGAGGAGGGGCTGATCAGCAAGGAGGAGGCGATCCGACGCGTCGATCCCGCGCGCCTGGACCAGCTCCTCCACCCCACCGTCGCGGCCGGCGCCGCGCGCACCGTGATCGCCAAGGGGCTGCCCGCGTCCCCCGGAGCCGCGACGGGGCGCGTCGTGTTCACGGCCGAGGACGCGGTGAAGCGCGCCGATCGGGGCGAGGACGTCATCCTCGTGCGGGAGGAGACCAGCCCCGAGGACATTCAGGGCATGGCGGTGGCCCAGGGCATCCTCACCCAGCGCGGCGGGCAGACGTCGCACGCCGCCGTCGTGGCCCGGGGCATGGGGCGCTGCTGCGTGGTCGGGTGCTCCGAGCTCGCGCTGCACAGGGACGGGACCTTCACGATCCGCGAGCGCCTGATCGAGGGTCGCGAGATCCGCGTGCGGGAAGGCGATCTGATCACGCTGGACGGCTCGTCCGGCGAGGTGATGCTCGGGGACGTCGAGCGGTCCAAGCCCGACCTCGAAGGGTCCGGCCTGGGCGTCCTGCTGGGCTGGGCCGACCAGCTCGCGCGGCTCGGGGTCCGGGCCAACGCGGACACCCCCGACGACGCGGCCGTGGCGCGGGGGTTCGGCGCCGTGGGCATCGGCCTGTGCCGCACCGAGCACATGTTCTTCGACGCCGAGCGGATCGGGGCCGTGCGCGAGATGATCCTGAGCGACGACGACGAGTCGCGGGCCCGGGCGCTCGACAAGCTGTTCCCGATGCAGCGCGCCGACTTCGTGGGGATCTTCCGGGCGATGGACGGGTGCCCGGTGACGATCCGGCTCCTCGATCCGCCCCTGCACGAGTTCCTCCCCCACAAGGCCGAGGAGCGGGCGGAGCTAGCCGAGACGATGGGCGTGTCCCGCGCCGTCATCGACCGGCGGGTCGAGGACCTGCACGAGTTCAACCCGATGATGGGGCACCGCGGCTGTCGCCTGGGCGTCACGAACCCCGAGATCTACCGGATGCAGGCCCGCGCGATCCTGGAGGCGGCCCTGGACGCGGCCGAGGACGGCGTGGACGTGCGGCCGGAGATCATGATCCCGCTCGTCGGCGTCGACCGCGAGCTGGAGCTCCTGCGGGGCGTCGTCGTATCCGAGGCCGAGGGCGTGTTCGCGCGTCGCGAGGCGAAGGTCGACTACCTCGTGGGCACCATGATCGAGCTCCCGCGGGCCTGCTTGACGGCCGACAGCATCGCGGCCCACGCCGACTTCTTCTCGTTCGGCACCAACGACCTCACCCAGACGACCTTCGGCTACTCCCGGGACGACGCTCGCTTCCTGGCCCCGTACCAGGACCCGGACATCGCGGTCCTGGGGCAGGACCCGTTCGTATCGATCGACAGAGACGGCGTGGGCGAGCTGGTGCGGCTCGGCGTGTCCCGCGGCCGCTCCGTGAAGCCCCGGCTGAAGGTCGGCATCTGCGGGGAGCACGGCGGCGACCCCGCCTCGATCTCCTTCGTGGACGAGGCGGGCCTCGACTACGTCAGCTGCTCGCCGTACCGCGTGCCGATCGCCCGCCTGGCGGCGGCGGTGGCGGTCCTCGACGCGGCCGGCTGACCGCTACTCGAAGCGATAGATCAGGTGGAAGCCGAAGGGCGTCTCCACCGCGTTCGGCACCAGGGTGTTCGGCTCCGCGGACTCGACGCCCTTCTCGAACTCCGGGTGCATCACGCCCGACGGGAATACGCCGAGGTCACCGCCCCGGGGCGCCGACGGGCCGTTGCTGTGCTCCTTGGCGAGCGCGGCGAAGTCTCCGCCCGCGGCGGCCTTCGCCAGGACCTCGTCCGCGAGCGCCTTCGCCTCCTCCTTCGTGCGCGTGATGTCCTTGCCCGCGCGCATGGAGCCCGTGTGCTGGATGAGGATGTGGGACGCGCGGTACAGCCGGGCCTCCTGCCGCTTGATCACGTGCCAGCCGAAGGACGTCTCGACGGGCTCGGCGATGACCGCGCCCACTTCCGCCTTCAGCACCGCGGCCGTGAACTCGGGGATCATCTGCCCCGGGGGGAAGCTGCCGAGGTCGCCGCCCTTGGGGCCGGAGGGATCGTCGCTGTACTCCTTGGCCAGCGTCGCGAAGTCGGCGCCCCCGTCCAGCTTCGCGATCACCTCCTCGGCGCGGGCCAGGGCCTCCTCCTTCGTGCGGGTGATCGCGGGGGTGGCGCGCTGCGAGCCGCTCCACTGCACGAGCACGTGCGCGGCCGACAGGTACTTGGGCGTAGCGGGCGTCGCCTCCGCGCCGGGGGCCTCGGAGGCGGGGGCGTCCTCGGCCTCGGCGGACTCGGCGCCGGTCGCCTCGCCGGTCGTCTCGCCGGCGGCGGTCGCGTCCCCCGCGGGGGCCTGCTCCGGCTCGTCTCCGGAGCAGGCGGCGAGCACGAGGAGGGCGGACAGCAGGGGGACGAAGAGGCGCATGGGGGCTCCGGTTACGACGCGGCGGGGCGCGGCGTCGGCGGCGGAACCTACCAGGGTTCGGCGGGGCCCTCGGATCGACAGGCGAGGCGTCGCCGGGTGCTCGTCGCCCAGTCGGGACCGTCGGCGTCGCAGTCCGCGGCCAGGGCGGTCGCCTCGACGACGGCCTTCCGGGCGACCGCGTCGTGCCTGCTCGTCGCCTCGGCCACGCCGAGCAGGGCGACGGCCGCGAGGAGGGGGGGCCAGGCGCGCCCCACGACGCGGCCGATGTCGCTCGATCCGAAGGGGACTCGCAGGGCGAGGGGGGCGAACGCCGCCGCCGCGAAGAGGGTCGGCAGCTGACCGGGGTTGTCCGACCACCGATCGAGGCCGAGCGTCGCGCCCGCGAACAGGACGACCAGCCCCACGACGGCCCGGGGCGACCGCGCGAAGGCCGCGACCGCCCCCACGACGATCGCGACGGAGGCGGGCCCGAGGTCCCGGGTGAAGAGGCGCACCCCGTCGCGTACGGCGGCGGCGGGGGACCGGTCCGGGGGGGCCGCCTCGAGGACGCCCCGCCCTCCCGTCCACCAGTCGGCGCCCAGGAGGCCGACCCCGACGGCGACCGCCGCGAGCGTCGCCCCGACGCCCAGGAGCGCGCGCCTCGATCGCAGCTCCACGCCCCCCACCAGCAGCAGCCCCGGGCCCAGGGCGACGGCCCCGGGGTGCATCAGCGCGGCCGCCACCATCGCCGCCCCGGCCGTGCGGTCGCGGCCCCGGCGCAGGGCCCAGGCCACGACCGTCGTCGCGGCGGCCAGGGGGCCGTAGACCTCGCAGAAGAGCCCGGCGTGCCACGCGGTCGCGGACGCCGCGATCGTCGTCGGGGCGAGCAGCGCCGCGAGCGCCGGTCGCCGGGAAGGATCGACCACCGCCAGGAGTTCTCCACCCAGCGCCGTCGCCGCGCCCAGGCCGACGACCGTCCAGGCGGCGCTGAAGAGGTTCGCCGCCGCCGCCGGGTCCAGCCCGAGGGCGACGCCCGCCCGCACCCACACCCACAGCGGCGCGAGGACGAACGCGTGCACGCTGCGGTCCCACGGAGAGCCATCGAGCGCCTGGAGGACGTAGGCCGCGCCGTCCCCCGTCGCCTCGACGGATCGGAACAGGTACCAACCCAGGACCACGAGGGCCCCGATCGCCCCCGCGGAGAGGCCCCGAAATCGACGGACGTCGCGCCCGTCGGGCGGGCTTTCGGGGACCGTGGACACCCCGAACATCGTATGGTACGGTCCGCCGCTCCGTCAAACAGGCCATGTGCTTGATTCAACTAGGAAAAACCGGCAGATGACGCCCTCCGGCGCGCCCCTTCGCGGGCGCGGACTCCTGCCGGTCCTGTTCGGCGCCTCGGCCCTCGCGGCCGGGGCGGTGAGCTGCACGCCGTTCCAGCTGCCCGATCTCGGCCCCTGCAGCGTGCTCCCCACGGACGACGAGGGGAACACGCTCGACGCGTTCGAGTACGGACAGATCGGCATCGGGACCTGCCTCGCGGCCCCCGCCGACCTGCAGGTGCGACCGGACCCCCAGGACGCCGGCAACCACTTCATCTTCGCCGTCAACAGCAACGCGTCGTCGAACTTCGAGGGCTCCAGCCTCCTCTCCATCGACGCTTCGTCCATCGATCTGACGTGCCCCGTCAACGGCATGCACGAGGTGCGGGCGAGCGCCCTGCGCATGCAGGAGTTCGCGGGGCGCATCGCCTTCGACGACGCATCGGACATCGCCCTGCTGACCAGTCGGCAGTCGGGCGGCCTCGACGGCGACCTCACGGACCCGATCTACGTCGTCGACGCGTCGGACCCGCGTGCGCCCGCCTTCCACGACGCGGCCCCCCGGAGCTGGGGCCCGTTCCGCTACGTCCAGGTCCCGGCGGACCCGTGGTCGGTCGTCGTCAACCCGGCGACGCGGCGGGCCTACGGCCTGGGCCTCACGACCCACGAAGTCTTCGCCCTGGATCTCGTCACCGACCCGATCTCGTACGTCGACCTCGTGGGTGAGCGGTCGGTGTCCAAGGCCCGGTTCGTCGACGCGGACGGCTCGGGCTCGGACCCCGACTTCGAGCTCCTCGCGGTCGACTCGGACCTGCTCGAGAACGAGACGATCACCGTGGAGATGGCGGGCGGGACCGTCCGCCTCTACCACCCGGCCCCGGGCGCGGGCGGCGTGGACTCGCTCTTCCGCGCGGACTCGGGCGACGCGGGGGCGACCTTCGTGCCCGCCGCCGGGGGCGCCGACCTAGCGCCCGGCGACTCGACCTGGGCCGCGGGCGGTCTCGGGGCCGTCTCCATCGGACGCGTCTCCGGGCGGCTCGAGGGCCTCGCCGCGGGCACCGCCACCGACGGGACTCGCACCATCGGCCGCCTCCAGGCGGACGGGAACGCCTTGGACTGGGCGCTCTTCGCGAGCCCCGAGGTCCTCCCCCTGGACGGGGGCTGGGACGCGGCGGGCGTCTTCGACCCCGAATTCTGGGCGGAGACCGACCTCTTCGACGTCTTCTGGAGCGGCGGCGCGGGCCTCGGCGAGGCGATCGGCCACGCGGCGGGCGGCGACCTCTCCTCCCTGACCCGGGCGGGCGACGCGACGCTCGGCGCGGTGGAGGACGGCGTCGTGCTCGCGGCCGACTCCGCGGGGTGGGACGCGGGCGGCGTGTTCGGCCCCTCGGTCCTCCGCAACGGGTCCACGGGCGAGTGGCTGCTCTACTACACGGGCTACGCCGACGGCCCCGACACCCCCGAGGGTCTGCCCCCCGGCCTCGCCATCGGCCTCGCCGTCGCGGACGCCCCGGACGCCTTCACGCGCAGCCCCTTCGGCGTGGCGGGCACCTCGGTGGTCCTCGCGCGCGGAGCCGAGGGCGCGTGGGACGACGTGGCCGTCGCGCAGCCTTCCGTCCTGTTCCGCAACGGCCGGTATCACCTCTGGTACCAGGGCTTCGACGGCGCCACGTGGGCGACGGGGCTCGCCCACTCCATCGACGGGACGACCTGGACGAAGGACCCCCGCAACCCGGTGTACGACGGCGTCGTCGACGCCGACGGGCTCCCCCGCCGCGCCTTCGCGTCCTCGGCCGCCACCGGCGGCTACTACTTCCTCGAGGGCGACGTCTCCGGCGTCCTCAGCGACTTCGCCGAGGAGGGCCCGGTCTTCGAGGGTTCGAGCAGCCCGGTGAAGTTCCGCATCGTCGGCGGCCAGGCCCTCGGGCAGGGCGAGTCCGGCGCCTTCGACGAGACGGGCGTGGGCTCGCCTTCGTCGGTGGGCACCGGCGATCTCGTGGCCTACCTCGGGCACTCCGGCGGCCGTCGGCGGGCGGCCCTGGCCGTGGACGGCGGGGCCTCGCTGGTGCCCGCGGGGACGCTCGACTTCGACGGGTTCACGGGCGCCGCTGCCAGCCTGAACGGAGCCGACCCCCGGGCGGTCCCGCTCTCGCTGGACCTGCGCACTCACGGGGGCGTCACGTGGGCCGCGATCGAGGTCTCGGGCGCCATCTACCTCGCCTCGGGCGACCTCTCGGCGGGGTCCACCCTCACCGCGGAGAACGGGGGCGCGCCGGTCGTGGAGCCGCTCGAGGCGGGCGAGTTCGACGACGGCGGGGTCTCGGTCCCGGGGCTGGTGGTCACGGACGCGACCTGTCGCCTCTTCTACGAAGCCGACGACGGCACGAACCAGCGCATCGGCAGCGTCGAGGCGCCCACCTGCGACGCGCTGGCCGCGGCGCCCCACGTCCTCGCCCTCGACCGCGGCGCGGCGGGCACCTGGGACGACGCCTCGCTGCGGTCGCCCACGGCGGTCGTGGACGACGCCGGGACCTGGCACCTCTGGTACGTGGGCAGCGACGGCGAGACCCCGCTCGTGGGCCACGCGACGAGCGCCGACGGCGTGTCCTGGGAGCGCCGGCGCGGCTCGGCCGGGGGCCCCGCGCCCGTGTACGACCCGACCACGCTCGCGTTCGCGGGCGACGGGGTCACGCGCCTCGCGGCGGAGGTCGTGCCCACCGGCTTCGTCCTGTGGTTCGAGGGCGAGCAGGGGGGCGTGCGACGCATCGGGCGGGCCCGCTCCCCGGACGGCGTCGACTTCATCGAGATCACCAACCCCACGACCGCGGGCGACCGGTTCGAGATCGATACGCGGGCGGGGGACACGTCGGCGAGCTCGGGCATCTACCTGGGCGACAGCAGCCTCGACGCGTCGTCCTTCGTGGACGGGATCCTCGTGCACGGGGCGGGCGCGGCGGACCTGATCCTGTCCCCCGACGGCCGGTTCGGCCTCGTGGCGAACAAGCGCGCTCCGTACGTGATCGTCGTGGACCTGCACGACGACAGCACGGACGACTACGTCGACGCGAACGTGCACGACATCGAGGCGATCCTCGTCGTCCCGCAGATCTCCAACCGGATGATCGGTGTCCGCGAGCTCGCCTTCGGGCCCGACGGCACGGAGCTCTACGCCCTGCTCGGGCCGCTGGTGAACCCGGGCTCGTCGGACGAGTCCTCGCGTCGGGGGCCGGAGGGCCTGCTGCGCTTCGACTGGACGCAGTTCGCGGACGAGCCCCGGGCCCGGGCCGTGCGCGAGGACATGATCACGGGGTACATGCCCGCCGCGCGCGGCGCCGAGGAGCCCGAGGGCTACGCCGACGACGTCAGCGTCGGTCCGATCGGCCTCACCCTGTCGGAGGACGGCTCGCGGGCGTACTTCGCGAACTTCAACGACAACAGCTTCTGGATCCTCGATCTCGAGGCGGGCGCTCGGGGGGCCGTCCGCGCGGTCGTGGACGGGCTGGACGAGCGCCCCTCCGAGGTGGCGTTGTCGCCGGACGGCACGCTGGCGTACGTCTCGAACTCGTTCGGGCGCCTCCACGGCGCAGCCGCGAGCACGACGCTGCAGGTGATCGACGTCGACGAGGACAGCCCCACGTTCGGGACCGTCCTCACCACCCTCACCAACGTATCGTCCCGGGCCGAAGCCGGGTGCACCGGGTCGGTGATCCCGTGAAGCGCGTCCTCCTCGCGCCGCTCGCCGCGGCCGTGCTGTTCGCGGGGTGCGAAGAGACGACCATCTCCGTGCCTCGCCTGGACGGCCCCTGGGACCTCGCGGTGCTGTCCCCGGACGCCGGCTTCTACGAGGTCCCGGTCGGGTTCACGACGAACCTGCGCTCGGGCCGCGTCAGCAAGCTGGACATGAAGCGGGGCGGGCACCTGGTCGAGGACGGCCCCGCGCCCTGGATGCCCGGCCCCGAGATCGCGTTCGGCTCGGGCCGCGCGCTGTCCGAGATCGCCCTCGCCGTGGGCCCCGACACGGTCGACGTGTGGGTCTCGGACGACGCCACGGACGAGCTGCTGCGCGCGCCCCACGTGGCCGGCTTCAACGACGACGGGACCCCGCGGTGGGTGCGGCCGAGCCTCGGCGAGCTGACCATCACGGACGCCGAAGGGGCGCAGCTCGGCGGGGATCGGTTGCCCACGCTGCGCGGTCTGCGCCTCCACCCCACCCGGGCGACCTCCGAGGTGTGGTCGCTGGTCTGGAAGGGCGAGGCGTTCGCCGTCTCCGGCTCGATCGCCGGGCCGCAGGCGAGGGACGCGCTGCCCGGCGCTCCCTATACGACGGACCAGGGCGAGCTCTCGTTCACGCCCGCGCTGCTGGGGCAGGACCCCGACCCGGGCACGACGATCCAGGTGCCGGTCCTCTTCGGCGTCGAGTCGGCGGACGCGGGCGGCCTCGTTCAGGACCTGCTGGTCTCCGACGACGGGGCGTGGATCTTCGCGGTCGTGCTGCCCGTGGACGCGCCCGCCTTCCTCGCGGTGTGGGACGCCCTCGCGTTCACCGAGCTCGATCGGCTGGAGCTGCCGCCCTCGAGCGCGCCCGAGCGCATGACCGCCGGTCGCTTCGACGGACGCGCCTGGATCGCCGACAGCGCGGCCGTGGGCGCGGGGGGTCGGGTGCTGCGGCTCGACTGGGTCCCCGGCGACCTCGACACCCTCGCCGTCACCGAGGTGCCCGTGCCCGAGCCCGCGATCGACGTCGATCCGGGCCGCGACCCGGACGCCGACCGCCTCTTCGTCGCCGCCGCCTTCTCGGACGCCCTGTGGATGCTCGACGGGACCACGTACGAGCCCATCGACGTCAACCCCGTCACGCCGGCGGTGGACCCGATGTACGTCACGAGCCTCATCTCGGGCATCGCCTCGAGCGCCCGCTCGATCGAGACGTGGGACCTGTCCGACGCGGACATCCGCATCCCCGTGTACGGCGTCTTCGTCTCCACCTTCGCGGGCGAGCTGTACTGGATCGACGCGGCGACCGGCTGCCAGGTGTTCGCCAACTGGGTGGGCGCGTACCTCGACTCCGGCTTCACCGATCCCCGGAGCCTGTTCAACGACGGCGGCTTCACCAGCGACCCCGAGCTGGTCACGGACCCGTACCAGGACGGCGCGAACAGCGCGCAGATCAACGTCTTCGACGCGGGCTGGGTCGCCACGAGTCGCTGCGGCGGCGTCACCCGATCCGAGACGTGGATCGCGCGCTTCGACGAGGTGCTGCAGTCCTACGAGGTGGAGGGCTCCTTCTCCGGCGTCCAGCAGAACCGCGCCTTCGAGGGCGAGCGGTACGTCAGCGACGGAGGCGAGCTCTCCTTCCTCATCCAGCCCGGGACGCTGCCCACGACCCAGGGCGACTTCTGGCGCTTCCCCGTGAACGACGGCGTGACCCCCGTGCGGCTGGGCGAGCTGCCCGGCGATCCCGTCGTCTACACCGAGCTGTACGACGATCGCAGCGGCCGGTGGTGGGCCCTGCGGCAGCGGGAGATCGCCGCCGTCCCCAACAGCGGGAACGACATGGTCTTCTGGATCGATCTGCAGGACCAGGGCTTCAACGACAGCGGCGTCCGCATCTACCGGTGACCCGCTCCCCGGCCCCCGAGGCGACATGAGCGACTTCCACTACGAGCCCCTCTTCCAGCCCGCGCACGACCGCGAGCCGACGTTCCGCCACCTCGGCAGCGAGGGCGTCGAGGTCGTGGATCTGGGCGGCACCGAGTTCCTCAGGGTGGCGCCGTCGGCCCTGAGCCGCCTCGCCGACGAGGCGCTGGGCGACGTGAACCACCTCCTGCGCGCCGCCCACCTGGAGAAGCTCGCGTCGATCCTCCGGGACCCCGAGGCGACGGACAACGACCGGTTCGTGGCCCGGGAGCTGATGAACAACGCGATCATCGCCGCCGAGCGCGTATTCCCGTCCTGCCAGGACACGGGCACCGCGGCCATCACGGGCAAGCGGGGCGACCGGGTGCTCGTGGCCGGAGACGACGCCGAGGCGCTGACCGCGGGCATCTTCAAGCGCTACCGCGATACCAACCTGCGCTACTCGCAGGTCGCGCCGCTGTCGATGTACGAGGAGAAGAACACGAAGACGAACCTGCCCGCGCAGATCGACATCTTCGCCACGAAGGGGGCGTCGTACGACTTCCTGTTCGTGGCCAAGGGGGGCGGGTCGGCCAACAAGTTCAAGCTCTTCCAGGAGACGAAGGCGCTGCTGCGGCCGGACCGGATGGAGGAGTTCATCTGGAAGAAGCTGCACGACATCGGCACCGCCGCGTGCCCGCCGTACCACCTCGCGCTGGTCATCGGCGGGCTCTCCGCCGAGATGACGATGAAGACCGTGAAGCTCGCGTCCACCGGGTACCTGGACGACCTGCCCACCACGGGCAACGAGCACGGGCGGGCCTTTCGCGACCGGGAGCTGGAGGCGAGGGTGCTCGAGCTCACCCGGAAGACGGGCATCGGGGCGCAGTTCGGCGGCAAGTACTTCTGCCACGACGTGCGCGTGATCCGCCTGCCCCGGCACGGCGCCTCGTGCCCCGTGGGGCTGGGCGTCTCGTGCAGCGCCGACCGCAACATCCTCGCCCGCATCGACCGCGACGGTCTGTGGGTCGAGCAGCTCGAGACCGACCCGGCGCGCCTCCTGCTCGAGGCTCACGAGGAGGAGACCGCGCACTCGATCGACCTGAACCAGCCCATGGACGGCATCCGCGCCCAGCTCAGCCGGCGCAAGGTCGGCGACGTGCTGCTCCTGAACGGAACGATCGTCGTCGGCCGCGACATCGCCCACGCCGAGCTGCTGCGGGTCCTCGAGGAGACGGGCGACCTGCCCGACTACTTCAAGGACCACCCCGTCTACTACGCGGGGCCCGCGAAGACGCCCGAGGGGCATGCGTCGGGCTCGTTCGGGCCCACGACCGCGCAGCGGATGGACTCGTACGTCGGGCCGTTCCAGGCGGTGGGAGCCTCGCTCGTGATGCTCGCCAAGGGCAACCGCGACGCCTCGGTGGCGGAGTCGTGCAAGCGCCACGGCGGCTTCTACCTCGGGTCCGTGGGCGGGCCCGCCGCGCGGCTCGGCCGGGACTGCATCAAGAAGATCGAGGTCATCGACTACGCCGAGCTCGGCATGGAGGCCGTCTACAAGATCGAGGTCGAGGACTTCCCGGCGTTCGTGGTGGTGGACGACGAGGGCAACGACTTCTTCGCTCGGTTCTCGGCCCCCGCGAGTCTCGTGAACATCGGCGGGTAGGCCGTGGCGCGACGGCGGCCGCCGGAGCCCCCGCCGGACGACGAGGCGGAGCTCCTGTACCGGGCCCGCACCCTCGCGGGGCGGACCGTGGCGTGGGTCGCGCAGACCTTCGACGACGAGCACCTCGCCCTCGAGCGGGCCGGGCGCAAGGGGCGCACCGGGGCCCTCCTCGAGGCCGCGCTGGGCGCCGACGCGTCGTCCACGGCCGAGCCCGACTTCTCGGGGATCGGAGTCGAGCTCAAGACCATCCCCGTGGACGCGACCGCGAAGCCGCTCCAGACCACGTGGGTCTGCGTCGCGCCGGTGGACGGCAGCCTCGAGACGAGCTGGGAGCGCTCCTGGGCGCGGCGGAAGCTGCGCCGCGTGCTGTGGGTCCCGATCGTGGGCCCCCGGGGCGCGAAGGCCGACGACAAGGTGGTGGGCAGCCCCGTGCTGTGGAGCCCGTCGCCGGAGGAGGAGGCGGTGCTCCGGGCCGACTACGAAGAGCTCGCCGAGCTCATCGCGACCGGCCGGTGGGACCTCATCAGCGGCAAGCTCGGCGTCGCCCTGCACCTGCGCCCGAAGGCGGCCTCCAGCCGGGACCTGACGCCCGCCCTGAACGAGGACGGGGAGTGGATCGAGGTGAACCCTCGGGGCTTCTACCTGCGGCGATCCTTCACGGGCGCCATCCTCCGCCGGGCCTTCGGCTAGTCCGCCGAGTCGTCGTCGTCGCCCTCGGGCGGGCGGCCGTCGCAGTCGCCCGGGTCGTCCGAGAGGTCCCAGCAGTGGGTGTTCTCGAACTCCCAGGGGTCGTCGCCCCCGGGGCCCGCGGGGACGATGCGCCACACGTCCACGGGGGCCGTGGTCTCCTCGGTCGCGGGGTCGAAGTCCAGCGCGCCCGACGCGCCGTCGATGTCGACCGAGTCGCCCGCCTCGAAGCGGCCCTTGGCGAGGTTCCACTCCGCCGGCCCCACCCGGACCTCCGAGCCTTCGCTGAGGCGCCGCAGCCCGCGCGCGATCCCGATGCCCGTCACCGCGTCCTCCTGGTAGTGGGCCCAGGCCGTGCCGTAGAGGAGGATCCAGGCGGCGTCGTAGGCGTGGGCCGTGAACCCGAAGTCGTCGGGGTCGTCCGGGAAGACGAGGTCGTAGTTGGCGGCGAACGTGTCGTAGACCTGTCGACCGACGGGCGTCTTGGGGACGGTGCCGCGGATCCGGTCGTTGTCGAAGAACACCCGGCGGGCCGAGACGTCGCCCCGGAACAGCTCGGCCGTGCGGCCGCCGTCCGGCAGGAAGATGCCGACGTCGTCGTAGTTCGAGTCGCCTGCGGCGACGTCCAGGAAGGAGATCACGTCGTTGGGGTCGGACGAGATGACCAGCACCTGGTCCAGGCCTGCGGTCGCCTCCGCCGACACCTCCGTGAGCGCCGTGGCGAGGTCCGCGAGCGAGCTGAAGGGGTGCTGCGACGCCGTGCGCCCGCCCCCGGCCGTGAACTCCTCGACGAAGACCGCCGCCAGCCCCGCGCCGTACGCCCCCGTCTGGTGCACGACGGCCGCCGACGAGGCGCCCAGGTTCTGGACCATCTCCGCCGCGATCGCCCGACCCTGCAGATCGTCCGGGGGCGCCGTGCGCCAGAGCAGGCCCGGGTTCGCGTCCGACGGGGAGGTGCCGTCCAGGGGGGTCAGGCCGGGGGACGTGGCGGACGGCGACGCCAGCACGGTGCCGAAGGGCGACATCGTGTCGAAGGCGATCTCGGTGCGGGTCGACGTCGCGGGTCCGACGACCGCCGGGAGCCCGAGCACGTCCGCCAGGTAGGTGGCCACGTGGGCGGTCGCGGCGTTCTCGTCGAGCCCGTCGTCGCCGACGTTCGCGTCGTTGCTGCACTCGATGATGCCGAACAGCTGCCCGTCGAGGCCGTGGTCGTTGACGTTCAGGACCGCCAGCCGCGCCGACTGGACCATGGGCTGGAACACGCCCCCGGGGACGAAGATCGAGCCGAGCAGGAAGCGGTCCTCGAAGGCGGCCGGGTCCTCGACGATGCCCTCGGGGACGGACGTGCACCGGGGCTCGGCCACCGGGTCGGCGCACAGACCGTCGGCCCCGCAGGTCCACCCCCTCCCGAAGGCCGCGCGACAGGCGGAGTTGTCGGTGCAGGTGTCCGGCTGGAGCACGTTGGCGGTGCAGCCCGTCAGACCCGCCGCGAGGATGGCGATCCAACCCTTCACCGGAAGCTCCCGTGGAGGCCGAAGCCGAGCCCGGTGGGCCCCGCGGTCGGCGTGAGTCGAAGGCCCCCGGCGGTCGCCTCGGGGCCTCCGGTGAGGTGGACGATCACGAGCACGAGCCCCGTCGCCGCGGTGGCGGCGCCCACCGCGATGACGACGTCCGAGGCGAGGCTGAGCTCGGCGTCGCGGTCGAGGGCTTCGGCGGCCGCGCGGGGGCACAGGAGCAGGTCTCCGGCCTCCTTGCACAGGCCCGCCGCGGCCTCCCGCGCCGATACGGCCGAGCCCGCGAGCCCGCCGCCCGCGGCGATGAGCCCCACCCCCGCGCCCATCAGCACGATGCCCGGCAGCAGGGGGCCCTCGGGGGGGCCGCTCGCCGCGCTCTCTTCTTCGGCCGCCTTCGCCGCCGCCGCGGCCTCCTCGGCGCGACGCTCCTCTTCGGCGCGCGCCTTCGCGGCCTCCTCTTGCCGGGCCTTCTCCTCTTCGGACTCGCGCTCCCGGTCGCCCGCCGCCTCCAGGCGACGCTCGATGTTGCGCATCCTCCGCTCCAGGACGGTCCGCTCGTCGGCGGGCGCGAAGGCGCGGTACTTGTTGAGGTAGACGAGGGCCTCGTCCCACCGCCCGATGCGCTCGAGGGCGTTGGCGATGTTGAACAGGAACAGGGGCCGGTCGCTCAGCGAGTAGGCCTCCTTCCAGGCCTCGATCGCGTCCTCGTAGCGCCCCTCTTCGTACAGGATCGCCCCGTTCTCGTAGAGCACTCGGGCGCGCTCGTCGTCCGCGTTCCGTGGGGCTCCGCCCTGGGCCGAAGCGACCGCGGGGGCGAGCAGGCTCAGCGTCACCAGCAGGAGCCCGAGTCGCATCAGTCGCTCCATGGATCCCGCAGGTCGGAGGAGCGCCGCCGCTCGGGCGTCGGCTCGGGGGTCGCCTCCGCCCGCGGAGCAGGGTCCCGCCGCGGACGCGTGGTGCGCGTGGGGGCGGGCGTCGCGGCGGGCTCCGGGGCGGCCTCGGCGATGGGGACGAGCATCACGGCTCGATTCTCCCCCGCGCCGAGCAGGATCGTCTCGGGCACATGCCCGAGCTTCTGCAGCGTCACCTCCCACCGCTCGTCCGCGGGCACCTCGACGGTCGTCGGGGTGGTGCCGAGGTACTCCTCGCCGCGCAGGACGACGGCTCCGGGCGGGGCGCTCGCGAGCCGGGCCGGGGCGACGACGTGGGCCTGCACGGGCGCGGGCGGGGGCGGGCGCTGCTGTTGGGCGCGGACGACGAGCAGGAGGACGAGCACCGCGGCGAGGGCGAAGATGGCGGCGCCCGCCACGAGGGGCAGCCGGGGGGACGACAGGGCGGCGTCGATCGGGCCCGTCGGTTCGGGCTTCGGGCGTCGCCGCCTCTTCCGCGGCGGCGCCGGGGTGGGCTCCGCGGTCTGCGGCATCTCGGCGGTGTCGGCGGTGGACGGGTCCACGGGCGGGCGCGTGCGCCCGGGGACGAGGGAGGGCTCGGGCGCGGGCGGGCCGTCCCTCAGCACGTCGGCCGCCGCGGCGAGGGCCCGGTCGAGCTCCTGGACGCTCGCGAAGCGACGCGCGGGCTCCTTGTCGAGGCACCGCATGACGATCGCCTCCATCACCTCCGGGATCGCGATCCCCGGGGCCGCGTGGGCGAAGGAGGGCGGGTCGTCTTCGAGCTGGGCGATGAGCGTGCTCATGGAGCTGTCGCGCCGGAACGGGATCGTGGCCGTCAGCGCGCGGTAGAGGATCACGCCCAGCGAGTAGATGTCGCTGCGTTGGTCCACTCCCTTGGCCCGGATCTGCTCGGGAGACATGTAGTTGGGCGATCCGAGGAACAGGCCCGACTTGGTCATCTCCTCGTCGTCCTTGAGCAGCTTCACCAGCCCGAAGTCGAGGACCTTGACGTAGTCCGTGAGGTCGCCGTGCTGCGTGATCAGGACATTGCTCGGCTTGAGATCGCGGTGGATGACGTCGAGCCCGTGGGCTTCGTGCAGCGACCAACACATCTGGCGGGCGATGTGGACCACGCGCAGCGGGGGCAGGGGCGCTTCGTCCTTGATGATGCGCAGCAGCGTGCGGCCCTCGATGAACTCCATCGCGATGAAGAAGATGTCGCCCTCGTGGCCGTAGTCGAAGATGCGGATCGTGTTCGGGTGCGCGAGGCGAGCGGACGTGGCGGCCTCGAGGAAGAACCGTTTGCGGAACTCCGGGTCGTGGTCCTGGGAGTAGCCCAGGTCCAGCACCTTGAGGGCCACGGGGCGGCCCAGGGGGACCTGCTCGGCACGGTAGATCTTCCCCATGCCGCCGCGCGCAACCAGCGCGCGGACCTCGTATCGGCCCTGGAGTACCCGGCCCACCAGCGGGTCGCCGGTGCTGCCTGTTTCTTCCACGAGATCCTCGGGTCTCAGGCCATCTAGATCGGCCGCCATCATGCCTTCAGGACGCTAGCAGATCCGCGTCGATCCACGCGTCGACCTGGTGACGCAACTCGGTGAGGTCGCCCGAGTTGTCCAACACCACGGAGGCCTTGGACGCCTTCTCCGATTGGGGCAGTTGGGACTCGATTCGTGCCCGGGCGTCGCCCTCGCTGGAGCCGTCGCGGGCCCGCAGCCGCGCGAGCTGGACGTCGGGGGGGCAGGTGACGACCGCCAGCCCGGCGTAGTGGCGATAGGAGCCGGACTCCACCATGAGCGCGGCCGAGACGACCGCCGTCGTCGCGCCGCCCTCGGCCAGCGCCGCGAGCCGCTCCGCCATGCGGGAGAAGATCCGGGGGTGCGTGATGCTCTCGAGTCGCTTCCGGGCGTCGGCGTCCCCGAAGACGATCGCCCCCAACGCCTTGCGATCGAGGGCCCCGTCCGAGGTCAGGACGCCGTCGCCGAACGCGCGCGCGACCTCCGTGAGCCCCTCCGACCCCACGGCCACCACCTCCCGGGCCACGACGTCGGCGTCGATGACGGGTACGCCGCGGTCCTCGAGCATGCGCTCCACGGCCGACTTGCCGCAGGCGATGTTGCCCGTGAGCCCCCAGACGTTCACTCGTCTCGGAACTTCTCGATGTAGCGGAAGACCGTGCGCGGGTCGACGTCGAGGGTGCGGGCCGTCGCGGCCTTGTTCCACTCGTGCGCCTCCAGGCACTCCTTGATGTAGTCGGTCTGGAAGCTCTCCCGGGCGTCCGCCAGCGGGACCCACTTGCGGGTGGGGCGTCGGACGTCCGCGAGCCCCACGTCCGCGGCCGTGAGCATCGGCCCCTCGGCGAGCACGAGCCCCTTCTTGATGCGGTTCTCCATCTGCCGGATGTTGCCGGGCCAGACGTAGTCGGTCATGGCCGCGAGCGCGTCGGGCGCGAACCCGCGCGCGCGCCCTCCGTACAGCTTCGAGAAGCGCTTGAAGAGGTGTTGGGCGATGAGCGCCACGTCGTCCCCGCGCTCGCGAAGCGGCGGCAGGAGCACCCGGATCTCGTTGAGCCGATAGAAGAGGTCCTGGCGGAACCGGCCCTGGGCGATCTCCTCTTCAAGGTCCTTGTTGGTCGCCGACACGACGCGAATGTCGACCGCCCGGGGCTTGCCCTCGCCCACGCGCTCGATCTCCCGCTCCTGCAGCACGCGCAGGAGCTTCACCTGCAGGTTCATCGGCATCTCGCCGATCTCGTCGAGGAACAGCGTGCCGCCGTTGGCGTCCTCGAACTTGCCCTGCTTGTCCGCGAGCGCCCCCGTGAAGGCGCCCTTCTTGTGTCCGAACAGCTCGCTCTCGAGCAGGTTCTCGGGGATCGCGCCGCAGTTGATGCTGACGAACGGGCCGCCGTCGCGGTTGCTGCGGCGGTGGATCTCCCGGGCGACCAGCTCCTTGCCGGTGCCCGTCTCGCCGGTGACCAGGACCGAGATGTCCGTGCGGGCCACCTTGTCGATGGTGCGGAACACGTCGATCATCCGCGGGTGGGCCCCCAGCATCGCGCCCCCGAGGCCCTTGCCCGCCGCCACCTCGCGCGCCAGCTCTTCGTTGTCTTCGCGCAGCTCGTCGAGGAGCAGGGCGTTGTGCAGGATGAGCGAGGCGTGCCCCGCGAAGAGCTTCAGGATCTCGAGATCCTGGGGCCCGAAGAGGGACGCAGCGCCCTCGCTGCCCACGTACAGCACGCCGATCAGGGTGTCCTTGGCCAGGAGCGGGACGCACATCACCGACGAGAGCTGCAGGTCGACGATCGATTGGCTCCGCCCGAGGATGGTGTCGTTCATCGCGTCGCTGATGATCAGTGGACGCCGCTCCTTGAGCACGCGCCCGATCACGGAGTCGCTGACCTGCCCCGGGTCCTTCTCCAGGTCCACGCGGTCGATGTTGCGGGCGGCCGGGATGCGGAGGGTCTGCCCGTCGAGGTGGATCAGGAAGCCCTTCGAGGCGCCGGTGAGCTCGATGACCGAGTCGAGCAGCGTCTTGAAGATGTCCGGGACCGCCATCCCGAGGAGCAGCTTCTCGGTGAACGACGTGAGCTTCTTGAGCCGCGCGTCCTGCTGGGCGGGCGCGGGGAGCTGCGTCTTGCGGGACGACTGCGGCCCCGGCGCGCGGTAGCGGCCGCTCTCGCTGGGCGCCTCGATCGACCACGTGAGCTCGGTGCCGCCGAGGATCAGCAGGTCGCCGTCCTGCAGGGAGTAGTTGCGGCGGTCCTTCCCGTTGACCACGAGCACGGCGCCGCGATCCAGGGAGCTGAGCACCCAGTTCTTGCCGTCGCGGAGGATCTGGGCGTGGTAGGCGAGGATGGCCGGGTCGTCGATGACGATGCGGTTGTCGCCCGCTTTGCCGACGCCGGTCAGCTTCCGCGTGACCTCCACCCGCTGCACGCCCGAGGCGTCTCTATAGGTCAGGTACGGCACGCGCCGGAGGCTACCAGAAGGACAGCGTCAGCCCCTTCGCGCCCACCCCTACGCGCGGCGGCCGGGCCCGAATTCGCCCGGCGCCGGCGGTCGGTCTCGGCCGGAGCTCCGGGTGCTTCGTGTACTTCGCCTGCAGGGACAGCGTGGCCACGATGTCGGCGATGAACGCGGGCCAGAACACGAAGAAGCTGACCACGTTCATGCCCACCGAGATGTCGTGCCAGAGATCGCCCTCCGGGGTCAGCTCGGAGAAGACGGCGAGGCGGATGCCGACGCTCGAGAGGTTGACCACGAGGGAGCTGATCTCGACCACGCGGAGGAACCGAGCCTCGTCGACGTGGCCGAGTCGCTCGAGGCCCACGCCCCCGATGGGCAGGATGAAGCCCCCCGGACCCATCGCGCCCGCCCGCGTCTGGAGCTCGGGGAAGATCGCGTCCACGGCCTCGCGCGCCCCGGGGTCGCGGCCTCCGCGGGAGGCGAGGTACGCCGCCCGGCCCTCTTGGTAGAACGCGTAGAGGTCCGGGCGGAGGATCACGGGGCTCGTCTCGTAGTCCGGGTTCAGCCGGAGCGCGTACGTCAGCTTCTCCTCCGCCTGCTTCTTCGAATCCTGAAGGAAGAGGGTGTAGGCCCAGTGCAGGAAGCCTTCGTGCAGCCGCTTCCGGTCGCCGATCTTGACGGGGAAGCTCAGCACCTCGTTGAAGCCGTCGGCGGCGGCTCCCAGCTCGCCGCGCTCGTAGGCGAGGACCGCCTCGATGATGATGTCCTCGGCCTGCTCTTCGGAGAGCGCGGGCTCCTCGGCCGACGCGGGCGCGGGGAGCAGCAGCCCGAGCGTGCAGACCGCGGCCGAGAAGACGAGGAGGGCCGATCCGCGGGTCATGCGCTCGCATCATACCGACGCCTCCGGGCGACGATCGGGGTCGCTGCGGGCCTCTTCGCGGGGGTCGCCGCCGGCTGCGCGGCGAGCTATCCGGACGCGCTGCACCCCGACCAGGAGATCCCCGCCGAGCCGCCCCCGTTCCTGTTCCCGGACGAAGCGGCCATCTTCATCGGGCAC
Organism: uncultured Rickettsiales bacterium; assembly: GCA_964512225.1. Lineage (GTDB taxonomy): Bacteria > Myxococcota_A > UBA796 > UBA9615 > UBA9615 > CAZEKB01. The sequence continues at coordinate 10,225 of CAZEKB010000019.1, read as the reverse complement.
GACGGCGTCTCCTTCATCGACGCGCGCCCCGGCCGCGTCTATCGAAAGGGGCACATCCCCGGCGCCGTGCAGCTGGACTGGACGACGTTCAGCGAGCGCGACGGGTTCCGACCCACCGGCACGCTCGACCCGGACGTGGGCAGGCTGGCGGAGGCCCTCGGGGAGCTGGGCCTGTCGGCGTCGGACTGGGCCATCGTGATGGGCGATCCGTCGCAGCTGTGGGGCGAGGAGGGGCGGGTCGCGTGGATGCTCACGTTCCTCGGGCACGACAAGGTCTCCGTGATCGACGGCGGCTGGACCGCGTGGCAGGCGGCGGGGGGACCGAGGCAGCGCGGACGGATCCGAAGGCCCGCGGCGGTCTACGAGGCCCGGGTGCGACCGGGCGTGCGCGCGTCGATGGCGGACGTCCGGGGGTGGGTCGACGACGACCGGAGCTGGCGGCGCGTGATCGTCGATACGCGGTCGGTCGACGAGTACCAGGCCCTGCCCGCGGCTCCCACCTACGGCGCCCCGCGCACGGGCCACATCCCGGGGGCCGTCAACCTCACCTGGAGCGAGCTGCTGGCCGAGGACGGGACCCTGCTGCCGCCCGACCGCCTCGAGCCGATCCTGATCGGGCGAGGCGTGCGCCCCGACGCGCAGATCATCACCTACTGCACGGGCGGCGTGCGCTCGGCGCACACCTGGTACGTGCTCACCGCGCTCGGCTACCCCTCCGTGCGCAACTACGAGGGCTCGTGGTGGGAGTGGTCGCTGGACCGTCGGAACCCCACCCGGCCCGGGTCCGGGATGCTCCCCCCGCCCGCTCCGCCGTGGCCGCCGGAGCCCACGCCCGATCCCGCGGAGCCGACGCCCTAGCGTCTACTCCGTCTCGGGGAGGATCGCGCGGAAGAAGCCGTGCTCGTTGGTGCGGTTGGTCGCGGCCTCGTCGACCACCAGCCCCGTCTCGGGGTCGCGGATCTGGACGAGGATGTCGGCGACGGGCCGCTGATCGACGCTGAACACCAGCCCGTTCATGAACGCGGACCGCCGCAGCTGGATGATCACGCCGCCCCCGCCGAACCCGACCTGCAGGACGCCGTGGGCGCGCGCCCAGCGCTTGTTCTCGGTCTCGGGATCGACGGGCGGGATCACCTCCACCTCGTAGGTCCCCCGCATGAGCGTCCCGAACCAGAAGCCCGGGTTCGCTTCGCCCTCGGACTGGGTGCGCTCGCCGTAGGCGTAGCGCGGGGGGCCCGCGTTCCGGATGAACAGCCCCGCGTCCGGGACCGGGGCGCCCTCCTCGTCCACGACGGAGATCGTGGCCACCGCCGCCGAGGACAGCCCCACGTCCACGTCCAGGATCTCGCCCCCGAGGGCCTCGAAGGTCGCGATCCCCACGTCCCGGTCCCGGGCGGTGAAGGGCGGGGTCGCCGTCACGGTGTAGGACCCTTGGGGCACGTCCACCCGGAAGGCGCCGTCGCCGTCGGTGCGCAGGTCGGCGATCCACAGGCCCCCGTCGTAGTCCTCGCCGCCGATGTTCCCCGAGGGGATGGTCCCTTCCACGCGGATTCGGCTCACGGCCGTCACGTCCTCGCCCGCGGCGCGGACCCGCCCCACGACCGACGTCACGGGCAACACCGGCAGGTCGATGCCCTCGCGCAGGGGGGGGTCGAGGACCGGCTCGATGGGCCAGCGTCGCCCGTCGAGCCGAGTCGGCGGGATCGGGTCGGGCTGCAGCACGCCGTTGTCCTGGATCCGCAGGGGGGGCGCGACGACCACGTCGTAGATCCCCTCGCGGATCGGCACGGAGAACGACCCTTCGCCCGCGAGCGCGCTCTCGTCCAGGGCCTCCGCCCAGGGGCCGAGGGGCATGTCCCCGAAGTCCCGGGGGTAGGGGATGATCCACGGCCCCTCGATCCCCGTGCCGCCGGCCTCCACGTCGCCCACGACGTCCACCGTGGTCGGCAGCTGCCAGACCCAGTCCGGCGTCTCGTCGTTGAGCGTCACGTCCACGAAGCGGGCCGCGGCCTGGCCGTCGAGCAGGGAGCCCGGGGCCACGAACACGTCGTAGATGCCCGGCACCATCCGCTGCCCGAACTCGTTGGTGCTCTCGACCTTGCCGGTCGTGTCCGCCCACTGGCCGGGCGCGTCGAGGAAGACGAAGGTCGGCTCGAAGAAGCCGGCGCCTTCGGGGGGCTGCACGAGCGCGCTCACGGGGGGCGACGCGAGCAGCTGCAGGTAGTGCAGGTCCGGGCTGCCGTCCCACTCGTGCACCTCGGGCTGCTCCTGGCTCCGCCAGATCGTCTCGGTGTTGGGCCCCGTGTCGAAGAACGAGACCCGGAAGCGACGCTCGTCCTCCACGACCACGCCCTCGCAGTCCGAGCCCACCAGGCTCGTCGCGAGGACGACGATCAGGGCCTGCCCGACCCGCTTCACGGCAGCCGCTCCGGAAGGAGGAGCGCGTCCGCGTCCGGGAGCACGACGATCGTCCACTCCAGGCTCGTCGACTCGCCCTCGCCCCGGGCCTCGACCCTGAGGATCGCTTCGTAAGGGAGCGGGTGGTGGGGGAGGTCCGCGCGGGCGAGGCGCAGAGACGGGACGCCCGCGGCCAGCTGGTAGCCCGCGATGGCCGTGTCCTCGAACTCGAGGAACCAGCTCACCGTGTGGGGCGTGCGGGCGCGGCACGCGAACTCGCGCTCTCCGGTCTGGGTGCCCAGGAGGACGGGCTTCTGGGGGGAGTGAGCGGGTCGGCAGTGGCTCAGGGTGCGGGTATTGGCCTCGTCCTCGGGGGTCGGCTCGCGGCGATCGTCCGGGAACCCCGGGAGCGGAAGCCACAGACAGCCCGCAGCCGTGCCGACCGCGATCAGCGCGACGATCGTGAGGAGGCCGGCGGGGGGTCGATACGAGCCGATGGGAGCCGTCCGGAGGAGGAGGGTCGAGCCTACCAGCGGAGGGCCCGGGGGGGCCGGGCGGCGAGGGCCCCGATCGTCGCGGCCGCGACCGCTCAGGGGCGGGGGCGCATGCGGGTGGTGTCGCCCGGGTAGTACTTGGTGGTGGGGCCGACCCGGAGGCTCTTGCTCGCGAGGGTCGTGCCGTCGAGGACGACCCGGACGGTGTAGTCGGCCCCGTTGGGGAGCTCGAGCCGCTGCGTCGCCGGTCCCCGCTCTTCGTCGCCCACCAAGACCGTCGCGCCCTCGGGGAACGCCTCGAACTCGATGTAGTGCGGCAGGAACGGTTGGTCGGCCGTGACGGTCACGGGGTCCCCGCCGCCGCATACGCGCACCGTGACCTTCTTGTCGTATCGGTAGTCCTGCTCGAGGACCACCTCGTGAGAGCCGGCGTTGAGCTCGATCGACCGGCCGCGGACGTCCACGAGGGTGCCGTCGGCCCAGTAGACGCCGTCGATCTTCACCTTCGCCCACTGCTTGCGAGGCACGGCGATCTTGAGCACCCCCGTGCCCTCGCAGACCTCCGGCTCGACCGCCGCCACGCCTCCGTCGCCCGCGTCTCCGCCGTCGCCTCCGTCGGTCTCCGCCTCCCCGGGGGTCGGCACCTCCACGTCCACGCCGAGACGTCGGGCCGCTTCGGCGGCAGCGATGTCCGCGGCCGTGCCCTCCGCGGGGGCGAGCTCCGCGGGCGGGGGCGTCGCGGGCTCCGGGGGCGCCTCTTCCGCGTCCGGGAGGGGCACGGGCAGGACGGGGAGCAGGACGGCCGCTTCGAGGGACGCGACCTCGGCGCTCCGGTCGTCGAGCTGCCAGACGAGGCCCCCCGCCACCACCGCGACGAGCGTCGCCACGGCCGCCCAGATCGCCCCCGAGGCCCCCCGCTCCGCGACGAGCGGCGTGCGCATCCCCTCGATGATGGCCACGACCTCTTCGTTGTCTTCGTCGAGGGCGAGCACCCGGTTGAAGGTGCGCAGCGCCTCCGCGGTCCGGCCCGCCTCGGCCTCCTGTCGCCCGCGGTCCACGAGGGTGGTGAGGAGGTGCGCGCGGAGGGACTCTTCGTAGGCTTCGGCGTCCGCGAGGTAGGCCGAGATCGCCCACACCCCGGGGGCCTCGGGGTCGATGCCGACCTCCGCCAGACAGCGCCCCAGGTCGACCTTGAGCTCCTCGGCGTCCGCGTAACGGACCTCGAGGTCGCGGTTGAGGCAGCGGCGGATGATGTCGGCGAGCGACGGGCTGAGCGAGGGGACGCGGTTCGCCGGGTCCTCGTAGATGCCGTCGATGATCGCCTTGATGACGATCGAGGGGTTGCTCCCGCGGAAGGGGAGGGTGCCGGTGACCATGCGGTAGAGCATCGTGCCGACGGCGAACAGATCCGACGGTCGCCCGACCTTGCCGTCCGTGGCCTGCTCCGGCGACATGTACGCGGGGCTGCCCACCAGGGCGCCCGTCATCGTGACCTGCGCGTCGTCGAGCATGCGGGCGATGCCGAAGTCCATGAGCTTGATGCCGCCGCCGGAGGTCAGCATCACGTTCTCGGGCTTGATGTCGCGGTGGACGATGCCGCGCGAGTGGGCGACCTCGAGCGCCTTGCACAGCTCCCAGGCTACGAGCGCCGCGGGCTCCGGCATCATCGCGCCCACGTCGTCGAGCAGCTCGCGCAGGGTCGGCCCCTCGATGAACTCCGTGATGATGAAGCAGTGGTCGGCGGCGCCGCCGGAGTAGTCGAAGATCCGCAGGATGTTCGGGTGCCGCAGCGTCTCGATGGCCTTGGCCTCGCGGGCGAACCGGGTGCGGTTGCGCTCCGATCCGGCGAGGTGCGGGTGCATGACCTTGATGGCGACTTCGCGGTCGAGCGTGGTGTGGCGGCCGCGATAGACCGTCGCCATGCCCCCCTCGCCGACCTTCTCGAGGACTTCGTACTTCTCGAGCTTGCTGCCGGGGACGATCACGTCAGGAGTCTAGACCTCCGCGTCAGCCGCGAATCGTTTGCTCGCGGATTCGGGCCGCGCGGCGCTCGTGGAGGGTCTTGAGGATCACGCCCGCGCTCTCCTCCACGGCGCGGTGCGTCACGTCGACGACGGGCCACATCGGGTTGCCGCGGAAGATCTCGTGGGCGCCCTCGAGCTCCATGTAGATGTGCTCGAGGTTGCCGTAGCTGGAGTTGGCGTTGAGGCCGAGGTTGCGGATGCGGGCCATGCGGATCGCGTGCAGCACCTCGGGCTCGATCGTGAGGCCGAAGATCTTGTCCTGGTCGACCTGGAAGAGCTCCGGCGGCAGATCGATGCCCATGACGATCGGCACGTTCGCGACCTTCCAGCCCTTCTGGGCGAGGTAGGTCGACAGCGGCGTCTTGCTGGTGCGCGAGACGCCCACGAGCACGAGGTCGGCCTTGTGCAGGTGGCGCGGCTCCGCCCCGTCGTCGTGCTTGACGGTGAACTCGACGGCCTCGATGCGTCGGAAGTACTCGTCGCCCAGGCCGGTCTTGCGGCCGGGGATCTCCCGGGGCGAGAGGCCCCCGAGGTGGGCCCCCAGGCGGCCGAGCAGCGCGCCGATCAGGTCGACGCACTCCACCTCGTTCTTCTCGGCGGCCTGGATGAGGCGCCCGCGGACCGTCGAGTCGACGAGGGTGTGCACGATCAGGCCCTGCTCGCGCACGGCGAGGCGGATGACGGCGTCGATGCGGCGGCCGTCCTGGACGTGGGCGTAGGTCTTGACGTTGACGAGGTAGTTGTCGAACTGCGCCAGGCCCGCGCGCACGACGGCCTCGGCGGTGTCGCCCGTGCTGTCCGACACGATGAAGATGGGCCGCGGCTGCGCGGGGGTCGTGCGTTCGTCGGGGTCGTCGGTCGCCTGCTGCGTGGCCTTGCTCATAGGCGCTGAGCTATAACACGGCCCCCGGATCCGAGAGAAGCTTGAGCCCTCCATCCCACGAGCCCCGCCGCAGCCGCGGCGTCCCCCCCGGAGCGACGACGACGGTCGTGGTGCCCGAGGCGGAGTCCGTGGGGGTGCTGCTCCAGCAGGCGGTGGAGCGGTACGGGTCGTCGGTGGCGCTCCGGCGACGACGACAGCCGATGCAGTGGAGCGTCGTCACCTGGACGGAGCTGGGCAACAAGGTCCGCGACCTGGGCGCGGGCCTGCTGAAGCTCGGGGTGAAGCACGGCGACCGGGTGGCGCTGCTGTCCCGGACGCGGCTCGAGTGGAGCCTCATCGACTACGCGATCCTCTCGATCGGCGCGGTGTCGGTGCCGCTGTATCACTCGGCGACGCCCGCGGGCATCGCGAGCATCCTCGAGGACAGCGGGGCCTCGGTGGTGGTCGTGGAGGACCGCGCGCAGCTCGAGCGCGTGGCCGACAGGATCGCGAAGCTCGACACGATCCGGGCGGTGATCGTGATCGACGTGATGGACCTGCGGGACCAGCCCAAGGCGTCGCTCCTGGAGGAGGTCGCGCGCGAGGGGAGCCGCCTGCTGCGGGAGGATCCCGAGCGGTTCGAGTTCGCCCTGGCGACGGTGGACGAGGACTCCCTCGCCACGCTCGTCTACACGTCCGGAACCACGGGGACGGCCAAGGGTGTCCGCCTCTCCCACGGCGCCGTCCTGGCGGCCGCGCGGGCCCTCGACGCGGTGATGGACGTCACGGCGGACGACACGACGGTCCTGTGCCTGCCGCTGTCCCACATCTACGCGCGTCTGGGCCAGTTCTCGGCGCTCACGAAGGGGTTCTGTCTCGCCTACGCGCGTCGGGTGGACCGGCTCGACGAGGTCCTCAGGGAGGTCCGGCCGACGTTCTTCTTCGCGGTGCCGCGCATCTTCGAGCGCATCTACCAGGGCGTGGTGTCCCGCTATCGCGAGCTGCCGCCGCTGCTGCAGGCGGCGTTTCGGCAGGGGATCGCCGCGAGCCGACGGCTGCAGGCAGACCAGGACCGGGCGCTGGGGATCGAGGCGCCCGAGCCCCAGCGTCGGGGGCGGCTCAGCGGGCGCCTGGCCGCGAAGTTCCAGGGTCGGCTGGCGGACAAGGCGATCTTCGAGCCCGTGCGCGAGGCGCTCGGCGGGCGGGTTCGCTTCTGTGTCTCGGGAGGGGCCCCGCTCAACCCGGACATCGCGCGCTTCTTCCGGCTCGCGGGCATCGAGATCCTGGAGGGCTACGGCCTCACGGAGACGTGCGCCGCGGGCACGATCAACCCCCTCGACGACAACCGGATCGGGAGCGTCGGGCGGCCGCTGCCGGGGGTGCGGGTGCGCATCGCGGCGGACGGGGAGGTGCTGATCCAGGGTCCGGTCGTCTTCGACGGCTACCACGGGCGGCCCGAGGAGACGGCGGAGGTGCTGACCGCCGACGGGTGGCTGCACACGGGCGACGTCGGTCGATTCGACGAGGCCGGGTACCTCCTGATCGAGGACCGCAAGAAGGACCTGATCATCCTCTCCGGGGCCAAGAACATCGCGCCCCAGCACGTCGAGGCCGCGCTTCGAGCGAGCCCGTACGTGGCGGACGCGATGGTGTTCGGCGACCGTCGCCCCCACCTCGTGGCGCTGATCACGGTCGACCCGGACGAGGTGCGACGGTTCGCGGAGACGATCGACCTGAACACCGCGTCGTGGTCGAAGGTCGTGCGCGACCCCCGCATCGAGGAGCTGATCGACGGCGAGATCGAGCGGTGCAACCAGCGCCTCGCCCGGTTCGAGCGCGTCCGCGCGCACAAGATCCTGCCCCGTGGGCTGTCGATCGAGGGGGGGACGCTCACGCCCACCTTCAAGGTCCGGCGCCGCGCGGTCGAGGACCGGTACCGCCCGCTCATCGAAGGCATGTACGACGAGCCTTGAGGGACCCGGAGCCCTCGGAGCGACCCCATCGGGATCTCTTGCTCCCCCTTTGGGCCGTTGCTACGCTCCGCGCGCATCAGCGTTGACTGAGCAGTCAATCAACCCATCCCGCGGTGCGGGATCGACGTACGGAGTCCCGATCATGGCTACGCCCGCGGAGTTTTTCACCAAGAAGAACGAGCAGCTCAAGGAGAACGGCGACAAGCTCGCTTCCATCAATTCCACCTACCAGTTCTCGCTCTCGGGCGAGGGCGGCGGCGACTGGGTCATCGAGCTCACGGACGCCTGCCAGGAGGTCCGCGAGGGCTCCGAAGAGTCCGCGGCCTGCACGATCGCCATGTCGGCCGACGACTTCATGGGCCTGATCAAGGGCGAGCTCAACCCGCAGATGGCCTTCATGACCGGCAAGCTGCAGGTGAAGGGCGACATGGGCCTCGCCCTCAAGCTCCAGAACGTCCTCGGCTAGTCCGAACGACGCCCCCCATCCGAGCGCCCCGTCGGTTCGCCGGCGGGGCTCTCGTCGTTCTCTTCACCCGCAGTCCACGAACCTCACGTCGTAGGCGATCTCGGTGCCGCCCGCCTCGACCGACACGCTGTAGGTCGTCCCCGCGCGGGCTCCCCACCCCGACGGGATGATCGAGATCGCGCTGGACGCCCCGTAGCCCGGCTCCAGGTTCCACACGGTCACCGGTCGGTCCGTGCCCGTGTCGTCCGTGACCACCACCCGCGCGCCCGCGAGCTCGATCGAGTCCGACTGCACCGACCACCCCTCGTCGTCCATCGACGACCACGTGTCCGCGTTCGCCTGGATCGGGAAGTCGCCTGGCGGGGGCCACGCCGTCCACTCCGCGTCGTCCCCCGTCGCCCCGCCCAGGACCCACATCGCCGACGCCCGGTCCGTCGACCCGAGCCCCACCGGCCCGAGGCGGTTCGACAGGATCCACCGGCGATGCCCCAGCGTCGTCTCGTTGCCGCGGTCGATCATGTAGCCGAGCACCGACGCCACTCCCGGAGCGCTCGAGATGTTCGACGACCCCGCTGCCTCCTCGCCGTCCGGCGACCAGCACTGCCAGCTCTGATCCGGGTAGTGCGACAGCCTCCCCTCCGCCGTGAAGATCAGCGCCGCCGCCTGGGCCTTGCGATCCCGCTCGGGGTCCGTCTCCACCTCGGTCAGATCCGCCAGGTACCGCATGAGGTTGAGCATGCGCAGCGCGTTCGCCCGCCCCCGCTCGGAGATGTCGCCCACCTCGCAGCCCGCCACGCTGCCGCTCCACGACCCCTCCGACAGATCCGCCGTGTCGTCGTTCCAGCGCTCGCAGACGCCCGACGTCGCGTCGTCGTCGTCCCCGCCGAAGCCGCCGCCCCCGCCGCCGCCCCCGCCGCGTCCCCGGCTGCAGCCCACCAGCGTCACGAGCACCAGGCCCGCGAGCAGGACCCTATTCATCGACCAGCTCCACCCACGCCGCCGCCGGATCGTCCCGCTCGAAGCTGCTGTCCTTCGGCGCCGCGAGGATCGAGGCCAGCGATGCGTCGCGCTCGAGCGCCCACCCCACGCTCTGCTCCTCGAACTGACCCGCGTCCCCCATCGCCGCGTCCGACTCGGTGCCCGCCAGCAGCGTCCAGCCCGAGTCCTCCCCGTCTTCGGGCTCGTCGCGGTAGACGAACAGCACCGGGGCCCCCTTCAACACGCGCTTGCTGACGAGCAGCCGGGCCTCGTCGTCGGGCGCGTTCACGGGAGCGGCGGCCTCTCCGCCGGCCAGGATCCGGGCGATGTCGTCCATGTCGGGTAGCGTAGAGCCATGATCGTGCTCCGTCGATGCTTGGTCGGGCTGCTGCTCGCGCTCCTCGTGGTGGGCTGCGTCCGCCGCGGGACGGGCGGCGCGGGGAGTCGTTCGGGCGACGACGACGACGCGGCCGACGACGACGACGCCGATCCCGACGACGACGACGCCGATCCCGACGACGACGACGCCGATCCCGACGACGACGACGCGGGCCCCCCGGACTGGCAGGGGACCTGGTACGGCGACACCGTCGGGCTGCTCGAGTCCAGCTGGAGCGATCTCGAAGGCGACGGGTCCGGCCACTTCGAGATCGACGCCGACGACTGGGCCGTCGGCTCCGTCTTCTGCAACTTCGAGGGCTTCGGCGGGGGCGGGGGGGGCAACGACGTCGTCTGCGAGGCCGAGGTGGAGGGCATGCGGGTCGGCGACGAGCTCACGGTCGAGATCGGCTGCCTCCCGGACCCCGCCATCCTGACGCTCGCCCCCGACCCCGACGGCGACCTCGAGGTTCACTTCCGACTCGAAACCGGGCAGATCGTCCTCGACTGCCGCGGGACCCTCCTGAACAAAGGACTGAATCGATGACCTTGCTGCGCCTCTCGGCCCTCTTCTTCCTCATCTCCGGCGTGGCCCTCGTGGGCTGTCCGCCGCGCGGTGGCGGCGGCGGCGGCGGCGGCGGCGGGGACGACGA
>CAZEKB010000018.1:51388-78051 GCA_964512225.1 uncultured Rickettsiales bacterium | reverse complement strand
GAGGTCGTGGGGATGTCATCCAGCAACGCGAGGATTCGGCCCCGGTTCGTCAGCATCCTCGCCTAACGCCCCCCGGGGTGGTGGGGGGGGGGGGGGGGGGGGGGGGGGGGGGGGGGGGGGGGGGCGCCCCCGCCCGCGCTGCTACACTCCGGCGGCCCCCGGGGAGTCGTCGTGGCGGACTATCGCGTCATCCAGCACATCAACACCGTCCTCTGCGACCGCGTCCAGGAGATCTGCGACGGGCTCGAGCTGAACTGGGTAGGGATCCACAAGGACCTCGACACCCAGCCGAAGGACGACGAAGAAGCCACCATCTACGTCGCGCTCTACCGCGTCGACGACATGGACGAGCTGAACCTGCCCGCGTGGGCCGTCAAGCCGCTGACCCGGGGCCCCGCGCCCCCGGACCCCGTCCGCCAGGACCTGCTGCAGATCCCGCCGCGGTTCTTCTACCTCTACTTCATCCTGTTCGTGGAGAGCTCGGAGCCGGATCTCAGCCACACGATCCTGGGCGCGCTCATGAACGGCTTCCACCAGGAGCCGACCCTGCTGTACCGCCCGATCCCGTACGAGCTCAACGGCAAGATCTACGACTCCCGCGGCCGTCCGATGACGCCCGACGGCCTCGAGTACGTCCGCGACCCGGCGGCGCTCGCGACGCCCGGCGCCAACCCGAAGGTCGCGATGGAGCGGGTCAGCATCGCGCTCGTGGACGACCTCGCCTTCGGGGACGCCTGCCTGCTCCTGAAGGGGTTCGATCGGAAGGTCCGCCCGTACCTCTGCTACCGCGCCTTCGCGAAGATCGACCAGCCCCTCGAGCTGCACAAGCGAGTGGGCGACATCACGCTGAGCCTCTTCGATCAGGAGACCGGCGAGGCCGCCGCGCCCCAGCCGACGCAGAAGTAGCGGGGGATGAGCGTCACCAAGTCGGCCGGGCCCCCGGCCTTGACCCAGCAGGAAGAGTTCGAGCGCCTCCGACGTCGCTTGCAGCTCACCAACCTGCGCATCGCGCGCCTCTACATCCTGCTCAAGGGGAGCAAGGCCGCGACGGAGGTCGAGGACCGGGACGTCCTCGACGAGCTGTGGGTCACGGACCAGGAGTTCCAGCAGCACCTGTCGGCGCTCTCCGGCGTCCCCGCCACGCACCTCGACGACCCCGACGCGGCGGAGTCGCTGAACGCCCTGGATCGGTCGGCGGCCGTCCTCGCCCGGCGTCTGCAGGCCGAAGACCTGGCGGCGGCGCGGCGGGGGAAGGCGTCCCGCTTCGACTCCCTGGCGACGCGCTGCAGCCTCAACGACATGGATCGGGAGATCCTGTTGATCGCCCTCGGCCCCGAGGTCGATCGTCGCTATCGGCGGGTGTTCGCCTACCTGCACGACGACTTCACCCGCGGGATCCCGTCGGTCGGCCTCGTGGTCGACATCCTCGCGCCCCTGCTCGGTCGCGCGGATCGACTGTCGCTGCTCGGCCGGTTCGAGGCGGAGTCGCCGCTCATCCGGCGCGGGCTGATCGAGCTGATGCCCGCGCGATCGGACGATACGAAGCCGCTGTCGCAGCGCCACCTGCGCGTCTCCGAGGCGGCCGCGGGGTGGCTGCTCGGCGTACCGCGGATGGCCGACTCCGTCGCGGATCGAGCCCGGTACCTCGGGGTCCCGCTCGCGCCCCCGCCGACCTCCCTGCCTCAGGACGCTCCCGACCGGCTCGCCTCGATCGCGGCGCGGATCAAGGAGGCGGAGCGCGGCGTCACCGTCTTCATCACGAGCAAGGACGTCCCGGCCACGCGGGCGTCGGCCGATCACCTCTGCGCCGTGCTCGAGGCGCCGGTGGTCCGGCTCGAGCTCGGCACGTTCCTCGGATCCGGGGAGCGCCTCCTGGAGGACCTCACCCAGGTCCTCCGCGACGCCCACCTGTTCTCCGCCGCCCTCCAGGTGCTCGCCTTCCCCGAGGTGGATCTGGAAGAGCCCGCCACCCTCCGCACGCTGGAGATCGCGTGGCGGCGCGTGCAGGACTACCCCGGCCTCATCGTCGTCCCCGCGAAGCAGCCCCCGCCCGCGGCCTGGTCCGTCGAGGGTCGTCATACGATGCCCTACAGCATCGAGATGCCGGGCTTCGGGGAGCGGATCTGGGTCCTGGATCAGCTCCTGGCGGGCTCCGAAGACGCCCCCGACGCCGAGGACGTCCGCACCCTCGCGAACAGGTACCGGATGAACCGACTGCAGCTCCAGCAGACGGTGTCCTTCGCCCGGGACAAGGCGTGGGCCCGAGGCGAGGCGGGGGAGGAGAGCAGGCTCCGCTTCGAGGATCTCGTCGCGGGCGCGCGGGCCCAGTTCGCCCGGGACATCGGCGCCCTCGCCACGCGTCACACCCCCCGCTTCGGGTTCGCCGATCTCGTACTGCCCCCCCGGGAGAAGGAGCACCTCACCGAGCTGCTCGCGTTCGTGGAGCGGCGCGGCACCGTCTACGAGACGTGGGGGTTCCGGGAGAAGTTCACGCGGGGCACGGGCGCCAAGGCGCTCTTCTTCGGGCGGTCGGGCACCGGCAAGACGATGGCCGCCGAGGTGATCGCCCGGCACCTGTCCCTGGACCTGTTCAAGGTCGACCTGTCGAGCATCGTCAGCAAGTGGGTCGGCGAGACCGAGAAGAACCTCGCGACGATTTTTGACCGTGCCGAGGAGGCTCAGGCGGTCCTACTCTTCGATGAGGCGGACGCCCTGTTCGGACAGCGTACGAACGTCGGTTCGGCGGTGGACCGGTACGCCAACCTCGAGACGAACTACCTCCTGCAGCGGATCGAGGAGTACGACGGCGTCGCCGTCCTGTCGTCCAACTTCAAGCAGAACATCGACGAGGCGTTCACCCGTCGGTTCCACTTCGTCCTCGAGTTCCCGTTCCCCGATCGCGACTCCCGCGAAGAGATCTGGCAGCGCTCCTTCCCCGAGCGCGCGCCCCTGGACGACGACGTCGACTTCGAGTTCCTCGCGGACCGCTTCAAGTTCACGGGCGGCAACATCAAGAACACGATCCTGCGGGCCGCGTTCCTGGGAGCGAGCGAGGGCGCGCCGATGATCCGCATGCGCCACCTGCTCCGCGCCGTGGTCCGCGAGTACCAGAACCTCGAGCGCGAGCCGATGCGGCGCGAGTTCGGTGATTGGTGGGGGGACGTGAAGGACCTGATGGAGGACGAAAAAGGCCGACGTCGCCGCGGTGAGCGTCGGTGAGCCCTGTGATATAGTCGTCAACCGCCGGCCCGGGGGGAAATCGCTTGCCGTCACGGCATTCGGGTCCCCGAAACCGGCTGAAAAAGAGAGCGGCCCGAGCCGTCTCTTCGGAGGAGAGGATGCCCACCCGACCCGGTACCCCGATCCGCATCGCGCGGCGGATCTCGCTGCTCGCTTGTCTCGCCCTGCTCGGCCTCGTCATGGCTTGCCCGAGCGGTCGCAGCAGCGACGCGATCACGGGAAAGATCCAGGTGAACAAGGACCAGGAGCTGAGGCCGGTGGCCCAGGCCCAGGTGCGACTCACGCCGATCAGCCCGGACCCCGAAGCCAAGGGCGCCGATGAGCAGCCCGAGGACCCGGTCAATCTCCGCGGCGTGTCGATCACGAACGACACCGGCTACTTCGAGATCCTCTCGCTCTCCTCGGACCAGACGTTCCAGGAGTACGGCCTGCTGAGGAACTGGCGCTACGAGATCCAGATCCAGGTGCCCGGCTACTACATCTACAAGGGCAACTTCCCCTACGCGAAGGGGGCCGAGGCCCTGGAGATCACCCTCGAGGCGAAGGGCGCCGACGTGGTCGACGACTCCGGCGTCATCGAGATGGACGAGAAGGCGATTCAGTCCGGCTCGATCCGCCGCGGTAGCTGAGCCCGGTCTCGCCGCCAGGAACCGTCATGTTCGACGAAGACGACGACTACTACGACGACGAAGACGACGACTACGAAGACGAAGAAGATGAGGGCGGCAAAGGCGCCCTAATCCTCGTCGGAGTGCTCGTCCTCATCGCCGTCGGCGCCGTCGGCTTCGCGATCATGCTGCTCACGGGCGGCGACGGGGGCGGCGACGAGACGACGGACGGCGAGGCCGTCGCCGATCTCGAAGCGGGCGGAGCAGAGGCTCCGGCCGATGCTCCCGCGGACGCCGCCGGGATCGAAGGAGGCTTCGACTTCGGCGACATGGGCGTCCTCGAGGGGACCGAAGAGGGCGGGGGAGACACCGCCCCGTCCACCGGTTCCGCGGCCCCTGCGCCGTCGCCCCGGCCCACGGCGAGCAACAACCCTTCGCCGCGGCCCCGCCCCACCACCACCTCCCGTCCCCGCAACGACGACGTGGTCATCGACTACAGCGCCTCGACGCGCCCGGCGGCCACGCCCCGGCGGGACCCCACGCCCACCCGCAGCAGCAGCAGCGGCGGCGGAGACACGCGGGATCCATACGCCGACTCGGGGACCGATGAGACGCCCGTCGAGTCCGCCTCGGACCCCACGGAGACGCCCCCCGCCGCGGATCCGGTGGGCACGCCCGACCCCACGCTGTCCTACGAGGCGGACTACATCACCTCCCTGGCCGGGGCCGCCGGGGGCGGGTCGCTCGAGAGGAACGTCGTCTCCCACCTCCAGGCCGTGCCGGGTGACCACCCCAACTACTGGCGCGCGTGGGCCACGGTCATGAAGAACGCCGAGGCCAAGAAGGACTACCGAGGCCACTGCGAAGCGACCGAGAAGGTCATGACGGTCTCGCGGTTCAAGTACAACCCGGAGTTCAACCTCGAGATGGCCAAGTGCCACCTCAGGAACGGCCGCCTGCTCGAGGCCGTGGACAACGCGGACCGCACGATCGGCAACGCGATGGACCTGTCGTCCCGGAGCAAGACCCAGCGGCTCCTGCTGGCCTACAAGATCCGCGCGAAGTGTCGGACCACGCTGTACGCGAAGGACGCTCAGGCCGCCGCCGGGCTCGCCGACCGGAACAAGCTGAACATGGCGATCCAGGCCTGGACCGATTACTCGAACTACGCCACGGGGATCGGCAATACGAAGGCGCAGCAGGAGGCCGACCGCGAGCTGGCGGACCTGAAGGCGCGGACGGGGAGATGACCGTGACGCTGCCGAAGCATCGAGCCCTCCGTCTCGCCGCCACCGTCCTGGCGTCGCTGGTCCTGTTCGCCGCGTGCGGGGACGACGACGACGGCCCCGACGGGCCCGCCGCGGGTCCCGCGCTCAACACCGGTCAGGACGGCGTCCTCAAGGACTCGTGGGTGTTCCACGTGGTCGAGGATCCGGGCCGCTTGGGCCCGTTCGAGCAGGGCGCGACGGGCGACGCCTGGCTCTCGCTGTTCCACAACGACCTGCGCCCCGCGCTGCGCATGCTCGGCGGCGCGTGCACCCCCTCCGAGGCGCCCCTGGCGGCGCGGAAGGCGTCCGGGTACCCGTGCGTCGCGCTCGCTCGCACCCACCTCGAGATCGCGGCCATGTACGCCGGCGCGGCGGACATCGAGCGGGTCGCGCGTCGCCAGTTCTACGCCCACCGCAACAGCAACTCCGACGCCGTCCTGGGGTCGACGCACCAGCCCTACTTCGAGGGCGTCGTCCTCCTCGCTTCGGGCGAACAGGGGGCCGGGACCGCGCTCCTCGAGACGTACGCCGCGAGCGAGGGGGCCGACCCGCTGCTCGGCGCCCTGGCGGGCCGGATCGTCGAAGGCCTGGGCGGGGGCGACGCCCTGGTGGGCCGCCTCTGGGGGACCGCCGCGGACGACGCGCCCGCCGACGCCTCCCTGGGCGACCTGCCCGAGTCGGCGGATACCAGCGTCTACGCCGCCCGGCTGGCCGTGGCGGTGGCCGTCGCGAAGGGGGACGTCGAGGCGGCCATGGCGGGGCTGCGGGCCTCCACGGCCAACGCTCCCGATCTGCGGGAGAAGCTGCAGCAGAAGGACGGCTCGGTCACCTCCGAGGTCGACCTCGCGCACGGGGACCCGCTGCTGCAGCGATCCCTGAGTCGGCTCCACGCGCTCGAAGCCGTCCGCGCCATCGGCGGGGCCCCCGAGCTGGGGATCCTCCAGGCGCAGGCCGAAGCCCTGCTCGGACGCCCCTCGGGCGCCACACCGACGACGCCCTCGCTCGCCGACGGCCTCGCGCTCGTACTCTTCTCCACCACGATGACCCCGGCGGATCTCCTGGATCCGGCCCGCTCCCCGGGCCTCACCCGGCTCGCGGGGGGCTTCCCGGAGCTGGCGGCGGCCCCCACGACCGATCTCGCTGACCTCGACACGTTCGTGAGCGTGTCCAACAACCTGAGAGCCACGATCATGGACCTGATGAAGGGCACCTCCGAAGGTGCCGCGAGTCTGGTCGCGGACATGGGCCTCGGGGATCGTTTCATGAGTCGGTTGATGCAGGAGCGGGCCGGTCAGTATCAGCGCGCCTTCTCCGTCCGCATGGAGGCGGACGTGGGGGCGGACGTGGCCACGGCGGGCGTCGCCGCGCGGTCGCTGCTCGAACATGCCCTCGACAAGAACCCGTCCCCGCCGAGCGAGCAGCTCAAGCGGGCCCGGATCTCCTTCCGCAACGACCCGCCGTCGCTCGTCGAGCTGGCGCGGGCAAACCTCGATACGCGCCGTCCCTACGACGCGAACGAGTACATCCGACCTCTCACCGAGGTCTACCCCGAACTGATCCCCGTGCGGGAGGCGCTCGCCGCCCTCGACAGCGCGTGGAATCCCGCCCGCAAGGGCTCTGTCCGATGACGCTCATGGTAGGACGACACTCGCCGCGACACGATCGCGGCAGCTCCCGGGAGACGCGAACAATGATGCGCGCATGGCTGGCAGGCGGACTCGCCGCCTCGTTTCTGCTCTTGACCTTCGCCGCTTCGGCGGAGGCCCGCCCCAAGGCCTTCATCTACTACGAAGACGAGATGGGACTGTCGGCGAACCCGCTGCACGAGCTCAGCATGTCCGACACCCGGCTCACCGAGCTGATCGGGCTGCCGCTCTACGCTCCGAACTACGCGGACCAGCCCCAGCCGGTCCTCGTCAAGTCGGCCGAGCTGGACAACACCGGCGCCTCGCTCGCGCTCACGCTCAAGGACGTGAAGTGGAGCGACGGCAAGCCGGTGACGGCGCACGACGTCGTGTTCACGCTGCAGTCCTACAAGAACCCCGAGTCGCGGTCGCTCGACCGCAACCGGTGGGACTTCATCATCAAGGCCGAGGCGGCCGACGACAAGACGGTGGTGCTGACGTTCAAGCGCACCTACCGCGAGCCGCCCGCGTCGCAGCTCTACCTCAAGATCATCCCCAAGCACCCCTTCAAGGGCACGGGGATCCCCCGCAACCACTCCTTCGGGAAGAAGCCCGTGACCGCGGGTCCCTTCGTGGTCAAGGAGAAGGACCACAAGAACTGGGTCCTGCAGCGGTACGAGGACGCGGCCCGCGCTCCGAAGCTCCCCGAGGTGCGCTGCCAGGAGGTGCCGGAGAAGCGGACGCAGGCCGAGCTGATGTCCTACGAGTACGGCCACGCGATGATCAGCGTGGAGCCGCAGCAGCGCGCCGAGCTCGACGCCGACCAGTGCTGCACGCTCAAGCCGTACCCCAGCAAGTCGTGGTGGTTCACGGCCTTCAACCAGAAGAACCCCGCCCTCGCGGACGCCAAGGTCCGCAAGGCGCTCTCGCTCGCCGTCGACCGCCAGCAGGCGCTGGACCTCATCGGTGAGGGCGAGCTCATCTCCGGCCCGTTCACGCTGTCGTCCCGCTACTACAACCACGACGTCGCGGTCCCGCAGCAGGACCTGTCGGGGGCCACGAAGCTCATGGAGGAGGCGGGCTACGCCAAGACCGGCACCGAGTGGACCAAGGGCGGCAATACGATCGAGCTCCGCTTCTTCTACGACGAGGCGCTCGGCGAGCAGGGCCAGACGGTGGCCACGAACATCGTGGGTCAGCTCAAGAAGTTCGGCGTGAACGTCTCCGCGCCCGCGGCCATCGGCGGCGAGAGCTGGGAAGAGCGCATCATGCAGAAGCAGGACTACGACCTGGCCATGAGCCAGTGGTCCTTCGACGTGAACGAGGACATCGGGCAGCTGTTCCGACGGGGCGGCGTGCGGAACTTCGTCGGGTACGGCGACGACCGGACCGACCAGCTGCTCAACGGCGCGTACCAGAGCCAGGATCCCTCCGAGCAGCAGGCCTACTACAAGGAGATCCACCGTCGGCTGGCGGAGACGGCTCCGTACATCTTCCAGTGGAGCCTGCGGAACTTCTCGGCCATCTCCTGGGACGTCGCCGGCGCGCACATCCAGGCCTATTACTACTTCACTCAGTTCCCGGACTGGGACCTCAAGGACGAATAGCCCTCGCCACCGGGGAGCCTGCGCGAGCGGGTTCCCCGGTGCTCTTTTGTCGGCGGGCCCTCGCCGCCTGATTTTTCCCGGAGCGCCTCGTCTCCATGAAGACCGCCTGGCTCGTCGGCCAGAAGGTCGGTCACTTCCTGGCCGTCCTCTTCCTCAGCAGCCTGGTCCTGGCCGGGCTTCTGTGGTTCTCCCCGGGCTCGCCGGGCAAGGCGCGGGACCCCATGATCTTCGAAGGCGCGATCGTCGATACGACGCGCGTCTGCCTCACGCGCACCGACTGCGGCGTCCTGCGCAGCGTGCCGATGACCCCTCCCGAGTCGGTGGACGTGCTCTTCGGCGACGACCTGCGGAGCCACCCCGCGGCCGACGTCGTGATGGAGGGCGGCGCGGCGATCGACTACTCGACCGTGAAGCTCAGGGTGGACTCGGTCTGCGTCGGCGACGAGTGCGGCGTGCTGACCACCTACCCCGTGGCGGGCCCCCGCGTCGTGACCGTCGAGATCGACGGCGTGATGGAGGAGGGGCGCGTGATGGACGCGCTCGCGCCCGGGCCCGGGTTCGTGGAGTGGTTCGGCGGCGTCTTCTGGCGAGGCGTCTTCCGCTGGGACATCGGGCCTGCGTTCAACGGCGAGCCGGTGCTCTCGCTCGTGATGGCGGGGGCGAAGCTCACCCTGCCGATCGTATTCGGGGCGCTGCTCCTGGCGGTCATCGTCGGCCTGCTCCAGGTGGCGTTCCTCACCTGGCTGCCCTTCCCGTCGATGCGCGGCGTGCTGAGGACGGTGATGTTGGGGCTCTCCACGGCTCCGGTCTTCATCATCGGCTACTTCATGACCAAGGCGGGCATCCTGCCCAACCCGGAGAAGTGGTGGATCGCCCCCCTGGCGTGCATCGCGATCCTCAGCCTCGGGGACTCGAACCTGGGGGAGCTCCTTCTCCAGATGGAGGGCGAGGTTCGTCGCCTCCGCAGCCGGGACTACATCCACGCGGCGGGGCTCCGGGGAGCGTCGGCCTTCAAGCACATGCTGCCGGGGCTGGTGCTGCCCCTGTCGTCGATCGGCGCCGCGAAGATCGCTTTCCTGCTCGGCTCGGTCGTGATCGCCGAGGTCATCTACTCCGTGCCGGGCCTCGGTGAGCTGTCGCTGAAGGCGGCCGTCAAACCCGACCCCTTGCTGCTGGTGACGATCACCGTGTTCATCACCGGCGTGGTGGGCCTCGTCGCGCTCGTCCGCGATCTCCTGGAGATCGCGATCGACCCGCGCGTCCGCAAGGCCCAGGAGGGCGGGTGATGTCGAACTTCGAGTTCAAGGACCCGTCCGCCTCTCAAGAGCCGCAGGGGAGCTTCGTCAGCCGCATCGGCAAGGGCGCCGTCAAGGACCTCATCGCCACCGTGCTGCGCTGGCGCCACGCCGACTATCGGCTGCTCATCGGCTCGTCGGTCCTCTTCGTCCTCATCGTATTCCGCATCGCGGCGTTCTTCATCGACGTGGACCAGCTCGAGTCCTACCTGGACGTCGACGACGGCGGCGGCTTCCGCGGGGGCGGGGCGGCGAAGCACGTCACGAAGTACTGCCGGGCCGTCCCCGGGCTGCTGCTGGGGAACGACAGGAACGGCTACTCGCTGGCGATGACCATCGTCGAGGCGGTGGAGGCCTTCTTCGAGCCCGCGATGTTGAGCTGCGCGATCGCGATCCTCGCGGGCACGCTCCTGGGAGCGGTGGCGGGCTACTTCCGCGGCGGGCTCACCGAGTCCGGCATCAAGCTCTCCCTCACGGTCGTGGCGGCCTACCCCCGCCTCATCCTCGTCATCGTCGCCATGGGCTTCTTCGTGGCCTACATGCACGACCCGGGGGGGGCGATTCGGCTCCGGCTCACCATGATGTCGACGATGCTGGGGGTGGCCTACGTGCCGGTCCTGGCGCTCGCCATCTACCAGAAGGTCGGCCAGTTCCAGCGCGAGCAGTTCATCGAGGCGGCGCGCGCGCACGGCCTGAGCGACACCCGGATCCTGCTGTATCACATCCTCCTGGCGAACTGCGCCCCGGTCATCGCCCGGCACTTCTTCTACCTCTTCGGGTACTTCATCCTCGTGGAGACGTCGCTGAGCTACCTCGGCCCGCAGTACGGCGTGCCGGGCTCGATGCCGTCCTGGGGCAACCTGCTCGCGGGCTGCAGCAAGGGCGACCTGTTCAGCCCCGCCGTCCTCGCCCCGGCGATGGCGGCCATCACGTCGATCCTCGGCCTCACCTTCCTCGGCGACGCCATCGGCGAGCGCTTCGAGAAGGGGCGCACGTGAACGCGCCCGCCTACGCCCCGGCGCCCGGCGCCATCCTCACCGCGCGCGACGTGTGGGTGGGGGTGCAGGTCGGGAACCTCATCAAGCCGATCGTGCAGGGCGGTCGCCTCACGGTGCCCACCGGCGGGATCCTCGGTCTCGTGGGCGAGTCGGGCTCGGGCAAGACCCAGTTCGTGCGCATGGTGATGGGCCTGTCCAGCCTCGAGCCCGGCGTCTTCTCCGGCTCCGCCATCTACAAGATCGGCGACAACGAACCCGTGGACGTCCTGGATCAGATCCAGGAGTTCAGCCCGTTCCGCGCCCCCGCGATCGACGAGCTCTACCCCCAGCGTCAGCGGATCGGGTGGGCGTGGCCGCTGTGGCGACGTCGGTTCCGCCAGCGCCTGGCGCTGCTGCGGCGCCTCGGCGTGGGCTTCATCTTCCAGAACCCGGTGGGCGCGCTGAACCCGTACCTGCGGGTCGGCACGCAGCTCATGGAGGCGGTGCGCGTCGCGCGGCCCAAGGCGACCCGCGCGGAGGCCGAAGAGGGCGCCATCCACTGGCTCGGAGAGGTCCACCTCAAGGCCGACCGGCACACCCTGAGCCTGTACCCCCACGAGCTGAGCGGGGGCATGGCCCAGCGCGTGATGATCGCGCTCGCCCTCGCCGGGGAGCCGAAGTTCCTCGTGGCCGACGAGCCCACGACGGGCCTCGACTCGCACATCCGCCTCGAGATCGTGGGGCTGCTCCACCGGATCATGGGTCAGGGCGACCTGTCGGGGATCGTCATCTCCCACGACCTCCCGATGATCGCGCGCCTCTGCGACCGGCTCGCCGTGATGTACCGCGGGCGTGTCGTGGAGGAGGGTCCCATCGCGGCCCTGGGCGACTTGAAGTCGCCCAACCACCCCTACACCCGCGAGCTCAAGGAGCGCGCCGAGGCGCTCGCTCAGGGCAAGCACCGCCGGTCGGGCGCCGAGCGCGCGGACGCGGGCGGGACCGGCGTCGTGGTCGGTCGCGGCTGCATCTACCGGGCGCGGTGCGCGCTGTACGCTCGGGCGAAGAAGGGCTCGACGATCGTCGACACCGCTCGGTGCGACGGGGACCTGCCGGGGCTGGCGCTCATCGCCGACGCCCACGAGGTCGCTTGTTTCGCGGGCAAGGCGCTGACGGACTCCGCCACCTGGAAGGAGGCGGCGCGCGATGACTGAGCTCCTCCTCGAAGCCCTGGGCATCACCAAGACCTTCCACGGGGGGCGGGGAATGCTCGGCCTGGGACCCCGAAAGGAGGACACTCCGGTCCTTCACGGTGTGGACCTGGTGATGGGATACGGCGAGGTCACCGGGTTGATCGGCGAGTCGGGGTCGGGGAAGACGACCTTCGGCAAGTGCCTGCTGCGGA
This sequence comes from uncultured Rickettsiales bacterium, assembly GCA_964512225.1. Classification (GTDB taxonomy): domain Bacteria; phylum Myxococcota_A; class UBA796; order UBA9615; family UBA9615; genus CAZEKB01. The sequence goes on along the minus strand of CAZEKB010000018.1, from coordinate 66,029 downwards.
TCACCGAGCCGTCGGGCGGCACGATCCGCTTGGAAGGGACCGACTGGGCGGGGCTCCCGAAGGACCAACTCCGGGGGCGCCGCGAGCGCTATCAGATGATCTATCAGAACCCCTACGCGTGTCTGAACCCGGGCCTCAGCGTCGGCTCCCACCTGCGGGAGACGCTGAAGGTGTTCAAGGGCGTGGTGGGGAGCGAAGCGGACGACCGGATCCGTCGGGAGCTGGGCCGCTTCGGCATGGAGGACAAGGTCAAGTCCTACCCCGGCGAGCTGTCCGGGGGCGAGAAGCGACGCGTGAGCGTCGCCCGCACCCTGCTCACCGAGCCCGTGCTGGTGGTCGCCGACGAGCCGACCTCCGGGCTGGACGCGAGCGTGAAGGCCGACGTGCTCGACGCGATGCTCTACGCCCGCGAAGAGAAGACGGCCTATCTCTTCATCTCCCACGACCTCGACGTCATTCGATTCGTATCCGACCGCATCCTCGTGATGTACCGCGGCCGCATCGTCGAGGTGATGGAGAAGGACAAGATCGACCCGTCGCTGCCCCACCACCCGTACACGCTCCGCCTGTTCGAGGCCGCCAACTCGGAGATCCCCGACGAGGAAGAGGCCAAGGAGCTGGCGGCGGCCGAAGCGCAGGTGGCGAGCACGCCCGGGGGCTGCCCCTACCGCGGCCTCTGCCAGACGTGGCGCCGCCTGGGCCGACCCGACGGGCCCTGCACCACCGAGCTGCCCCCGCTGGTCCGGGTCGGCCCGAATCAGCAGGTGGCCTGCCACGTCCTCGCCGACGAACTGGGGACCTCCCCCTCCGCGGACGACGCTCCGGCGTCGCCCCCCCCGACTCATCTCACCGACGCGGCCGACCCGAGCGCCGCGGGCACCTTGGAGACCACGAAATGAAGACCACCGCACTCGCGACCATCGCGCTCGGCCTCGCCGGGGGCGTCGCCCTCCTGTCGCTGCCGTCGGGGTCGGCGACCGCCCAGGGGACCATGACCGCGACCCCCGTGGGCGCCGCCCACGAGGGCAACGTCCTCTACCCCCAGATGTCGCCCAAGGGCGATCAGATCGCCTACGAGGTCAACTACCCCGCGGAGAAGCGGACGGAGCTCTGGATGGTCGGCTGGACCGGACGGGGCACGAAGGGCGACCCGATGCAGATGGTCCCCGAGACCGTGGGCAAGTCCTCCCGGTACGGGCAGGGCAAGCGGATCGTCCACGAGTTCGCGTGGGCCCACACGGGCGACTTCGGGTTCGCCTACACGATCTCCGATGCGTCCGGAAACCAGGACATCTACATCGACAACTGGTCGCAGATGATCTCCACCCCGGGTTCGGCCAACAAGAACGCGACGTGGGACCCCAAGGGCTCGCGGTTCGTCTTCTCGTCGGGGCGGTCCGGCAACGGCGACCTCTACATGTGGGACGCGGGGCAGGAGCTCCAGCTCACCTTCGATGAGCAGAACGGCGAGCTGTACCCGAAGTTCGACCACACGGGCGGCAAGGTGGCGTTCGTGCGGGCGGGCAAGTCGGGCAGCCACATCTACGTGCTCGACGTGAACATGTTCAGCGCGGTGCCCCTCGTGCAGTTCCCGGGCGCGGACTCGACCCGCCCGACGTTCAGCCCGGACGGCAGCAAGATCGCCTTCTTCAGCAACCGAGGAAACAGCTCCGTCCTCGACTTCTCCCTCTGGGTCACGCCCACGCAGCCGGGTGGAAACACGTCGAAGATCGGCAAGCTGGTCAAGCTCCCGAGCAAGGGCGGCGCGGCCTGGACCCCGGACGGCAAGGGCGTCATCGCGGTCAAGAACGACCCCGACAACGGCGATCCGCTGTGCATCTTCCCCATCGACGGCGGCACCCCGAACTGCCTCGAGACGGGCACCCGGAACAACCGCGATCCGGCCCTCGTGGTCGTCGACGGCACGTGGCGGCTCATCTACACGGCGCAGGACGCCGCGGGCGACGCCGACAAGACCTGGCTGAAGATGTACGTCTACGACATCCCCCGCTAGCGCCGCGGCTCGACCGCGACGATCTTCGGGGCGGGCCTTCGGGCCCGCCCTTCGTCGTTCTCGGATCCCGCACCGGAGTGATCCGATCCGGGGGTCGGTCGCACAAATGAGGTGATGGGTTCGCTATCATCATCCTCCGCCTGGTCGATCGACGCCGCCCGGCGTCCGAGGGGAGCCGAGCGGGTTGCGAGGAGCCGGCATGGTGTCTTCGATTCGATTTGTCCTCGTCGTGCTTCTGGCCGGCGTCCTGGCCTTCGGGGCCGTCTCTCTGGGGGCTCCGGAGACGGCGCACGCGCAGGGTCAGGACTCCTGGCAGTTCCACATGGCGCAAGCCAACAACTTCTATCGAAACCGGCTGCTGCCCAAGGCGCTGGCTTCGTTGAAGCAGGTGGTGGAGGACCCCGAGGGCGCCAAGCAGCTGAAGGCTTGGACGCTCATGGCGGAGATCTCCACCAAGCTCAAGGACCTCGACTCGCTGTTCGTGGCCCTCGAGGGCGGCCTGGCCAACGCCAAGGGCCAGGAGAAGGCCCAGATGCAGGCGCAGCTGTACCGCATGAAGCGGACCTACGGCCGCATCGTGTACGTGGCCGAGGGCGGCAGCGGCAAGCTCTCCGACGCGTCGGTGAAGCTCAAGGCGCTGGACGAGATCTCGGACCCGAGCGCGAAGGCCTACTTCGAGAAGGCCCGGACGCAGTACGAGAAGATCGGCGTGAGCAAGGGGTCGTACTACCTGCCCGCGGGTCGGTACAACATCGACGGCGACGAGTACGCCGTGGACGGCGGCAAGACCATCACGATCGAGGTCGCGCCCACGACCTGGGTCACGTTCGGCGTCGAGGCGCAGGGCGTGATCGGCGGGCGCATCGGCGACAACTCGACCGGCGGATCGGGCGTGCTCGGTGGGCTGCACGTCGGCCTGGGACCCCACATCCAGTTCGCGTCCGGCAACTCGCTGGTGATCAACGTCGGGCCGCTGCTCCTGTTCGGGCAGCAGTCCACGGTGGACATCGCCCAGAACATCTTCGAGGCCGACAACCGCGGCAAGGTCGTCGCGGGTGGCGTGGCCCAGGTCGGGATGGAGTTCAGCCTCGGGGCCGTCGACTTCTCCCCGCGGGTCGGCTACCAGATGACGTACCTGCCGTCGGGCATGTACTTCGAGGGCGAGGTCACGTCGCCCCTCAGCAGCGACTCCAACCCCGCGCCGAGCAGCGTGCTCGAGGGGGCCTTCGTGGTCCCCGCCATCGCGCACGGTCCGCGCCTCGGGGTGGACGTCCTCCTCACGCCCGCCCTGGTCAAGGGCAAGCGCAGGCCGCGCCTGTTCATGGGCTTCAACGGCGGCCCCGTCTGGCTCAAGCCCCTGTGGGGCGAAGCGGCCGTGGGCTCCGACGTGGGTCGCGACGGCACGACGCAGGTCCGCGCCACGGACGACACGGTGGCCAACCAGCTCAACGAGCTCGACGGCTTCACGGTCAAGACGATCAACGTCGGCGAGTCGTTCAACGATGCGCGGATCTACGCCGACCTCCAGTTCGTCCTGGGCGTCCAGGTCCGGCTCTAGGGTTCCCGGGCCCCGACTTCGGTCGGCCCGGCGAGGAAGGAGCGACGCCCCGCACGATGAGCGCGAATCCCCAGGTCCCGATGTCGGTCGTCGCGGGTGCGCTCGCGGCGCTCGGGGTGCTCGTATGGGCGCCCGGGAGCGCGGAGGCGCAGTCCCTCCGGGCGACGGTGGGTCAGGGGTGGACGTACATGGAGGCGGGCAACCTCCGCAAGGCCGAAGAGGCCTTCATGAAGGCGTTCGAGTCCCCCGAAGGCAAGCGATCCGCGGAGGTCTACTACGGCATCGCGGCCGTCTGGTGGGAGCGGCGCAACGCCATGGCCGCCTACATGTGGCTGTCGGACGCGCAGAAGGCCGCGGCCGCGACCTACGACTGGGACCCGGGGCCCGACGGCGAGTTCGACCAGCGGATCGCGGGCCGTCGCCGGTACGTCGAGAAGAACTTCACCGTGATCAAGCTGCGCGCTCCGAAGCGCGGCAAGCCGCTCGCGCCCCTCGCCGACCCGCCCCACGCGGACCCGTTGCTCGTCGCGTTCACCGGGCAGCTCGAGCGGGTCGTCAAGGAAGGCATCGAGGCGAAGGTCGCGGTGCAGTGGGTGCTGGCGCCCAACGGGACCTACTGGGTCGGCGACGAGCTCATCACCCTCGGAGGCGGCGAGCTCGACCCCTCCCGCGCGGACAGCTGGGACCTCCTCAAGGACGGCGGCAAGGACCGCAAGGCCTACGATCAGCGAGTCGCCGCCATCCGCGCGGGCGACTCCCCGGCCTTGGCCCTCGCGGCCGCCGAAGCCGCCGCCGAGCGCGAAGCCGCCGACGAGGCCGAGCGTCGTCGGGTCCGCGAAGCGCGGGAGCGGACGGAGCGCCTGGCCGCCATGGAGGCCGAGCGCGCGGCCGACGACGCCCGTCGGGCGGAAGAGGCGCGCCGAGATCGCGAGCGTCGGGCCGAGCAGGCGCGCATCGACGAAGAGCGCCGGGAGGCGGAGGCCCGTCGGGCCGAAGAGGACCGGGCAGCCCGCGAGGCCGCCGAGGCCCGTCGGGCCGAAGAGGACCGGGCAGCCCGCGAGGCCGCCGAGGCCCGCCGCGCCGAAGAGGCTCGGCTGGAGCAGGAGCGTCGGGAGGCCGCCGAGGCTCGCCGGGAGGCCGAGGAGGCCCGCCGGGCCGAGGAGGCTCGGCTGGAGCAGGAGCGTCGGGAGGCCGCCGAGGCCCGCCGGGCCGAGGAGGCTCGGGTGGAGCGTGAGCGTCGGGAGGCCGAAGAGGCCCGCCGGGCCGAGGAGGCTCGGGTGGAGCGCGAGCGCCGGGAGGCCGAAGAGGCCCGCCGGGCCGAGGAGGCCAGGGTGGAGCGCGAGCGTCGCGAGGCCGCCAAGGCCCGCCGTGCCGAAGAGGCTCGGGTGGAGCGCGAGCGCCGGGAGGCCGAAGAGGCCCGCCGGGCCGAAGAGGCTCGGCTGGAACAGAAGCGCCGGGAGGCCGCCGAGGCCCGCCGGACCGAAGAGGCTCGGGCCGAGCGCGAGGCGGACGAGGCGCGTCGCGCCGAGGAGGCTCGGATCGACCGCGAGCGCCGGGAGGCCGCCGAGGCACGGGCCGCGGAGGAGGCGCGTCGGGATCGCGAGGCGCGCCGCGAGGCCGACGCCCGCCGGGACGCAGAGCAGCGCGAGATTCGTGAGCAACGGGCCGAGGACGCGCGTCGACGGGGCGGCGTGGACGACGCCGACCGAGCCGCCGCGATCGAAGCCGAACGCCGTCGCCGTCGCGCGGACGCCGGGGTCGCCGGGGGCTCCGAGGCCGACCGGCTCGCGTCCCGCCGCGGTTACTTCGCGGGCGGGGTCGGCGGGGTCGGCGTGAGCCGGTTCAGCGAGGACTCGACCGCCGCCGAGCTGCACCCCGCCGCGCACGTCGAGGTCGGGTTCGTGGCCCCGCTGCCCGCCGACGGGCTGGCGCTTCCGGTGGGCCTGTCCTACGCCAACCTCCCCGTCAGCGCGTGCAGCTCGATGCAGGTGCGGTCCCACATCGCTTCCCTGCACCTCGGTCCCCGGATCGGTGTGCTGCTCGAGCGCCGGGCGTGGTTCGCGCTCACGGTCGGGTTCCACGTGGGCGCGGGCGGCACCTGGACCAGCGCGGGAGACCGGGCGGCGTGCGCCGGAGCGAGCCTCGAGGCCGACCCGGACGACGTCCGCTACGGCGTCGAGCTCAAGGACGGCGACCGGACGGGCCGCGTCTCCTTCGCGCAGCTCGGTTGGCAGGGCTACACCCTCGCGCTCGGCCCCCAGCTCGACGTGGGAGTGCTCGCCGCTCCCGATGCGTCGCGCGTGTACCTCGGCGTGTCGTTCTTCGTCCGCCACGACCAGCTCTTCGCGCTCCTGCGGGGAGCCTCCGACAAGACCTACTTCTTCCGTCCCGACGACGGGGCCGGGCCCGAGCTCGGCGCCGCCACCCTCGGCGCCGTCAGCGGGACGGCTTCCATGGCTCGTTTCCAGTTCGGCGTTCGCGGCCGGATGCTCTTCTGATGCGTTGGAAAGGCTCGATCTCATGAGCACGATCACCCGATTCTTCGGCACCTCCATCGCCGTCTCCGCCCTCCTGGGGGCCACGGGATGCGCGCTGCTCTTCCACCCCGCCGATCGGATCGACGCCGACGGCGACGGCTACTTCGCCGTCGGGGACCTGGAGGAGCTCGCCGGGCGCACGGTCGAGGACATGGAGACCAGCCAGCTCGACTGCGACGACAACAACGACGACGTCTTCCCGGGCGCCGCGGAGCTCTGCGACGGGCTCGACAACGACTGCAGTCGCTTCTTCGAGGGCACCGACGCGGGCCTGTCCCGTCCGGAGCAGGACCAGGACGGCGACGGGTTCTCGCCCTGCGGGTTCATCGAAGGCGACGGCGTGACGGATCAGGAGGACTGCAACGACGATCCCGACGCGTTCGGCCTGATGCAGTCGCCGGCCCACGACGAGGTGTGCGGCATCCCGCTCGCCGCGACCATCACGTCCTACAACGGCCCCCACCCGGACCGAATCACCACCGGCCTGGACGACGACTGCGACCCCACCACGGTGGAGACGAACGAGATCGACTCGGACCAGGACGGCCACCTGCGCGGCTGCGATCGGGTGAGCCTCGAAGCGCTGCACGGGCTCGAGGAGGGTGAGGGCTCCGACCACCCGAACTTCGCCCTCTTCGACTGCGTCGACGACAACGACGAGGTGTACCCCACGGTCGACGCGGCCGAGTCGTGCGTGCCCGGCCTCGAGAGCGTGTGGACGTCGACCTGCCGGAACCCCGCGAACCTCACCGAGGCCCAGCGCGCCGCGCTCTTCGAGACCTGGTACCCGGACTTCGACCGCGACGGCGACGGCAACATCGAGGAGAGCACCTGGGAGGACGACCTCTGCCTCGGCCAGCGCCCGGACGGGTTCGTGCCCGCCGAGGGTGAGGGCGACCGGGCGAACTGGATCCAGGAGGACGGCACGGAGCTGAGCCAGGCGCTCGACTGCGACGACCTCAACCCCAGCCTCCACCGCCTCGACAACGACGACGACGCCTACTTTTCCTGCGGCGACCTCGACGGCAACGACCAGGACTTCGTGCCCGGCGGCGTCGACGAGTTCGGCACGGCCGCGGACCTCGTCGACGAAGCGTTCCCGGGCGCCACGGAGAGCTGCGACGGGTACGACAACGACCTGGACGGGCGCATCGACGAGGACTTCGACAACGACGTCGACGGCTCCTACTCGGACCCGCAGGGTGGCGGGGTGGACCTCTGCGAGCCCACGTACGGGGCTTCGGTCGACTGCGACGACAGCGATCCCTCGCAGAACACCCTCGACCAGGACAACGACGGCGCCACCACCTGCGACGGTGACTGCAACGACTTCAACGACACCGTCTCGATCACCGACCTGGATCTCGACGGGTACACCACCTGCGCCGTCCCGCCGGACTGCGACGACGGGGATCCCACGCAGTATCCCTTCGATCTGGACGGGGACTCGTTCACGGCCTGTCCCGTGGGCTCCACCCCCGCCGACTGCAACGACGACCCCACGGACGCCGCGGCCGTGAACACCTTCCCCGGCAACGGGGTGCAGTGCGACGGGATCGCGGACTCCGACTGCGACGGCGTGGCGGACCCCCTCGAGACGGACGCCGACGCCGACGGCTACATCGAGTGCGACGACGCGACCGCGACCTTGATCGGTGGGCTGACCGGGGGGAACGACTGCGACGACAACGACCCCGGGCTGACCCCCACGGACGGGGACAACGACGGCTTCTCCACCTGCACCGACGACTGCGACGACACGGACGCGGACACCTACCCGGCGGCGCCCATGCTCTGCGACGGGATCACGGACAACGACTGCAACTCCGTGTTCGACGCCAACGAGGCGGACAACGACCTCGACAACAGCACGCCGTGCGCGGGTGACTGCGACGACTTCGACGCGACCGTCGAAGGGCTGGACGTGGACAACGACTCCTTCACCACCTGCCAGGACGACTGCAACGACAACGACGCGGCCCTCAACCCCGGCGTCGACGCCGACGGGGACGGCTGGGACGTGTGCGGCGCGGGCCTCGTGCCCGCCGACTGCGACGACGCCGACCCGACCGAGAACTGGAACGACGCGGACGCCGACGGCGCGTCGACCTGCGCCACCGTTCCGGACTGCGACGACGCGGACCCGTCCCTGAACCAGGCCGACGTCGACGGCGACAACGAGACCACGTGCGCGGGCGACTGCGACGACTCGGACGCGAACGTCGGGTCGACCGAGACCGAGACGAACAACGGCATCGACGACGACTGCGACGGCGTCGCCGACGAAGGCCTCGTAGCGGTCGGAGACGTGGCGATCGTCGAGATGATGATCGGCACCGACCCGAGCACCGGCGACGCGTTCGGCGAGTACGTGGAGGTTCTGAACGACTCGGGCACCCTGGTCGACCTGCGCGGCTGGCAGATCGAGGTGGCCGTCACCGGCGGGGGGACCAGCACCTTCGTATTCCCGTCCGACAGCGATCCCTCGACGGCCCTCGACTTCACCGACGGCACGCGGGTGGTGCTGGCCCGCGCCAATACCACCGCCGCCTACGGCACCGACATCAGCGACTTCGTCTGGTCCGCGGCGGCCTTCTCCAACAGCGGGGGTTCGCTCACGCTCTCGGCGCCGACGACGTCGGGCAACTTCACGGCAATCGACTCGCTGACCTGGACCGCGAGCGGCTGCTTGGCGAACTGCGGCGCGGGCAGCCTCACGCCCACCTACGCGGCGGGCGGGCCCTTCTGGCGACCCGGCTTCGCCATGGGCCTGAAGCCGTCGGTGGCAGGCGGCACGAACCCGGGGACCGACAACGACACGACGACCAACTGGTGCGAAGAGCAGACGCCCCTGGGGAGCAACGACTACGGCAGCCCCGGAGTCGCGGCCGCGCAGGCGGCGCTCTTCGGTCCGGGCAGCTGCAACTGAGCCGCCCGTCCCCTCACTCCTCCTCGCGCCGCTTGCGCGATCGGTAAGCGCCCCAGGCGAGGTGCTTCCAGAAGAGTTCGTCCGCGGCGGCCTTGGCCTCCTCGTCCTCCTCTTCGTCCTCGTCCTGGGCGACGTCTTCGTCGGTCGCGCCCGCGGCCTTGGCCTCTTCTTCGGCCTTCCGGGCCGCCTTGCGCGCGCGATTGCCGCGGGGTGCGTCGGCGCCGCGGCTGGCCCCCGTGCCCCGTTCCTGGGCCTTCTTGGGCGAGTCCGCGGCCTCCTTGCCGCCGGCGAGGGACTCCGCCTTCTTCGCGGAGTCCTCCCTGCGCTTGCCCGTTTCGCTGCGACTCTCTGCCAAGGCGGCTCCGGGAGGGGTGTCGGTATGAACCCCGAGGTCGGACGCTAGCACGCAGGCGGGGGTTTGCTCGGGGCTCGCCGGGGGGGCTATGCTCGACCCGAGATCCGGCCCACGGGCCCGCCTTCGAGGTCTGTTCGCATGCCCTTGCTCCGCTCCCTCGCCCTCGTCCTTCTCCTGTCGGTGCCCGCCTTCCCCGGTGTGGCCTCGGCGCAGTCGAAGATCGAGGAAGAGGCTTCCCGCCAGCTGCAGTTCGCGCGGGCCGAGATCCGCGAGGGGAACTACGAGAAGGCGCTCACCTCGTCGGACTCCGCCATCCGCCTCAACCCCGCGCTCTACGAGGCGTACATGTATCGCGCCCTCGCGTACGAGGGGCTCGGGGACAACAAGCTCGCCGAGGGGCTGTTGATCACGTACCTGGAGGTCGAGAACGGCGCGAGCCGCGAAGGCGACGCGCTGGACGCGGCCCAGAAGGAGGCCGTGGAGGCGCTGACCCGGGTGCAGGGCAAGCTCGGTGAACCCGGGGGGTGGGGGCGGTCCAACGTCGGCGGGGGCGATGGGACGGACGCGTCCGGCACGCCCATCGGATTGGCCGCTCCGGCCGACATGCCCGACTACCCCATGGGAAGCGAGGAGTTCCTCGAGTGGATGGTCGCCCGGCAGCAGTGGGACGTGTACGAGACGCGCACCCAGATCGGCGCGGGGCTCGGCATCGGGGGCTTCGTACTGGCGGGCGTCGGCGGGGGGCTGATGGGGGGCATGGCCGCCATGTCCACGGACAACCCCAACAACGCGAACATCGAAGCGTTCTACGCGGCGGGCATCGCCTCGCTCTTCGTGGGCGGCACGATGGCGGCGATCGGCCTGCCCATGGTCGGCGTGAACGCCTCACGCCTCGGACGCATGCGCAAGGCGGCCGCGGCGAAGTCGGCGGCGGGGGGGCCCCGGTTCCAGCTTCACTCGACGGGCTTCGCCCTCCGGTTCTGACCCCCGAGCAGCGCGGAGCGCCCGCCCCATGACCTTGCGCGATCCGCACCTCGCACTCACCGCCCTCCTGGCCCCCGTGCGCCGATTCTCCACGACCGCGCCCCCGTGGCCCGCGGTCGCCACGGACATCTTCGGGGCGCCCCGGTCGCAGGCGGTGGATCCGGTGGAGGCCGTCCTCTACGGCCCCATCCCGCGGCGCCGCCTGGCCGTCGCGTCGGGGCCGGGCGATCTCCGCGCCCAGCTCGTCGGTCTCGGCGACGCGTTGGCCATCTCGGTGGTCGCTCGTCGTGTGGGGGACGAGATGGACTACGCGCCCCGCGCCGAGCTGCGCGCCGCCGCAGCGGGGGTGCTCGTGAGCGGCTTCGCGTCGCCCGACGGGGGGGACGCAGGCTCGCCCGACGAGGTGACGCCCGAGGCGCTGGCTGCTCGCCTCGGGGCGGACCCGGAGTGGGAGCTGTTGGGCTTCGCCGAGGTGCTCACGAGTCTGGTCGAGGGGATCCCCGGTGACCTGCCCGCGGGAGGGGCCTGGGCGGAGACGGGCGCCGTGCGGCTGGGCCGAGCCCGCGGAGTGGGCGCGGGCCACGCCGCCTGGGAGATCCGGGGTCACTTCTCGTCCGAGTCGGGGCGCTCGGTCGTGGAGCGCCGCCTGTTGACGATCCGCGAGGGGTTCGGGGCGAGGGTCCCGCCCACGGTGGAGTTCGCCGCCGCTGCGCTGCGGTGGAGCCGATCGGCCCGGCGAGCCCTCGGTCAAGCGGGCGCGCTGGACGACCTCGTCGACACCGTACGGGCGGCTGTCTCCACGGCCGTGACGAGCCCTGCGTCCGCCGAGGCCGACGGGGACCTCGCGGGGTTGGCGGCGCGGCTGGAGATCCTCCGGGTCGGCCTCGTCGAGGAGCTGGAGGTTCTGCGGGGCCTGCGACCGCGACTGGCCCGCTCGGTGTCTCGGATCTTCGGGGACTCGGCGCCCGCGTCGGCCGGGCCGTTCGCCGAAGGGGGCGCGGACGGTGGGCGGGTGATCGAGGCGCTGGAGGGGCGGGAGGCGTCGGCCTCGCGCTGGGCGGGAGCCCTGAAGGCGGCGCGAGGGGGCTGACCCCCGGCGTCAGACCGCGCGGACCGCGTCGACGAGCCGGTTCGCTTCCTTGACGGCGGAAGCGGTGTTCTTGAGATCGGCGGCGATGAGCCCCTGCAGCTTCTCGAGCAGGCCACCGACGTGCTGGATCAGCGCGACCTGGAGCTCCGGGGAGGCCTCGACGACCGGGATCTCCGACTCGATGTCGGCGAAGCCCTTGAGGATCGTGGAGATGTGCCAGCCCGAGTGATAGCGGCGGAACCCGAGCACGTGGCCCGACTTTCCGACCTCGTAGGGCTCGATGCGCTGCCCTGCCTTCATGGCGTTGATGCGCCCGTCGATCTTGACGAAAGCCTCGCGGAGATCGTCGCGGCCGGCGAGCAGCGCGCTGTTGTCGGCGTCGATCTTCTTGAGGACCTTCTCGAAGTCCGTGGCCATGGCTCCTCCTGGGGGACGGCCGCCATCCTACGCCGCCGGACGAAGGAGGTGGAGGGCGGACACGGTTTCGTCGTGCCGACGACCCCCCCTGTGGCATGATGCCAAGGCTCGGCTGCAGGGGTCTCCTGTGGCCGGACCACGGATGAACAGCCTCCGGCTTCTGCTTCGAAAGAGCAGCCAAGGAGGGGATGAGCATGGGCAAGCCGAACGCCAAACAGGGCGACCAGGTCATCGGCGTCGACATCCACCTGTACCCGGGGGCGCCCCCGGTGCCGGGGCCGCATCCGTATACCGGCATCATTCAGATGAAGACGGAGAGCACCATCAACGTGATGGGCATGCCGTCGGCCGTGGTCGGCACGAAGTCGATGTGCACGCCCCCGCACGTGCCCGCCGTGGACGGCCCCAACAACATCGCCGAGATCATCATGGGCTCCACCGGGGTCTACTTCAACGGCAGCATGGCGGCCCGCCTCGGCGACATCGCGAACAGCTGCCAGGTCGGAGGCCCGGCGCCGCTGTCCCAGGTGGTGACCGGGGGCACGGTCTTCTCGGGCGAGATCGGCGTGGCCGTCGTGGTCGTCGTGGTCGCTCCCATCACGGCCACTGCGGCGAGCATGCAGCAGGCCGAGGCCGTGGAGATCACCACCGACGCGCTCGCCACCGCGGCGGCCCTCCAGTCGATCGGCCAGAACGCGGCCGCGGCCGACTGCACGGCGGCGGCGTCGTCGGTGGACGCGGCGGCTGCCGCCGGCGACCCGACCGCCCTCGCCGAGGCCGCCCAACAGGCGATGGAGGCCATCGAGAGGGGTGAGGAGCTCCTCGCCCAAGAGGAGGAGCCGGACCGCAAGGATCGGACGGCCGAGTACATGCGGCACGCGAAGGTCGCGGCCGGCCTCGCGGCGCTGCTCGCCCGCTCCGCCAAGGCGAAGTCCAAGAAGGCCGAGGCCGCCAAGGAGGCGTGCGAGGCCGCGGCGGCTCAGCACGAGGCGCTCCAGCAGGCCCACGAAGAGGCGGAGAAGGAGGCCGAGGCCGCGCAGGAGAAGATCGACGCCGCCGAGGCGAAGGCCGACGAGCTCCAGGAGAGGGCGGACGAGCTGAAGCAGACCGCCGACGACCTGCGGTCCGAGGCGGACGAAGCGCAGCAGGCCGTGGACGACGCCCAGGACAAGGTCGACGAGCTCCAGGAGGAGATCGCCGAGGCCCTGGCCGAGATCGAAGAGAAGAAGGCGGCGCTGGCCGAGAAGAGGGCGGAGCTGCAGGAGAAGAAGGCCGAGTCGAAGGCCAAGGCGAAGGAAGCGAAGGAGAAGACCAAGGAGTCGAAGGGCAAGGCGAAGGAGGCCAAGGCGAAGGAGAAGGAGGCCGCGAAGGCCGAGAAGGACGCCGAGGCCAAGACCAAGAAGGCCGAGCAGAAGCGGGCGCAGGCCGACAAGGCCACCGACTCCGCCAAGGCGAGCGCCCTCTCGGCGGAGGCGGACGACCTCGAGAGCGAGGCGAGCAGCCTGAGCGACGAAGCGAGCAGCCTGGCCGACGAAGCGAGCAGCCTGGCCGACGAGGCGGACAGCCTCGAGGAGGAGGCGACGAGCCTGCAGGAGGAGTCCGCGTCGCTGGCCGACGAGGCCTCCGAGGGTTCCGAAGAGATCGCGGGCGACCAGGAGGAGATCGACGGCCTGGAGGAGGAGACGGCTCCCCAGAAGGAGGAGCTCTCCGCGGCCCAGGCCGAGCTGTCCGAAGCGGAGGCCACGGCCTCGCCCCTGGAGTCCCAGGCGTCGTCGGCCGAGAAGACCGCCGACAGGGCCCAGGAGAAGGCCGACGAGGCCGGGCAGGAGAGCAACCAGGCGAAGATGGACGGGTTCGAGGCTCAGAAGGAGCTGGTGACGGCCGACATCGCCGTCAAGGAGTCGATGGTCGAGGTCGGCTCCGCGGCGGGCGAGGCCCAGGCGCAGGCCGAAGAGGCGCTGACCGCCGCCCAGGAAGCCGGAGAGGCGCAGGCCGAGGCCCAGGAGCAGTCCGCGAACGCGATGAAGGAAGCGGCGGACACGTCCGGGAAGAAGCCCGAGGACATCGAGGCCGCTCAGGGCTACCAGGAGGAGGCGGGCAAGGCCGCCGAGGAGGCCCAGGCGAGCGCCGAGGAGGCGATGGCCGCGGGCGAGGAGGCGATGGCCACGATGGAAGCGGCCCTCGCGACGGCCATGGAGATCGGCGCGCCGCCGATCCCGCCGGGTGCGCCGGCGCCGCCGGAGCTCGCCCTCCCCGAGATGCCGGAGATGCCCGAGTTCGCGGCTCCCGAGATGCCCGAGATGCCCGAGGCTCCCGAGATGCCCGAGATGGCGGCCCCGGAGATGCCGGAGATGCCCGAGGCCCCGGAGATGCCCGAGGCCCCGGAGATGCCGGAGATGCCCGAGGCCCCGGAGATGCCCGAGGCCCCCGAGATGGCGGCCCCGGAGATGCCCGGCGCGCCCGAGATGCCCGGCGGGCCGGAGATGCCCGTCGCGCCCGAGATGCCCGGCGGACCCGAGATGCCCGAGGCCCCGGGCATGCCCGAGACGCCCGACATGGCCGCCGCGCCGGAGATGCCCGGCGCCCCCGAGGCCCCCGGCGCTCCCGAGGCCCCCGGCGCCCCCGACATGGCCGCCGCCCCCGAGGCGCCCGGCGCTCCCGGGATGGGCGAGGCTCCCGGTGCTCCCGAGGCCCCCGGCGCCCCCGACATGGCCGCAGCCCCCGAGGCCCCCGGCGCTCCCGGCGCTCCCGAGGCCC